>CAMTUV010000001.1:0-55816 GCA_947085015.1 uncultured Nitrospirota bacterium
CACTGAAGTGTCAGTTGTAAAGCTTGGAATATAATGTAAAGTTAATTCAATCGGAGAATGAAAAAAAGCCTTAAAAAACTGTGAGTTTACAATATTGCCTGCCGCCAACTTTCCATTACCCCTGACTTTCCATTACCCAGTGTCATGGGATGATGGGGCCGTGATTTGATATGATGGATCTTGTCTTTCTTAAGCTCCAGCTCGAATCTGCTGTTGCCTCTCCAGCTCGTATATTGCCTGCCGTTGTCGGTCAGCATCTCTTTGGGTGGGTTATACTCGGATGCGGCCCTGCGATACACTTCAATGACGTTCTGCGCTGTCTGGCTCTGAAACAGCTCAAGGCCGGTCATATACCGGGAGTAATCATCTATGAAGCCGATGAGGTAGGCGTATCGGCCCCCAAGACGGAAGGTGAAGATGTCTGTCTGCCAGAGCTGATTCGGCGTTGCCCGCTCGAAGAATCGGGGACGCGTGATGTTGCGCTTTGGCTTCCGGGGAGGATCAGGCATCAGGCTTGTGTTGTGCAGTGTCTTGCGGACGGTCTCGGGGCTTGCCGAAAGAAAGAAGGCTCTCCGCAGAAGCTGCGAGATGCGTTTGATACCAAACAGGGGATTTGTCTGCTTGAGCTCGACGATCTTGTCTTTGACCGGCAGAGGAAGGCTCCTGCCCCTGCGGTGTACGCAGGGGAGAGTCCTGCTTCGCCATTTTGGCGATAGGCGCGCACCCAGCGCCCGACGCTCTTGCTGTCTATCCCGCATTCCTGACTGATCACCGATGCAGGGATGCTCTCCTCAAGATACTTCCTGACTACCTGTAGCTTAAACTCTGCATCATACCGTTTTCGCGGCCCACGATGCCTTTTTGTGATGCGCTTTCGTATGCTTTCTGTCTGCTCCATAGATGACTCTCCTTCCGTTTTCCTCAACGGAAAGTGTCACCCTATTTCCTTAAATCCTTGGTATCATTATCTGGTCGTTAGGACATTAGAAAGGGAGAATGTCAAGGCAATGGGGGCCATGCATGGCGTTTGTCTGATAATCCATATATTTACGGAATGCGAAAATTGAGCAGTTGCCGGTAGCTTATGGTAATATAATCGTATCCAAAGCCCTTGTGAGGTGAAAACAGGGAATGCATCGCATTTTGATTGTGGATGACGAGCCGAATATCGTTCTTGCCCTCGAGCTCCTGATGAAGAGGGAAGGCTATGAGATTCAGAGCGTGGACGACGGCCAGAAGGCCTTTGATGCGGTGAGGGAGTTTCGGCCTGATCTTATTATTCTCGATATTATGATGCCGAAGATGGACGGTTATGAAGTATGTCAGCGTATTCGGGCGGATGCTTCACTGAAGGATATTTCCATAATCATGCTTACTGCAAAGGGCCGCGAGGTCGAGCGGGAAAAGGGATTGGCCCTGGGTGCAGATTATTATATTACCAAGCCCTTTTCGACCCGGGAGGTAATGTTGAGGATTAAGGAGATCCTGTCCGCGAGACCGGACCAATAGAGGGCTCCGGGGACACGGTCGGGGCAGGTAATCTTGAATAAACAACCCCGGTTCCGGTATTTGATGTTTGCTGCTGCGATGTTCTATGCAGCGCTGTTTGCCGGCGCAAGTCTTATCCTCCTGTCACATGCAGAAAATCCTGATGTCCGCTCACAGATACGTCTTGCTCTTGGGGTTGCCGCCTTTTTATCTGCCTTGTTCGTTGCCGTAGTCTTCACTGCGCTTTATGTCTTAATACTTAGCCCGCTGGATTTGCTCAGCAGGGAAGTCCGCATTATTGCCGGAATAAACCCCGGGCATGTGATTACTCCCTCGCGCTGTTATTTTCTCGGAGATATCCCGAAAGCAGTCTCTGAACTGGGCGACGCATTTATGAACGCAAAACGCGAGATTGCCGAGGCTGTTTCCGCGAGTTCGAGTGAACTGAAAAACAGCATGACCCGTCTTGAAACTATCCTCTCTTCGCTCAAGGAGGGAATAATCGTTTGCGATGAACGGGCACGCATCATGTTTTACAATCTGGCTGCCCGAAGGGTATTCCAGGAAAGCCCAGCACTTGGACTGGGCCTCTCTCTTTATCAGCTCTGCACCGCCTCTCCGATTGAGAGTTCTCTTACGGTTCTGAGACAACGGAGAGTCCGGCATCAGGCAGAACCGGAGTCAGAAAACAGTATTTCTTTTGTAAGCTCCACCCTTATGGGGACTATCATCAGCTGCAGCGTGAGCCTGCTCCCGGAAGTGCACGACTTGTCCGGATCATTTCTTCTCACCTGTGAGGACATCAGCAGAGATGTGGATGCACGGGGGCGCAGGGAAAACCTGCTTCGGACTGCGGTGAAGGGGATGCAGAACTCGCTGACAAGTCTCAGGCTCAGTGTCGAGAGCATCGAGATGTTGCCGGACCTTGATGCAGACAGCCGTGCCGCGCTTGAGTTCACCATGGCAAAAGATACCCGGACCCTTGCCGCGCAGTTTGAAGTTCTTGCCGGCGAGATTGAGTCGATGGAGTCTCCCCAGTATCTGGTGAGCGATGTTTTCACCGGGGATGTTGTTGCCTGTGTGGCCAGACGGCTTGTGGAAAGAGGGGTAATGTTGACCATGATCGGTGATCCTCTCTGGATAAAGGCGGAGATTCATTCCCTGCTGCACCTTCTTGAGTTTCTGGCCTGGAAGATTCATGAGTACTCACACACCGGAAGCATTGAGGTTGAAACTCTTCTGGGAGACAAGCGTGTCTATTTCAATTATTACTGGCATGGCAATGCAGTGCCTGAAGCGCTGATCCGGCAATGGAAATCCTGTCAGATGGAGCCCCCAGATCG
Organism: uncultured Nitrospirota bacterium; assembly: GCA_947085015.1. Lineage (GTDB taxonomy): Bacteria > Nitrospirota > Thermodesulfovibrionia > Thermodesulfovibrionales > UBA6898 > UBA6898. Next base: position 2,832 of record CAMTUV010000001.1, read on the forward strand.
ACACACTGTAGCAGAAGTGCTTGAGCACCTTGGCAGCGAAGTCTGGAGCAGGCAGCATGATACACCTGGGTTTGCGTTACTGCGCTTTCCATTGCCATCTTCCACCCGACAGTGGGAGCCTCCCCTTCCATTACTACCGGCACGGCCGGTATATACTGACTTTTCTGTGTCTGATGACTCAGTAGATGTTGTTCAACAGGAAGACCTCCCTTTGAACCGCATACAGTTCGTCGTATTCGACACAGAAACCACAGGTCTTGCCCCACTTGAAGGCGATGAGGTTATTTCTCTTGCTGGCGTAAAAATCATCAACAGGGGCATCATAGTAGGAGAAACCTTTGACCATCTGGTGAACCCAGGGCGGGGCATCCCGCAGTCCTCGGTTCGATTTCACGGAATCATGGATGATATGGTTATTGACAAGCCCTCCATTCATGAAGTGCTGCGCTTATTTCATGTGTTTGTTGGTGATGCTGTTTTAGTGGGGCATAACGCGGCATTTGATATGCGATTTATCAGACTGAAGGAGAAACAGGCGGGTGTTCGATTCAGGCGACCGGTGCTTGATACTCTGACGTTGTCACGCTATTTGCATGACCATGCGCCGGAGCATTCCCTGGACGCTGTTGCCCGGCGGCTTGGAGTAAAGATCAGGGGAAGGCATACGGCACTCGGTGACTCTCTCATTACAGCACAGATATTCATTAAGCTCCTCTACCTCCTGCAGCAGCGGGGGATCACAACCCTTGGCAAGGTCATGGAGCTATCACAGCGATGACAACTTCAAAAGATAACAATTCCGATCTGCACGGAGACGACAGTCAAATACCTGAGCCGGAGCGCAGAGTAGATCGCCTGTTAGGACTTCTGATTGTGGGAATGATGCTTCTGAACTTTCCGCTTTTGTCGATTTCCAGTGTGAGCTCATATTTCTGCGGCATCCCGGTTCTGTACTTCTATCTCTTTTCCGTATGGTTCCTTATCATAGGCGTTACAGCATTTGTTCTGCGAAGCAGGCCATCTGTGGCTGGAAAGTCATCAGAGATCCGGGATATCAGGGAGCCCTGAGGCATGTTGCAGTACTGGATCATTTTGCTCGTTTCCTTCGGCTATCTTGGGCTGTTGTTCGCCGTTGCCTATTATGGGGATAAACGGGCAGACGCAGGCAGGTCCATCATCAGCAATCCCTATATCTATACGTTTTCAATTGCCGTGTACTGCACCGGCTGGACATTTTATGGAAGCGTTGGCCGCGCAGCGTCCGCCGGGGTCGGCTTCCTGCCCATATATCTGGGGCCGACGTTGGCTGCGTGCATGTGGTGGCTTGTTCTGCGCAAGATAATCCGTCTGAGCAAGATCAATCATATTACCAGTATTGCTGATTTTGTCTCGTCCCGGTACGGGAAGAGTGCGGTGATAGGGGGCCTTGTGACCGTGATTGCGGTTGTGGGAATCTTGCCGTATATCGCACTCCAGCTGAAAGCCATATCAACGAGTTTCAATGTCCTCTTTTACCATGGCAGCGAGAAGGTGGGCGCACTCAGCCTTGGTCACGATACAGCGCTCTATGTGGCACTGATTCTTGCTGTTTTTTCAATTCTGTTTGGAACGCGGCATATTGACGTTACCGAACGGCACGAGGGAATGGTTGCAGCCATTGCCTTCGAATCCATCATAAAACTGCTCGCCTTTTCAGCTGTGGGCATCTTTGTGACGTTTGTCCTGTTTGAAGGGCCCGCGGACCTGTTTAAACAGGCTGCGCTGATGCTGGATATTTCGAAACTTACCGCCATGGATAATACTCCCGGCGGCTATGCTTCATGGTTTGCCCTGACGTTCATCTCCATGACTGCAATTATGTTTCTGCCAAGGCAGTTTCAGATCCTTGTTGTCGAGAATGTGAACGAGGAGCACGTGCGTACGGCTTCATGGCTGTTCCCCCTGTATCTGTTCGCAATAAACCTCTTCGTTTTACCCATTGCCATGGGCGGGCTTATGTTTTTTCAGGCCGGCTCGGTTGATGCAGACATGTTCGTCCTGACGCTGCCGCTCAGGAGCGAAGAGCGGGTGCTGGCCCTTTTCGTCTTTATCGGAGGGTTGTCCGCTGCCACCGGCATGGTCATTGTAGAGACCATTGCGCTCTCCACCATGCTCTGCAATGATCTGCTGATGCCGGTACTTCTGAGGCTAAAGCTCCTTCGCCGTGACGATATGGGAAGGATTCTGCTCAGCATACGGCGCGGAAGCATTGTGTTTGTGTTGCTCCTTGGGTACCTGTATTTCCGGCTAATCGGAGAGTCCTATGCCCTGGTCAGTATGGGGCTTGTTTCGTTCACTGCGGCCGCCCAGTTTGCTCCTGCCATATTGCTGGGGATATACTGGAAAGGTGCGAGCAGGCGGGGCGCACTTGCAGGCCTGGGAGGCGGCTTTTCCGTCTGGATCTATACGCTGCTGCTTCCCTCATTTGCCCGCTCGGGCTGGATTTCCATGTCATTTATTGAGCCGGGCCCTTTCGGGATTTCGCTGCTCGGCCCCTATCATCTATTGAATCTCTCTGGTTTTGATCCTATTACGCATGCCGTATTCTGGAGCATGCTACTCAATATCGGTCTCCTGGTTGGCGTATCCCTGTTTGGGAAACAGGAGGCTCTTGATCAACTGCAGGCCGCGATGTTCGTGGATGTATACAAGAAGAGGCCTTCTGATACGGAAAGTGCGCGTCTCTGGCACGGCGAGACCCGGGTCAGCGACCTGAAGGGTCTTGTTGCCCGCATGATAGGTAATGAAAGGGCTGCGATGGTCTTTGACACATACGCAGTCCAGCATTCTCAGAAACTGCAGGACGACACTCTTGCCAACGAGAGTCTCGTATCCTTTGCAGAGCGCGAACTTGCCCGGACTGTCGGGGCAGCGTCTGCCCGCGTCATGATCTCCTCGATTATTGAAGGCGAGGCCCTTAGCATAGAGGGATTGATGAAGGTGCTCGATGAGACGTCACAGGTCATAGAGTATAGCCGCAGGCTCGAACAGAAGTCGCGGGAACTTGAGTCAGCCACACAGGAGCTGAAACGCACCAATGAGCGCCTGAAGGAACTCGACCTTTTAAAGGATGAATTTGTTTCTACGGTAAGTCATGAACTGCGTACACCCTTGACCTCGATCCGGGCCTTCTCCGAGATCCTGCAGGACGACGTTGACATGGATCCGCAGCAGCGGAAGCAGCTGCTGCGGATCGTCGTAAAAGAGAGTGAGCGCCTTACCCGCCTCGTAAACGAGATGCTGGATTTCACCAAGATCGAGTCAGGGGCTTATCAGTGGGAGCATGAGAACCTGGACCTTATCAACGTGGTGCATGAGGCATTGGCCTCGACGAGCCAGCTCGCGCGCAATAAAAATATAACGGTCTCCTCTGCGCTTCCTGCCATCCCTGTCCTCATAACCGGTGATCAGGACAGACTTGTCCAGGTGCTGATCAATCTGATCTCAAACGCAATTAAATACTGCGAGGTCGATACCAGCGTCAGTGTTCAACTATCGTGCACGGACACGATGGCAAGGCTCGAGGTTATTGACAATGGCCCTGGTATCATGCCGGAGGAGAGAGAGAGCATATTTGAAAAATTCCATCAGCTCAGGGATGCTTCGAAAGGAAAACCGCAGGGTACTGGCCTGGGGCTCGCGATCTGCAAGACGATTATAGAAAACCACGGAGGTAGTATCTGGGTCGAAAGCGAGCCGGGCAGAGGCTCCAGGTTTATATTTACACTTCCGCTCAAGCTGAACTGAAAAATGTTAACAGTTCCAAATTCTGTCATTCCGGCTTGTCCGGAATCTGTCCGGAAGGATTCCCGACGCGCTTTGCTTGCGGGAATGACAAAAAAATAAATATTTCAAGTAATGAACGTCCTGCGGTCTCTTCCGCAGGTTTTTTTACTCTCTGTCTCCTGTCTGCTTCATGAACTCGATCCATATGGGTAAGGCTGCTGAGGCGCCTGTTTCTTTGTTGCCGATTGTCTTGTGGTTGTCTCTGCCTACCCATACGCCGACTGCGATGTTGTCGTCAAACCCGATGAACCAGGCATCTGTGTTGTCGTTTGTGGTCCCGGTTTTTCCATATACCGGACGCTTCAGTTCTTTTGCCCGCGTGGCAGTGCCTTCTTTAACAACAGCGCCGAGCAATATTCTGAGTTCCCTGACTACATCCTCTTCAAGGATATCCGTCTGCCTTGGAAGTATATCATCGATTACAATCTTGTCTCTGTTTTCGATCCTCTCATAGGGGATCATTTCCATCTTCTTGCCGGTTGCAAAGACTGCATATGCCTGGGTCAGTTCAAGCAGTGTTACGTCAGAAGCGCCGAGCGCAAGCGGCATATACGGCTGAAGATCGCTCCTGATGCCGACATCCCTCGCTGTCTTGATCACATTTTCGAGCCCGACCTTGCTTGTGAGCCGGACCGTGGCAGTGTTTAAGGAACGGGCGAGGGCTGTCCTAAGAGTGACAACACCGTGATATTTGCCATCATAATTTTTTGGTGTCCACATTTGGCCGGGCCTGCTGCCCTTAAAGGATATTGGCGCATCATTTATCGTATCTTCAGATGTCATACCTTCCTTTATGGCGGTCACATAGACAAATGGCTTAAACGCGGAGCCTGGCTGCCGTAATGCCTGGGTCGCCCGGTTGAACTGAGTTTTCCAGAAATCGAAGCCGCCTACCATAGCCTTGATATGTCCGGTGCGGAGATCTATGGCAACGAGCGATGCCTGTATCCCGGGCTGTCGCCGTTTTTCAATAGACTTGACGCCGTTTGTGAGAGCGTTTTCCGCTGCATGCTGCATCTTCAGGTCAATGGTTGCATGGATCTTGTATCCGGCCGTATAAAGCTCACTGCCGTATTTTTGTTCCAGTTGCTGTCTAAGGAGTTCTATAAAATAGGGTGCTTCATATTTTCGGTAATATGGGGCTGTAGGCATCGGTTCTGCCATGGCCGCCTCATAGTGCTCCCGCGTGATGAACTTATACTGAAGCATCTGCTGGAGAGTCACGGAGCGCCTCTCCTTTGCCTTGTCCGGGTTTCTGAACGGAGAATACTGTGAAGGCGCCTTCGGAAGAGATGCGAGAAGCGCTGCTTCAGCCACGGTCAGATCTTTTACGGTCTTTCCGAAATAGGTCTGACTCGCTGCCTCGATGCCATATGACCTTGTTCCGAAATATGCCTGGTTCAGATAAAGACCGAGGATCTCATCTTTTGTATAGCGCTTTTCGATCTGCATGGAAAGAGCTGCTTCCCTGATCTTGCGCTTTATCGATTTTTCCGGTTTCAGAAAGAGCATTTTTGCGAGCTGCTGGGTGATGGTGCTTCCACCCTGTTTCATGCCTCCTGCCCTGATGTCGTGAAGGAGGGCGCGGGCAATGCCGATAAGATCAACGCCCGGATGACCATAGAAACGAATGTCCTCAATTGCAATAATAGCCTTCTTAACATGGGAGGGGATTTCATAGTGAGGGATGAATGTCCTGCGCTCAACATAGAACTCAGCTATCAACTGTCCGTCGCTGGAATAGACCTTTGAGGACTCAATAGGCACATATTCCTCAATGGCATTGACTTTGGGAAGATCAGAGAGTATCCAGTAGAGCGAGCCGCCGCCGACACCTGCAAGCAGCCCAAGGACGACAAGTATGATGACAGGGCCCCTGAACCTGGATCTCTTTTCTGCCTTTCGAATGTCCTGTTCAAGACCTGACATAGTCTATTATACAGAAGTTAATCGCGAGATTGCCTGCGATTGACAGAACACTTCCGGCCTGCGCAAAGGGGAGGTTTTATGCGCTAAAGGGCTGCTGGCACAGAACTATGTGTTGACTCATTTTGAATGCTCATGGTATCATCGCAGTAAAGTTTTAGAGGTTTTTGAACTGGCAAGGCCAGAAAGACTTTCATTATACCCCTGCTTTTTCAAGGGGTTTTTATTTTCCGGAGGGGAACATGGCGAACAGACAGCAACAGGCGGCAAAGGTGGAATTAAAAAAACAGAATACCTTTGCGGCCGGATTGCTTTCGGAACGCTTTCCTCAGGTTGCCGGTATGGTGATCCACATGACGTATTATCAGAATGGTATAAACCCTGTTCTGATGGTGCGCACTATCAATGTTTTTCCTACCTCTGCTGCGTATTTCAAAATGGACTGTATGATCAAAGGGTGCGAAGGCGGCGGTTTTGACCTCACTCCTGTAATCAATACCATGATCAAGACGCGCAAAAAAGAGAAGAAGGGGTCATTGGACTGTAAGGGAAAAGTTGATACAGTCACCTGTGAGCATGCAAGCGTTGATTACGACATAGCCATCAAGTATGGCAAGGCGCGTCGATAAGATATTCTCCCCCTCTCTCCGGAAAAACGTTACGGTGTTCGAGTATGCTTGGCATGAAGGAATTTCTTTTCAATCTCCCGGACCTTCATCAGTCTTCTCTTATGTCGCGCCAGTTTTGAAAACCTGGCTTTGAGGAAGGCCGAAATGATCTCTTCTGCGAGATTGGGGCCAATGACCCGTGCGCCGAGGCAGAGCACATTCATATCATCATCTTCAACTCCCTGACGGGCTGAAAACGTATCATGACATACTGATGCCCTGATCCCGGGAACCTTGTTTGCTGCGATGCAGGCGCCTACGCCGCTTCCGCAGACGATGATGCCGCGGACTGCTTTCTTCCTGATGATCTGGGCTGCAACAGCTAGTGCAAAATCAGGATAATCAGAGGGTTTGTCATTATGAGCGCCGACGTCAATAACCTGATGGCGGTTCTTCTTCAGGAACGAAACGAGCTTCTGCTTCAGATGAAACCCGCCATGGTCTGCACCGATTGCAATCTTCATGCGCCTATTTTCTGAGCAGCTTCTTTGCCCTTGCTGCGATGTTTTCTTTGGTGAACCCGAATTTCTCGAACAGGATCTTGGCAGGTGCTGACGCGCCGAACCGGTCCATGCCGATCACATCACCTTTGAGGCCGACGTACTTATACCAGCTCAGCGAAGCTGCGGCTTCGATTGCAAGCCTCTTCTCGACCTTCAATGGAAGGACCGAGTTTTTGTAAGCCGCGGACTGCTGTTCAAAAATCTCAAAGGATATCATGTTCACGACGCGCGCTTTTACGCCTGCCTTCTGCAGTTCTTCTGCGGCCGCAAGAGTTGGATGTATTTCTGCACCTGAAGAGAGCAGAATGATGTCAGGCGTGCCTTTGCAGTCAAGAAGCACATATCCGCCTTTTTCAGCTCTCTCTGCAGAGCCGTATTTCTTCCTGTCGAGGACCGGCAGGTTCTGCCGCGAAAGGATCAGAGCATGCGGTCTCTTGGGGTCCCTGATAGCCATCTTCCATGCAATTGAAGTCTCATTTGCATCAGCCGGCCGGATAACGTAAAGGTGTGGCATTGCCCGGAGACTGGTGAGATGGCCGATGGGCTGGTGCGTTGGTCCGTCTTCACCGAGGCCGATTGAGTCATGGGTAAAGACATAGACAGCGTGAGTTTCCATCAGAGCTGCAAGTCTTATGGCTGGCCTCATATAATCAGAGAAAACGAGGAATGTTCCGCCATAGGGGATGAGCATCCTGCTCAGTGCCATGCCGTTTAGAATCGCACCCATGGCATGCTCCCTGACGCCGAAGTGAATGTTCCTGCCGCCTTTTGCAGTGCCGAAGTCCGCGTATTTTTTGAGATGTGTGTTATTTGATGGTGCGAGGTCTGCAGAGCCGCCGATGAGATGGGGGAGCTTGTCAGCTATTGCATTGAGTGCCTTGCCCGAGGCGCTCCGTGTTGCAATGCTTCCATCCTCAGGCTTGAACACAGGCAGAAGCTGTTCCCAGCCTTCTGGCAGTTTTCCTGTTGTGATAGTGTCCCACGTCTTCGCAAGTTCAGGAAACTTTATTGCATAGTTCCGGAACATGCCTGTCCATGACGTTTCGTCTTTTTTGCCCTTCTGAACAGCCTTTTGCATCTGGCTGAGCGCCTGAACCGGAATATAGAACTTTTTTTGCGGCCAGCCGAGGTTCTGCTTGGTGAGCTTCAGTTCCTCTTCTCCAAGCGGTGAGCCGTGTACATCAGGAGTGTCCTGTTTGTGCGGGCTGCCGAAACCGATATGGGTACGCACCAGAATAATAGACGGTTTTGTCTTTTCTTTTTTTGCCGCTGCAATCGCTTTCTCGATGCCTTTCAGATCTTCGCCGTCAACACGCTGCGTATGCCATTCGTATGCATTGAATCTCTTGGCAACGTCTTCTGTGAAGGCAATATCCGTGGTGCCTTCAATGGTGATCTTATTGTCAGAATACAGGTATATGATTTTGCCGAGCTTCAGATGACCGGCCAACGATGCAGCTTCTGATGAAAGACCTTCCATGAGGTCGCCGTCGCTTACAATACCGTAGATGTGATAATCGAGGAGAGGAAAGCCAGGCTTATTGAACATTTCTGAGAGATATTTCTCTGCCATGGCCATGCCAACTCCTGTTGCAAAGCCCTGGCCGAGCGGTCCGGTAGTTGTCTCGATGCCGCAGTCAAGACAATACTCGGGATGGCCCGGGGTCTTGCTACCCCACTGCCTGAAGTTTTTTATGTCATTGAGCGAAATGTTATGACCTGTCAGGTGGAGAAGGCTGTACAAAAGCATGGAACCATGGCCTGCTGAGAGCACAAACCTGTCGCGATTATGCCAGTATGGATTTTTCGGGTTATGTCTGAGGAATTTGGACCAGAGCACATATGCCATGGCAGCATCTCCCATAGGCATGCCGGGATGGCCTGAATTTGCCTGCTGCACAGCGTCAGCAGAGAGCATCCGTATCGTGTTTATGCAGAGTTGGTCAATGTTCATTTGTTTCACGGGGCCTCCAATTACAGTAGTTATTTCAGAAGACAGAAATCTCCCCATGATACAGCCGCATCGGGATGCAATCATGTTACAAAAATCAGGCAGTGCAAATCAACTTTGACAACTCTGTAACCCTTCAGAAGACAGGGGATCATAACGCCCCCTTCCCCCTCTTACCTCAAGAGGGGGTTTATTCCTCCCCTTAAGATAAGGGGAGGTGAGGAGGGGTTATGATTCTTCCCCTTATAACTGGCTTACTTTGACGACTTGTAACCATGATATAATGAGACACATTCTGAATTGTTGAGGAGTCACGCATGAAGCAAATTCGCTGGTATCTGTTTCTTACTGCTGCGCTGGTTGGTATTTCTGCAGGCTTTTATCTTATCCAGATAGCAATCTTTCACAAGACCGAAGATACGTTCTTTTATATGCTGCAAGACATTGCGTTTGTGCCGGTTCAGGTCCTGCTCGTAACGCTTTTTTTGAGCCAACTGCTGACCATGAGGGAGAAGAGGGTGCTTCTGAAGAAACTGAATATGCTGATCGGAACCTTCTACATAGAGGTTGGGACTGACCTGATGAAGCATCTTTACCTCTTCGGCAGTGATCTGTCGTCAATACAGGCAAAGATGCTTGTTTCAGTCAAATGGACAGAGAAGGATTTTATTCATGCCCGGACAGGAGTGAAAGGCGCAGCCTACGTCATTGACAGCAGTAAGGCGGACCTGAACGAATTAAAAGTTTTTCTCACAGCAAAGCGCAGCTTTCTTCTCAGTCTGCTTGCAAACCCGAACCTGCTCGAGCATGATGCCTTTACCGACCTGCTTTGGGCTGTGTTCCATCTTGTTGAGGAGCTTGCTGCTCGTGAAGATTTTACGAATCTTCCAAAGACTGACCTTGACCATCTCTCTGGTGATATAAAGCGTGCATACTCCCAGATGCTTGTTGAGTGGCTCTCATATATGAAGCACCTTAAAGATGATTATCCATATCTGTTCTCACTGGCGGTGAGGATGAACCCTATGGATGTTGATGCTGATCCGGTCGTGCAATAAAGGAGACTATATGACTGAAAAGAACGATGTGAATGTTGAGTTCTGTCTGGGCAAGGAGAGCCAGGAAGCATCGAACTATGAGGAGATGTTGAAACATGCAGGCCACAAGCTCCAGATCGTCTCATTCCCGCGAGGCATTCAGATCCTGAAGGTTTCGATGGAGTGTCTTACCTGCAACAAGGTGCTGATCGAGTATGACAATCCGGATTACGAGGAGTGAGACAGGCTATCTACATCCCCAACGCTTCTTTTGTCATACGCTCTGCTGTTTCGAAAACCGCTTTTTTCCCTTCTTCTGTGCGTGCCTCAATATAGAACCTGACCTTTGGCTCAGTGCCTGAAGGTCTTATCATAAGCCATGAGCCATCGTCGAAGACCAGTTTGGTGCCGTCAACGGTGATAAGGTCCTTGACCGTGCGATTTTGTCCTGCGATTGTGAGCGACGTACCCACAGGATACTGCCGCGAAATGACCGAAAGCTTATGCAGAAGAGGCTCTCCCACAAGTGAACGATCCACAGAGATGCCTGAACGATCAGGATAGAAATGGCCGAACTCATCCATAATCTCCCCAAGATAAACGCTCAGGTTCTTTTCTGTCACTGCCATCATCTCTATGGAAAGGAGAAGACCGAAGATCGCATCCTTTTCGAGCGTGTGGTTATACCCTGAAATGCCGTCTGACTCCTCAAATGCAGCAATTGCTCTTTCGCTCGAAGAAGAAAGGAGATACGGCCTGAAGTTCTTGAATCCGACCTTTGTTTCTTTGATCGGTATAGCAAGTTTTTCGGCGATTGCATTGACAAGATTGCTTGTGCCTACAGACTTTGCTGCAACACCGTTTAACTTTTTATGGACATGAAGAAAATGCAGCGCCATGGCGCCAAAATAGTTCATCGGTATCTGCATGGCGCCATCAGAGAAACGGATGCGGTCGCCGTCAGGGTCCATGATCACGCCGAGTTTCAGCATGGCACTGCTTGCAGTAAGTACCTTCTCTACCCCTGCCATATTCTTTTCAGAAGGCTCGGGTGCAACACCGCCGAAGAGGTAATCATCCTCAGTCCTGATGTAGGTTATTTTCGGACTTTCACCAAGGATGCGTTGCACTTTGCCACGCGTTGATCCATGAACATTGTCTATACAGATAGTGCAGTCTGCCTCAGCAATGAATTTCCTGATCCTGTCCAGGTCGATCGTCTTTCTCTGCCTGAGGTAGTCGATATAAAGCGCAGACAGGTCTATCCTGTCACAGGCAGCCGCTTTTCCGGAAACAGTCACCTTTGCTTCATTCATCATCCTGTTTGAGATCTCTTCAACCTTCGTGGTTATTTCTGAGCCGGCCGGCCCTCCGTCAGAAGGATTGAACTTGAAGCCTGCATAGTTTGCAGGATTATGCGATGGTGTGAGGTTAATGGCGCATGCTGCCTCGAGCATCTCAATGCCTGCAGAGAACTCAGGTGTTGCAGCCTCTCCTGCATACCAGGTCTTGATCCCTGCCTTCTGAAGAAGACCGATCACCTCCATGCAGAATTCCGGTCCAAGAAAGCGGTTGTCATGGCCGACAATAATGCCGCGCCTTGTGATCTCATCAAAATCCTTTACACCCATTGCCTGCATGACCGTGGGATCATTTGATCTGAACATTTCGATGATCGCAGAAGTGACAATGCGGACATTGTTGGAGGTATAGTCAGTGCCGATCTCGCCGCGCCATCCTGATGTGCCGAATACGACCTGCGTTGGTGCCAGGTTTTCCCTTGCAAATTTCTCTATATCTGAAAGCAGCCCCTTGTTTGTTATTACATCAGAAAGAATAATCTTCCAGCACGATGCAGCATCAGCATAATTCCCAGACATGAATCCCTCCACGGTTTTTTTATTCGTCAATATTCTATCACAAGCTTAGTATCATGCACCTGCAGCTTAGTTCAAAGATAAACCCCTGATATGCTAATATATGTAACTTTTTTCAGATCAGGAGGATTCCATGGCAAAGACGTACACTATAGCGCTTATCCCTGGTGACGGCACAGGACCCGAAGTTGTCCGTGAAGGATTGAAGGTCCTTAATGCTGCGGCTGTTAAGGCCGGGTTTAAACTTGAATTCACAACGTTTGATTTTGGTGCAGAGCGATATCTGAGGACCGGAGAGACGCTCCCTGACAGCGCTATTGAAGAGTTTAAGAAGTTTGACTCCATGTTTCTTGGCGCGATCGGCCACCCTGATGTAAAGCCCGGCATACTCGAGACCGGAATACTTTTAAAGACGCGCTTTGCCCTTGACCAATACATTAATCTCAGGCCGGTCAAACTCTATCCCAATGTCGAAACCCCGCTTAAGGACAAGGGGCCGGATGATATCGATTTTGTGGTTATCCGCGAGAACACAGGCGGCATCTATACCGGCATCGGCGGTGCAACGCGTGTGGGTACGCCTGACGAGATTGCCACGCAGCTGATGGTGTATGACCGTAAGACTGTTGATCGCTGCCTGAAATATGCATTTGAACTGAAGAAGAAACGAAACGCAATCAGCCCGAAGTACGCGGCAAAGCCGATCACGCTTATCCATAAGCGCAATGTGCTGACCCATTGCGGTGACCTCTGGTATCGTGCGTTCGAAGAGATGGGTGAAAAACAGTACCCTGAGCTGAAGCGTGATTACAATCACGTTGATGCAGCCAACATGTGGTTTGTAAAGAACCCTGAATGGTTTGATGTGGCGGTTACAGAAAACCTTTTCGGTGACATTATTACAGATCTGGGCGCCATGATCCAGGGTGGTCTTGGCGTGGCATCAGGGGGCAACATCAATCCCGAAGGCGTTTCGATGTTCGAGCCGATGGGCGGCAGCGCCCCCAAATATACCGGGAAAAATGTGATCAATCCGATGGCAGCGATCGGTGCTGCGATGATGATGCTTGATACGCTTGGCGAAGCTAAGGCAGCTCAGGGGGTCGAGGCTGCGATGATAGCTGTGATGAAGAAGATGAAGAGTCAGGCTGCCGGCCAGATGGGCATGAGCACGACCGAGGTGGGAGATGCTATCGCAGACCTCGTAGCGAAGTCATAATTCCAGGTCGCATTCAAGATAGCACTAAAACTACCACCCCTGGCCCCTCCTTAACAAAGGAGGGGAGTTGATACCCAAAAGCTCCCCGCCTATTTTAGGAGGGGATTAAGGGGTGGTAAGGTATTATTTGTTCACTTCTGCATTTTTTTGATCGCCTCGCCGAGCTTCTGAATCTCTTCACCATACAGGGCCCAGTTGCCTTCCCTCTGCGCTTTTATGGCGCGGTCGAAATGCTCCTTTGCTGAAGTTGCCGGTTTCTTGTCATCTTTCACAACAGGAAGCCTGACATTACCTGAAGCGATAACCTCGTCCGTAACCTTCACCTCGCCAAAGATACGTGAGAGAGCAGCATCAAGGGTCTCTTCCATGGCAATGCGGTTTTCATACGCCACAATGACGCGTTTGAGCTCAGGTATCTTGCCGTTTTCTGCACGCAGATACAGCGGCTGAACATAGATTAAAGAGCTCTCAATGGGGATTACCAGCAGCGTCCCCTGCATCACCTGAGAGCCGCGCTGGTCCCAGAGCGAAATCTGCCGGGAGATCTCCGTATCCTGGTTGATCCTGGCGACAATCTGTTTTGGGCCGTAGACAAGCCTGTCCTTGGGAAAGCGATATACCATAAGCTTTCCGTAATCATCTCCGTCGCTTCGTGCGACCATCCAGGCTGAAAGGTTGTCTTTCTTTTTCGGGTTAAAGGGGAGCATCAGGATAAACTCTTCCTTCTTCTCCTCAGGAAGCTTCATGATCGTGTAGTAGGACTCCATTACTGATTTATCCGGGCCGCCCAAGGCTGGGATCTCCCACTGGTCTTCCTTGTTATAGAAGCTCTGAGGGTCTTCCATATGATATGTGGAGTAGATTTGTGCCTGAAGATCGAAGATGTCGATGGGATAGCGGATATGTTTTTTCAGATCAGCCGGCATTTCTGCAATCGGCTGCAGTGTTCCGGGAAAGATCGCAGAGATCGTCTTTATCAGAGTGTCCTCGCTGTCTGCCACATAGAACGCCATGCTGCCGTCAAAGGCATTGATCGTGATCTTTACCGAATTGCGAAGATAGTTCATCCCCCGGCCATAAGGCTGAGAATAGGGAAACCGGCTGCTTGTTGTGTAAGCATCCACCATCCAGAAAAGACTTCCGTTATCAGCAATGACCATGTACGGATCGGCATCAGTTGTCAGGAACGGCATCACCTTGCGCACCCTTTCGATGATGTTCCTGTGATAGAGGACCTTGCTCTGACTGGTGACATCGTTAGAAAGAATGAGCTTCATCGACCTGAAATAGGCGGCAAAGGCCATCTTCTTCAGAAAAGAATCGAGCGGCACCCCGGCTTTTCCTGAATATTCAGTGAAGACATTCTCTTCACCTGACGGATAATCAAACTCCTTGGACTTTGTATTGACGATTACATACGGGCTGGACAGTCTTCCGAAATAGATCTCCGGCCTGGTCACCTTGATCACTTCTGAAGTTGATATTGGAGGGATGTCTTTGATGAGCAGCACAGGGAGTCCTTCGGGTGTCACCTGATTTACCGGTCCGAGGGTTAACCCGTATCCGTGGGTAAAGGTCAGGGTCTCATTGATCCAGTTCCGGGTAGGAATACTTTCGCTTGACAGTTCTCTTGGGGAGAGCATGGTCTGGCGGTATTCTCCATTGATCATGTACCGGTCATTGCCAACGGACGAGAAACGGTAATAGGTCCTGATCTCCTGGATTTGGCTGAAGGTATCAAGCAGCGGCCGGTGGTCCCAGAGGCGTATGTTCTTAATGGTCGCGCTGTTTTTCTTGATATCACCACGGTCTATCGAAGTGCTGCCTGAGATATCCCGCTCTGTCACCTTGTCGAGCCCAAAGGCCTTGCGCGTGAAGGCGATGTTGTTTTTAATGTACGGCGTTTCCTTGACCAATTCATTCGGTGCAACAACAAACTTCTGCAAAAGCGCAGGATAGACAGAGCTGCCGAAAAATGAGACAGCGATATAGAGAGCTACGCCTGCACCAAGGAGCAGGTTGCGTCTCATGAAAATATTTGCCAGGCAGAGAACAGCCAGGGCGAGAGCCATTACAATGCGTACCTTAATAAAGGGGATCACTGCATGCACATCAGTGTATGTGGCGCCGGCAATATGTCCGTGCGAGGAAAAAAGGATAGCATGCATGCCGATGTAAGACTTCCAGGCCATAACAGCGAAGATCAAGGCGCCGACCACGGAGATGTGCATGGAGGTAGAGCGCTCTGCTGTTACGCCGCGGTTGTTGAAGAACATTGCTCCTTTGACAACGTAGATCAGTGCAAGTGAGGCAAGTGTTGCCCATAGTGCCAACTGGAGGGCATTGGCAACGAGTTCGTGGGCAGGCAGACTGAATAGATAAAAAGAGATATCTTTGCCGAAGATCGGATCAGCGTATCCGGATGCAGTTCCGTGGAGATACGAAAGCAGGGTGAGCCAGTTGGCATTAAACAGGGTTGCCATGAAGAGGCTTGTCAGAACCGGAACAATGATCCTGAGCCAGTCAACATGGCGTAGGATATCGAGCTGCGGCATGGCCTCAACATTCAGGGGGATAACAATTGCTCTGCCTTTCATTGCCCGCAGCGCAATCCGTATGTTCAGATATGTTATAAGAAAGCCGCCCAGCGCGCCGGCAAGGGCTGAGAAGGCCTGACCCTGAATCCGCGTGCTGAACAGCAGTCCCTGTCCGAGATCCTTGAACCAGAGCCAGTCAATATACAGCGAGATGAACTCCGGCAGAAAAATCAGCAGAAAAAAGGATGTGAGAACTAACATCAGCAGTTTTCCAAATGGCTTTGTCAGCATTTAGCCCCCTATAAGCATATAAATTAGTTGCACACATTTTACCACTGATCAGCCTGATCTGTGCGAATAATCGATCAGTCCTTAGATGTTTGTTTCTGATCCGACAGGGGAATGGGGCTTGTCGTGACTATGCAAATGCTGCAAAAAAAGCCCTCACTACATCGGGATCGAACTGCGTACCTGAATTTATTCTGATCTCCGAAAAAGCGTTTTCCTTATCGAGCCCTTTTTTGTAAGGTCTGTCTGCGACCATAGCGTCATAGGAGTCGGCAAGGCAGAGGATCTTCGCAAGCAGAGGGATCTCATTTCCGCTCAGGCCATTGGGATACCCTTTCCCGTCAACCCTTTCATGATGACATTTTATTATCGGAATGACATTCTGGAGCTGCTTTATCGGCTTCAGGATATTTTCTCCCTGGACAGGATGCATCCTGATCAGCTGCCACTCTTCGGTGGTAAGCGGTCCAGGCTTATCCAGGATAACGTCGTAGGTTCCGATCTTGCCGATGTCATGGAGGAGACTTGCAATCCTGAGTGTCTGGCGTTCGCTTTCGCTTATCCCCATTTCTTCCGCGATCGAAAGCGCGTAAGAAGTCACCCGTTCTGAATGACCATTGGTCCAGTGGCTCTTGGCATCGATTGCATTTGCGAAAGCGACAATGAGATCATCACTGAGTGTTCTTAGATCTCTTTCGGCAGACAATGACTTGAGCAGGAGTCTTGCCCTGTCGTTAATCAGATAGCTGATGGCTGTGAGAATCAGAGGGGCGAGGAGTATCAATGCCCTGAATTTTATGCCGAGCTGATCCGTGGAGAGAAAATAATGAAAGATCGTCGCTGTTTCGTGTGCGGTGACCGCATATAAATAGATCCCAAGTACGATCCATGCGAGGATGACGGGATAGAGCGACAGCCGGGACATCGCTTTGTATTCTGAAAGCACAGCGGTCTGTGAGTTTATCTTGTCGATCGACTCATTTTCAAACCCGGCAGTTATCTTGCTCATGTAGCGATACTCCTCTTGCAAAGACTATTACACTTTTTACCTGATCTGTCAAGATTCCGGGCTTGACAGATTCCGGGCTTCGTGTATGCTGCGACATGACTCATGTGCATGGGGATCGGGAGAGCCGATACCTAATGCGGCTTGATCTGTTTGCCTTGTGCGCGACAAAAAAAGTATTCTTGAGGAAAACGGAAAGTCGGTGTATTATTGGATAAGGACGTTGCAGAGACCGATTGTCCATTGCAATCAAAAGGAGCCGTCGATGAAGGAAATTTACGAGGAACTGAAGAGAGTTTATGATCACTTTACAGATGCTTACGAAATCACGCTCAGCGTTTTTGCGAAGGCGGTAGACAGGCGCTCAAGAGAAGACGACGGACATACACGCCGCCTGACGAGTCTTGTCACTATGCTTGGTCGGGAGATGGGCATAGACGATATCGAAGTGTCGGAGATTCGCTGCGGAGCGCTTCTTCATGACATCGGCACTCTTTTGATCCCTGAGACTATTCTTCTGAAGGAAGGCAGCCTTACCGATGAGGAGTGGGACATCATCCGCACGCATCCGATACACTCGCATGAGCTTCTCTCTAATGTGCCGTCGCTCAAGTCGATACTCGATATCCCTTATTGTCATCACGAAAAATGGGACGGCACCGGATATCCTCAAAAGCTCGTAGGAGCGAATATCCCTTTGTCAGCGCGGATATTCGCAGTGGTCGATGTTTATGATGCGCTTCTTTCAAAGAGGCCATTTCGGGAGCCGTGGTCAGAGACGATGGTCCGGAGCCATATACGGGACCTTTCCGGGATCCACTTCGATCCTGAGGTGGTGCGTCACTTTCTTGCGCTCCTCGGAGAGGGTTGATCCGTGTGTCGTTTAGGGTGTTGATCGAAAATCTAAATCAGCAGGAAGGCTGATTTAGCTGTCAGCTTCTTTGCTGATCTTCTTCCTATGCCTACGGATTCTTTTCTGCTTCATATACAGATTTTCAACTTTTTTCCTGGCCCAGGGCGTTTTTCTCAGAAACGCAAGACTGGACTTGATGCTCGGATCATACGTAAAACATCTGATCCTGATGAGCCTGCCCATTTCTTCCCAGCCATAATGTTCTACCAGGTGGGTAAGCATCATTTCGAGCGTGATGCCGTGAAGGGGATTGTTGGCCTGCTGGTCAGGCATCTCCTGATCTGATCCGCTTGTCATGTTGGCTTATTCAGGTTTCTTGCCACGGTTTCGGATAATAAGGCCGTTCAAAAAGCGCCTCAGGATCTGGTCGCCGCATTCCCTGTAATTTCTCTGATCCTCGCTCCTAAAGAGTGCAGACAGTTCTGCTTTCGAGATATCAAAATCTGCAAGTTTCAGGATCTCAATAATATCCGTATCCTTTAAATTCAGGGCGATCCTCAGTTTTTTCAGTATTTCATTGTTGGTCATGATAATTCATCTCCAGCTATTCCATATTCTTTATAACGATCTCAGCGCCGAGCCAATCAAGGCGTTGTAAGACAAAGTGAATTCGATTTTCTAACTATTCTGAATGTAACATAGCTGAAGGCCCAAAGCAATGATGATTGCGCTCCGCTGCGTGCAAAGAGCGCAATGCTTTGAGTATAATAACACCTTAAAATTCACTTTACAGGAGCAATGACATGAAGCGAGTCGGTTTTGTGGGATGGCGCGGTATGGTGGGCTCAGTATTGATGGGCCGAATGCTGGAAGAGAAGGATTTCGATCTTCTTGATCCGGTATTTTTTACGACGTCGAATGTGGGCGGTCTGGGGCCGAAGATCGGCAAGGACGTGCCTGCACTGAAAGACGCAAAGAATATCGACGACCTGAAGGCAATGGAGTTCATTGTTTCATGTCAGGGCGGCGATTATACGTCTGAGGTCTTTCCTAAACTCCGTGCTGCAGGCTGGAACGGCATCTGGATTGATGCGGCCTCCACTCTCCGTATGGATAAGGATGCGATCATCATTCTTGATCCGGTGAATATGAACGTCATCAAAGACGGGATGGCAAAGGGCATAAAGAACTATATCGGCGGCAACTGCACGGTCTCACTGATGCTTCTGGCATTGGGAGGGTTGTATAAGGCCGGGCTTGTGGAATGGATGAGCGCAATGACGTATCAGGCGGCATCAGGTGCCGGCGCCAATAACATGCGCGAGCTGCTGAAGCAGATGGGAGAGGCTCACAGGGCTGCACGGGTGCTGCTCGATGATCCGGCATCCGCCATCCTTGACATTGACCGCGAGGTCGCAGGCACGCTGCGAGACAAAAACTTCCCGACTGCTCATTTCGGCGTGCCGCTTGCCGGATCGCTCATTCCGTGGATAGACAAACAGCTTGATAATGGCCAGAGCAAGGAAGAGTGGAAGGGCCAGGCAGAGACGAACAAGATACTGGGCCGCGAAGATAATCCTATTCCTATTGACGGGCTCTGCGTGCGGATTGGTGCAATGCGCTGTCACAGTCAGGCGCTTACCATTAAGCTCACACGGGGCGTGCCGCTGGATGAGATCAATGACATGATAGCAAAACATAACCAGTGGGTAAAGCTGGTGCCGAACCAGCGCGATATAACCATGCGCGAGCTTACGCCGGCTGCGATTACCGGAACGCTCAGTATCCCTGTCGGCCGTTTGCGCAAGATGAACATGGGGCCCCAGTTCCTTGCTGCATTTACCTGCGGCGACCAGCTTCTCTGGGGCGCTGCTGAGCCCCTAAGGCGGATGCTCCGTATTTTGGTAGAACAGTGACGGCGAGATAAAAAGTCAGTATGCTGTGTTGCGCATCATACCATCTATCGCTGTCAGTCCGGCGGCTCTGTTGCATAAATTACCTATTTTAGGCCGGTCTGCTGATGGCTTGTTCGGAATTTCCGTGAACTAAGGTCTAATAGAGAATGAAAACATCACCCTCCCTTAATCCCTCCCCTCAAGGGAGGGACACTTTCTTGCCCTCGCCCCTTGGGGGAGAGGGTTGGGAGAGGGGTATTTTCGAGGCAATGAAAATTCATAAGACCTTGCTTATTGCTTCTCACTTTGTATGTAACGGAGTTACATGGAATCTGTTGATCTGATCGTTAAAGCCGACTATGTCCTGACCATGAATCAGGATCTTGCTGTTATCGAAGGCGGCGCAATAGCAATAAAGGACAGCAAGATCGTTGCTGTAGATACTGCCGCACAGATCACGCAGAAGTATTCTGCCACAAAGATCGTCAGCGGGGAAGGCAAGGTTGCATTCCCCGGCCTGGTAAATACCCACACACATGCTGCCATGGTCTATTTCAGGGGCCTTGCAGATGACCTTCCGCTCAAGGTCTGGCTTGAGGAGCATATCTGGCCAGCAGAAGCAAAATGGCTAAGCCCCGAGTTTGTCGGCGATGCAGTGGAGCTTGCCTGTCTTGAGATGGTGAAGGCAGGAATCACCACATACACGGATATGTATTTCTTTGGCGATGCCGTGGCCCAATCGACCAGAAAGATCGGCATGCGTGCAGTTGTCGGTTCAGGTATCGTCGATTTTCCCACTGCAACAGGAAGCAATGCTGACGATTATCTGTCACATGCCGAGCAGTTCATAAAAAAATGGAAGGGTGACGAGCTCATTGTTCCGTCCATTGCTGATCACTCTGCATATGCCTGTTCACCGGAAACACTCAATAAATCAAAGGCCCTTGCAGACAGGCATGATGTCCTGCTTCAGATACATTTGTCAGAGACCGAGTGGGAGGTCAATGAAATCCTTTCGCGCTATGGCAGGCGGCCTGTGGCGCATCTTGGTTCCCTCGGCCTTCTTGATGAACGTTTAATTGCTGCCCACTGCGTATGGCTTGAGCCGGATGAGATCACTATGCTGGCGAAATCAAAGACCAGCGTTTCCCACTGCATAGAATCGAATCTCAAACTTGCATCCGGTATTGCACCTGTGGTGAAGATGCTCAACGCAGGAGTGAGGGTCTCTTTTGGCACTGACGGAGCTGCAAGCAACAATGACCTGAGTATCCTGAGTGAGATGTCGACTGCTGCAAAGGTGCATAAGGCAATATCAGGAGATCCTACAGCGTTGAGTGCAAAGCAGGCACTGCTTATGGGTACGCGCCATGGCGCCGAAGCCATCGGACTCGGCAGCCTCTGCGGAAGCCTTGAAAAGGGAAAGGCTGCAGATGTAGTGCTTGCAGACCTGAACCGTCCGCATCTTGTCCCGCTCTATGACATATACTCCCATATCGTATATTCCATGAATGCTTCTGACATTGATACGGTTTTGGTCAATGGGAAGATCGTTCTGGAGGAAAGAAGGCTCGTGGCTGCTGACGAAGCAGAGGTTGTGGCAAAGGCAGTGCAGTGGGCCAAAAAAATAAAGCGTGCGAACTCCCATTCATAATAAGGGTCTCAGAATTAAAACGACATCTGTTCATAAAATCCCTCCTACCCTCCCTTTGTCAAAGGGAGGTATTTGTGACCCCTCTTTGACAAAGAGGGGCCAGGGGAGATTTGTTCAATATAAATCCTATTTCGAGCCTATTAATAATTCAGTTTCCTGCCGGGTGAGACTCATTTCTCTTATTATATTTCTGCTCTTCTCTCAGGTTGTATCTGCGCACCCGGGCAAGACTGATTACCAGGACGGTCATAAATGCCTAAAAAACTGTGGGGAGTGGGATCTGTATTATAGTGAATATCACCTTCACGATAAGGACAGAAACCCTGTACAGGTGGAGCGCAAAAAGAAACCTCTGAGGGAGCCGGTTTCTGCAAAGAAATCTGTTCAGGAGCATTCAGTTCCGGTCCCTTTATCTCCTGAACCTCAAACAGAGAAAAGAAGTACAATAGCGACTGTTGATCAGGGATACAGCATGCCTGTGGAGGAAGGGTGTATGCTTACGTTTCATGAGCGTGTTCTCTTGGGTGTTGTTGTTCTGCTTCTGTTTGTAATGATCTATCTGAGGCGAAAAAAAGAAAGCGAATAAACCTTCTTATTCCAGACTGCATTCAAAATGATAACAAGGCGGCAAGCCAGCAGTAGGTGCATTAAGCAGAGAAGCGACGCAGGCATACTGCAAGGTATGTTGAGGAGCTGACCCAGCAGTAGGTGCGTTAAGCAGACGAAGCCAACGTAGTTTGCGTTTGAATGCAGCCTGAAATTAAAGTTCCCGCCGTCCTTCAAGCGCCTTACTCAGCGTAACTTCATCGGCAAACTCGATGTCACTCCCCATGGGCAGACCATAGGCAATGCGGGTCACTCTGACACCGAGAGGATTGAGCATTTCCTTGATATATTGGGCCGTGATCTCACCTCTTGTGTTGGGGTTCGTGGCAACAATAACTTCCTGAACCGGATTGTTCTTCACCCGCTCAATAAGCTCTTTTATCTTCAGTTTTTCCGGCGTTATCCCGTCTATGGGAGAGAGTGCGCCGAGGAGTACATGATACAGACAGCGAAATGCCTTTGACCTCTCGATCACAAGGATGTTGCTCGGTTCTTCGACGACAACGATCCTGCTTGTGTCACGTGAGTCGTCGCTGCAGACCTCGCAGAGTTCGGTGTCAGTGATATTAAAGCATTGGTTGCAGAACCTGGCTGTCTGTTTCACTGTCCGTATCGCCTCTGCGATGGACATGGCCTCTGACTCCGGCATGGAGAGAATAAAAAAAGCGAGCCTCTGGGCAGACTTCCTGCCGATCCCCGGCAGTCGTGTCAGTTCATTGATCAGATTTTCGATTATCCCGTGCATGGCTCAATAATAACGTTCTAAGTTCTATGTTTAAGGTTAAGACTCTTACCCTCTTGTTTCTGCAAGTTGTAACTTCTAACCTTGAACTTAAAACGTTGAACGGTTTTCTTATCTTCCGAACATCCCGCCGAGATCACCCATGCCCGGCATATTAAGACCGCCGGTGAGTTTGGACATGTCGCTCTGCACCAATTCCTGGGCTCTTCTTATGGCTTCATTTGAAGCTGCAAGGATCAGGTCCTGAAGCATCTCGACATCATCGGGATTTACCACATCCTTCTCGATCTTTATCGAAATTATTTCACCAGAACCGCTTGCAACAACAGTGACCATGCCGCCCCCGGCAGTCGCTTCAACAGTCTTCTTTTTTGCCTCTTCCTGGGCTTTCATCATCTCTTCCTGAAGTTTCTGTGCCTGACGCATCAGGTCTCCTAACATTTTCTTAGACATCGACTCCTCCGTTCTCGGTATTGGTAATTGTCTGGGATTCTACAGATATAACATCAATGATCCGACCTTCAAAAAGTTCAAGCGCCTCTTTGACAATCGGCTCGTCAGAGGCTTTTTTCTTTAGGTCATTTTTTTGGACAGCCTTTTTCTGTTGTGCAGAAAGGGTTATGCTGAGATTCCTTCCTGCATGTTCAGACAATGTCTTTTCAATAGCCGCAAGACTCTTTCTGATCGTATCTATGAACAGTGCCTGGCTGCTCTGCAGGGTGACCTGAAGCTGATCTCCTGTCAGTTCGATTGCTGCATGCTCAAGCTTTGATGCAAGAGGGGCATCGATGTTGTCGAGAACCTCTTGCCAGATGATGGTTATGTCTTTTTCTTTCTCAGGCAGGACAGCCTCATCACTATCAGCAGGAGGCTCTTCGAAAGATTCCTCATCCTTGGTATCGGTTAAGGGCGCGTTCTCATTATATTCTTCGATCGGTTCAGCGATTTGTGTCTCAGTTGCCGGCTTTTGGGCCAGTGTAGCAGGCGGTTCTGTTTTTTCTTTTTCGCAAGCATCCCTGTCCTTTGGTGCCGTCTCTGGTAACGTGCCTATTGTCTCCGGCCTTTTCTTTAGTGGTTCAGCAATTGCGGCCTGCATTGGCAATCCTCTGCTCAGGCTGTCGAGATTCTTTATGATTTCCCTGACCGGTTTCAGACTGCTCAGAAAACTTGCCCTGATGAGTGCCATCTCAAGGGCTATTCTGGGCAGCGAGGAGTTTCTGACTTCAGCCTCTGCCTTCATAACATCAGAGAGTATGAGTGTGAGTTGATCCTCTGAAGAGGCAGCTACCAGTTCCCTGACTGCAGCAAGCTCTTCATTGCTCAGTTCAAGCACATCTCCCGGCTGCTTTACAACACTTGCAATCAGCAAATCCCTGAAGAACTGGGCAAGTTCCTTGGCAAAGGCCCGGATGTCAAATCCCTGCTCTGAGAGACTTTCTATGATCTCTATGAGGTCAACACGGCTACCAACGATAATCGCCATGGAAGCCTTTGCGAGCAGGCCGAAGTCAGTCAAGCCGAGAAGGTTTTGTACCTGCTCTTCATTGATCTCATCAGAGAATGAGGAGACCTGGTCAAGGATCGTAAGCGAGTCCCTCATGCTGCCGTCAGCAGCCTTAGCTACCAGTCCCAGCGCATGGGAGGATATTCTGATCTTCTCAATATCTGCAATCTGCTGGAGCCGAGCCTTGATGACGCTTGTTGCTATCCTCCTAAACGGCATATGCTGGCAGCGGGAAATAACGGTTGCGGGTATCTTCTTCATCTCTGTTGTCGCAAGGACAAAGATAACATGTGGAGGAGGCTCTTCAAGGGTTTTCAGCAGGGCATTGAATGCAGAGCCTGAGAGCATATGAACTTCGTCGATAATATAGACCTTGTATTTCCCGCCTGAAGGCGCGTATTTCACCCTTTCCCTGAGGTCTCTTACGTCGTCAACGCTGTTGTTCGATGCGCCGTCGATCTCGATAACGTCAACGGAAGAGCCCTCTGTGACTGCTGTGCAGGATGCACAAATGCCGCAGGGTGCAGTCGCAGGGCCTTCCTTGCAGTTTAATGCTTTTGCGAGGATGCGGGCGGTCGAGGTTTTGCCAACGCCGCGCGGTCCGGAAAAAATATAGGCGTGGGAGATCTTCTCCTGCAGGAGCGCATTTTTAAGCATGCGGGCAATAGGCTCCTGCCCCACGAGGTCATCGAAGGTTATTGGCCGCCACTTTCGTGCTAAAACAAGATAGCTCATATCGTTCGTAATTGATGTTTGTTCATATACTGCTTGAATCTCCCAACGCTGTCATTCCCGCAAATGAAATGCGTCGGGAATCCTTCTTTAAAGCGGACTGAAAGATTCCGGACAAGCCGGAATGACAAACAAACGGCAAACATATCGACTTTGCGGAAAGATACTCTTTTTCCTGCTCCATCCCGTAAGCGGCTTGCTGCGGCACACAGGCAAAATGCTTATCGCTGCTTCCTTCCGGACCTGACGAGGTTCACACCTGACTGTTGCGCAGGGCCGCACACGGGATGCAGCAGGAAAATATATACACGGCCACAAAAATATTTTATATTTTAGCATAGATGTCAGTTTTTAAGCACAGCCGTCCGAGCATTCACAGATGTATATGATATATTGATACTAAGGAGTGCAAAAGCATGAAGAAATTGACTGAAAAATCCCTCCTATCCTCCCTTTGCCAAAGGGAGGTATCATTCCCCTCTTTGACAAAGAGGGGTGAGGGGAGATTTTTGAAATATGTTTGCTTACCCTTGCACTTATTGTTATCAGCAAAGGAACGAAGATGATAATACCTGTTTCGCTGAGTAGATGGCTTGAGAGGGGAATGCCTGAAGGCGGCCAGCTATATCTGGTCGGAGGAACCGTGCGGGATCTGTTTTTGCGTGGCACGCCGAAAGACATTGATTTTGTCTGCAAGGATGCAAAGAAACGTGCTGTGAGCATTGCGCAACAGATGAATGCCTCGCTTGTAATGATGGAAAAGAAGGCCGATGAACCGTGCTATAGAGTTGTGGACAGGGACCACCCTGATCAGTTTCTGGATATTGCGGAGATGAGGGGAGATACTATTGAGGAAGACCTGCGCCGCAGAGATTTCACGATCAATGCCATGGCAATCAGACTGCACGATGACGGAAGCGCAGGGGAACTTATTGACCCCTTTCATGGGCATCAAGACATCCAGCGAAAGATTGTCAGAATGGTCAGCAAAGAAGCGTTTGTCTCTGATCCCTTGAGGATACTTCGTGCCTTTCGTTTTGCTGCTGCACAGGGCTTTGCTATTGATGAGCCGACGCTGAAGGCACTGCAAAGCAATTTAGCGCTGCTGAAACAGGTATCTGTTGAGCGCATCATGGCAGAGTTAAAATGTATCCTCCTGACATCGAACAGCTCAGCATGGTTCAGGCAGATGGATGACCTGGGGATTCTTGAGATAATCTTTCCTGAGATCCTGCCCATGAAGGCCTGTGAGCAGAACTGGTATCATCACAAGGATGTATGGGAACATTCCCTGCTTGTCATGGAGCAGGTTGAACAGATCCTTTCTGACCTCTCCCTATTTGGTGAAGCGAGTGCCACAATAGCAGATCTGCTTGATGATGAGACAACTGTTTTCCTGAAACTTGCAGGCCTGCTTCACGATATAGGGAAGCCCGCAACAAAAGGGATAAAGCCGGAAAGCAGCCGGATCATTTTTTATGGACATGACAAGACCGGGGCAGAGATCATGAAGGATATGGCAGGGCGGCTGAAGCTGTCGTGTCGTTCAAAAGACTTTCTCGTCCGAATCGTCTCAGAACATCTCAGGCCCCTGGCGCTTTCGTTGCCAAAGGCCACGCATGCCGCCCGGATGAGATGGTTCCGCAGGATGAGGGATGATTCAGTGCCTGCGCTTATCCTTGCCATGGCAGATGTTATGAGCAGTCAGGGACCTGAATCAGGAGAGGAATACCTGGAGCATTTCATGGTCTGGGTAGCAGAAAGTATTCGGGAATATTTTGACTCTATCAAGCCTGCCTTAGAGTCGCCCCTCCTGATAAACGGAAACGATCTTATAGCCATGGGAATGAAGCCGGGTATTGCCCTTGGGAATATTCTTTATCGTTTGAGATTTGCCCAGGACCTCGGCAGGATCACCTCGCGGCAAGAGGCATTAGAGGCGGCGCAAGAGATGGTTGAGAAATTCAGGCTATAAAAGTGGTGCAGAACATTTGCCAACAAATGGCGGAGAGGCAGGGATTTGAACCCTGGGTGCGTAATTAGCGCACACACGCTTTCCAGGCGTGCGCCTTCAACCACTCGGCCACCTCTCCGTTGCTGGAAATTAAGGCAAAATCTTAACTGATGGATGCTTGCTAAATCAACGCTTTGCGAGCGCGATATAGTTCTTCTTGCCTTTCAGGGATGTAACGTATGAAGGCCTGATGATCCGTCCCTGCACGATCTCCTCGATACGGTGGGCTGTCCAGCCTGCTACGCGGGCCATCGCAAAGATCGGCGTGAAAAGCTCCCTGGGTATGCCCATGCACTGGTATACAAAGCCGGAATAAAAGTCGACATTGGTGCAGACGACTTTTCCCTTTTTGTTTTTCACGATAGCAGGCGCGAGCCTGGCTATCCTTTTATAGAGTTCGAACTCTTTTTCGCGGTTCGCGGCACAGGCCAGTTCCGATGCCCGTGTCTCAAGGAATACTGCGCGGGGATCTGAGACTGTGTACACGGCATGCCCGAGGCCATATATCTTACCTGACTTGTCCCCGGTCTTCTTGTCGAGGATCAGTCCAAGATAGGATGCCAGTTCGTTGTCATTTTCCCAGTCCTTCACCTTGTTTTTGATGTCTTTCATCATGCGGATGACCGCTTCATTTGCGCCGCCGTGCAAATGCCCTGAAAGCGATCCTATGCCTGCGCAGATGGCCATATACGTATTGGCGCCTGAGGATGAGACGCACCGCGTCGAAAATGTCGAATTATTTCCTCCACCGTGTTCCGCGTGGAAGATCAGCATGGTGTCGAAGAGTTCGGCTGTTGCCCTCTCAGGCATTTTACCCGTCAGAAGATAGAGAAAATTTTCTGCTATGCTTACATTGGGGAGCGGGTCCTTCAACTTCGAAAGAGATTTTTTTTCCATGGTTGCTGAAATATAGTTATATGCGATGATGGTAGGGAATTTCGCAACAAGATCAAGGCATTGCCGTGTCACATCATTCATGTCAATGGAATTCGGATTCTTGTCGAAGAGATGCATGGCTGACACGATAGTATGCAGAGACCCCATCTGATCATCGTGAGGAGGCCTGCTGAGGATCATCTGTTTTACCTCATCTGGCAGAGTCCTCTTCTTATCGAGAAGCAGGGAAAAGGCCTTTATATCCCGCTTGTCAGGGAGCTCTCCGGTCAGGAGCAGATAGATCGTCTCTTCAAATCCGAACCTGCCTTCCTTTTCTTTCTCGCGGACCAGATCAGCGACATCATAGCCGCAATAATAGAGCTTGCCGGCAACAGGATTGACCTTTTCGATGCCATCGCCCTGGTCCACTTTTTCATAACCAATAACCTGTCCCTTGCTGGTGATGCCGACGAAGACGCCTGTGCCGTCTTCATTCCTGAGCCCCAGTTTTATATTCTTTTCCTTGATTGTTTTCGGGTCAAGCTTGTCATGCAGCAGCGCAAGTTCCTGAACCTTTTTGAGTACTGCGTCCATTTCCATAGCTCCTTAAGAGTTATTCTTAGGTATCTATTAAATTATATAAGGCACGAAGAATGCAAATTTATCCTTTTGGGGCCATAGTCTCCGGTGGAAGAGATTTCTTCAAGTCCAGTGTGTTCATAATTTCTTCATAGGTTGCTGTTTAAATACCAAAAGAGAAAAATCAGGAGAGGTAACGCGGATGAACAAAAAACTTATCGGTATTGTGGCGCTGTTGTTGCTGACGACGGCGCTCCTTGGCTGTTCAGCCGAAAAATATGGAACAGGAGTAGACAAAAGCATTCCTGTTTCGAAGGTGAAGGACATATTTCTTGACAGCGGCATTGTCGGAAAAAGGGTTACGTTGACCGGCAATATTTCATCCCAGTGCGGGTCGAACGGCTGCTGGTTTGTGCTTCAGGATGATACAGGACAGGTATTTGTCAATCTCGCGCCTAACAATATGACAGTTCCTCCGCGCATGAACAAGGGGGCGAAGGTCACAGGCATAGTATATCCTGTGCAGGGGCAACTGCAGCTCATAGCAGAGGGAGTTGAAGTCAGATAATGATATTTCTGAAGATCGCGCTTAAGAATTTGAAAAGGCACAGGACGCGGAGCCTTCTGGCGCTCTTTGGCATCGCTACATCTGTTGCAGTGCTCTTTTCGATCCTGTCGTTCAATAAGGGTTTTGAAAAGGGACTCGCAAAGGAGCTTGAGCGGACAGGCATCCATTTCATGGTCGTGCCGTCAGGCTGTGCCCATGAGGTGGCGTCGCTTGTGCTTCATGGCTCTATCATCCCTAAGTTCATAAACATGGCTGTTATGGAGAAGATCAATAATCTTTCCGGCATAGAGTTTTCATCCCCGATCCTTGTTGCACAGCTTCCGAATCCGAAAGAGGGCAGGGTGGATCTTGTATATGGCCTCGAGATGTCAAGGGTCGCCCAGCTCAAACCACACTGGCTGATAGAGGGCACTATCCCGAAAGACGACCATGAGATCATCGTCGGTGCGGAGATCGCTGATCATCAAGGGCTGAGGATAGGTGACAGCGTGGAGTATCCTAATGTGAATACAACGTTTAAAGTGTCCGGCATACTGAAAAAGACCGGCACTCAGGACGATGCCTTTATCTATATGCCGGTCAAAACAGCGCAGGCTGTTTTTAAGAAGCCCTTTGGCGCAACAGCCATAGGCGTGAAGGTGAAAGATCCTGCAGCGCTTACAGGAATAACCGATGATCTTGCGGAGAGGGTGCCGGGCATACAGATTGTGACCATGAACCAGGTGATGAGCAGCATCTCGACACTTGCAGCCTCGGCAAAGGTGCTGAGCCTCTCGATCGCGATTATCGCAATTGTTGTGTCTGCTGTAGGTGTTATGAACGCCATGCTGATGGCTGTGTTCGAGAGGACTCAGGAGATAGGCATGATGCGTGCCATAGGAGCGTCGCGCGCCGATGTCTTCAGGATCATTATGAAAGAGGGAATGCTGCTCAGCCTTGCCGGTGGACTTGCAGGAATTCTTGTTTCTGTTGCGGGCAACGATCTCATTGAGGTTTTTGTACGCAAGGTTATGCCTTATGCGCCGGCCGGCAATATGGCTGGTTTCGATACGACGATTGCATTGGCGAGTCTTTCCTTTGCGCTGTTTGTCGGCGTTCTTTCCGGCCTTTATCCGGCCTGGAAGGCATCACGGATACATCCTATCGAGGCGATAAAAGGATGATAGAGCTCAGAGATATAGAGAAGGTGTACCGCAGAGGAGCTGAGGAACTCCATGCGCTGAAGGGTGTCGGCATGGAGATCAAAAGAGGTGAGTTCATCTCCATTGTGGGACCGTCCGGCTCAGGCAAGTCATCTCTTTTGCATATCCTTGGCTGTCTTGACAGGCCTACGACGGGCAGCATGAAGTTCGACAATGTAAATGTGGAGCATATGTCCGAAGCCGAACTTGATGCGATACGGAGAAAAAAGATAGGTTTCGTGTTTCAGCAGTTCTACCTGATGCCGGGGCTTTCCGTCTTTGATAATGTGACGCTGCCCAAGGTCTTCAGCAAAGAGAAGATAGACCGTGAGAAGGCCGGAGCGCTGATAGAAATGGTCGGACTCGGAAACCGGGTGGAGCATTTCCCGAATCAGCTCAGCGGTGGAGAAATGCAGCGTGTGGCCATTGCACGTGCTCTCGTAAATGATCCTGAGGTGGTGCTTGCTGACGAACCGACCGGCAACCTGGACTCAGAGAACAGCGAAAAGATTTTCGAACTCCTGAAGTCGCTTCATATGAAAGGGTACACGATTGTCATGGTCACACATAACAACAATCTGGCACAGCGTGCAGACCGGGTAATCACCATCAGAGACGGCAGGATTCAGTAGTTCAAGGGGAAGCTACTAAACATAGTCGCAAGTTATGTCACCAGATTGTCATTCCCGCTTGTCGGGAATCCTTCTGTAAAGCCAAAGAAAGATGCCGGACAAGCCGGCATGACAAATTATTTTGTATGCGGAATTATTACGAAACCGTTATTCAGAAAGCTTCTTCTTCAATAATTCGTTTAGCATCTGGGGGTTGGCCTTGCCTTTGGTCGCCTTCATGGCCTGGCCGACAAAGAAGCCGATAAGTTTTTCATCACCGGCTTTAAATCTTTCGATTTCCTTTGGGCTTTTTGCGAGTATTTCGTCAACGATCTTTTCTATTTCTGAGGAGTCGCTGATCTGGAGGAGACCTTTTTCTTTCACGATCTCCGCAGCATCTTTCCCTGTTTTGTACATCTCATCAAAAACGGTCTTGGCGATCTTGCCGCTGATGATGCCATTGTCAATGAGCTTCAACATATCTGCCAGCTGCGAGGGTTTGATCCGGCAGTCCTCTATTGACCTGTTTTCCTCGTTGAGCAGTTTCATCAGTTCACCCATCATCCAGTTAGACACAGCCTTTGGCTGGCCTCCTGCATTGATGACTTTCTCGAACCACTCGGCTGTTTCCCGTTCAGACGTAAGCAGATCAGCATCATGCTCCGGAAGACCGAAATCAGATAGAAAGCGGCGGCACTTTGCAGCAGGCAGTTCAGGAAGAGAAGATCTGATCTCCCCTATCCATGACTGTTCGACCGTCATCGGCACAAGATCAGGGTCAGGGAAATAGCGGTAATCGTGCGCCTCTTCCTTTGAGCGCATGGACTCGGTAATACCCCTGTTTGCATCCCAGAGCCTGGTTTCCTGTATGACCTTGCCGCCGTCCTCTATGAGCTTGATCTGGCGCCTGATCTCGTATTCTATCGCTTTTTCAACGTATCTGAAGGAGTTGATATTTTTTACCTCAGCGCGGGTGCCCATCTCCTTCTGACCAACAGGTCTTACCGAGACATTAGCATCGCATCTGAGCGAGCCCTGTTCGAGATTGCCATCGCATGCGCCGAGATACCGCACAATACTCCTCAGTTTCCTCATATATTCAGCAGCCTCTTTCGGGCTTCTGATGTCCGGCTCTGAGACGATCTCCATAAGCGGTACACCTGTTCGGTTCAGATCAACAAAACTGTATCTGCCGCTTCCCTCATGAATATTCTTGCCGGCATCTTCTTCCATATGAATGCGGGTGATGCCTATTGTCTTTGCCTTGCCGTCAACAATGATCTCGAGATGGCCATGCTCACAGATCGGGTGTTCATATTGGCTGATCTGATAGCCTTTCGGCAGGTCAGGATAAAAATAGTTCTTTCTCGCAAAGCGGCTGTATCTGGATATGGTGCAGTTCGTGGCAAGGCCAGTGCGGATTGCAAACTCAAGGGCCTTTTTGTTCAGGACCGGCAGCACGCCGGGCATGCCGATGCAGATCTGGCAGGTCTGGGTGTTCGGTTCATTGCCGAAGGTGGTTGAGCAGCCGCAGAAGATCTTTGTGTTTGTGAGCATCTGGGCATGTACTTCAAGTCCTATGACCGCTTCCCATTTCATAGGGCCGGTCTCCTCTTGTGCCAGTCTGTTGATTGTTCGTACGCATGTGCAGCCTGAATCAGTTTCTCTTCCTCAAAATGCCTTCCGATCAATTGCAGCCCAATGGGAAGGTTATTCAATGTGTACCCGCAGGGTATGGATATAGCAGGAACGCCGGCCAGGTTCACCGAAATAGTGAAGATGTCCGCGAGATACATCTGGAGCGGATCATCTGTTTTTTCACCCTTTCTAAATGCAGCGGTTGGAGTAGTCGGTGTTAGGATCAGGTCAACGGTCTTGAACGCCTCGTCGAAATCCTGTTTGAGAAGCGTCCTGACCTGCTGGGCCTTTTTGTAATAGGCATCGTAGTAGCCCGAGGAGAGTGTATAAGTACCGAGCATGATCCTTCGCTTAACCTCAGGTCCGAAACCTTTTGCCCTTGTCTGCATGTACATATCAATGAGATCTTTTCCCTCTGCGCGGAAACCGTATTTAACGCCGTCGTATCGGGCAAGGTTCGAACTCGCCTCTGAAGTAGCAAGGACATAATAGGTTGCGATTGCATAGCTTGAGTGGGGAAGCGACACTGCTACCGGGATAGCACCGAGTGCTTCATACTGCTTTATGGCGTTCTGTACCGCTGCATTGACCTCAGGATCTATGCCTTCGATGAAATATTCCTTTGGAATGCCGATCCTGAGCCCTTTGATGTCTTTGTTGATGGATGCCGTGAAATCAGGCGTGTGTACAGATGCCGAGGTGGAGTCCATCTGGTCTCTGCCAGAGATGATATTCATGAGGATCGCTGCATCGTGCACATTTTTTGTGATAGGGCCGATCTGGTCAAGGGAGGATGCAAAGGCAACAAGTCCATATCGTGAAACCCTTCCGTAAGTAGGTTTCAGGCCGACAACACCGCAGAGCGCTGCAGGCTGTCTGATCGAGCCGCCTGTATCAGAGCCGAGCGCTGCAATGCATTCATCAGCCGCGACTGCTGCTGCAGAGCCGCCGCTTGAACCTCCGGGGATCCTCTCCGTGTCCCAGGGGTTAGAGGTCGTATGGAAGCCTGAATTCTCTGTTGAAGAACCCATGGCGAACTCATCAAGGTTGGTCTTGCCAATCAGCACATATCCCTGCTCAAGGAGTTTTGCGGTTGCCGTGCTTTCATAGGGGGGGATGAAGTTCTGCAATATTTTCGAAGAGCAGGTTGTACGGATACCCTTTGTACACATGTTGTCCTTGATCGCTATCGGAATTCCGGAAAGGACCCCATTGTTCTCTGATGAGCGACCCTGGTCTGCTTTTTCAGCCATGGTTAATGCATCGTTTTTCGTTATTGTTACATAGGCCTTGATCCTCTGCTCGACCTGTTCGATCCTGTCAAAAACAGAATTGGCAATCTCTTTTGCTGATGTTTCATGCTTCCTGAGCATTTCTGAAAGTTCAGCAATGCCTTTCCTGTATAGCTCCAATAGATCCTCCAGAACGGATAATGTCTCAAAAGTTTAGCACCCGCTGTCCGAAGTTTTCAAGCAATGCCTTTTTATTTGTCACAGGTGGTTTTATTGACAAACAAACACCTGCTTTGACAGAGTAAAACAAATCGCCATGAAGGAGTCGATATGTCCTGGAGTTTTTCTTTTGAACTGTTGCCTGGGGAAGAGGTAATAGAAGATTCAACACAAAAAGACAATGATATTATAAAGTCGGCCTATTCTGTGTTCCTTACGAACAAACGTGTCATTTTTCGCTTTGACAGCATGGGCAGCTACCTGAGCAATGCTTTTTTTTATGCTGATGTGCTCGATGCAAGGCCGACGACCAGACTTTTTATCAACTATCTGATCCTTAAAACAAGGCGCAAAGAATATCTATTTAATATCCCTGAGGCCAATCACTGGATAAAGCGTATTCGTGAGGAAAAAGAAAAGTATGCCGGAGTGGTTTCCGGGACGGGTGGGGGAGATGTTATGGGGCCGGAGAAGAAGAAACGCATGCTTCTCGATATGCTCACGGTCCTGTATAAGAGCAGGGTTTTGACTGAAAAGGAATTTGAGGAAAAAGTGCACTTATTGGACACGATTACATGAATGAGCAATAATCGAAATACCAGCTGCAGCAACCCGTATTTTTTATAATAGTTCTCTTGATGTATTTATAAACTTCCCTGCCTGAATCTGCAGCTATAGTCTTGATCTATTTGTGTTGCATGAAGCTGCGCGTCCTGATAGTATTGGCACATGTAGGAATTTACGGCAGTGGAGGGGACAATGGTAAGTTCTATGCTTAGACGGCTCGTTAAGCACCTGAAGCAGATCAATCCCTGGCATTTCATATGGATCATTATGATCTTTGCAGAAGTCTTTACAGCGATCATGAATTCTGTTCAGAGCTATATTTTCTGGGGCAGGATCGACAGGGATTTGATGATCATAGGCACTATTGATGCCTTTTTCATTACTGCAGTCATTGCCCCCGTTGCAATCTACTTCCTGCGGCACAGTGATGAGTTGGAGAGAAACAATGAGGAACTCAGGGCCGCGATCAGTGCCCGCGATGTATCCGAACACAAAACCCTGCTGCTGCGAAACGCCCTCGAACTGCTTCCTATCGGCATTACCGTGAGTGGAGAAGACGGAAAGATCATATATGTCAACCGGTCTGAGGCGGCCAACCACGGTTATGAGGTTGATGAATTGCACGGCAAATAAGCCCGGGAGCTTGCTCCCCACAGGCTCTGGAAGGAGCGGTCTGTTGCCGAGGTTGATGACAAAGGGATATGGAGGCGGGAGACGGCCAATATGCGGAAGGACGGCAGCGAGTTCCCGGTCCAGCTGATCTCCTTGATGGTCAGGGATGAAAAGGGCATACCCAGAGGCTTTGTGACTGCCTGTGAAGATATCACCGAACGCACGAGAATGCAGGACATTATTCTCCAGTCCAAACTTGACTGGGAAGATACCTTTGACACTATTAATGACGTGATAACCATTCATGATATGGATTTTAATATTATCAGGGCGAATAAAGCGGCGGAGAATATGCTGGGACTATCCTTTATGCAGATTTCCGGGCAGAAATGTTTTCAGGCGTATCATGGAACAGATTGCCCCAAGGCAGGCTGTCCCAGTTGTCAGACGCTCGTAACAGGCGAACCGTCCCAGATGGAGATTTATGAACCCCATCTGGGCAGATATCTCGAGATCAAGGCATTGCCAAGATTCGGTAAAGACAATGAACTCGTCGGACTGGTTCATATTGTGAGAGATATATCAAAACATAAGGAAGCAGAGAACAGGGTAAGGAAGATGTCCCTTATGACCCACGAGATTCTCGATCGAGCGCCTTTTGGCGTATCTGTTGTAAACACCCGTGGCATGATCGAGTATGTGAATCAGGTCATGATTGACCTGAGCGGTGCTTCAAATGAGATGCTCAGTAAAGTAAACGTTTTTGAGCTGCCCCCGCTCAGAGAGATGGGAGTTTCCGACATGATCCGTTCGACATTTGAGGGAGAGCCTTTTATTCTTGGACCGGTAGAATATACTTCCTATTATGAAAAAAAGACGGTTACGCGGATCTTTACAGGTCTGCCTTTCGAAGACAGGGGAGTGAAAAAGGCGCTGGTCTTTGTCGAAGATATTTCCAAGCGTGCAGAGGCAGAGCGTCAGCAGAAGAAGCTTGAATCTGAACTTCTGCAGGTCCAGAAGATGGATTCCATCGGCAGGCTTGCTGGAGGCGTTGCCCATGACTTTAATAATATTCTTTCGGCAATAATCGGTTACAGTGAGCTCGCTCTTCTCAAGATTCCGAAAGACAGCCCTGCGTACGAGTCTGTCAAAATAGTCAAGGATTCCGGAGAGCGTGCAGCTGCCCTTACGCACCAGCTTCTGGCCTTCAGTCGCAAGCAGGTTCTGAGGATGGAAGCGGTCAATCTCAATGCGGTCATTGACAATATTACAAAGATGCTCATCCGGATCATCGGTGAGGATATTACTCTTGAACTCCATGCAAGGAGCCGCATCGATTCTATTATGGCTGATTCGAGGCAGATAGAGCAGGTGCTGCTTAATCTTGCGGGATGCAATGCCTCTCGGCGGCAGTCTTGTTATTGAGACATCAGACGTTGAGATCGATCAGGAGTATGCCGAAGCGCATGAGGATGCAAACCCTGGTCTGTATGTCATGCTCTCGGTAAGCGATACCGGCTCAGGGATGCCGAAGGAGGTCCAGGACCGGATCTTCGAACCTTTTTTTACTACAAAGGAGGTCGGCAAGGGCACCGGTCTTGGGCTTGCTACGGTTTACGGCATCGTAAAGCAGCATAACGGGTTTATTTATGTGTACAGCGAAGAAGGCAAGGGAACAACCTTTAAAGTCTATCTGCCAGTTGATCGTGAGATGCCGCAGATTTCGCTGGTTGCTGATGAGGAGAAAATGCTTCGGGGAACTGAAACGATCCTGGTCGTCGATGACGACAATCTTGTGCGCAGGCTTATTGTGGACACCCTTCAGCCCCTCGGATATACCGTGATTGAGGCCTCGAGTGGTCAGGAGGCTGTGTTGCAGATTGACCATTTCCAGGGCTCCATAAACCTGCTCCTTACTGATGTGATAATGCCGGAGATGAACGGCAGGCAGGTAGCCGAAGTTTTTGCGGCAAAGAGGCCCAACACTCCCGTTGTATATATGTCCGGTTATACGGACGATGCGATCAGTCATCACGGCGTGCTTGACAAAGGAGTAGTCCTCATAGAAAAGCCGCTGACACCGAGTAAACTGGCGAGCATGCTGCGATCTGTCCTTGATGGCAGACAATACGCCGACTAAGCAAGTATTCTTATGATACTATTAATTAAAACAATTGCTATTTGCTTTTTTTTTAGACGGATTATGTGGTATTTTCTTAGACATTTGAGAAATTTATAAACCTTATTAATATTTTTTAGTTTTATAAGTCTATTAGATTAAGTTATAGTTTCTGCATTCCGCATCCTTAAATTGCAGAAGATAAAACTCCGATAGCCAAGAGACAATTTTAGTTTAAAGAAAGGAGCACACGAATGCTGATCATTGGAGAGAAGTTAAGCATTATAGCCAAACGGGTCCGGGAGGCTATGATGAGCAAGGACAAGGGGCCGATCCAGGAGATCGCGACCCGGCAGTGGAAGGAAGGATCAGGCATCATTGATGCCAACATAGGTCCAGCAGAGGATGGAGGCGAGGACCTTATGCAGTGGATGGTGACCACCATACAGGAGGTCGTTCCTCTTCCCATATGCCTTGATACAACGAACGGGAAGGCGATCGAGGCTGGTCTCAAGGTCCATAACAATCAATGGGGCAAGCCGATGATCAATTCCACATCGAATGATCCTGAGCGGTTCCCGATCCTTGAGCTCGGCGCAAAATACAATTGCGACGTTATCGGCCTCACGGTCGGCAAAGGCGGTCTTCCTGCTGATGCAGAGGAGAGAGCCGGCATCGCAGCCGAGATCATGGGCCGTGCAATGGAATACGGACTTCCGCTCGAGAATCTGTACCTTGATCCCCTTGTTCTGCAGATAGCCACAACCCAGGATCAGGCCCGCCATGTTATAGAAGCGGTTCAGCTGTTCCAGCATATTAATGAGCCTGCGATGAAGACAATTGTCGGGTTAAGCAATATTTCAAATGGTTGTCCGAAGGCTCTCAGGCCTATCTTAAACAAGCATATGTTTGTGTTGCTGCAGGAGGCAGGGTTGACTGCCGCAATAGCCGATGCCAAGGAAATGGCTGAGGTACAGGAAGATAGGGCACTCATTCTTGATGTGATGGCAGGCAAGGAGATAGAGGACAAGCAGAAGATGGCCGAGATCAAGAAGACACTCGATGTCATCATGGGAAGAACACTGTACGCGCATTCGTATCTGGAAATGTAAAATCCGTGATGCGTAATCCGTGATGCGTAATCTGTATTGATCTCATCACGCGTTACCCGTCACTCATAACGAATTTTAGGAGGTTATATCATGGCATTTACAGCACCTAAAGAAACATACGCCGGAAAGGTCTATTCTGTAACGATCGGCAGCGGGGACAGAGAAGTCACCTTTGGCGGAGAAAACGTGCTTCCGTTCCATGCATTTGAGGGAGAAGCGCCAAACCGCCCGGTGATCGCGATCGAGATTCAGGATGTCCCTCCGACCGATTGGTCTGAAACCTTGAAGAAACCGTATGAGGCTGTCAGTTCCGATCCGGTGACCTGGGCAAAATATTGCCAGGACGAGCTGAAGGCTAAGGCGATCGCACTGAGGCTGGTGGGTACGCACCCGGACCGTGAAAACCGTTCACCTGAGGATGCAGCAAAGACGGTTAAAGATGTGCTGGCAGCAATACAGGTGCCGCTTATTATCCTTGGCAGCAACCATGCGGAGAAGGATGCGTCTGTTTTGGTTGCTGTTGCAGAAGCGGCCAAGGATAAGAACTGCATTATCGGCAAGGCGCAGGAGGCGAACTATAAGACTATCGCTGCTGCCGCGATGGCGAACAACCATAAGATCGTTGCCATGTCAGAACTCGATATCAACCTTTCAAAACAGCTGAACATTCTGATCTCACAGATGGGGTTCGATAAAGAAAAGATCATAACAGACCCTATGTGCTCTGCACTGGGATATGGCCTTGAGTACACATACTCGGTTATGGAGAGGATCAGGCTTGCTGCGCTGACCCAGAACGATGCCACCATGCAGCAGCCGCTGCTTGGTGATGTCGGCATGTATGCATGGAAGGTGAAGGAGGCAAATGCTCCTGAGGCTGATCTGCCGCACTGGGGTGCACAGGAAGAGCGGGGTATTGCCTGGGAGGCTGAGACCGCAGCAGCCCTTCTGATATCAGGGGCAGAGCTCCTGATCATGAGACATCCGAGAGCGATCCGGACAATTGAAACCTTTATTGATGAATTGGTGTAAGGAGGAATAACCATGGCATTATCCGGCGTTGAAATATTTAAACTCTTGCCGAAAACAAACTGCAAAAAGTGCGGGTCCCCGACCTGCCTTGCATTTGCGATGAAGCTTGCACAGAGGCAGGCGAGCATTGACTCTTGCCCTGATGTATCTGAAGAGGCGAAGCAGAAACTGGGTGAGGCCTCAGCCCCTCCTATCCGCCCGATCACCTTTGGTGCCGGCGATAAGGCAGTAAAGATGGGGGAGGAGACCGTTCTTTTCCGCCACGACAAGAAATTCGTTAATCCCTGCGCCTTTGCCGTTGAGATCAAAGACACCCTTTCAGAGGACGAGATCGCAAAGATATGCCAGCAGGTCCTTGAGTCGGAGATGGACCGGGTCGGTCAGAAATTGAGGATCGATGCGATCATGATCACCAATGCCTCCAATGATGCAGGAAAGCTTGAGGCAGCTGCAAAGATCGTTGCAGCAAAGGCAGCAGTTGTTCCGGTGATCATCAATACTATGAATCCTCAGGCAGCGGAAGCTGCAGTGAAGCTTTTTAGCGACAAAAAACCGATCATATACGGCGCCAATGCTGCAAATGCCGAGGCTATGGCAGCAGTTGCCAAGGCGAATAAGGCAACGCTTGGTATTGCGGCGAACGGTCTTGATGAACTCACGGAGCTTACCGAAAAGATCAAGGGTCTTGGTGTTGAGGATATGGTGCTTGACTCAGGAGCACGGAAGGCCAAGGATATAATCGAACACAATACTCTCATCAGAAGGGCTGCCATCAAGAAGGGTGTGAAGACTGTCGGATATCCGGTAATCAGTTTCATGCAGCGGGAAGACAGTATGCTTGAGGCGCTCGTTACAGCTGTCGGCGTTGCGAAATATGCTTCGATTATTGTTATGAGCAGCATAGAAAAGTGGAAGAACCTCGCACTCTTTACGCTGAGACAGAATATCTATACTGACCCTCAGGTACCGATGCAGGTCGAGCAGAAGATATACAATATCGGTGAGCCAAAGCCGGAATCACCGCTCTTTATTACAACGAATTTTTCACTTACCTACTTTATTGTTTCGGGTGAGATCGAAAACAGCAAGGTCGCAAGCAGACTCGCTGTCATGGACTGCGAAGGGCTTTCTGTCCTGACTGCCTGGGCAGCCGGCAAGTTCACTGCCTCCAAGATCGCCCAGTTTATTCAGGAAAGCGGGATCGAGAAGGATGTTCCGCACAAAGAACTTATTTTGCCGGGGTATGTTGCTATCCTGAGCGGAGCGGTTGAGGAAAAGCTTCCAGGCTGGAAGATAACCGTAGGACCTCGCGAGGCAAATGCGATTCCAGTGTTTCTGAAATCGCGTGCGTAACAGACCGTGTAAGGCTTCAGTTATAAGGGGAGCAGTTTACTATTGAATAAATCCCTCCTAACCTCCCTTTGCCAAAGGGAGGGCAATCTTCCCCTCTTTGGCAAAGAGGGGCAAGGGGAGATTTTATGACAATTACGCCTTGTCACTGAAGGGTTAACAGACAGTAAGAATTATTGTTGAATTTTAATAGTAAATAGTATAAAAATAATATGGTGGTACTGCGTCGGGCCAATCAGCCGTTTGTGCCAGACCAGGAGAAGGAGGTCAGATGTCAAAGGTAATTGCAACAGCAGCCATTAGGGGTGCTCAGACGCTGGTCAAACAGGCTGATGAGCTGCTTCAGAAGACGATTGCGGAAAAGGGGAAGGACTTTGTCTTTGAATTCCCTGACACTGCATTCTACCTTCCCATGATCTACGCTATGACCGGATTTCAGGTCAAGACAGTAGGCGATATGACTGTGGGCCTTGGTTTTGCCAAGGAACTCCTCCATGATGTGCCGGATGAGCATATCTGGAAGCCGTATCTGGGTGAGGCGCTCGACTCAGGCATGGCAACGCTATTTGCCGAGGAGATCTTGCTTGCGCTTAAGTACATCAATGGGTTGGAGCCCTGCACAGACCCTGAGACCGGTTATGTGTACAATGGTTTCATTACGGATACGATCCAGAGAAACCTTGGCGTTCAGCTCGTTGACGGTACTATGCCAGGTTTTGCTGCGATTCTGGGAGCTGCGCCGACTGACGAGATTGCGGTCAGCATTGTGCGCGGACTTCAGGAAAAGAATATTCTGACCTTTCTGTCCGGCCAGTCAAACGGTGACAGTGTTACCAAACAGTTGCTCAGAAAAGGTGTTGAGCTCGGATGGGACGCCAGAATTGTTCCGCTCGGTCCTGGTACTGAACATACGCTCTATGCACTTGACTGGGCGATCCGTGCATCGCTGATATTCGGCGGCAAGAAGCCGGGTGATTTCAAGGCGCACCTGAAGTACCAGAAGGACAGGGTCTTTGCCTTTGCGATTGCGCTTGGTGAAATGGATGACATAAAGTGGAGCACAGGCGCGGGCGCCATAAATATGGGCTTTCCTGCCATATGCGATACCGACGTGCCTGTTATTCATCCTACCGGCGTCTGCACGTATGAAGAGGTTGATAAGGAATTCGACCACTCCAAGATTGTTCAGCGCGCGATCGAACTTCGCGGTCTCAAGATCACGGTCGAAAAGCCGCCGATTCCGGTTGCCTTTGGGCCTGCGTTTGAAGGCGAGCGTATCAGGAAGGAAGACACCTTCATCGAGTTCGGCGGCCAGAGAACCCCGGCTTTTGAGTGGGTCCGCATGAGGGAGATGGAGGACATTGAAGATAACAAGGTCATCATCGTCGGAGACAACTGGCAGGAGCGTTATGAGAAGGGCGGTCAGTTGCCCCTTGGACTTTTGATCGAGGTTGCCGGCAGGAAGATGCAGACAGATTTCGAATCTGTTATTGAAAGAAAGACCCATGCCAATATCAATGAGGCACAGGGTGTCTGGCATATGGGACAGAGGGATATAAACTGGATAAGGATAAGCAATAATGCCAAGAAGGAAGGCTTTACTCTTGAACACCTTGGGATTATGAACGCGGCCATGGTACACCATCGCTTCAAGTCCATCGTGGACAAAGTCCAGGTCACTCTCTTTATTGACGAGAAAGACGTCAAGGAAAAACATGCCGAGGCAGTGGCAGCATACAAGGAGCGTGACGCAAGGATTGGGAGCATGACGGACGAGTCTGTTGAGATCTTTTACTCCTGCCTGCTCTGCCAGTCTTTTGCCCCTGCTCATGTCTGCGTTATAACCCCTGAGAGGCTCGGCCTCTGCGGCGCATACAACTGGCTCGACGGCAAGGCTGCTTATGAGATCGATCCGACCGGTGGCAACCAGCCTATTGCAAAGGGCGAGTGTCTCGATGCCAAACTGGGTCGTTATTCTGGTGCGGATGATTATCTGAAGAAGTCTACCGGCGGCGCGGTAGAGACGTTGAACCTTTATACGATCATGGAAAATCCGATGACTTCGTGCGGCTGCTTTGAGTGTATCCTGGCAATTGTGCCTGAGGTAAACGGTGTAATGATCGTGAACCGGGGGCATACGGGTATGACGCCGGTGGGCATGAAGTTCTCGACG
Organism: uncultured Nitrospirota bacterium; assembly: GCA_947085015.1. GTDB lineage: Bacteria > Nitrospirota > Thermodesulfovibrionia > Thermodesulfovibrionales > UBA6898 > UBA6898. The sequence continues at coordinate 45,538 of CAMTUV010000001.1, forward strand.
CTTGCAGGCACTGTAGGCGGCGGCGCTCAGACACCTGGCTTTATGGGGGTCGGCGTGAACTTCATCACGAGCAAGAAATTCCTTTTTGGCGATGGCGGAATCAAGCGTATCGTCTGGATGCCGAAGGCACTCAAGGAGAGGATCAGTGAGGAATTCAAAAAACGGTGTGAGGACGAGGGCGTGCCTGATCTGCTGGACAAGATAGCGGATGAGACGATCTGTGATGATTCTGAAAAGCTGGTCGAGCATCTCACCGCAGTAGGGCATCCTGCTCTTGAGATGGATTCGATAATATAGTATTAAACGGAGGTAATTATGGAAAAGAAGATACATAGCGCCAACCCGGCAGCAGAAAAGCTTATTCTGTGGTCTAAAGAACAGAAGATAGAAACCTGTTTTGACAGGGCAGAGAAAATGAAACCCTGCCCGATAGGCTCTGAGGGAGCCTGCTGCAAGGTATGCCACATGGGCCCCTGCAGACTGGTGGGAAAAAATGCAGAAGAGGAGGCCCGCGGAGTCTGCGGTGCAACGCTCTCTACGGTTGCGGCGCGTAATATGCTTCGGATGATAGCGGCCGGAACATCGGCGCATTCCGACCACGCCCGCGGCATGGTTGAGACCCTTTTGGCGGTCTCAAACGGTGAGGCGAAAGACTTTAAGATCACGGATGTCCGGAAGCTTTACCGTGTCGCCGGATATCTCAATATCGAGTTTGAGGGCAGGGCTGTCAACGATGTTGCCAGAGATGTGGCCATGAAATTCCTTGAAGATTTCGGCAGGCAGCTTGGCGGTGAAATAAACTACACGAGTCGCGCACCGAAAAAGACGCAGGAGCGGTGGCGCAAATGGGGTATTGTCCCCCGAAGCATCGACCGTGAGGTTGTTGAGGCTATGCATAGAACTAACATCGGCGTTGACCACGACCCTGACCATGTTCTGACCCATGGCCTTAAAACAGCACTTGCAGACGGCTGGGGCGGATGCATGATCTCGACGGATATAAGCGATATCCTCTTTGGAACGCCCATGCCGGTCAAGGCAGAGGCAAGCTTCGGCATTTTCAAGGAGGACGAGGTGAATCTCGTTGTCCATGGACATGAACCGCTTCTTGCCGAGATGATCGTTGATGTTGTCAGCGAGCCTGAACTTGTTGAATATGCAAAAACCAAGGGAGCAAAGGGCATCAATCTTGGCGGTATGTGCTGCACGGCAAACGAGATCCTGATGAGGCATTCAATCCCGACCGCAGGAGGCTTTACGAATCAGGAACTCGGTATACTGACCGGACTTGTCGATTTAATGACCGTTGATGTTCAGTGTATCATGCCGGCGATTGTGGAAATTTCGAAGAAATTCCATACCAAGGTCATCACAACGAATTACCGCGCGAAGATTCAGGGCGCTGAGCATGTTGAGTTTGAAGAGCATCATGCAAAGGATATTGCGCGCAAGATAGTAAAAATGGCCATAGATAATTATCCTAATCGAACCACAAAGGGCAGCCATATAACCGAGAAATTCCCGATGATCGGCGGTTTTTCCCATGAGTATATCGAGTATATGCAGGGCGGCCGCTGGAGAGGATCTTTCAGACCGCTGAATGATGCCATCATGGCCGGAAGAATCCGTGGTGTTGTCGGCCTTGCCGGATGCGACAATCCGAGGGTGCCTTCAACAGGGCTGCATAAGTTTCTTGTAAACGAGTTGATCAGGAATGACGTGCTTATCGTTTCGACGGGCTGCGGCTCCGCTGCATGCGGCACAGCCGGATATCTGACGCCTGAGATGGCGCTCGAAAATGCAGGTCCTGGTCTCAGGGAGGTCTGCGAGGCTATCGGAATACCGCCGATCCTGCACCTGGGCGCCTGTGTCGACAACTCCCGGATACTCACTATTGTAAGCGCTATGGCAGCAGAAGGCGGTCTCTCGGACGAGATCGGCGGCATGCCTGCAGTGGGCATTGCACCTGAATGGATGTCTGAGAAGGCAATTGCTATCGGCTGCTACTTTGCTGCCTCGGGCGTGCCTGTTATATTCGGCGGGGATTCGCCGGTCGGAGCATCCAAGGAAGTCACCAGGATCATGACCGAGGTATGGTTAGAGAGATTCAGGGGTGCCTTCCATTTTGAACCAGACCCTGAGAAGATGCTGGAGCTTGCACTCGATTATATTGACAAGGCAAGGGCAGCCCTAAAACTGAAGAAGTATGAGCCAGGCAAGTTTGGCACTGAAAAAGTTCTTATGGATATGGCTGCAAGACGTGAGATCAGGGGGCATACAGGTCTGTAAAGCGGTATCCCTCGAATATTGCATTACGAAAAAGGCCTCTGTTCATCTGAACAGGGGCCTTTTTCGTAGCAAGAAATTATTTGCGCGGCCTTATTCCCAGGCTGACTCGCCCGTAAGGAACTTGTGAATGTCTGCAGCAGCCCGCTTGCCTGCGCCCATGGCGCTGATGACAGTCGCAGCGCCGGTCACGACATCGCCGCCGGCCCAGACCCGCTTTTTCTTTGTTCTTCCTGTTTCGCTGTCAGCAACAGCAGTCCCGTACTTTGTTCTCTCCAGACCTTCAGCATCAACAAAGACAACAGGATTCGGGCTCGTTCCAAGGGCCATGATCACGGTATCGACCTCCATCTCAAATTCCGATCCCTTGATCTCAACAGGCTTTCTCCTGCCTGACTCATCGGGTTGCCCAAGTTCGATGCGCACGCAGCGAAGCGCACGCACAGTTCTCTTGTCATCGCCGAGGATCTCGATCGGATTGGTCAGGAAATTGAAGATCACACCTTCCTCGACTGCATGCTGCACTTCCTCTGCTCGAGCAGGGACTTCATTCTTGGAGCGACGGTATACGATATGAGCTTCGCCAAGAGTTCCATCGCTTTTTTTTGCCTCCAGAGACAGGAGTCTCAGGCTGCATCTCGCAGCGTCCATAGCAACATTGCCGGCTCCGATCACAGCAACCTTCTTCCCTAATCTGACAGGGGTATCATAGTCAGGAAACTGGTACGCCTTCATCAGATTTACCCGTGTGAGAAACTCATTGGCTGACATCACGCCGTTAAGATTGATGCCCGGAATGGGCATGAATGATGGAAGCCCGGCACCGGTGCCGAGGAATACGGCATCAAAGTCATTCAGCAGTTCATCGAGAGTAAAAGACCTGCCGATGATATGATCGGTCTTGATCTCGATGCCGAGGCATTCGACCGCATAGTTGATTTCTCCGCTTACTACGCTTTTGGGGAGCCTGAACTCAGGTATGCCATAGATGAGTACGCCTCCGGGACCATGGAGCGACTCAAAGATAGTAACATCATGGCCTTCCCTGGCGAGATCTACTGCACAGGTGAGTCCAGCAGGACCTGATCCCACGACAGCGATCCTTTTCCCGGTTTTTTGTTTCTTTACCAGAGGGCAGGTGCGATGTACGAGTTCATAATCACCGACAAAACGTTCAAGCCTTCCGATAGCTACAGGCTCCCCTGTCTTGCCTAAAATGCAGTTGCCTTCACACTGGCTTTCCTGGGGACAGACCCTGCCGCAGATGGCAGGCAGGTTGTTCTTCACCTTCATCCATTCGATTGCCTTGACCATGTTACCTTTGCGAAGCGCCTTGATGAACTGGGGGATCAAAACACCGACAGGGCAGCCCTGTACACATTTAGGGTCCTTGCACTGGAGGCAACGCTCTGCTTCTTCTGTTGCTGTTTCAGGTGAATATCCGAGTGCAACTTCTTCAAAGTTAGAGCTGCGGAGATGCTCACTCTGATTCGGCATTTTGTGCCGGTTTATCTTCAAGCGTTCTGCAGGTTTCAGTTCAGCCATTATTCCTTTCCCTTTACCGTAGCGCCGTCAATCCTGCACTTATGCTCATAGTGCTCGACAGCCAGCTTCTCTTCATCTTTATAAAACGACAGTCTGGAAAGGAGATTGTCCCAATCGACCTTATGGCCGTCAAACTCAGGCCCGTCAACACAGACGAACTGAGCGCCATCTTCCAGGAGTACCCTGCAGCCTCCGCACATGCCGGTTCCATCGATCATGATCGTGTTGAGGCTTACAATGGTCGGAACATTGAAGGGCTTCGTTGCCAGGGTAACAAACTTCATCATAATGGCAGGACCGATCGCCCAGACCTTGCTGATATTATTAGCCTTGTTGTCGAGAATTTCTTTCAGAGGTTCTGTTATGAGAGACTTTCTGCCGTGTGAGCCGTCATCCGTACAGACGATGAGTTCATCCGAAACAGCACGCATCCGCTCTTCCCAGAAAAGCAGTTCCTTAGTGCGTGCACCGATAATGGATATTACCTTATTGCCCGCCTCTTTCAGTGCGCGGGCAATAGGATAGATCGGCGCAACACCGACTCCTCCACCCATGCAGACCACAGTGCCGAAATTCGCGATCTCTGTGGGATGCCCCAGTGGTCCGGCAAAGGATGCCACTGCATCGCCGGGCTTCAGCTTGCCGAGATGCATGGTTGATTTGCCGAGTTCCTGGAAGATGATGGTTATTGTTCCTTTTTCGCGGTTGTAGTCTGCGATTGTCAGCGGGATGCGCTCGCCGAACTCATCAATGCGAACGATCACGAACTGGCCGGCTGCTGCCTTTCTGGCAACATGGGGCGCTGATATCTCCATGAGCTTGGTTACCGGAGTGAGTGCTTTTTTGTTCAGAATGGTATACACGTATATTTGTCTCCCTGGTGATCAGATATTAATAATAGCGGAAAGGTCACGCTAAATGATTTATAAGTTATATTAATACATTCATAAGAAAAAAGGTTGACAAAATGCTATTTTTCATGGTTACATGATGCCGGGCTATCTGAAGATTTTCCGGCAATTGAAGGACGGCATGTGCTGACGATTTCAGCTATTTCTATCATACTGTTTCAGCTGTTCAGCCCAGGATAGCACTTATAAGTAAATTAAAGAAAAATATGGATAATAGTGCTTATTTTGTGGTAAATTTTAAGCCTGATTCTCTATAGTACATAATTATCAAAAAATGCATTTCATTGGTAGTATTCCGGAATGAATTTCGTTTCTGTTGCAGATTGGGAAAAAGAATTCGAGAGGTGAAACCATGTTTGTCGAAGAGTTGAATGTTGATGAAAAGATCGGCCATGCAAGAGAGGTATTGACTGAAGACCAGAGGAAAAGGGGTGTCCTCATCCATGCGTTCCAGAGCATACAGAAAGAGTACAACTACCTGCCAGAAGATGTGCTCAACTCGCTCTCAAAGAAACTCGACATATCTCTCGCGGAGGTTTACAGCACAGCCTCTTTTTATAAGCATTTCTATTTTAAGCCGAGAGGCAGGAACATTGTCTGCGTATGTGTCGGGACCGCATGTCACGTCAGGGGAGCGGGCAAGGTTCTTGAGAAGATAGAAGAGTCTTTCGGACTGAAGGAAGGCGAGACAGCCGCTGATATGTCAGTGACACTTGAGACTGTCGGCTGCGTAGGCTGCTGCGGCCTTGCACCTGTTGTTACGGTCAATGAAGAGGTTGTCGGCGACCTTAATCCGAAAAAGGTCGATGAGATAATCAGAATGGTTGAGGAGAAATAGGCCATGGGTAAACTTCATACAGTAAAAGATCTCACCAAACTGAGAACCCTCCTTATGGAAGAGACTTTCAGGCCTGAAGTCCCGAGGATACGTCTCTGCAGCGGTACTGCCTGTACTGCAACCGGAACGCCGAAGGTCGTGACTGCGCTGGAAGAAGAGGCGGCAAAAAGGGGCATAACCCTTGATGTCGTTAAGACTGGCTGCCAGGGCCTCTGCCAGAAGGGACCGGTCATGAAGGTCGAACCGCAGGGTATCTTTTACCAGAAGGTCAAGCCTGCCCATGCAAGGTCTATTCTTGCATACACGGTAGTGGGTGGAACGTCTTTCCGCCAGAGTCTTTACCGCGAAAATATTCTGAGCGAGCCGATCCCTGAGATGATGGACGTGCCGTTCTACAAGAAACAGCTGAGGATTGCGCTTAGGAACAACGGTCTTATCGACCCCAGGAATATACACCACTATATTGCAGTGGGAGGGTATGCAGCACTTGAAAAGGCTCTCGGTTCGATGACACCTGACCAGGTACTGAACGAAGTAGATAAGGCAAATCTGCGAGGCAGGGGCGGCGCAGGCTTCCCTGCAGGAAAGAAGTGGAAACATACAAAAAGCGACAAGTCAAAGGTCAAATTCGTGATAGCCAACGGAGATGAAGGCGACCCGGGTGCATTCATGGACAGGTCTGTCATGGAGGGCGACCCCCACAGCCTTTTTGAAGGCATGCTTCTCTGCGCTTATTCAATAGGAGCAGAATACGGGATAATCTATGTCAGACATGAATATCCTTTGGCTGTTAAGAATCTAAGTCTTGCGATCAAACAGGCAGAGGAACTCGGACTTCTGGGTAAAAACATACTCGGAAGCGGACTTAATTTTACGCTTGATATAAGGGAAGGGGCAGGGGCTTTTGTATGCGGTGAATCCACAGCCCTTGTCGCATCCATTGAAGGCGAGAGAGGTTTCCCAAGGCCGAGGCCTCCCAGGCTGTCACAACAGGGCGGCGGCGTCTGGGGCTATCCGAGCAATCTCAACAACATAGAGACCTATGCGTGTGTGCCGCCTATAATAGAAAAGGGCGCTGATTGGTTTCTGAGCATAGGCACAAAAAATTCACCCGGCACAAAGGTCTTTGCACTGACGGGAAAGGTTATTAACACCGGCCTTGTCGAGGTCCCTATGGGAATAACACTCAGGGAGATCGTCTACGACATTGGCGGCGGAATCATGAACGGAAAGAAGTTCAAGGCCTTACAGACAGGCGGCCCCTCAGGAGGATGTATTCCTGAAGAGCATCTTGACCTGCCTGTAGATTTTGATTCTCTTACAGAGGTCGGTTCGATGATGGGTTCCGGCGGCATGGTCGCCATGGATGAAGACAACTGCATGGTCGATGTTGCAAAGTACTTCCTCTCGTTCTGCCAGTCCGAGTCCTGCGGCAAGTGTCCTCCATGCAGGATCGGTACGTATCAGATGCTCCAGATACTTGAAAGGATCACCTCAGGAAAGGGTGAGTCAGGAGATATAGAACGCCTGGAAGAAATAGGCAAGAATATAAAGGATGGTGCACTCTGCGGACTTGGCAACAGCGCTCCGAATCCGGTCCTCACGACAATTAAATATTTCAGACAGGAATACGAGGAGCATATCCATGATAAATACTGCCGCTCAAAGGCATGCAGCGGACTTGGCGTATACCGGATAGACCACGACGAATGTTTCCTCTGTGGGCTCTGCCAGGAGGCCTGCGCATTCGATGCGGTCAAGGATACGAGGGACAGTTATTTCATCGATCAGGATTACTGCACAAAATGCAAGGCGTGCTTCAGCGCATGTCCTATCGGTGCAGTCAAGATAGAGAAACAGAAAAGGCGCACTGTGCCTCAGGAGGTTAAATGAGCGAGACTCCTAATATAGAAGAAGCACCAAAAAAGGACATGAAGGATGTTCTGGCTTCTGTCGAAAATATAAAATGTTCTGTGCAGCGGTCTCAGACGTTTGTTGTGGAATTTCTGTCAGAGCCGATGTGCGGCAAATGCCATCCCTGCGCACTGGGGAGTTACGAAGCGCTGGTGAGAATAAAAAGGATATCGGCAGGTGCAGGAAAGCAGGAAGACGTTGCTGCGATCCAGAGGATCGCCGACGATATGCTCGAATCATCGAGATGCATCAAAGGGAAGGATACTGCAAAGTTCCTTTTGAATGAACTGAAGACCGAAGCGTTCAGAGAGCATCTGGAGGGGCATTGCGGAGAGCATGAGTGCCCGGTGTACGGTGTTTACAAGGTGATACCGGCAAAATGTGTTTTATGCGGTCTCTGCAAAGACGCGTGCAAATATAATGCGATCCAGGGAGAAAAGAAGGTTGCTTACCGGGCAGGATACTCACCGTTCGAGATAAGACAGAAAAGATGTGTGAAGTGCGGTGACTGCCTGCCGGCATGTACGTATGGCGCGATAGAGGTTATTGAAGAAAAAACAGGAGTTCTTGTTTAAGAAGGAGGAAGGGATGTCAAACATGGTGAATCTGAAAATAGACGGAAAAGATGTAAAGGTCGTAGAGGGTACGAACCTCATTGATGCTGCTGAGACAGCCGGTGTACATATCCCTAATCTCTGTTACATGAAGGGCATGAAGGGAATAGGCGCCTGCAGGCTCTGTCTGGTCGAGGTGGAGGGCAGTAAAGCCCCTGTTATCGCCTGTAACACAAAGGTCAAGGAGGGTATGAGCATCTCGACAGCCACGGACCGGGTGGTTGAGGTAAGGAAGTTCGTTACTGACCTTATCGTTTCGATGCATCCGCTTGACTGCATGACCTGCACCAAGGCCGGCACCTGCAACCTTCAGAAATATGCCTATGATTTTGAGATAAAGGAGTCCAGTTTTTCCCGGAAGAAGTTCGGTTACCCGGTCGATGAGAGCAATCCGTTCATTAAGAGGGACCCTGAATACTGTGTTCTCTGCAGCAGGTGCATAAGGATATGCAAGTCGCAGGACACGAATGTCCTGGAGTTTTCCGGAAGGGGCGTCGGAGCCAAGGTTGTGACTGGCAATGAAAAGCCTCTTCAGGAATCAGGCTGCACATTCTGCGGAAGCTGTGTAGATGTATGTCCGGTAAATGCGCTGCTTGAAGCGGACCGCTGGAGAAAGGGACGGGAATGGGAATATGAGAAGGCGGCGTCTGTCTGCCTCTCCTGCGGAAACGCATGCGGCATTACTGTAAGCTCGAAGGACGGCCAGGTTATAAAGATCAACGCTGGAGCTGCTGACGGGACGGCTGAGAGATATATCTGTGCCATAGGAAGGTTCGGTTTTGACAACCTTAATGGTGAAAGCCGTGTGACGCAGCCGATGAAGAGGGTCAACGGCGAACTGCAGGAGACTTCGTGGGATGATGCGATAAAGACGGTCGCAGACCAGCTGAAGTCAGCCGGTGAAGATGCGGCAATCGTCTCAACCGCAGCTATTCTGAATGAAGATGCGGCTCTGCTGAAGAAGCTTGCCGAGGCTGCAAAGACAAAGAATGTTGATACGACCGTCAGCCTCTATTCCGGCAATGCGGCAATGAAGAGCGGGGATGTTGATCTTGAGAATGCAGACCTGATCGTGCTTGCGGGTATTGCTCCTGACCAGTGGAAGAGGGTCCTGCCTGCTCTGGATGCTGTGGTAAGAAGGAAAGTCAACAACGGCGCAAAACTGATTGTCATTCATTCCGGTGACCCGAGGATCGCGTCAAAGGCTTCGGTTTCCCTCAAGGGAGACGAGGTCAAAATGCTCATGGAACTGGGACAGGCCCTGATCTCCAAGGGTAAAAAGGCCCCCAAGGAAATGGTCGAGGCCCTTGCTCCGGTCAATCCTTCTGATGCTGCGATGACTGCAGCTGATCTGTTCATAGCGGCGAAGAGGCCTGTGATCCTTGCTGCTCCTTCTCTATACAAGGCTGCAGCAAATCTTGCTCTCATTAAGGGAGAAGCTGCTGCTGTTCCTCTTGAGGCGAATGCAAAAGGCGTTGTTGCCATGGGAATGATCTCGGGCGGCAAGAAGTTCAGTGATATCATTACATCTTCAAGCAAGGCCCTTTATGTGGTTGGAGAGATTCCGGTCAGCAAAAGGCCTGATACGGGATTTCTCGTGGTCCAGGCCTCTCACATGACCGAACTTGCTGCTCAGGCAGACATTGTGCTACCTTCAACGCCTGCACTGGAGTCCGAGGGCACGATCATCGATTGGCTCGGCAGAATAAAGAAGGTGAACAGGGCATGCGAGCCTGCAGGAGATTCAAAGCAGAATGGCGATATCTTCGCGGCAGTTGCCGGAGCGCTTGGCGTGCCCCTCAAGCCGGTGAAGGATACGGATATCAAGAAGGCTGCAAAGGCAACAGAGAAGGTCGTTTTCAGCGCCTTCAGGAAAGACGCAGGCCATGATGTTGACGCAGATACGTTTATGCAGGAGACGAACAAGACCACGATCAATGGCTCACGGCTTCTTTGGCTGAAAGAACTGGAAACCTGCGCAGTTACGGCTTAATATTGAATAATGATGGAGGCGCGTCTGAAAGGACGCGCCTTTTTTATGGTGCGCCCGTCAGGGCGCACATACTTGGAGGTGAAAGTCCTCTATGGACCCTGATGACGGGAACCATTAGCTGAACCGCAAGGGCTGCCGCCGTGAGGCGGGGTCTGAAGGAAGCGGAAGGCAAAACCCC
>CAMTUV010000002.1:0-61545 GCA_947085015.1 uncultured Nitrospirota bacterium
AAGCATTTTTGAATATATCGAAATGTTCTATAATCGGCAGAGGAGGCATTCGGCTTTGGGATATCGGTCACCGGTATCATTTGAGCTGGAGGCTATGGCAGCCTAACTTAACTCGGTGTCCACGAAATCGGGGGAAGATCAAAGCAATTGACCAAACTGGAAAGAAACGTAAAGAAGCAGGCTGAACACGCCACAATTTCGCGCAGGGCCATAAGCAAGATGACAAGCCGGTCGGCAAAAACAGATAGTGAGCCGGAGAACGAAGCTAATTGAGGTAATAGTAGGGCTTTGTGTGGGGAAAATCAATCGGCAAAATATTCTGGTGTGTATCTGGATGAAAGAAGTTCTCGCAACATTGAGGTCTTGTGACAGATGAAGATGAAAGGATCTTTTGTTGTCCAAGCATGTAACCCCAGCCGGAATCGGCTTGCACTACAGTCTTCTTCTGAAAATAGCAAAGAAATATTCCCTGAGCTTTTCATGGAAAGGCCGTTTATGCCACTGTTCAAGGGTTATCTTCTCTGAGCGGGTGATATCATCAAAGAAAATGCCGGCCATCTGCTTTCCAAAACTGCTGTCCATGATCCCGACATTTCCCTCATCATTTCGTCTTAATGACCGGAAATCCAGGTTCGCAGAGCCGATTATGGACCAGATTTCGTCAAAAACAGAGGTCTTTGCATGGAGGATTACGCCATTATAGGTATAAATCTCTATGCCTGCTCTCAGGAGTCTGGAGAAGAAGGCCCTTCCGGCAAAATGAGCTGCTGATATATCGGAGATCCCGGGCAAGAGCAGTTTTACGTCAACTCCCCGTGAGACTGCTGCTTCAAGGACATGAATCATGCGTCTGCTCGGTGTGAAATACGCAGTGGTAAGGTAAATGCTCCTTTGTGCGCTGTTGATGCTGTAATATAAGATCTTGCGCATTTTTCTCCTGCCCTTTGCAGAGCTTGCAAAGATCGGCAGCACAGGTACGCCCTGTTCAGGCGATACGACATCCAGACGGGGCTCAATAGGACTTCCCTTCCATATTTCCCAGCTTTTCCTGAAATCGTCCAAAAGCCTTTTGACGATCGGACCTTTGAGAAATATCCCTGTGTCGCGCCATCCTTTTCTTTTCTTCAACGTGTAGTACCCGCGATATTCATTGGCAATATTAAGGCCGCCCGTAAAGGCCTTTTCACTGTCGATGATGATAAGTTTCCTGTGGTCTCTGTGCATATAGTGAAAAGGGGTGCTCCAGGCAAAAGGGTATGATGCCCGTATGTGCACACCGGCTTGCCTCAGCTCATGCCAGAAGGCCTCAGGTGTGCAGAGTGATCCGAAATGATCGTAAATAAGGCAGACGGTTACCCCCTCTGATGCCTTAAGCTTGAGGATATCTGCCAACTCCTTGCCTGTTTCGTCATTGCGAAAGATATAAAACTGCAGGCATATGAGTACTTTTGCTTCTCTGACTGCCTCGAATATACTCTGGAAGGACTCCAGGTCTTTCCAGACAAGGGTTACCTGATTGCCATCCGTAAAGGACGAGCCGAATATTTTCTGAATGCTTCTTATCGAAAAGGGAGAAGATGTTCTGCTGCTTTCCATAATAGATGATTGCTGAAAGGTCTTGGGGCTGTCAATCGCAAAAATGAAATAAACTTAATGATACGTTTTGTGGATAATTACCTGTCTAATGGTTAAACTAAAAAAAGTAAATAAATGCAGAACAGGGACTAAGGTTATCCATACATGCATATTGCAGTAAAAAACATAAAGGAAGAGGACTGTGCCTGTGAGGTATTAATACTTCCTTTTGTCGAGGGCGGTCCGAACCCCTATATCAGGCTTAAGCCGTCAGTCAGCAGGCTCATCGGGAAGATCCTGAAAAAGGAATTCAAGGGCAGCCTTAATGAAGTCCTGTTTGTCCCTGCACCTGATGATATTAGACCTGAAAGAATTCTTTTCCTTGGTCTGGGCAAAAAGGATGCTGTGACTGCGGAAAAGATCAGACAGGCAGGAGGCAAGGCCCTTTCCTATCTCCGCGACATGGAGATGAAGAAAACAGCTCTCTCGACCGTGGTCTTAGGTCAGCTGAAGCAGTCACCAACCCATTTCATAGAGGGAGGACTTCTCGGACTTTATGCGTATAAAAAATACAAGAAAGAGAATCATGCCAAGGCGATATCTTCACTCGTTCTGATCACAAAACCTTCAAAGGACCTTTCCCTCAGCATCAGAAAAATGGAGGTGATCGCGTCTTCTGTTGCCTTTGCTAGAGACCTGGTTAATGCTCCTGCAAATGATATGACACCGGCTGATCTCGCTGATGCAGCCCGATCCCTCAAACGGAAAAATATTTCTGTCAAGGTCCTCGAAAAAAAGGATATTCAAAAGATCGGTATGGGAGCATTTCTAGCGGTATCGTATGGTTCAAGGGAACTCCCGAAATTCATCGTGGCAGAGTACCGGGGAAGCAGAACACCTCCTGTAGTCCTTGTAGGGAAGTCGATTACCTTTGACAGTGGAGGTCTTTCACTCAAACCTTCTGACGGCATGGAAAAGATGAAATACGATATGGCAGGAGGCGCTGCAGTCCTCGGCGTCATAAAGGCTGCTGCAGAGCTGAAACTGCCTGTGCATCTCATATGCCTGCTTCCAGCTACGGAGAATCTGCCTGGTGGATCTGCTGTAAAGCCGGGTGATGTTGTCCGATCTGTCAGCGGAAAGACTATTGAGATTGCAAACACTGACGCAGAGGGCAGGCTGGCAGTTGCCGACGCTATCGAATATGCAAAGCGCTTCAAGCCCAGAGCAATCATTGATATCGCTACCCTTACCGGTGCCTGTGCTATTGCCTTTGGCGGCGAGGTAGCAGCAATGATGGGCAATGACAGAAAGCTTCTTGATGATCTCAGGAAGGCCGGTGAGGAAACATATGAGCGGGTATGGGAACTTCCTCTTTTTGAGGAATACAAGGATTACCTCAAGAGTGATATCGCTGATATCAGGAACATCGGCAACAGAATAGGCTCACTTATGGCTTCCGCATATTTTCTCTATGAATTTGCAGGTCAGTCTCCATGGGTGCATATTGATATTGCAGGGACTGCATGGGTAGAAAAGGATCGGCCGTACGTACCAAAGGGCGCCTCAGGCATTGGCGTGCGGCTTATGCTGAATCTGATCGGGAGAATGCAATGAAAATATCCAAGCTTGCCTGGATCATAGCCTTTCTCCTTGTTCCGACCTTTGCGTCTGCCTGGGGGCCATTGACTCACATCTATCTTGGCAATGAGCTTTTCTCTCTCGGAGCCCTTCTTCCTGCAGGCATTGTTGAGCTGATGAGAAGATACCGAAAGGACTTTCTCTACGGAAACATCATGGCAGATATCATTATCGGCAAAAAGTATCTTCCGGACAGCAAGAGTTCTCACAGCTGGGAAGTGGGTTTTGATCTTCTTAAGGCTGCAAAGACATCCCAGCAGAAGGCATTTGTGTACGGATATCTCTGTCATCTCGCATCTGATACGGTTGCCCACAATTCCTACACTGTAGACAAGAAGAACCTTGGTCATACACTCCTTGAGATGAAGGCAGACAGTATTATTGACAAGAAATATTGGTTCCAGGCAATGCTTATTGACAGAAAGACCCAGACGCGCAATGATCTCTTCCTTGAGAACTCGCTTGAACGCTTTCTCTTTTCGTTCAAGACGAATAAGAGGATATTTAAGGGTATGGTCTTTTTTTCCTTTATGAATCAGCAGAAGATCGGTGATTTTATTGACCGGAGGCTGGTTACGTCCATGCCTGACCGTGACGCTATCGAACTGCTGCACCAGGAGTCTCTTGACAAGATGATTGACCTGCTTCAGAATTTTGAAGGGTCAGAAGTTATTTCGACAAAGCCGGGCGGAGCGGTGCAGAACGGCAGGATTGCAAGGGCTTTTGTTCAGTTCCAGTCGGACAGGGGCAATCGTCGTTTTTTTTACCGACCATAGACTCTTGCAACTTGAAGTTTACTACCCTTGTTCATTACGATTCTGTAATACCCTATTAAGTGTCTGTACATTGGCGTTGGATTTGCGTTGCTTTTTCACAATTCTTCATGATCATCTGAAATCGTTTATTTTTTATGCTAAATCAATGACATAGGTCTTCTAAAGTTAGAATTTCAAGTTGATAACTATCTGAATGAGATGCTAATCTAAACACAGCATGAGATTATCTCTATTCTCTAAACGTTGTGGTGAAAGGTGGTGATCCCGAAAACGAGTAATGGTAAGGATTGGTGCAGTGCAGAAGTAGAGTGAGTTGCACAGCCGTATAAACCAAATATAACGGGGAGAAACTATGAAGAAATTATTACTAGTGGCTTTAGTTCTTACAATGGTAGTGGGCGGGTATCTAGCATTTACGACAGTTGATACCAAGGTATCCGTTGCAACAGCAGCAAAGCAGACCTATAGTGGCACAACCTATGTGGCTGGAATGGGCGGACATTTTACACAGGCTCCTTTCACCATCGACCCAAACAACGCAGATGATCCTATTAAACTTGGCGCGCTTGACCGGATAGTTATCGGCGACAAGTCATCCCATCCGACACATGATGCAAGAATTGACTCTGAAGATTCCAATGTCATGTTCTGGTCGACCTATGTGCTGGATGCAAACAAGAAGCAGCATGTTGGCAAGTCTGACCTGAAAACAGGCAAGGTGATCAAGGATGTTGCTATGGATCCTGATCCCAGATCTGCGGGCGAGAAGCCCCCTCTCTATTGCGCTTCAGGCCAGTCAAAGGCCAACTATCTTCCGATATTCATGGGTAATGAAGGGTATGTTGACGTATTCGACAAAAAGACCATGGATCACAAGAAGAGAATCTTTGTGAGTGACCTTGGTTACAAGTCAGGTTCGTATGTATTTGTTCATGGCACAAACTCGCATGACATGAAGAAGTTCCTCATAAGCATAACCATGAAGGGTGATGACGGCAAGGCCAACGGCGCGGTTGATTCCATCCTCGTTGATCTTCCTGCAATGGAAAAGGGCGAGTGGAAAGTTCTTGCAAAGGCAACCCATAAGGGTGAGCCGGGCAAGACCATCACTTTCAGAATGTATTTCAGCAATGATGACAAGCTGATATTCCAGTCAGCTGCAGACAGATTCTGGCTCCTTGACGGCAGCAATCTGAAGATGGTTGACGAGAAGATGACTGCTGGTCAGAACCATGATGCGCAGCCGACACCTGACGGCAAGTATGCAATCCTTACACTCAGGACCTCAACAGAGGGTTGCGATGCGGACGGAAAGGCCATTCCTGGCAAGACCATTACCGACGGAACAATCCAGCTTTATGATGTTGATGCAAAGAAGATCATCGGCAAGTCAGCTTCTGTATGTTTCGGCTGCCATAAGACCATGGGTCTTGGCGATAAGAGCGCAGTCCTCTGCGGTCTTGACACAAACTTCAAGAAATAACATTACCTTCAGCATTCTCTATTCTTTCTATGCGGCTTCGGCCGCATAGAAAGAATATCTTTAAACCTTTATACTATAACGATAATGCAAACTGAATTTACTATTTCGTCCTTTGCCCTGCGGAACCTCAAGAGAAAACCGTTGCGTACTGCTATTTTGATTGCTGCCATAGCCATTTTGGTCGCTGCGCTGGTCTTTGCCCTTTCTTTTGTCAGCCGGGTGTCATCGAGCGTCAGACTTGCTTCGGAACGGCTCGGCGCTGATATCCTTGTTGTTCCTGCCGGCTCCCGGGGCGCTGCTGAGGATGTGCTTCTTGAAAACAAGGCAAAGTCTTTTTATATGAGCAGGGGTGTGATAGAGAAGCTGAAGACGATAAAAGGCATTGATCAACTCACGTATCAGACATATCTGACAACCATGCAGGGAAAATGCTGCGATGTGCCTGAAACTGTTGTTGTTGCCTTTAATCAGGATACTGATTTTATTGTCAAACCATGGCTGAGCGAGAAATTTGGGAGAAAGCTGCAGAAGGGTGAAGCCTTGGTCGGCAACGAGTCTGCCTTTAATATAAGGGTAGGGCTTATTGATGTTGACAAGGTCCTTTTCGGCAATGTTTTCAAGATGGTCGGTGTCCTTGACAAGACAGGCACCGGTCTTGACAATGCGCTTTTTATTAATGACGAGAACCTTGAAGATATACTGATAAAAGGACAGACTGATCTGAGGCCCGGCCAGATTTCGATAGTATTTGTAAGAGTAAAAAAGGGACTGGATTCATATAAGGTGGCTGGTGAGATAGAGGATGCCTTTGTGGAACTTGATACTATGGCGCGAAAAGATATCGGCAAGAGCATTATTATGACGCTGCGGGACATTAATCAGATATTCATCTTCACTATGATCCTTATTTCCCTGTTGTCGGGATTTCTCACCTGGGCTATTTTCTCAGCCATTGCCAATGAACGTGCGCGTGAGATTGGAATCATGCGCGCAGTAGGTGCACGGGAGTCGCATATTGTTACCGTATTTCTCACGGAAGTCATTATCGTGGGCAGTATCGGCAGTATCATCGGCATTATCGGAGGGACTGTGCTCTCGATTGTTCTTGCACAGAGCTTCTCGATCATGAAGAGTCTTCCCCTGCATCTTACGATTATGAATCGCATACTTATTGCTTGCATCGGCTTTCTCATTGGAAATGCCATCTGTATTGCAGGGGCTCTTTCTCCCATCCAGAAGATCAAGAAGATGGAGCCGCTCATGGCGATAAAAAAGGAATAGACTGTGACCCAGATCGAAGTTTCAGGACTGACAAAGATTTTTTCAATAGATGAGCAGGATATTACTGCGGTCAGCAATGTATCCCTCAGTATAGAGAAGGGTGAGTTTGTTTCGATTGTCGGCCATTCCGGATCAGGAAAGACTACGCTTATATCGATCATCGGCGGCATCATGAAACCGACCTCAGGAAAGGTGCTTTTTAATGGTCAGGACATCTGCAACCTCGATGATGATGATCTCTCAGCATACCGGAATGAGAATATAGGATTCATGTTCCAGTTTGCAAGCCTTCTTCCCATGCTCACATCAACTGAAAATGTTCTTCTGCCAGGGCTCTTCAGCCGAAGGAAGGATATGAATGCTGTTAAAAAGGCAGAGGAATACCTTAGCCTTGTAGGCATTGGAGACAAGGTATCTGCGTACCCGTCACAACTCTCAGGAGGTCAGCAGCGCCGAGTTGCTATTGCCCGGGCACTGATGTACGACCCTCCTGTCATCCTTGCTGATGAACCTACAGGAGATCTGGATGAAGAGACAGAGGCAGATATCATGGAGCTCTTCAGAAAACTGAACAGAGAAAAGATGATGACCTTTGTTTTTATAACTCACAATAGCGAGCTTGCAGGCATGGCTTCGCGGCAACTCAGGATGACCCGCGGTATTCTCTCCGGGGTTTGATAAGTAGTCCCTTAGAAAAGTTTTGCTCCTTTTTCGATCACTGCAGTTTCAATGATAAGGTTGTTGCCATCGATAGCACTCTTCAGATAGATCGGATTGCACCCATCTTTTTCTTCCCATTTCACGTCATGCAGTCCGAACTTCATGCTGCATTCATTGCAGATAAGGTCAGAACCCTCCTGACGGTATCCTTTTTTATGCTTGTAACAGGTGAAGCAGGCATCATAGTATGAAGAAACTGTCCCCTTTTCATCTGTCCTGACAAAAAAGTTTATGCGCTTTCCGGATTTTTTGTACGTATAAAAATGCGTCTTATTGTCACTAACCTTGCTGAGCAGAATTACGATCCTGTCGTCCTTGATCTGGGCCTCCTGATACAGGTTCGGCTGTTTGGTGCAGCCTGTCAGCAGAATCAGAAGTGATACTATGAGGCTTGAGATGAAGAGAGGCCGCATGCGATCAGTGCAGAAGCTCGTTTGTGACTTCCTGAAATTTCAATATCTTTGTGCCTTTATGATCTCTCATGAATTCCCTGGCGCCGGACTCTGATGAAATCGGGATGAGTTCATCTCCCATAGGTCCGTACACATCACTTCCTGATACATAAAACATTTTTGCAGCATCGAGCATGGTGGTGGAATAATATTCAGTAACATAGATGCCGGCAATGTCAGCTGATTTTTTTGAGGGCGCATATTTCTGCAGATTCAGGTAATACTTGAACATGTCCTTTGGGCCGTCAAAGACCGCATAGGTCCCATCCTTGAAAACGATTTCTGCCAGCCAGTGAGTGTACTTTGCCACAAACATGCCGCAGACAGGGCATTTATCGTCTTTTTTTACAGTAACAGGCTTTACATCTGCGGCAATCGACAGGACTGTTGAAGCGAAGAATAGTATAAGAGCCAAAAACAGTGTTTTACTTTTTTTCATGGTCATTCTCCCAGATAATATTCATGCCTGGGCTCCCTTTAAAGATTTATTGTCCGGCTATATCCCTATTGATTCCTGCATAACTAATAACCTATTCGCTCGCCCCGTTATCTGTCACTCACGCTTGTCGGGAGTCCTTCCGAAAAAAGATTCCGGACAAGCCGGAATGACAAAAATAGGACTTAAGTTCGGGATCTTTCAATAGTTAAACAGAAAGCAGAAAATGAGTCAATAAGATCAGACGAGCACGTCCAGCATGCCGTCTGCCATATGGAGGACCCTGTGACACCGATCAGAGAGACTCGTGTTGTGGGTGACGATAATGAAGGTGATGTTCTTTTTTTTGTTCAGATCGAGAAAAAGCTCAAAAAGACTATTGCCAGTTGCAGTGTCGAGATTGCCGGTAGGCTCATCGGCAAGTACAAGACCGGAATCCTGCATAAGAGCCCTGGCGACTGCAACACGCTGTTGTTCACCTCCTGAAAGCTCTCCAGGACGGTGACGCAGTCTTTGGGAAAGACCGAGGTCGCCAAGCAGGTCCTGAGCTTTTTTCTGAACATCTGCATAGGGTTTATTGCTGATCAGGCCCGGCAGCATTGTGTTTTCGAGCGCATTGAATTCTGGCAGCAGGTGGTGAAACTGAAAGACAAAACCGATGCTCCTGTTTCTGAAAAGTGCAAGAGACGATTCGCTCATCGAAAAAACATCGGCACCCCTGAATAGGATCTTGCCGGCTGTAGGTCTGTCGAGAGCGCCGAGAATATGCATGAGCGTGCTTTTGCCTGCTCCTGAGGCCCCGGTAATGCTGACCATCTCACCTTCCTGGATCGAAAGGTTTATATCTTTAAGGACCTGCAGTTCCCCTGCCTCTGTCCTGAAGGACTTCTGGATGTCAACAGCTGTTATGAGCTCACTCATAGCGTAAAGGCTCCACCGGATTCAGCTTTGCAGCCTGCCATGCAGGATAGAGTGTAGCGAAGAAACTGATAATGATTGCAGAGAGCGAGACCACGCCAAAGTCAAAAAGGCTCATTTTTACCGGAAGGTGGCTGAGATAATAGACATCAGCAGGCAGCTTGATGAGCTGGTATTTGTTCAGGACAATTCCGAGAAGATATCCTCCGGTGATGCCGGTGACTGTGCCGATAAGGCCGATAAAAAGGCCCTGGAGCATAAAGATGACCATGATGCTCTTATTTGTCGCACCGATGGCCTTCAGTATGGCAATCTCCCGGCTTTTCTCTATGACGTTCATGATCAGGTTGCTGATGATATTGAATGAGGCAACAAGAATGATCAGAACGAGGATCACGAACATCGCAAATTTCTCGAGTTTCAGGGCAGAGAAAAGGTTCTTGTTCATCTGCATCCAGTCGAGAACAAGATAGCGCAGACCGAGACTCTCCTGGAGTTGCTTCTTCACCTCAGGTGCCCTGTATATGTCTTTCAGCCTGAGTTCTATTCCGGAAATACTGTCTTTGAATCCGAAGAATTCCTGGGCAGGCTTCATGGCAGTGAGCACAAGGTTTGCATCATATTCGAACATGCCGATCTCGAATATGCCCACGACGCGGAACTGTTTCACCTTCGGCAGCATGCCCATGGGGCCGATTTCACCTACAGGAGAGACCACATTGATCTTGTCATTAACCAGGACTCCAAGATTCGAAGCAAGCTCTTTGCCGATGATAATGCCGGGAATCTCCTTATCCTCAGAGAGTCTCCTGATGTCGCCCTCCCTGATGTGTGAAAGGATTTCGGTTGTCTTTGCCTCCATCTCAGGCTCAATGCCACGGATATAGACTCCATGAGCCCTGTTGTTAAAAGAGACCATAACCTGGCCGATTACAAACGGCGCATAGGAAAGGACCTCCTTATTGGAGGCGAGTTTCCCGGTTATCTGGGCAGTGTCAGTTATCGCGCCCTTGTAATCCCTGATGATGATATGGGCATTTGCCCCCAGGATCTTTTTCTGCAGATCCTGGTGGAAGCCGGACATGACGGAAAGAACTACGAGGAGCGCCATGACACCAACAGCAACCCCCCCGATCGAGATTGCAGTAGTTACTGATATCCCTTTATGCTTCTTCTTCGATTTGAGATATCTTAAGGCAATGAATATCTGATAGGGAAGTTTCATCCGCAGGACTTATTGTTCAGGCTTGAGTTGAGGGAAGAGGATCACGTCACGGATCGACTGTGAGTTCGTAAGGAGCATGACAAGCCTGTCAATGCCTATGCCTTCACCTGCAGCAGGCGGCATGCCGTATTCAAGTGCCCTTATGAAGTCCTCATCCATCTCATGAGCCTCATCATCGCCTGCCTGCTTGGCAGCAACCTGCGTCTCAAAACGGCCCCGCTGGTCAAAGGGATCATTCAGTTCAGAGAAGGCATTGGCTATCTCCCGGCCGCAGATGAAGAGCTCGAAGCGTTCAACAAGCCCCGGGTTGTCCGACTTTCTTTTTGCCAGCGGAGAAAGCTCTACAGGATGATCAGTGATAAACGTCGGCTGGATCAGTCCCGGCTCGACCATTTCCTTGAATATCTCATCAAGGATCTTTCCCATGGATGAGCCTTTCGGGATATCTATTTTATTTGATCTGCCCCATTGCATGGCCTTTTCAGCATCATTGAAAATATCGGTTGGCACCCCTGCTTTTTCAAGTGCCTCAAGCATCGGTATGCGGGGCCACGGAGGGGTGAGGTCTATCACTTCGTCACCATAAGGCATCTGGAGAGCGCCGATTGCCTTCATGGCAACCTCGGCAAAGAGCTCCTCGGTCAGTGACATGAGATAATTGTAGTCCTTGTAAGCAATGTAAAACTCCAGCATCGAGAACTCAGGGTTGTGGCGTGTTGAGATCCCTTCATTCCTGAAATTCTTGTTCAGTTCATACACGCGTTCGTATCCGCCGACCAGCAGTCTCTTCAGGTAGAGTTCAGGAGCGATCCTGAGATAGAGGTCAATGTCCAGCGCATTGTGATGTGTCTTAAAGGGACGTGCTGTTGCTCCGCCCGGTATCTGGTGCATCATGGGAGTCTCTACTTCAATAAAACCCTTTGATTCGAGAAAATCCCTCACACCCTTGATGATTCTGCCCCGTTTCGCAAAGTTCTCCCTCACTTCAGGATTCACGATAAGGTCAATGTACCGCTGCCGGTAGCGTATCTCAATATCCTTGAGGCCGTGCCATTTTTCGGGAAGGGGTCTGATTGACTTGGTCAGCAGGGTGAATGACTCGACCTCAATTGTCAGTTCATCGGTTTTTGTTCTGAAAAGAGAACCCCTAATGCCGATGATGTCGCCGATATCGAGTTTCCTGAGCAGTTTATAACTGTCGCCGAGCGAGTCTTTCTTGAAATAGATCTGGAGTCTGCCTGTTGCATCCTGTATATGCGCAAAAGCGGCCTTGCCAAAGTCCCTCATGGCTACGATCCTGCCAGCAAGGGAACAGGAGATCTTTTCTGTCTCAAGACTCTCCTTTGGCGTAGCACCGTACGTTGCCCTCAGATCTGCAGCATGATCATCTGCCTCGTACGTGCCCCCATAGGGCGCTATGCCGAGCTCTTTGAGCTCCGCAACCTTCTTAATACGCTGTTCTATCAGTTCATTTGTGTCTTCCACAATAACCTCTTATTAAAATGTTATGGATTATAATGATTTGAGCGGAGCAACGTCAAGAAACGGTCAAGCGGCTACTTCTTCTGTTTGTACTTCTCCATAAGATAACTGATAAGGGATTCCACTCTTGCTACCAGTTTGTCAGGGTCGGGGTCAGAGCCTTTGTTTACATAGTTGGCCGGGTCCAGATTCTCCATCTGCTTTCTCAGATTATCGTCAGCCTTTTCAGCGGAAAAGAACATGAGCGGAGTTTTATTTTTCTTGCCTTGCGTTTCAACGGAGCGCATGAGCCTGGCTGCTGTGAGACCGTCCATGACCGGCATGTTGAGGTCGATGATCGCTATATCAACAATCTTCTTCTCGTTCAGGAGCTTCGAATACGCTGATATAAGCTCAAGGCCGTTCTGAAAGGTCATGACGTGGGAAGAGAACTTTCTGGCACGAAGCAGGTCTTCGAGGATCTTGCGGGTGTAATTTGAATCATCTGTTACCAGCGCATAGCTTTCAATTGGCGCGCTCTGTTTCTCAGCCGGTTCCTGTTTTTTCGATTCCCAGAGGTTCTGAACGTCAAGGGTGAAGCCACAGTAAACGCATGTAACCTCAAGCCTTTCATTCCTTTTGAAGGTATTGAAAGGTACCTGATCCCCACAGCATAAACAATATTTCGTTTCGTCCCCCATCTTGAGCATACATTATAAAGAAGCGTGGTCCTGATTGCAAGAGAAGGCATTGTTGCCTAAATTCTGCTAAGATAGCAAAAAAAATATGGTTGGTGTGGTCTCTTTGACTGTCATTGCGGCTTGTCCGCAATCCCTCTTCGGGAAGGATTCCCGGCAGGCGGGAATGACAATCGGTGAGATTTTATTTATGGCCTTCTTAATAGTTACGCGAAAGGAAGTGGACAAGGTGACATTTTGAAACTTACGTTTTTGGGCGGCGTTCGGACCGTAACAGGCTCATGCTACCTTCTTCAGGGAAGGAATTTCAAGATCCTTATTGAGTGCGGCATGTATCAGGGTCATGACTCTGAGTCTGTGAACATGCGTCCATTTTCTTTTGACCCGGCAGAGATCGATTGCCTCTTCCTGACCCATTCCCATCTTGACCATATAGGACTTGTGCCGAGGCTTGTAAAGGAAGGTTTCAGGGGAAAGATCCTTACTACGGCAGCCACGGCAGATATTGCAGAGCTGATACTCCGCGACTCTGCTCATATCCAGGAGTCTGATGCTGAGTGGCACAATCGGAAGGCCTTAAGGACAGGGCTTGCGCTGAAGGAACCTCTTTATCTGTCCCGGGATGTTGATATGGTTATGCCTCTTATCCAGCGGAAGCATTATGGCAGGATAGAACAGCTCTGTGAAGGAGTTCGGTACCGCTTTGTGAATGCAGGCCATATCCTCGGCTCCTCCACCCTTGAGCTTTGGTATGCTGAAGGCGGCAAAGAAAAGAAGATCTCATTTTCCGGAGATATCGGCAAGAAGGACAATCCTATCGTAAATGATCCTGTCTTTGTCGAAGAAACTGACTACCTCACGATCGAATCTACGTATGGCAGCCGCAACCATAAGAGCATGGAGGCCTCGGTCGAAGAACTTGTAAATGTGATCAAGACTACGTTCAGGAAAGGAGGGAATGTTATTATCCCCTCTTTTGCATTAGGCAGGACACAGGATCTGCTCTTCATTCTGAACAAGCTGGTCAAGCAGGACAGGCTTTTCAGGATCAATGTGTATATCGACAGCCCTCTTGGTGAACGTATTACGAAAGTCTATGCAGCTCATCAGGAATATTTTGATGAAGAGGCAAAAGAACTTTTCACGATCGAAAGCAGAGATGCTCTTAGGCTCCATTTTACGAAAAAGCAGGAAGATTCCATGGCTCTGAACAAGATCAAAAAAGAGGCGATCATCATTTCAAGTTCTGGCATGTGCGAAGGCGGCAGGGTAAAACATCATCTAAAACACAATCTCTGGCGCAGAGAGAGCAGTATTGTCTTTGTGGGATACCAGGCAGAAGGAACGCTTGGTCGTCAGCTCGTGGATGGCGCAAAGGTTGTCGAGGTGCTTGGCGAAGATATCGTTGTCCGGGCAAGTATCCACACCCTTGGAGGGTTCTCGGCACATGCAGACCAGCGCGAACTCCTTGACTGGATCTCACAGTTCAGGAACAGGCCTGAGATCTTTATTGTCCACGGAGAGGTGCAGTCAGCGCTTGCACTGCAGGATGCCATAAAAACAAGGTTCTCTTACGTAACTCACGTGCCGCAATCGGGAGAGGCCTTCGAAATATAAATCAATTTGCCATCAAGATGTCACTTCTGTCATTCCGGCCCGAGTCGGGTCTCTTCGACGCAGGGTCGATTCGAGTTGTCCGGGATCTTTCTTTGTTTTCAGAAGGCTTCCACTCCACAAGGGAGTGCAAGCCGACGCGCTCTGTTTGCCAACAGTAGGTGCATTAAGCACGGGAGTGACAACTTAAACACTTTATGGAATAAGAGGAAAAGCCTGTTAGAGTTCGATCAGTTCAGCTGTGAGCGAAGAAAGATCTGCAATTGCCATGGTTGATCTTCCATAGAGCCAGCCGCTTAATTCTCCCGGGTTTACGATGAGTGTATTTCCCTGTTTCCGGATGTCAGGGGTATGGGTGTGGCCGTATACGATAAGGTCAAAATGGCTGCTGTCTGCAAGTGCATCCACCACCTGATGTTCATGCATAATAACGATCTTCTTTCCTGCCAGTTCAAGGATATACGGCTGTGTGAAAATACGGCTGTTGGAGAGTTGCTGGAGCAGTACACGTTCGCCATCGTTGTTCCCATATATGCCGGTGAGGTCGCATTTCAGATGTTTTAATGCCCTGAAGACAAACGGGGAGCAGAAATCTCCGGCATGGATAACGTGCTCCACTCTCCGTTCGGTCAGGATCTCCACGGCCCTGTGAAGTGCCGGCATATTATCGTGAGTGTCTGAGATGATCCCGATCAGCATTGTTTTGTCTCCCTATCAGAAATATAATGCGCCGATAAGGCCGGCGCCGAGGATAATGAATGACGGGTCGATCTTTGTGAACGTAATGACAGCAAAGCTGCACAAAGCTATGGCGAAGGTTCCAGGATCAACAAGTGACGTATTGCCAAGGGATAGTGCAACTGCACTGAGAAGGCCTATGACGGCACTTTTGATGCCTGTGAAGCTTGAAGCTACAAGTTCTGAATTCTTGTAAGCGTAATAGTATTTTACTGCAAGAGTGACTATTATCAGACTCGGGAGATAGGAACACATAACTGCCAAAAGGGACCCTGCGAGGCCGTGGAGCTTAAATCCGATAAATGCGTTCATGACTGTCAGAGGGCCGGGCGATAGCTGCCCGACAGCAATTGCGTCAAGGAACTCCTGGTTGGTGAGCCAGTGGTGCTTGTCTACGAATTCACGCTGCAAAAGTGGGAGCATGGCGTACCCCCCGCCAATAGTCAGGGCGTTGATATAAAAAAGAATCCAGCAGAAAGTGAGCAGGCTCATGAGGGTTTTCCCCTGAAGAGCACGTATCCGGCTGCACCGGCTGTCAGGATGATCATGATCGGATTGAGCTTAAACAGAGCGAGCATGAAGAATGCAGCAATGGATACGAGAAGGGTTCTGTAATCTTTGAGCGTTTTTCTGGACATCTTGTAAATTATGGAAAGGAGCAGACCAATGACAGCAGCTCCAATACCTTTCATGACAGGCTTGAGTATGGGATGTTCCTTTAAATTCATATAAAAGATTGCAAGCAGAATTGCTATGACCGTGCCGGTAACTATCTGGCCTGCTGTAGATGCCAGCGCACCTCGCAGTTTTTTCAGCCTGTACCCGATGCAGATACCTGTGTTGACGATCGGAGCACCTGGCGTCATCTGGCCTATTGCAATGCTTTCAAGATAATCCTCGTGCGTGATCCATCTGCGCTTCTCCACAAGTTCCCTTTCAAAAAAAGAGAGCATGGAGTATACGCCGCCAAAGGCAAAAGTGCCGATCTTGAGAAAAACAAGAAAAATACGCGTGACGCTTGGAGACTGAGACCCGGCTTCAGGAGCTTTCATGGAAAAAGTTTAGCATAATAGGCCTGTATTTTGGCTATGGACATGAGGGCAGGGTCATGTCATTGTTTTACGAAAGTAATTGCCAACAAGGAAAAATCTCCATGAACTCATTATGTTTATCTGTCATTCCGGCTTGTCCGGAATCTTTCCTTTCTTTTCGGAAGGATTCCCGACGCGCTTCGCTTGCTGGAATGACAAAAATAGGGAATTACGTGCGACTTTGACGTGACCGTGACATAAGGGTGACGGTTCTTTATAAAAGTGGTCAATGTATGATATTTTAAAACGGACTGTATATGAAATATTCTCGCAGATTCTGAAAGGAAACAGTATGGCACTGACATTGGCAGAAAAAATATTCAAGTCCCATTTGAGGGATGAACCCTTTCCCGGGACCAAGATCCTTGATCTTGATGTTGTGATGTGTCACGAGATCACGACGCCGATCGCGATCAACGACCTTGTGGCGCGCGGCATGGACAGGGTCTTTAATCCGGACAAAATAAAGGTAGTGATCGACCATGTCACGCCGGCAAAGGACACCAAGACTGCGCAGCAGGGAAAGATCCTGAGAGACTGGGCCAGACGCCACAAGATAAAGGATTTTTTCGATATTGGCAAAAACGGTGTCTGCCATGCGCTTTTCCCGGAACAGGGCTTTATCAGGCCGGGGTACACGGTTATTATGGGCGATTCGCATACCTGCACTCACGGCGCATTTGGCGCCTTTGCTGCAGGAGTCGGAACGACTGACCTTGAAGTCGGTATCCTCAAAGGGGTATGTGCGTTCCGGGAGCCCAAAACTATCAGGATAAACGTCAACGGCATTCTGCCCGAAGCTGTGTATGCAAAGGACGTTATTCTGAGGATCATAAAGGAACTTACGGTAAAAGGCGCGACAGACTGCGTTATGGAGTTTCAGGGCAGCGTGGTAAAGAAGATGTCCATGGAGAGCCGGATGACGCTCTGCAACATGGCGATCGAGGCCGGCGGCACGTCAGGTATCTGCATGCCTGACAAGGTGACGGTTGATTATCTCTGGCCCTTCATTTCATCTGACTATGCAGACAAGAAGGCAGCGCTTGCTGATTTCAAAGAATGGTGGTCTGACAAGGGCTGTAAGTATGAAAAGGTGATTGACCTTGATGTGACCACGATGGAACCTCAGGTGACCGTTGGCTTTAAGCCGGATGAAGTGGAAAATGTTTCGGATGTTGCAGGCACGCCTGTGGATCAGGTTTATATCGGCTCCTGTACAAACGGCAGGCTTGAGGACCTTCGCGTTGCAGCTCAGTATCTGAAGGGAAAAAGCATTGCCCCGACCGTTCGCGGTATTGTCTCTCCTGCCACGCCCAAGGTATTCAGGGATGCTGACAAGATGGGCCTTATCAGGATATTTATGGATGCAGGGTTCTGCGTTACCAACCCCACCTGCGGCGCATGCCTGGGCATGAGCAGCGGCGTGCTTGCACCTGGCGAGGTCTGTGCTTCAACAACAAACCGTAACTTTAACGGCAGGATGGGCAAGGGCGGCATGGTGCATCTCATGAGCCCTGCAGTAGCTGCTGTGACAGCCATTGAAGGCATGATTGCTGATCCGAGGAAATTTTTGAAGGAGAGACTGAAATGAAGAGATTCGGAGGCAAGGTCCTCTTCTTAGACAGGTCTGACATTAACACCGACGAGATCATACCGGCAAAATACCTTACCGAGATATCGAAGGAGGCATTAAAGTCTCATATGCTTGAGGACCTGAAGCTTGAGGGGTTTGATCCCCAGTCCCGCCAGACTCTTGAGGCAGGGGTTATTGTGACAAGGGGGAACTTCGGATGCGGTTCATCACGTGAGCATGCTCCCTGGGTCTTTGAGGTCAATGATATCAATGTAGTGATTGCCTCGGGTTTTGCCAGGATATTCAGGCAGAACATGTTCAACTGCGGTATGCTTGCCATAGAGCTTTCTGAGGAGACGATAGATAAGCTCTTCAGACACAATGACGGTGCAGCAGAGATTACCTTTGATTTTCAGCAGAACAAGTTCACAATCAGATCGGGAAAAGGCACGGAAACGATATCCTATCAGATCGCAGAGTTTGACAGGGCGCTTATCGAGGCAGACGGCTGGGTCGGTTTTGCTGATGCAAAGTATTAAGATGTCACCTGAAGAACGACTTAAGGAACTCGGTATTGAACTTCCTGAACTGCCGAAGCCGCTCGGCTCGTATGTCCCCTTTGTAAGGACAGGCAATCTTGTCTTTATCAGCGGCATGCTGCCGCTCGAGAATGGGAAGCTCCTCTATTTCGGCAGGGTAGGTGAAAGGGTTTCTCTCGATGAAGCGGTACTGGCTGCGCGCAGATCTGCGATCAATGCCATCGCTGTCCTGAGATCGGCAATCGGCAGTCTTGATGCAATGAAGAGATGCGTGAAGGTGACCGGTTATGTCGCTTCAGCCCAGGATTTTACTGACCAGCCAAAGGTTGTGAATGGAGCTTCTGATCTGCTGTTTCAGGTGTTCGGCGACGCAGGATTGCATGCCCGCGCAGCTGTCGGCGTTCATATCCTGCCGATGAATGCACCGGTTGAAATAGAGTTTATCTTCGAAGTTAAACCGTAATATCTTCTGTCACCTTTAAAAGCACCTCCGCATACCCGCCTTAACCTGTTGTTTGTGTGATATAATTTGCGCAGTTATATGGGGGTAAAAAATGACACCAGTGCAGTTATGTCTATCTTGGGGAGATTAACGCCTTGGATCAATCTCAAATAAACTGGATCGCTAATTTCATCTGGAACATCGCTGACGATGTCCTTCGCGATGTTTATGTTAGGAATAAATACCACGATGTTATTCTCCCGATGACTGTAGGGCTGCTGGGAGAGATTATCGGATGAGAGATTTTGAAGAGGGTCCTGCCCTCAAAAAAAGTTTGACAAGGCTTTGGCATTTTGCTAATCTTAAAATACTTCCACTGAACAACACCCGCTTCGCCTCTGCCGGTCTCGACTGGATAAGCGCACCCCAGCGGGTTACTTATCTGAGGGGGCTTCATCGTGAGATATGATAAGCCCCCTCTTTCTATTGCTCAACAGATCGAGCTCCTTATCTTCCGAGGCATGAACATTTCTGATCGCGCGCGCGCCGAACGCTACCTTGTCCACATAAACTACTATCGTCTCAGGGCTTATTGGTTACTTTTTGAGGAGCCCGACGGCACAGGCAATCACAGATTTAAGGCAGGGACTCAATTTGACCAGGCTTTATCACTGTATATCGTTGATCGTAAATTTCGACTGCTGGTGCTGGAAGCGATAGAGCGCGTCGAGGTATCTTTTCGGACACGCTTTGCATATGTCCTGGGCAATAAATATGGCAGCCACGCATATCTTGATTCAAGCCTGTTCAAAACAGCCGGTCTATATACGCAATGCATGGAGAGCTTCCGTGAAGAGTACTCCCGCAGTCGGGAGACCTTTATCGAGCATTACAAGAGTAAGTATACTGAGCCAGAACTGCCGCCTATTTGGGCGGCATGCGAAATTATGTCCTTCGGGCAACTCTCCAAATGGTTTCAGAATATAAAGCTGCGTCAGGACCGAAATGAAATTGCATCTGCCTTCAAGATAGACGAATTAGTGTTAGGTTCATTTATGCACCATCTCACCCATATCCGAAATCTATCTGCACATCATAGCCGCCTATGGAACCGAAGATTGACATTCACCATGACCATACCTCGACGGCCACTAGAAATTGTCGGTTCATTTAACGCGCAGGCTGACAGATACATCTACAATACACTTGTTATGCTCGGATATATGCTGAATGTCATGAGTCCAGGCACTTCTTGGCCTGCTCGTCTGAGGCAGCTTATAGATGAGAATCAGCTCGTCAATCCTGCAGTAATGGGATTTCCATCAAACTGGCAAACGCTGTCTCTGTGGAGAAACGGGACAAATTAGAGGAGGGCACATGAGTAAAGGAAAAGCTTCAAGCGTAGTAAAGAAACCTGCACCAACACCAAAGAACGGCAACACCGGCAGTACGGGCACGAGAGGTGCTGCAGGCCCAACAAAGAAGTAATCTTTTGCCGAAACTAAGCAAATACAGAGAGGACTATTATTATTTTTCGGGCAAGGCCAGTGATATCGCGCGGCAACTTGGCTTCGCAGGCATAGTCATTATTTGGATTTTTAAAACAGGCGATAGTTCTATGCCACAATTGCCCAAAGAATTACTTCCGCCACTGTCGTTTTTTGTCATTGGACTTGCCTTAGATCTGTTGCACTACGTGATATCAACAGTAATATGGGGTCGCTTTCAGCGACGCGAAGAAAAAAAATTAACTGATATATCGGAAGATCCCGAGATTTCAGCGCCCGCATATTATAATTGGCCATCAAACACTCTTTTTTGGGTGAAGCTACTTTCGATTGCATGCGGCTATGTGCTCTTGATCACTTTCTTTTGGTCGCTTTGGATGAGGGCTAATTAAATGCCATTGTCATTGAATGAAATAAAAGATCGGGCTCTTGCCTTTTCCCGCGAGTGGGAAGGTGAGAAGGCTGAACGCGCTGAGGCTCAGACCTTCTGGAATGAGTTTTTCAATGTCTTCGGCGTGACCCGTCGGCGGATCGCGAGCTTCGAAGAGCCGGTCAAGAAGCTGCCTCTTTTTGACGAGCAGGCAGCTAAGGGTGGCCGCATAGACCTTTTCTGGCGCGGCACCTTGCTTGCTGAGCACAAGTCTCTTGGCCGTGACCTCGATTCTGCATATAAGCAGGCACTCAGTTATTTCCCCGGTTTGCCTGAGCGCGACCTTCCAAAATATGTCATTGTCTCTGACTTTGCCCGTATCCGGCTCTATGATCTTGATACCGGCACCCAATATGAATTCCCGCTTAAAGATTTATACCGCAATATCAAGCTGTTTGGTTTTATCGCGGGCTATACTACTCAGCGCATAGAGGCTCAGGACCCTGTCAATATCAAGGCAGCCGAGCGCATGGGTAGGCTCCATGACCGCTTGCGAGCTTCCGGGTACGACGGCCACACACTTGAAGTACTCTTGGTGCGCCTGCTGTTCTGTCTCTTTGCTGAAGATACCACGCTCTTTGAGCCCCGTGGATCGTTTCGTGATTTTCTCGAAAACTGCACCCGTGAGGACGGCTCTGATCTTGGCCCTCAACTGTCACACCTTTTTCAGGTGCTCAATACACTGGAAGTAAAACGGCAGAAAAACCTCGACGAGATGCTTGCAGCCTTTCCCTATGTGAATGGACGGCTCTTTGAAGAAACGCTGTCGATAGCGACCTGTGACCGAACCATGCGCGAGATGCTTCTTGACTGTTGCGCTCTTGATTGGGGGCGCATATCTCCTGCTGTCTTCGGCGCTCTCTTTCAGTGTGTTATGGATGAGGAGGGCACGGCCCGCCGCCGCAACCTTGGCGCACACTATACCAGTGAAGAGAATATTCTCAAGCTCATTAAACCTCTCTTTCTTGATGACCTTTGGGCTGAGTTTCAGGCGGCAAAGCGAAGCAAGACCAAGCTCTTTGAGCTGCATAAGAAGATATCCAAACTTAAGTTTCTCGATCCGGCCTGTGGCTGTGGAAACTTTCTTGTTATTGCCTATCGGGAATTACGTCTGCTTGAACTTGAAATACTCCGTGCAGCGAGGGAGACCGGCCAGACACATCTCGATATTTTCCAGCTCGTGCAGATAGATGTTGATCAGTTCTACGGCATAGAGATCGAGGAATTTCCAGCCAAGATTGCACAGGTTGCCCTCTGGCTGACTGACCATCAGATGAATATGCTGGTGTCTGAGGAATTCGGCCAGTATTTTCGACGGCTGCCTCTGGTACATGCTCCGAACATCGTCTGCGGCAATGCCCTGCGGATGGACTGGAACAATGTCATCTCTGTTGAAGAAGTTAATTTTATTTTCGGGAATCCCCCTTTTGTTGGAAGGCAATACAGAACTGCCGAGCAAAAAGCCGATATGGACTTTGTTTTTAATGATGTAACCGGCGCAGGTGTGCTCGATTATGTATCCGCCTGGTATCTTAAGGCTGCACAATATCTGCGTAGTGACGAAAAGGCGCTTGGCTTGCTTGCAGGATTGACAGACATGCCACAGTCTCCGCGAGAGCGTTTAAAGGTAGCCTTTGTTTCAACCAATTCCATAACACAGGGCGAACAAGTGGGCGTGCTTTGGCCTGCGCTGGCTCGATATGGCATCAAGATACATTTCGCACACCGTACCTTCAGTTGGTCAAACGAAGCGCGCGGCAAGGCAGCAGTCCACTGTGTGATAATCGGCTTTGCCCTGCACGACACAACGCGCAAGACGATCTTTGATTATCCTGATATCGCTGGAGACCCCCACGCTCTTTCAGCGGGCAATATCAACCCTTATCTTGTTGATGCGCCAGATGTATTTTTATCCAAGCGGCGAATGCCCATATGTAATGACGCACCGTCTATGGCTTTTGGCAGTATGCCTAATGATGGAGGGAATCTTTTGCTGTTAAGAGAGCAGGTTAACGAGCTACTGACGAAAGAACCTGACGCGAAGCCGTTCATTCGTCCTCTTATGGGAAGTGAAGAGTTCATCAACGCTACAGCTCGCTTCTGTCTTTGGCTGGTTGATGCTTCACCCAAGACAATAAAGGCGCTTTCGCATGTGCGCGAGCGAGTAGAAAAGGTTAAGGAAACACGTTCAGCCAGCACACGTGAAACTACACGCTCTCTTGCTGACAGCCCAACTCTGTTCGGAGAAATACGGC
This sequence comes from uncultured Nitrospirota bacterium, assembly GCA_947085015.1. Classification (GTDB taxonomy): domain Bacteria; phylum Nitrospirota; class Thermodesulfovibrionia; order Thermodesulfovibrionales; family UBA6898; genus UBA6898. The sequence continues at coordinate 22,857 of CAMTUV010000002.1, forward strand.
AACCTAAGAAACGTTACCTTGCAATTCCGGAAGTCTCATCGGAAAATAGGCTGTTCATTCCAATGGGCTTTCTTCCCGCGGAAACCATAGCAACAAACAAGCTCTATACGATTGATGGTGCCTCTCTATTTCATTTTGGTGTGCTGGAAAGCTCAATGCATATGGCATGGGTCCGACATGTCGCTGGCCGCTTAAAGAGCGACTTCCAATACTCTACCGGTATTGTTTACAACAACTTCCCCTGGCCTGAGATACGGACAGCCGGTAACTCCCCCCAACCCCCACTTAAGGTAAGAGGGGGAGCCGAAGGCCGGGGCGTTATGTCCAAAATCGAACTCGCAGCCCAAGCCGTCCTCGATGCACGATTGACACATCCCGGCTCGTCGTTGGCTGACCTGTACGACCCGATTGCCATGCCGCCGAATCTCAGGCAGGCCCATCAGGCGCTTGATAAGGCTGTAGATGCCGCATACGGGAAGAAGAGCTTTGCATCAGATGCGGAGCGCGTGGCCTTCCTCTTCGAGCTATACCACAAGTACACCAGCCTGCTGCCAGCGCCGGAGAAACCGAAGAAGCGAAGCCGGAAAGTAACTGGGAAAATACCAGCGCATGATGAATCAGGAGGATTAACTTGAAATCACCGTTGGTAAGCCAGCATCTTGAAAACATCTCACGTGAAGCGCTGGAAAAGTATCAGGCGACTATATTCGAGACTGTTAATATAGGTGGTGAATAGTTGAAGGAGAAGATTAATTGAAAAAATATGTAATGGAAACATCTCCCCTCGGGCCGTCGCGGAAGGTGAAGGCAGCTGTCCGCAAGGCGGCTAAGGACATCAATACCCTGCCCGGAGACGGACAGGAGCGTCTTGAGCGTTTGTTTTTGTCAAAATATGGAATTGGCAAAGAAAGTATCCTCTTTGGCAATTCCCTGAAAGAACTTCTGTTTGTTATCTGCCGGAGGCTCAAACCCAGGAAGATACTTATCATCGGACCGGCACTTAAGATATACCAGGAGGCTGCCTTGGCCTCGGGTGCTGTTATTGAATCTCTCTGCGGCAAGGAAGAGAACTCCTTTTTCCCAAATCTTCAGGAACTTATTGAAAAGGCCGAGAGATGTGATCTCATTATTTTCGCAAATCCGAACAGGATCAGCGGCGAGGCTCTGTCTGTAGCTGCATTGGCCGAAGTCGTTGAGGCCCTTTCCCTGAAAGACTGTGTTACGGTGATCGATGAATCACTCATAGAGTTTGCAGGGGATGAGGGCTGCATCAGGAGAGCCGCCAAGGGCGGCAATAGTATTGTCCTGAGAACAACGGCATATTACTTTGGTCTGCCTGGGCTTGAGCTTGCCTGTGCCGTAGCCGTTCCCAGGGTGATTGAGTCCCTGCGGCAGGGAATCCAGAGTGATCCGAGTATCTTAGCAGCCGCAGCGGCGCGAACTGCACTTAAGGACAAGTCATACAGAAGATTATCGGAGAAGTTTATGAAAGAGGAGAAAAAACTCCTCGGGAAAGCCATCAGCAAGATGCCGGGAATGATTATGTATGATTCTGATACAAATATATTCCTTCTGAAGGCAGCTGACCTGGCTTTGGAGATAGCCAGCAAGGCAGCTCGGGCAGGGCTTGCTGTTGAACTTTGTTCAGATATTGACGGACTTAACAGCCAATTTCTCAGGATCTCGGTGATGAAGCATGACCATAATCTTAAGTTTATCAAGCTGCTGAATGGGAGCAGTCTTGAAAAGGCAGAGAAGAAGAGCAGCGCTGGTTAATGACAAATACACCCTGTTGTCTCGCTTAGAAGCGCCTACTTCTGGCTGCCACGGTTCTAAATTTCTGTCATTCCGGCTTGCTTGTGCCCGATGTTTGGCGGCTCCGTCCGGCCTACTGTTGGGTATCCGGAATCTTTTCGGAAGGATTCCTGACGCGCTTCGCTTGCAGGAATGACACCAAGAAATAAATATTCAAGAGAACAAGGCACTACGAGATACTGTGTACCTTAGCATAACCAGAAGCGCCGAGCAGCGACTCACCCCTGAGATTTATCATTTCAATAAAGGATTCCACCACATAGGGATCAAACTGCGTGCCTGCATTGAGGAAGAGTTCGTCCTTGACTTGAGGGAGCGAGAGGGCTTTCCGGTAAGGCCTCTCTGACATCATAGCATCAAAGGTATCAACAACAGAAAGTATCCGCGCTTTGAGCAGGAGTTCCTCCCCCCTCAGTCCATACGGATAACCCTTGCCGTCGAACCGCTCGTGATGCTGGATAATCGTCTGCCGCACTCCTTCGAGGGTGTCGATCGGGCCCAGGATCTCCTCTCCGATGAGAGGATGTGATTTGATCATGCTATATTCCTTTGACGTGAGTTTGCCCTGCTTCTGCAGGATGAAACTCTCGACACCGATTTTGCCGATGTCGTGCAGTATGGATGCATGCTCGAGGATCTCAAGTTCTTTAAAGTCAAGGCCAATGAACCTCCCCAGTTCAAGGGCAAGGAGCTTGACCCTTTCAGAATGGCCCTTGGTATAAAGGTCGCTCGCCTCGAGGGCATTGACTAAAGACTGGATAGTGGCAAAATAGTTCCGCTTCACATTTTCATAAAGCCAGGCATTTTCCATAGAAACAATGGCTTGATTCGAAAGCGTTGTAAGGATTTCCATGTCCTCGTCAGTGAAGGATGATCCTTCCATCTGCATCTCAAGGATCATGGTCCCTATGATCTCTCCCTTCATCTTGAGCGGCACCCCCATCTTTGACGATGGGCTGTTGCCCTGCTGAAGAAGGACGGGCTTGCCCTGCGCTATGATCTCGGCGTAATACGCCTGGTATTCCAGAGGCACATCCTCTATGCGCTCTGTGCCAAGTCCCCGCCTATACTGAATGACAAGCGGAGGTCTGTTCGCGTTTCGTATATGAAGGATTGCCCGGTCTGTATTGAAGAGGTCAGCGGTTGTCCTGGTGATGATCTTCATGACCTCCTCGGTCTCGACAATCGAAGTCAGAATCCTGCCGACCTCATTCATTTTCTTGAGTCGCTCAACGACTGTTTCGAGTTCCTTGTTCTTTCCCTTTACTTCTTTTGAGAGCGAGGTGACGGTCCTGTTTGCCGTCTCGAGCTCCTTGAGCCTGAACTCAAGCTGGTCGTTCAGATCTTCGACCTTGTTCTTGTGCTCAAGATCCATCTTGATTCTGGAAAGCTCCCGCTCCTTGGAGAGGCTTTTTTTATACAGCTTGTTCATCTCTTCGATCATCTTGTTGAAGGCAGTGCCGATGGTCCCAAGCTCGTCGCTGGTGATACCCTGGACCGTGGCGTTCCAGTTGCCTGCTTCCACCTCCTGAATTGCAGTAAGGAGGCTTTTCAGCGGCTTCATAACAAATAGCGAGAAGAGCAGGCTCAGAACGATTGATATCACGAGCACTATAATGATGTTCGAAAAGACGAGCATTCTCTTGATGGACATTATAGTAGAGAAATTCCTGGATACATCAAGCTTTACCTGGATGACGCCGTTGATCAATTCCCTGCTGTCATGGCAACCAAAGCATTCCTGCCTGTTCATGATGTTTTTAAAATAATTGATTGTGCTGTTGTTCTGGACTACGGGCTTCTCATAGATCTCATGTTTCGCAATTTTGAGATAGTCAGGGGATTTGGCGCCAATTTCAGATACATTTGAAGACTTCAGGATCGTGCCGGACGGAGAAAGGATCCTGATATTCATGACTTCCTTGTTCTTTCCGATATTCTCGAGGATCTTCTGGACTTCCTGAGGTTTGCCAAGTTTCATGTCGTGAGCTATGGTGCGCTCTATGATATCGCCCATAAAGGCGGTGTCATAGATCTTTGACTCCATCATCTTGGCATTCTGCATCCTGAGCACAACAGCTGTCGTGATGCCGACCGTTATGATAATGGTGAGTGCTATGACAGCTATGATCTTGGTTTTGATAATCATAATTTATTCTATATTGTTTGCAAGATTCGTGCCCTCAAAAGGGGCACTAATTTCTAAAGTATAAGCAAAATGGGTCGATATGAGCGCTTATGTGTCTGCATTTCACTCATTACTGTTTGAAAACGCACAGTTAGTATATAAGGCATGTTTATGAACCTTATTCACCTTTTTAGTGTACAATAAACAACTATGGGAAAACCTTTTGTTGTGATTGTAGGAAGGCCGAATGTGGGGAAGTCCACTCTCTTTAACCGGATGACCGGAACACATTCTGCCATTGTTGAAGACATTCCAGGCGTTACACGGGACCGCAACTACATAGATGCAGAGTGGGAAGGCAAGAGCTATATGCTTGTAGATACCGGAGGTTTCTATATCGACCCTCCTGAGGACATCTTTGCCCAGGCCAAGGAGCAGGCTCTTTTCGCCATTGAGGAGGGCGACATTATCATTCACCTCCTTGACGGAAAGGATGGCCTCACCCCTGCTGACATGGAACTGGCCCGCCTTATCCGCACCTCGGGCAAGAAAGTCATCTGGCTGGTAAACAAGATTGATGCACCTGTCCGGGATGAAAGGCTCTATGATTTCTATGCCATAGGAGCGGATGATCTTTACCCTGTATCTGCAGCCACTGGCTACGGGTATGACGACTTTATGGACAGCCTCAGCGCTTTGCTTCCGGAATACTATGAAGAGAAATCCGATTATCCCAAAATTGCGGTTGTGGGACGGCCGAATGTCGGCAAATCAACACTGGTCAATGCTCTTACGGGCAAGAAGCGGATGGTGGTGAGCGATGTGGCTGGAACCACGAGGGATTCTATTGACAGCACCTGTATCTTTCACGGCAAGAAGTATATGATCATTGACACGGCAGGCCTCAGGAAAAAAGGCAAGGTCGGATACTCGCTTGAGAGGTTCTCTATGGTGAGGGCTGTCAGGAGCATTGAACGGTGCGATGTGGCGCTTGTTGTTTTAGATATGAGCGTGGGTATTACTGAGCAGGATCAGAAGATCGCCGGCATTGTAAAGGACTACAATAAGGGCGTCATATTCCTCCTCAATAAATGGGACCTGGTCACCGATCCGGAGGAGACCTTTAAAAACATTCTGCCTGAATTGTACCGGAAGGTCTGGTTCGCGGAATATGCGTCTGCGATCACCATATCCGGTGTCTCCAAACAAAGGATCACCAAGGTTTTTCCGGTAATCGATGCCATTATTGAAGAACGACGGAAGCGTATCTCAACAGGAGAACTGAACAGGTTTTTCCGGGAGATTATTGCGCAAATATCACTCCCTATGTACAAGGGAAAGGCCGTAAAGATGTATTACATGACCCAGGTCGGTATCGAGCCCCCGGCATTTGTTGTTTTCTCGAATTATCGGAACGCGATAATGGACTCCCACCTAAGGTATATTGAGAGAAAGCTGCGTGAGTATTTTGGCTTCGGGGGAACGCCGCTCAAGATCCATGTGAGGCCGAAGAAGAGAGACGCCTGACAATGATACCCAGGCGCATTCAAACGCTAACTGCGTTGGCTTCGTCGTCAGCTCCTCAACATACCAACAGTAGGCCGGACGGAGCCGCCAAACAGTATGCCTTCGTCGCTTCTCTGCTTAAAGCACCTACTTCTGGCTGGCCGCCTTGTTATCATTTTGAGTGCGACTTGGTATGAGGATGGTCAGGGTCATCAGCAGAAGCTTCCTCGACTTTTTCAGGGACAACGGGTTGATGCTTGCCGGTTCCTTATCCTATTTCACCATAATGGCGCTTGTGCCTCTCTGTCTTTTTCTGGTAACGGTATTTGGTTATTTTCTTGGCCAGTATCCGGATTTCTATAAGTTTTTTCTTGCGAAACTGACAGGATTTTTCCCAAGCGTCACACGGGATATTACGGATGACCTCACGAAGATCATCTCCTATAAAGGGCTTGGTAAGTTCAGCCTTCTGCTGTACGGGGTTCTTTCCTTTCAGGTCTTTGCCTCCATGGAATCTGCACTAAATATAATTTTCAAGGTGAAAAAAAGAAGGAACTTCATCTTCTCCATAATTGTTTCTTTGGTTGTTGTGACCTTGATCATTGTATTGCTGACTGTTTCCTTTGCAGCAGCGTCATTTATACCTTTTCTCAAGACCCTTGGATCAGACTTTTCCATCATCAAGATCGGCAAGATAACAAAGTTTCTTGTACAGTTTGTTCTTCCCTTTGTCCTTGTCCTCTTTTCGATCATGCTTCTCTATGTTGTTGTGCCGAAGACGAAAGTGGCACTCACTTCAGCCCTGAGGGGCGCTTTTTTCGCAACAGTGATGCTTGAGGTTGCAAAGCATGCCTTTACCTGGTACGTGATCAACGTGGCACAGTTCGGAAAGATCTATGGGCCGCTTACAGCCTTTGTCATGTTCCTGCTCTGGATGTTCTATTCATCCGGAATCTTCTTAATAGGAGCCGAAATAGTGCATAATTTAGGAAATCAGAAGCAGATGAGGAGCGGAGCATGATAGATCTGATCGGTACGATAGTTGAAGTGGGAACGGGTGAAGCCCTGTATGTTGGGAAACTTGTTGAGGTGAACGAATACGAGGTTCACCTTGAGGCTGAGTCAGGCTGGGTCGTTGTCCCGATAGAACGGATCGCATTTGTGCGGCCCAGGGATGAAGAAGAGTGGACAGCATCCTGATTTTATGCCGAAGCAGGATGAGCTGTTAGAAGGATTTAATTGCGACCTGACAGGTCACCGAGTACGAACTGTGTAAGAGCGATGGCAGTCAGTGCAGCTGTCTCGGCACGGAGGATGCGCGCACCCAATGATGCAACAGTAAATCCTTGACCTTCGGCAGCCCAGACCTCATTTTCCGAAAAACCGCCTTCAGGCCCGATGCAGAGAATTATCTTCTTTTCCCTTTTAAACTCATCGAGAGCAGCAGAGAAGGTCGCCTCTGATTGTTCCCAGCAGATGATACCCTTGCCGGAGTTTTGAGCAGCGATCACCGATTCTAAGGTATTGGGTTCATGGATCAGCGGAATCCTGTTTCTGCCGCACTGGCGTGAGGCCTCCTCGGCAATCTTCTGCCAGCGCTGAAGTTTTCTGGTCTCCCTGACCTGGCTCCTCTCGGTGATCATCGGCACTATCTCTGTCACGCCGAGCTCTGTTGCCTTCTGGATAACGAGGTCCATCTTTTCACCCTTGAGCAGACCCTGAAAAAGTTTGATGGCAAGGGGTGACTCGTTGTCCTGATGAAAGGGACCAGCGATCTCCAGAGTGGTCTGTTTTTTTGAGATGGCAGAGATGCGTCCAGAATAAGCCGCGCCTGTGCTGTCTGTTACGATGATGATGTCATCCGGCCTGCATCTGAGGACTGTACTGAGATAGTGAGCCTTTTCACCGGTGATCGTGACGGGAGTCTGCTGCTGAATTATCTCATCCAGAAACAGTCTGGTCATGCAGAGAAGAGGGCGAGCCGTGGCAATCTCAGTTTTCTACCCCGGTAAATAGATCTTTCAGTTTGTCCTTAAAGGTCTTATTGCTGTCGTCAATACTGTGTGCTGCAAACTCTTCGAGGAGTTCCTTCTGTTTTTGGGAGAGCTTTTTAGGAACCTCGATGAATACCCTTATCAACTGGTTGCCCCTTTGATGACTTCCGACCCGCGGCGCTCCCTTGGCCTTGAGCGTGAAGATCTTTCCGGACTGTGTGCCTGCAGGGATCTTGAGCTTTGCAGAACCGTCGAGGGTCGGCACTTCGATCTCTGCGCCGAGAGCCGCATTGGTGAAGGAAACAGGGAAATCGCAGAAGAGGTCCGTGCCTTCCCGTTTAAAGATCTCATGTTCCTGAACATCCAGTATTACATAAAGGTCGCCGTTTGGGCCGTTATTAAGGCCTGGTTCTCCCTCGCCGACGATCTTCAGCCTGGATCCTGCATCCACACCGGCCGGGATATTGAGATTGACGGTCTTCTGCTCCTGCATGGAACCATGACCGTGGCATTTCCTGCAGGGATTCGTGATCAGTTTGCCTGTGCCATTGCACTTGCCGCATGTCTTTGCCACGCTGAAGAACCCCTGCTGATAGCGGATCTGGCCAGCCCCCTTGCAGGCGCTGCAGACCTCGGGCTGTTTGCCAGGCTCTGATCCGGTTCCACTGCATTCACCGCACTTCTGGAGTTTCGAAAAGGTGATCACCTTCTCTGTACCAAAGACTGCCTCCTCAAGTGTGATATCGAGATCATATCTGAGATCATTTCCCCTGGCAGGCCGCTGCCTCCTCTGTCCGCCCATGTTGCCGCCGAAAAAATCACCGAAAAAGTCTTCAAATATGTCGCCGAACCCTGCTCCGCCGGGAAACCCCTGGCCTGCACCGAATCCGTCTGCAGTGCCGTAACGGTCATAGTGAGCCTTTTTTTCAGGATCTGAAAGAATGGAATAGGCGTGGCTGATCTCCTTGAACTTTTCCTCTGAGATCTTGTCTCCAGAGTTCCTGTCAGGATGGTGTTTCATGGCAAGCTGCCGGTATGCCTTTTTTAGTTCCTCCGGGGTAACTTCCCGCGAAACGCCAAGTAATTCGTAATAATCTTTCACATTATTCCCTTAATTGAATTTTTCTGAAAGTATACATGAATAAGGGTCCAGGGGTGCAAGCTCTTATCAGCTAAGGGCTTAACTCCTGGACCCTGTGATACACGAATTCTAAATTATTTCTTATCTTTATCCACGTCCTCGAACTCAGCCTCGACAACCTCTTCCTCAGCCGGTTTTGAGCCCTGGCCTGGGCCTTCAGATGCGCCTCCGGGCTGTGCTCCGGCTCCTGTATGCTTGTACAGATGCTCGGCCAGTTTATGAGAAATATGCATGAGTTTGTCTGTTGCTGATTTTATCTCTGCAGGGTCAGAGCTGGAATCCTTCACCTTCTTGCACTGTTCAAGGGCCTCCTCGATCTCCCGCTTTTCATCGACCGTGATCTTGTCTCCATAGTCGCCCAGGGATTTTTCGACCGTGTAGCAGAGCGTGTCTGCATTGTTCCTGGCCTCTGCCATCTGCTTCTTCTTGTGGTCTTCCTGGCCGTGCTCGTCGGCGTCGCGGACCATCTTTTTGATCTCGTCTTCATTGAGACCGCTTGAGGCAGTAATCCTGATCGACTGCTCCTTGTTCGTGCCGAGGTCCTTTGCAGAGACATGGAGTATGCCGTTGGCATCGATGTCAAAAGAGACCTCGATCTGGGGCACGCCTCTCGGCGCCGGGGGAATACCGATAAGCTCGAAGTTGCCGAGCAGTTTGTTGTCACTGGCCATTTCACGTTCACCCTGGCAGATCTTGATCGTGACCGCAGGCTGATTGTCCGTTGCTGTTGAAAATACCTGGCTTTTCTTGGTCGGAATGGTCGTGTTCCTTTCGATGATCTTGGTGAAGATACCGCCGAGGGTCTCGATGCCCAATGACAGGGGGGTAACGTCAAGGAGCAGGACCTCCTTCACATCTCCCTTCAGGACTGCTGCCTGTATCGCAGCTCCTACGGCTACGACCTCATCAGGGTTCACGGTCCTGTTCGGTTCCTTGCCAAAAAAGCCCTGGACAGTCTGCTGGACCTTAGGCGTCCGTGTCTGGCCGCCTACGAGCAGCACCTCATCGATGTTGCCTGCAGTAAGACCTGCATCGGAAAGGGCGTTCTTGCAGGGGCCGATAGTGTTCTCAAACAGGTCAGCAGTCAACTGTTCGAACTTGGAGCGTGCGATCTTCAACAGCAGGTGCTTTGGACCGGCCGCGTCAGCAGTGACAAAAGGAAGATTGATCTCTGTTTCCGTTGCTGTCGAAAGCTCGATCTTTGCGCGCTCAGCAGCCTCTTTCAGTCTCTGAAGGGCCATCTTGTCATTCTTCAGATCTATGCCCTGATCTTTTCTGAACTCATCGATCATCCAGTCGATGATCCTGATGTCAAAGTCATCACCACCGAGGTATGTGTCTCCATTCGTTGACTTGACCTCAATGACACCTTCTCCGATCTCGAGGATCGAGATGTCAAAGGTTCCTCCGCCAAGGTCATACACGGCAACTTTTTCTTCCTTTTTCTTGTCCATGCCGTAGGCAAGGGCAGCAGCCGTAGGTTCATTGATGATCCTGAGCACGTTGAGGCCGGCTATCCTGCCGGCGTCTTTTGTTGCCTGCCTCTGGCTGTCATCAAAATATGCCGGCACGGTGATGACTGCCTCGGTCACTTTCTCGCCGAGATAATCTTCTGCAGCCTGCTTCAGTTTCTGAAGGATCATGGCCGAGATCTCGGGTGGTGAGTATTTCTTGCCAAATATCTCGACATGGGCATCGCTGTTCGGTGCCTCTACGATCTTGTAAGGCAGTCTCTTCATTGCGTGGCCAACTTCAGGGGCTGAGAACTTCCTGCCCATAAGTCTCTTGATCGAGAATATGGTATTTTCCGGATTGGTAATAGACTGCCTTTTTGCTATCTGACCGACGAGCCGTTCGCCCTTGTCAGTGATCGCCACGATCGACGGTGTTGTTCTGGTTCCTTCCTGGTTCGGTATGACAACGGCCTCTCCGCCCTGCACAACTGCAACGCATGAGTTCGTGGTCCCGAGGTCAATTCCTATTGCTTTTCCCATCTTATTGTTCCTCCTCTATAAAATCGTTTTTTATTATTTCTACTGCCTCTGCATCATTATTCTGCTGCTTCTGCGGTTTTACTGAAACGGCCACAAGTGAGGGCCTGAGCACTTTGTCGCGGTATCTGTACCCTGCCCTGAACTCCTCTGCTATCAGTTTTTCGTCCATATCAACCCGCTCCATCTGTGACATGGCATGATGGACTGTAGGATCAAAGGGTTTGCCCGCAGCGTCAATGCGGGAAAGCCCGAACTTCTCCAGCGTCCTCTGTAATTCCTTAAGGGTCACTTCAACGCCCTGGACCAGCCCGCTGTTCAGTTCCCCGGAGGCGTGCTTCAGCGCAAGCTCGAGGTTGTCTATGGCAGGCAGAAGCTCATACAACAGGGACTCATTGCCATACCGTATGAGATCTTCTTTGTCCTTATTGACGCGCTTACGGTAATTTTCAAAGTCAGCGTACAGCCGTAAATACTTGCTGTTTGATTCATCCGCACCGGAACTGACAGCAGACTCCTGCTGCACTGTTTCCTCTTCAGGACTGTCAGTGACAAGCTCTATGTCGTCCTCTCCGATATCTTCGTTTTCCTTATCCAGCTCTTCTTCACTCACTATGCACCTTCCTATTTATTGTACGAAAGTATTTGCGTTATGAACCTGGCTGTTGTATCAACCAGCGTTATCGCCTGTGAGTAGTTCATTCTTGTCGGTCCTATGATGCCGATTGTGCCCATGGGACGATTGCCTTCTTTATACGTTGCAGCCACAAGACTGAACTGTTTCATCTCGTCAAGAGGGTTCTCAGAACCGATAAAGACCTGTGTGCCGTCAGTATCAGAGATCTTATCGAGAAGCCCGAGTATGATATGTTTGTCCTCAAGGGTTTTCAGCAATTCCCGTATCCTGCCGATATCGCAGAAGTCAGGGAGATTGACCATCTCGGACAGACCTGATATGAAAATGTCGCTGTCCGATATGGCCAATACATCTCTGCAGATTCTCGTTGCCTCACTGATCAGGCTGTCACAGACTACGCGCTCGTTTGATATCTCTTCGACAATGGTCTTTCTCACCTCATCGAGAGAGTAACCTGAAAACCTCTCATTTATATAGTCAGAAAGCCTGTTCAGATCGCTCCGTGACATTTCCTGTTCCACTGCTATGATCTTGCTCCTGATGATTGCTTCTTCAGCAAACAGAACGACAGCGATCTGGTTTTTCCGATACGGTACCAGCTCAACCCTGCTCAGGATGGTTCTGTTGGCATTCGGTGCAACGGAAATGCCTATGTAGTGCGAAAGCTCAGACAGCATTCGCGATGCATTGTCCAAAAAAGAATCGACATTTCTTCTGAACAGATCAAGCTTTCTGTTCATTTCAGAAACAAGCTCAGTATCCGTATCAGATTTTTCAGTTGACAGTGTATCCACGTAGAATCGGTATCCGACATCTGTCGGTACACGACCTGCGGACGTATGCGGCTGGCGCAGAAACCCCATCTCCTCAAGGTCAGACATAATATTCCGTATGGTTGCCGATGAAAGGCCCAGAGGAAATTGCTTAGTTACTGCCCGTGATCCGACAGGTCCTGGCGAGCTTATATAAAGCTGAATAACAGCCTGTAATATCTGTCCACTTCTTTCATCCAGACTCATTAGCACTCTCCAAGTTAGAGTGCTAATAATTTAACAGGTCAGGGATAATGGTGTCAAGAAAAATAGAAATGCCTTTATATTTCAATGAGTTTACGTTAAGCACGTTATCAGTTATGCTTTCCCGCGCAAAGTCCCCATATTTCGTGTCAGTCTAAAATTCGGTGTTTTTCCGTTTGTTTGTCTTTCCGGCTTGTCCGGAATCTTTCCGATGGCTTTACAGAAGGATTCCCGACGCGCTTCGCTTGCGGGAATGACAGCCTTTTTTGTGAATTAAGTAATTTATTGACAGCCTTTCTATTTCATATCAGGATGGTTTTCGGAATCGAAAAGCCGTTGAACTCAGATGCATAGGAAATAGTGTATGCGCCGCTCGAAAGGATCAGGACATAATTGCCGATGGCTGGCTCCGGCAGAAGAATATTTTTTTCTATTACGTCAAAACTGTCGCAGCTTGGGCCGGCGAGGGTCCACTCCCTGATCTCCTTTGAGCCCTCAACAACGTAGCTGTATTTTATGCCTCCGATGCTCTCCATGAGACCATTGAAAACGCCAACGTCAATAGAGAGCCATTTTTCATCTCCGCGGCTGGTTTTTCCGATCACCTTTGTCACAAATATGCCTGCATCTCCTACAACTGACCTTCCGGGCTCAATAAGGATACGGGTCTTTTTCGGAAATTTCTGATAGATCGCCCTGTTGATGTTCTTCTCGATCGCAGGGATGCCAACAACATCTTTGGTATACCGTATCGGATAACCTCCGCCGATGTTCAGAAGGGAAAGTTTTATCCCGGCCTTTTCAGCCCTGTCCCATAGGTCTTTTGCCTTGTCCAGGGCAGAGTTCCAGTTATACATGTTCGTGCACTGCGAGCCCACGTGAAATGTGATGCCAACGGGGTTGAGCCCCCTCTTTTTTGCAAGTATAAGAAGTGCCTCTGCCTCTTCGACCTCTACACCGAATTTTTTACTGAGCGGCCACTCGCTGCCTTCATTGGGGACTGTCAGTCTCACATAGACGTTGGCTCCAGGAGTGTATTCCTTCATCTTCTGGACTTCAGCTTCTGAGTCATAGGAAAAATAGTTGACTCCTGACTCTGCAGCCATCCTCAGAAAACGGAAGGTCTTGATTGGGTTACTCGTGATCATCCTGTCGCTGCTGACACCGATGGATTCGAGCACGCTCATCTCTCCCTCTGACGCTATCTCAAAGCCGATACCGAGGCTGTTGATGAGCTTCAGGGTCTCGATATCAGGGTTTGCCTTGACCGCATAGTAGACTTCGGAATTTCTGATATTCTTGCCTATGGCATGGACCTTCTGGCGCACCTTTGCCTTGTCCATAAGAAGGTAGGGCGGTTCGATATCTGACTCCCGTATGAAGTCGATCGCCTTCTGGATCGTTGACCTCTGCGTGATCTTTGTATGTGCTTTAGTTATACGGAAACGGTGTTTCATATTTATATATCCTCATGTGGCCAATTATTAAACGGTATTTCTGAATAAAATGCAATACAAACTTCCATTCAAGGCAGCATAGGATCAGGCGGAAAGCATGGACTGAACTTTTTCAGCGATACTATGCATGGTGAAGGGTTTCTGGATAAAGCCGTGAAGCCCCTGCTGAAGCGCAAACCCTGCATCCCCGGCAGTGGTGTGGCCTGATGCGATCAAAACCTTTATTTTACCGTTAATCTGCCTGAGACGGTCGAATGCTTCTTTGCCGTTCATGACCGGCATAATAAGATCCAGGATCACCAGATCAATAATCTCCTTCTGTTCTGCATATATCTCCAGAGCTTCTTTGCCGTTTACGGCCAGTATGACCCGGTATCCCAGTTTCTCAAGCATGGTCTGGAATATGCTCCTGATGTATTCCTCATCGTCGACAACAAGGATTGTACCTTTGCCAGGAGCCGGATCTGACCTGGGGACTGACCATGCTGATTGTATGCTATTGACAGGCTGTTTTATTGCAGGGAAGGATACAATAAATGCTGTGCCCTTTCCGCGGGAAGTTTCAACGCTGATTGTGCCGCCATGATTTTTAACTACACCATAAACCATGGCAAGGCCCATGCCGGTTCCCTTGCCCAGTTCCTTTGTCGTGAAGAAAGGCTCGAAAATACGGTCTTTCACTGATGTCGAAATACCTGACCCGGTGTCAGCTATCTTTATAATAACTTGATGGTAAGATTCCTCTGCTGAGCTGATGAGATCAGGCGCATCGCTCTTTATGCAGGTCTCAATGAGGAGTTTGCCCCCGCCAGGCATGGCGTCCCTGGCGTTCAGGCAGAGGTTCAGTATCACCTGTTCGATCTGACTTCTGTCGCCTTCTATGGTCATATCTTCTTTGCCGAGATCTGATACTATTTGTATGTTTCTGTCAAAGGTCTTTGAGATGATCTTCAGGACCGCAGCGATAACCTCATTGACAGAAATAGGCTCTACTATGTATTTACCTTTTCTCGCAAAGCCAAGAAGCTGCTTGGTCAGGTCCGCGGCCCGGTCCGAGATATGTTCGATCGTATCAGCCGATTCATAAAGGGGTGTCCCGGATGGAATCTGTGCCTTCAGCAGCGATGCATGTCCCAGAATGCCCTGAAGCATGTTGTTGAAATCATGCGCTATACCGCCCGCAAGGGTACCGATAGCTTCCATTTTATGGGCCTGAAAGAGCTGCTCCCTGATATTTTCCTTCTCTATTTCCTCGTCACTGCGTTCGAATTCTGCTGCAACGATCTGTCCTATGGTCTGAAGAACTTTGATGTCTGATTCTGTGAACTCGCGTTTCTTGCCAAAGGCACCTATGATGCCTACAGGCTCACTCTTGCTGTTGAAGATGGCAAAACCGATGAAAAGATCAGCATTGACCTCAGCAAAGGCCTTTACGTCCGGAAACTGTTCCCTAAGTCTGGTGTCGATAACAACGATATGTTTTTTCGCAAGCACGCTTTCACAGGGGGTTCCCTTGAGGCTGATGTTGAAACCCTTCCGGATAGTGCCGTCTATGTACATAGAAACCACGTGTTCGGTTTCTCCATCAGAGTTGAGCTTTGACAGATAGGCATGGAGGGAGAAGAGTCGTGATATCGTCATGGTAACTTCGTCAAAGTAATCCTTGCCCCGCTTCACTGCTGCGAGATGATAAATATTGTTCAGCAGGCGGGTTTCCCTTTCATGGAGTTCCATGGCATTTCGGATTTTGCTGCTCAAATCCTCGAATTCAGTGATACCCTTATAGTCAGGCATTTCCCCCCGGCTGATCGACTCAAGGATGCTGTTGAGCGGGTTGCGGATGTTCTTTCTGAGTGAGTAGATGAAGAGCAGGGTGACGGCGGTCAGTATGAAGCCGGTGACGCTGTAAGCGATCTTGACATTGTGCAGCAGGGACGCATACTCAACAGCGTCTTTGATCAGCGTGATGTCCCAAAATTGAGATACTGAACGCAGAACAAAAATGTACAGGCCGATCCAGGAAAGCAGGGCTGTTATTACAATGGGAGCGATCGTCCTGAAGGCAAGGCTGTTGCGCATCTGACGGGTCATTTGCTTCATCGGAAGACAGGCCTTGCAGTTCTCATATATTCAGGCCGGTCGATCCTGGTCCTTCCGGTTTATCTCGGCTTTCTTGCATGAAGCAGCCGTTTTGTTGCGGCCCGGATCACATCAGGCACATTCTTGTTCTTCTCCAGTATGATGAGGTCCTTGGTCCTGAGATCGCCGACCAGGCCCACGGAGATCCCGGGAGGCGTTTTGGGATTTGTTACCAGTGCATGAACCACTGCATAGCATTTCATCCATTCCCTGTTCTTCGAGATCCTTCTGAGCGCTTCATCGTGGATCGAACGATTGCGGGCGATCAGCTCTATTTCAGTGTCAGAGATCTTCTGGTTGTCCAGCACAGCAAGCATGACCTCTTTGTTCGTGTCCTTGATAAGAATGCCGCGGACCTCCCTGCTTCCCTTCATTGCCAGCTGTACCCTGTCTGATACGGTAAGAGTCTGGATCTTCTGAAGGATGTTCTGCACGCGGGCTTCTTTTGGTTTCTCAACCCTTGCCATGTCAGTTGCAGTCCTGGCAGGAAGATGCAGAGAACCGGAGATCAGGCTCCGCACAGCTTCAGGCGTGTCATGATGTTCATACAGCAATTGCAGAATCTCGGGTCTGTTCGCGTTCGCCCTGGCGATCTCCTGAAATATTTCGGTGTCATCTGCGGCCTCGATCAGTATTTCGATGACGTCTTTTGATGCGACCGAGTAGTCCAGTCCTATCAGAATTTGCTGCTCATCCATGATTAGTTCTCCTTAGGTGAATGAAATACTCCCTGTTACCCTTCTGTCCGGGTAGGGGGGATTCGTAATCCCCCATGACCATGAATCCTGAAGCCTCTGAAAATTCGCGAACCTTCTGCACTGCAGACCGCCTTTTCAGCTCATCCCTTATTACGCCGCCTTTTTCGACCATTCCCTTGCCGACCTCGAACTGGGGCTTGACCAGAGCGAGAACATCGCCTTCAGGAGCCAGGAAATCAAGCACTCTCGGAAGCACCTGGGTGAGCGAAATAAATGAGACATCGATCACAACAAGCCCGATCTGTTCAGGTATGCGGTCAGACTCAAGGTGCCTGATGTTTGTTTTTTCGTGCAGAACAACGCGAGGATCATTCCTGAGTGTCCAGTCAAGCTGGCCATAACCGACATCAATCGCATAGACCCTGGCTGCTCCCCTTTTTAACACGCAGTCAGTAAAGCCGCCGGTGGAGCTTCCGATATCCATTACGATCTTGTCCGCAGGGTCGATTTTGAAATAAACCAGAGCGCCTTCAAGTTTGACACCGCCTCTGCTCACAAATGGGATGTCGTTTTCCCTGAGAGCAACTACTGCGTTGATATCAATGAGGGTGCCGGCCTTGTATTCCTGTCTGTTGTCAACGAGAACATTTCCTGCCATAATGAGAGCCTTTGCCCGGTCCCTGCTCTTGACGATCTCCCTGTCAACCATGATCTTGTCTAACCTGTCTTTTTGTTTCATCAGTTTCGTAGAGGATCACGCAGCGTACGCCTGAGCCTGTGAATCTATTATAAAGAAAAAAACAGATATTTATACAGGGATGTGTTTCAGAAAGAGGGTAAAATCATTTGCTGCGCAGAGGTTCTTTCATGAAGGCGAGGGCAGCCTGGTAGATGCCTTCCTCGTCAATACCGCAGGCAGCCCTGAGACTGTTCATGCTGCCCTGTTCAATAAAGGAATCAGGTATGCCGATCCTTTTCACTGCTATGTGAAACATCTTTGCTTCATTCAGGCATTCCATGACAGCACTGCCGAATCCTCCCTGAAGGGCATTCTCCTCTACGGTAATGATCCTGGGTATGCGTGCAGCCATGGACAGAATAATGTCCCTGTCAAGGGGCTTGATAAACCTGACATTGATCACTGCAGCATGAATGCCTGCTTCTTCCAGGCGTGCTGCTGCCTTAAGCGCAGCATTGGCAGGGTTACCGATCGCCATGATAACCATGTCGTGACCGTCACGGAGAAGCTCTGCGCATCCAGGAGAAATGGCAGATGCAGGAATGCCGGACTGCGGCGCCCTGCCGCGCGGATAGCGGATCGCCACAGGGCCTGCATGGTTCACTGCCCAGGCAAGCATTAATCTCAGTTCACCGGTATTCCTGGGCGCCAGGCATGTGAGGTTCGGAATATGCCTCAGAAAGGATATGTCAAAAACGCCATGGTGTGTGGGGCCGTCCTCCCCAACGAGACCAGCCCTGTCTATGGCAAAGACAACAGGAAGGTTCTGGAGACAGACGTCATGGATTATCTGGTCATAGGCCCGTTGAAGGAACGTGGAATAGATCGCAACGACAGGCCTGAGCCCCCCTGCAGCAAGGCCTGCAGCAAAGGTTACGGCATGCTGCTCAGCAATGCCGACATCATAAAAGCGGTCAGGGAAGCGCTCTGCAAAACAGTCGAGGCCGGTTCCCTCTTTCATGGCAGCAGAGATGGCGATGACCCTTGAGTCTGCTTCTGCCAGCTCTGCAAGACAGGCACCGAACGCAGCGCTGTACGTCACTGAACCAGAGCTCAGCGGTGAGCCTGTCTCTACCTCAAAGGGGCCGACCCCATGGAACACGCAGGGGTCCTTTTCAGAGAATTCGTATCCCTTGCCCTTTTTTGTGATCACGTGGACAAGGGTAGGTGATGTTGAGGACTTTATCCTGTTCAGCGTTTCGATAAGAAGTTCTGTGTTATGTCCGTCAATAGGGCCGATGTAGTCAAACCCCATCTCTTCAAAGAGCATGCCCGGAAGGATCATACCCTTCAGGGTTTCCTCAGCCTTTTGTGCAATCTTCGCAACAGAGCCGCCGAGCTTGGGTATGCCTTCAAGGAAGTGTATCGTTTCTTTCTTGAACCTGCGATACCGTTCGTCAGTAAGAATCCTGTTCATATATGCTGAAAGGGCTCCGACATTGGGAGATATGGACATTTCGTTGTCATTGAGGATGACGATGAGGTCTTTCTTGCTGTGTCCTGCATTGTTCAGTCCCTCAAAGGCTATGCCTCCTGAGAGTGCCCCGTCGCCGATTACGGCTATTACTTTGAAATGCCGATGGTTCTTGTCGCGTGCCTCAAGCAGCCCAAGCGCAGCAGATATGGACGTTGAGCTGTGGCCTGTGCCAAAGGCATCATGAGGGCTTTCAGCTATTTTCGGAAAACCTGAAATACCCTTCTCTGTTCTGAGCGTTGAGAACCGCTCCTTTCGGCCGGTCAGGATTTTGTGAGCATAGGACTGATGGCCCACATCCCAGACGATCCTGTCTACAGGAGAATTGAAGGCATGATGAAGCGCAAGAGTCAGCTCGATGATGCCGAGGTTAGATGCCAGATGCCCGCCATTTACTGCAACAGTCTCTATGATCAGGGTTCTGAGTTCGTCGGCAACTGTCTTGAGCTCTTCATGGCTGAGAGTCCTGAGGTCTTCTGGTGAAGATATCTTTTCGAGGACCATCAGTTCCTCCTTGTGAGGAGATACTCGGCAATTTCCCGAAGCGGATCAGCTTCAGCTGAAAAGACAGAGAGAGCTGCCTGAGCGTCTGCAATAAGATTTTGGGCGATATTTCGTGACCGCTGAAGTCCGTAAAGACGCGGGTACGTCATCTTGTTGATCTTTTCATCCGAGCCTGCTGTCTTGCCCATTTCTTCAGTATCTCCCTCTATGTCAAGTATATCATCGATCACCTGAAACGCAAGGCCGATGCTGTTTCCATAGGCTGTCAGGGCGTCAAGCTCAGTCTGGCTGCTCCCATAGAGGATCGGACCGATACGGACCGATGCGCGAAGCAGGGCGCCGGTCTTGTGCGAGTGAATGAACTGAAGGGTTTCGCTGTCAGGTTCCTTGTTCTCAGAGAGCATATCCTGAACCTGGCCTGCCACCATACCGTCAAGACCGGAGGCAATGGCAATCTCCCTCAGCGCTTTCATCAGACGATCTACAGAAACGTTTGACGACAGGGAAGGATCCGAGAGGATGCTGAAGGCCTCGGTAAGAAGCGCATCTCCGGCAAGGATAGCGATTGCCTCGCCATAGACCTTGTGGTTTGTGGGTTTGCCCCTCCTCAGGTCATCATTGTCCATGGCAGGAAGGTCATCATGGATCAGGGAATAGGTATGGACCAGTTCGAGCGTTGATGCATAGGGAACAATGTCCCGGGGATCGCCGCCGCAGGTTTCGTATGCAGCGAGCGCAAGGATCGGCCGTATCCGTTTGCCGCCTGCAAAAAGGGAGTAGAGCATTGCTTCCTGCAGAACAGGTGGATGATGCTGTATGCAGTACAATTCCCTGAAGAATGCATCTACCAGCGTCTGTTTATCTCTCAGGTATTTTTTGATATCCACAATATCCCTCAGAATTTTGTCATTCCGGCTTGTCCGGAATCTTTCAGAAGGATTCCACCCCACAAGGGAGCGCAAGCCGACACGCCTTGCTTGCGGGAATGACACTTAAGAAAACATTCAAATTTCGGACGCACTGCAATTTCTTTAATAGGGTATTTACTCCCACTCAATCGTTCCCGGGGGTTTTGAGGTTATGTCAAGAACTACCCTGTTGACGCCTTTTACTTCATTGATGATCCGATTCGATATCTTTCCCATCACCTCGTAGGGCATCTTTGCCCAGTCAGCAGTCATGCCGTCAACGCTGGTGACTGCACGAACAGCCACTACGCTCTCGTACGTGCGCTCATCTCCCATGACGCCGACGCTCTTGATCGGCAGGATCACGGCAAAGGCCTGCCATATCTCGCGGTAAAGCCCTGCAGCCTTGATCTCATCAAGCACGATCGTATCAGCTTCTCTGAGGATATGAAGCTTCTCCTCAGTTATGTCGCCGATGCAGCGTATGGCCAGTCCAGGGCCAGGGAAGGGGTGGCGCCAGCAGATCTCTTCGGGCAGGCCAAGTTCTTCCCCAAGTATGCGGGCTTCATCCTTGAAGAGTTCCCTGAGGGGTTCAACGAGGCGAAGGTTCATCACCTCAGGAAGACCGCCGACATTATGGTGGCTCTTGATCACAGCTGACGGGCCCTTAAAGGATACGCTTTCTATAACATCCGGATAGAGCGTACCCTGTGCAAGAAACTCGGCATCCTTTATCTTTTTTGCCTCTTCTTCGAAGAGGGCGATGAACTCGTAGCCGATGATCTTTCTCTTCTTCTCAGGATCAGTAATGCCTCTGAGCTTATCGAGGAACCGTTTCCTTGCATCAACATAGATGAGCCTGATATGGAAATGACCCTCAAAGGTCTTTTTCACTTTTTCAGCCTCTCCTTTGCGGAGAAGCCCGTTGTCGACAAATATGCAGGTCAGGCTGTCACCTATCGCCTTATGGAGCAGAAGCGCAACAACCGATGAGTCAACGCCGCCGCTCAATGCGCAGACAACCTTCTTGCCTTTTGTCTTTGCTTGTATGTCTGCCACAGACCACTCAATAAATGACGACATCTCCCAGGTCGGCTTGCAAGCACAGACGGTGTTGACAAAGTTTTGGAGTATGCGCGTGCCTTCATCCGTATGGACCACCTCAGGATGGAACTGGACTGCATAAAAATGCCTTTTGACGTCTGCCATGGCAGCAACGGGTGAATTGGCCGTATGGCCGATGATCGAGAATCCCTCAGGCAGCAGTTCTATTTTGTCCCCATGGCTCATCCAGACCTTTGTTTCCTGCGAGACGCCCCAGAGAAAGTCCTTGTCATTATCGATCATAAGCTCAGCATGGCCGTATTCTCTTTTTGTCGAGCGGGCGACCTTGCCGCCGAGATAATGGGCCATCAACTGCATGCCATAGCATATGCCCAAAACGGGTATGCCCAGGTTGAACACTTCCTGGTCAGGAGCAGGCGCCCCCTCGTCGTACACGCTCGAAGGTCCGCCTGACAGGATAATGCCCTTAGGGTTAAAGGCCCTGATCTTTTCCATAGGGGCGTTGAACGGGAAGATTTCAGAGTATACTTTACCGTCGCGAATCCTGCGCGCTATGAGTT
The DNA here is from genome assembly GCA_947085015.1 of uncultured Nitrospirota bacterium. Lineage (GTDB taxonomy): Bacteria > Nitrospirota > Thermodesulfovibrionia > Thermodesulfovibrionales > UBA6898 > UBA6898. The sequence continues at coordinate 44,629 of CAMTUV010000002.1, forward strand.
GCGTGTACTGCGAGCCGAAATCAAGGACTAATATTTTTTCTTCGTGCATGGCTGTTTATCTGTCTCCCTATGAACAATGTGAGCGCGTTACCACTCAGGACTGTAATTGGGAGCCTCCTTGGTGATTATGACGTCATGCACGTGGCTTTCCCTCAATCCTGCATTCGTGATCTGAATAAAGCGGGCCTTCCTGCGGAAATCAGCAAGATTTTTTGCTCCGCAGTAACCCATGCCTGAACGAAGGCCGCCTAACAGCTGGTGAGCAGTCTGGGCCAGAGATCCCTTGTGGGGCACTCTTCCTTCAACGCCTTCAGGAACAAGCTTCTGTGTTTCAACACCTTCCTGCTGGTACCGGTCTTTGGCTCCCTGGGTCATTGCCCCGATCGATCCCATGCCGCGGTAGACCTTATAGCTTCTTCCCTGGAAAAGAACCACCTCGCCCGGTGATTCATCAGTGCCCGCAAAAAGGCTGCCTATCATGACCGAACTCGCACCGGCAGCAAGCGCCTTGGCAATGTCACCGGAATACTTGATGCCGCCGTCAGCGATGATCGGGGTCTTGTTCCTGCTTGCCACAGCGTAACAGTCCATGATAGCAGTAAGTTGCGGAACGCCTGCGCCTGCAACGATACGGGTAGTGCAGATCGAGCCCGGGCCAATGCCGATCTTTACGGCGTCGGCTCCAGCTTTGATAAGGTCAAGAGTGCCTTCGGCAGTCGCAACATTGCCTGCGATAATCTCGACATCATATTTTTTTTTGATCGCCTTCAGCGTGGAGATGACCGCACTGGAATGGCCATGTGCTGTATCAATGACAAGAACGTCAACACCGGCAGCGACCAGGAGCTCGACCCTTTTCATGGTATCCTGACCTGTGCCTATGGCAGCGCCGACCATGAGTCTGCCCATTTTGTCCTTGCAGGAATTCGGGTATTTCCTTCTCTTTTCAATGTCCTTTATCGTGATAAGGCCTTTGAGCCTGTAATCCTTGTCTACAATAGGAAGTTTCTCGATCTTGTACTTATTGAGTAGATCCTTTGCTTCATCGAGTGTTGTGCCTGGGCCTGCAGTAACGAGCCTGTCTTTTGTCATGATTTCAGAGACTTTTTTACTGTAATGTTTCTCGAATCTGAGGTCTCTGTTGGTCAGGATGCCGACAAGCTTTCCGTTTACCGTGACCGGCACGCCTGAGATCTTGTAGCGTTGCATAAGCCCTGTGGCCTCTGAAACAGGCGAATCAGGAGAGACCGTGATAGGGTCTATGATCATGCCGCTTTCGGACTTTTTTACCTTGTCGATCTCAAAGGCTTGTCTGTCAGGCGCCATTGCCCTGTGCACAATGCCGATACCGCCCTCCCGGGCAATTGCAATGGCCATAGCTGCTTCGGTTACCGTGTCCATGGCAGAGGTGAGAAGTGGAACATTCAGCCTGATCTTCCGGGTCAGGTGGGTATGTATAGTAACATCCCTTGGCAGCACTTCTGACTTGGCTGGAAGCAGCAGGACATCGTCAAAGGTTAATCCGGATTTGATCTTGTCAACCATGGAATTCTCCTGGAAATTTTCAGGAATTTTACCACGCTCGTAATTGATAAAGCAAACCGGCGCTTTTCTGCTTGACATGTTGGATAACCCCTGAGATATACTTGCAGAAACATATTCCCGGGACATTAAACAACGACACGGTACAGGGAATATGTTTTGCTTCTTATACTGCCTTGAGGGGTGTAATGCGCTTGCTATAATTTGTCTGATCCTTGATCAGGCGGAAATATGAAATTTCACAAAGGAAAGGGGGTGAATGAAGATGAAGAAAACAGTATTATTTATTGTTCTGCTCGTTATCGTAGCTTTTGTAGGCAGCGCGCTTGCAGTTCCTGCAGGAAAGAACGTTGAGTATGCAGGCGGCAGCGCAGGCAAGGTCGTGTTCGACGGCAAGGCTCACGCTGACAAGGGTCTGAAGTGCAATGACTGCCACACCAAGATATTCCCGATGAAGAAGGGTGGCACGTACACAATGGCTGACATGAACGCAGGCAAGAATTGTGGTGAGTGCCATAACGGCACCAAGGCATTCAAGTCCAGCGATGCAGCTAACTGCGGAAAGTGCCACAAGAAATAATACCCCACAAGGGGGTATGAAGGTAATGTTAATTTAACAAAAAAGCCCCCTGATTTTTCAGGGGGCTTTTTTATGGGTATTTACTAATGAGATCGAAAGTAGAGCGACATCTCAGCCATCTTCTGTCATTCCGGCTTGTCCGGAATCTTTCTTTGTTCTCGGAAGGATTCCCGACGCGCTTCGCTTGCGGGAATGACATCGTGGGGCTTTACTTAAGGCCTTCTCAGTTTTTTCTTGCTGATCAGATCCTTGTAAGCCAGGACTCGTACTTCTTGTTCTTGCCTTTTACGACATCAAAGAATATGGATTGAAGTTTTTTTGTTATCTTCCCGCGGCTGCCGATGCCGATCTTCCTGTTGTCGATCTCTCTGATCGGCGTCACTTCAGCAGCAGTGCCGGTGAAAAAGGCCTCATCTGCTATATAGATCTCGTCCCTGGTGAACCGCTCTTCAACTACAGGGATCTTGTTGTCCCTGGCGATTTTCATGATGCTGTCACGCGTGATGCCCTCAAGGATGGTAGTAAGCGGTGTGGTCTTGATCTGGCCGTTACGCACAATAAAGATGTTCTCGCCGCTCCCCTCAGAGACATAACCTTCAGGGTCAAGGAGCAGTGCCTCGTCATAGCCGCCCATAATGGCTTCTTTCTTGGCGATCTGGGAATTTACGTAGTACCCGCAGACTTTAGCCCGTGTCATGGAAGAATTTACATGATGCCGTGTGAAGGAAGAGACCTGGATCCTGATGCCATTGTCAATGCCCTCGTCGCCGAGGTATGCACCCCACGGCCAGGCAGCAATAGCAACGCTGATAGGGTTTCCTTTGGGATAGAGGCCCATGGCCCCGTACCCGATGTACACAAGCGGTCTGATGTAGCATTCTTTTAATTTGTTGACCTTGATGGTCTTGATGATCGCATCCCTAATCTCTTTCTTGGTATAGGGGATCTCGATATCGAATATATGGGCTGATGCGAAGAGCCTGTCAACATGTTCGTCAAGCCTGAAGATGGCAGAGCCCCTGGCTGTCTTGTAGCAGCGAATACCTTCGAACATGCCAAGACCATAGTGGAGCGTGTGCGTAAGCACATGGACCTGTGCCTTGTCCCAGTCAACAAGTTTTCCATCCATCCAGATTTTGTCTGATTTCTTTATCATTGTGCGCTATTAAAACAGGATTTTCAGAGCTCTGTCAACTCATACGGGGCTTTTACATCTTTTCCGGAGCAGTAACACCGAGGATGCCGAGTGCATCGCCAATAACGATCTTGATGCCATGGCAAAGGGCAAGGCGGGCGCTGGTCAGGCCAGGATCGTCGACGATGACCCTGTGATTATGGTAATAGGCATGAAACATGCCGGCCAATTCCTGAAGATAAAAGGTTATCCTGTGCGGCTCGAATGAGCGCGCTGCACCTTCGAGCACCATGGGGTAGGTCAGAAGCTTTTTGATAAGCCCGGTCTCCGCAGGTTCGGACAGGCAAGAGAGGTCTGCATTATCTGCACTGATGCCCTTTTCCATTGCATTGGCAATGATGCTGTTGATCCTGGCATTGGCATACTGCACATAAAATACGGGATTCTCCGCAGTGGTTGCGGTCACAACGTCGAGATCGAAATCAAGATGGCTGTCTGCCTTTCTCGTCAGGAATATGAACTTGGTCGTGTCTGGACCGACAAGGTCCATAAGGTCGCTCAGCGTGACAAAGGTGCCTGCGCGTTTTGACATCTGGAAAGGCTCACCGTGTTTCAGGAGGTTGACCATCTGCACAAGGATTACCCTGAACCTGGTAATGTCATATCCAAACGCCTGCATCACAGACTCGATTCTCGGGATGTACCCGTGATGGTCAGCACCCCAGATATCTATGATGATGTCAAAATTCCTGTCGAGCTTATGTTTGTGGTACGCAATATCAGAGGCAAAATAGGTATGCTGTCCATCGCTCTTGATAACGACCCTGTCCTTGTCATCACGAAAATCCGTGGACCGGAACCAGAGAGCATGGCCGCTCTCGTAAAGAAAGCCCTTCTGTTTCAGATCATCGATCGCCTGCTGGACCTCGCCTTTTTCAAAGATATCCTTTTCGCTGATCCATGTATCAAAGTCCCTGATGCCGAACCGGCTTAGATCTTTTTTGATGAGGGCAATCATCCGCTTGTACGTCCATGTCGTTATTTCATCACCGCAGGTCTCAAAGGGCATGCCTTTGAATACTTCGCCTCTCTCCGCATGGAGTGCTGCAGCCTCGTCATCTATATACTGACCCCTGTATCCGTCTTCAGGAAAGGGGATATCAAGGCCGAAAAGCTGCTGATATTTTGCATGCACGGACAGGCCGAGGAGCTTCACCTGTCTGCCTGCATCATTGATGTAGTACTCGCGCTCGATGCGATACCCCGACGCCTCGAGGAGATTGCAGAGCGCATTGCCGACAGCCGCGCCCCTGGCATGGCCAATATGAAGCGGGCCTGTTGGGTTTGCGCTTACATACTCTATCAGCACCCTGCGTCCCTGACCTACATCTTCGCGCAGATATGACTTTTCTGCCTTGAGCAGTTCTTTGAAGCATGCAGAGAGGTATTCGTTGGTAAAGGTGAAGTTGATAAACCCAGGGCCGGCGATCTCGATCTTCTCAAAGATGGACCTGTCCGTGATCGCATTCACGATATCTTCAGCTATTTTTTTCGGGGCTTTTTTTAATGTTCTGGCAAGTCCCATGGCAAGAGGTGTTGAAAGATCGCCGAAGGATTCCTCACGCGGCGTCTCGATCTCGATGGCAGGCAGCGGGGAGATATTGAGCGTCTCAAGGGCTTTGGTTAAAACTGCAGTAAGGTCTTTTTTCATAGGGATACAGTCTAAATTCCAATTTGCCGTAAAGTCAAATCCGGCTGCGATCGTGAGCTACATGACAGCCTGAAGTTATAGATATCGAAAGGTGCAATTTCTGCAAGCTGACTCCATACGCTTTTGAAAAAACAGGTTTTGCCTGCGCACGTAATGAAAAATAACGATCTGATTCAGTTATGACTTTATTAATAAAGGTTCAACAGCGCAACATTGCATCGATCATAAGCCGAAAATATGTCTTGCCCTCTCCAGACCTCTGCCGGTGTTTTGCCGTCAAGATGTTGGTGTGGTCTTACATGGTTATACCAGAAGCGGAACTGAACGAGAGCACCTTTGAGCTGTTCCGCATTTTCGACCTGCCACTGATCCAGTTTCCCCTTCAATGTCCCGAAGAACCGTTCGATTCTTCCGTTCTGCCAAGGGCAGCTCTTGTCGATACGCTGATGGCGAATACCTATCAGCCATAATCCGAACCTGAACAGCCATGACGTAAAAACAGACTCGTTGTCCGTCCGCAGAAATTTGGGTTTGCCGTAAATCTCAATGGCATCAAGCAGAGTTCGCAATATCGTCACGGATGCCTTATCCTTTAGTGCCGTCAGATTAAGACTCAGCCTGCTCTTATGCTCGACGATGCCGAGAATATGGTTCATATTTCCGCTGCTGTCCGCCTTGCCCGTCATATCCATTCCCCAGACAAGATTCCGTGGCATATCTTTCGGCTTTCTGTTCTTTATCTCTCTCCTCAATACCTGGATTTCATAATAGTGCTTTCTTGTCACCTCGTTCACAAAGGTCATGCTTACTGTCATCTGCCTGCTTCCTGCAAACCTGCGGTTGAAAACATGGGCAACCATGCGGCAACCTGCCTGCGGCATAAGCGCCTTGAGGCGGAGTATTTCTTGCATTACCCATTTAGGCTTGGGGTGACTCCGGCAAAATGCGCCTTTATCGACTTTGCCTCTTCGTCGTCCTAAGTGTGAGCGGTGTCCGGAAGGAAAAAGAAATGCAAGGAATTCCCGCAGCAGATGCATGAAAACATGCCGCAGGCACTTCAAGAAATGAAACACGGATTCTCCTTAATACGCTATATTTATGTATTCAGTAACCCTGAATTTAGCATAAGCAAGAATGATAAAATAAACTTTGATAGCAGCGAACGAGAAGAAACTTTGCAAGCGAAAACAACAATTTATTGGGTGTTGGCGAATGTTGAAATATGCCACTGTATGTGATATCATAAAACATGTCTAAAGCAGACAAACTATTACAGAGGATGAAGAACAATCCCAAAAATGTAAAGTTTGAGGACATAGAGTCCTTGCTTAACGGCCTGGGATTTAAGATAAGAAGCAAGGGTTCTCATTATACATTCAAGAAGGATAGAAATATTATTATGGTGGTAAAACCACATGGTAGCAAGAAATTTACAGCAATGGCGGATGTTAAAAAAATACTTGCATATTTAAAGGAGGAGGGCCATGTATAAAGATTTTGAGATAATAATAGAACCAAATGAAGAAGGTGGTTTTTATGCTCGCATTCCAGACCTCCCTTCCATATTTACAGGTGGTATTACCGAAATTGAAGCTCTGAGAAATGCAAAGGCTGCAATCAAAGAGTTTATTGAAATATGTAAGGAAGACAATCTTCCAGTGCCACAACCCAAAAGTGGCAAGTTTAATGTGCGGGTGCCGAAAGATCTTCACAGGGAACTTGTAAGGAAGGCAGTAGAGCAGGGGGTGAGCCTTAATCAGTTGGTTGTGTATTTCCTTGGACGCAGTATTGGTAAAACTTCAACATCAGCCAATTTGACTTAATAATGACAGCATAAACAACCGAAGATTTTAAGATATTTAAGCGCAAAGAAGAATTCAACAGAGCAATCGAATATGAAATCATAGCGCCATGTTGGCCTTTGAAAAGAAATCTCGTGGTCATTCAAGGTATACTATCGGACAGATATGGATGAAATGAGAAGAGATTTATGAAGATAGCGATCATCGGCCTTGCGAATTCAGGGAAGACCACGATTTTTAATGCACTTACCGGCCAGAACCTCGAAACAACGATATACCCCACGCTCAGCGCAGAGCCCCATATCGGCATGGTGAAAGTGCCTGACCCCAGGATCGATAAACTGGTAGAGATTTTCAAGCCGAAGAAGACCACCTTTGCGACCGTTGAATACATCGATTATATCGGTCTCACAAAAGGTGACATGGAGCAGAACAGAAAGGTCTTTGATCTTATCAAGGATGCTGATGCCATTGTGCATGTAGTGCGCGGCTTTGAGGATGAGTCAGTTATGCATCCGCTTGAAACAGTGAACCCTCGCAGGGACGCAGAGACACTTGAGTTTGAAATGATCTTCGGCGATCTCGATCTGGTAGACAAAAGGCTTCAGCGCATGGAAGAGGGTATGAAGCGGGGCAAGAAACCTGATGAGACCGAAAAGAAGATCCTTGTCAAATGCAAAGAGGCGCTGGAAAAGGAAAAGCCGCTCAGGGATATTGAATTCAATGAAGAAGACCAGAAATCAATGCGCCATCTGCAGTTCATGTCTATAAAGCCTGAGGTTGTTGTATTGAATATTTCCGAGGCTGACCTGAACAGTCTAAAGACCGAAACACTTGCGACAGAACTTAAAGTATATTATCATGGAAATAATGTTAAGTTGTTGAATTTATGTGGAAAAATAGAAATGGAAATCGCCCAGCTTTCTGCTGAGGAGGCAAGGGCATTTCTTGATGATCTTGGCATTGAGGAGCCTGCGCGCAACAGATTGATCCATGTTTCGTATGACCTGCTCGGCCTTATATCCTTTCTTACCTGCGGAGAGGATGAAGTGAGGGCATGGACGATAAACAAGGGCATGAATGCCCAGAAGGCAGCAGGAAGGATCCACTCTGATATTGAACGCGGCTTCATCAGGGCAGAGCTCGTCTCTTATGACGACTTCATTACCCATGGCGGCATGTCAGGGGCGCGCGACAAAGGACTTCTGAGGCTTGAAGGCAAGACCTATGAAGTGAAGGACGGAGACATTATCAATTTCAGATTCAATGTTTAAACGGCCTGTGCTTTTGGCGTTCTCTGATATGGTTCTCAAAAGCATAACTACATCTATTCATAAAATCCCTCCTACCCTCCCTTTGTCAACCAGAGGTAGGTGCTTGAAGCAAGGGAGGCATTAGTGACCCCTCTTTGGCAAAGAGGGGTGAGGGGAGATTTGTTCAAGGTAAATCCTGTTTCAAGACTGTTAATATCTGATACAATGGCCCTGAGGAATTGCAACCATGGAGCAGATACAGGAGCTTATTCGAAAATATGGTCTTGAGGAAGACCCTGAGCATGTTATAATCCCGTTAGTTTCGGCAGACGGCAGGCTGAGGCGCTGCTTTCTTCTGAAACGAAGATTTCTGAGGATCGCGTTTTCGGATACCCATTTTCATGATTATCCTTTAGAGGAGATCATCGAGGCAACGGTACTGTATCCTGATATGCTATTGAGAGAATCAATACTGCTGGTTCACAAAGATCCTGAATTGGATGCGGATGAACCGGGCAGGAAGAATAAATAACTAAGAGGTGAAGGTGAAAAAGAGAATACTGATTAACGCTGCTCATTCCGAGGAAAAGCGCGTGGCTATTGTGGAAGGAGATGTCCTGATCGATTTCTATGTTGAGACCGCAGGCAAGGAGCATCTTAAAGGAAATATTTATAAGGCGAAGGTGGTGAGGGTAGAGCCCGGACTTCAGGCTGCCTTTGTTGATTTTGGCCAGAAGAAGCATGGTTTTTTGCAGCTTCGTGAGATCAAGCCTGAGTTTTATCAGAATCAGATCGACGTCAGCAAGAAGCCGAGGATGCAGGATGTCATATCAAAGGGGCATGAGCTTATTGTTCAGGTCGAGAAGGACGAGCGTGATAACAAGGGCGCAAGTCTGACAACGTATCTCTCTATTCCCGGCAGGTACATTGTTATGATGCCGGGCCAGGAAAAGGTCGGTGTATCGAGAAAGATCGAGGACCGGGAGGACAGGGGCAGGCTGAAGGAGATCTTCAATTCTCTGAAGCTCCCAAAGAAGATGGGGTTTATCCTGAGGACCGCAGGCAGCGACAAGACAGAAGAGGACCTTGATAATGACCTGAAATACCTGACCAAGCTCTGGGCCAAGATACAGGCAGAGTCAAAGAAGGTGCATGCTCCGGCGCTTATCTATAAGGAGCAGGATTTTGCTGTCAAGACAGTGCGCGACTATCTCACCTCTGATGTTGATGAGGTTTTGATCGATGACCCTGAGGCGTTCAAGAACACGAAGGACTTTCTTCGGAAGACCGTGCCCTGGCGCAAGATAAACATCAAACTCTATAAGGACAAGAAGCCGATCTTTGCGTGCCATAACATCGAGGCCCAGATCGCCAAGATCCACGAGCGCTTTGTGTACCTTCCCTCCCGCGGGTACATTGTGATTGACAAGACCGAGGCGTTGACCGCAATTGATGTCAACTCTGGCAGGTCGCGCAAAGAAGAGCATATCGAGGCAACGGCACTTAAGACCAATATAGAAGCGGCAGACGAGATAGCCCGGCAGCTCAGGTTCCGTGATCTTGGGGGGCTTGTTGTGATCGATTTTATCGATATGGAAACTTCGAAGAACCGGCGGGAGGTTGAGCAGCGGCTGAAGGATGCCATGAGTCCGGACAAGGCTCATTTTGAGACGACTCCCATTTCGAAGTTCGGTATTGTCGAGATGACGCGGGAACGGATGCGGCCTGCGTATCAGGAGTCGAGTCACCACAAATGTGAGCTCTGCGGAGGAACCGGTGTTGTAAAAAGCGATGAGATGGCAGCAGTTGCTGCGCTCCGCGAGATACATGTGCAGGCAACACAGGAAGGCACCAAGGCGATCACCTGCCGTCTTCCTGTGGAAAGCATGAACTATATGGTCAATACGTGGCGTGCTGATATTGCGGGTACTGAAAGGGAATTCGGCATTACGATCACCCTGCTTGCTGATCCGAAGCTCCTGACCGGCCAGTACAAGATCGAGACGGACAGACCGGAAGCTCCCAAAGAGCATGCCCGTCCAGCGCAGAAACATGATAAGCAGAAGCAGGCTCATCAGAAACAGATGCCTCAAAAACATACAAAGGCAGTAGAGCCGGCTCAGGCAGCAGAGCCGTCACAGACTGAAGAATTGGTGGAACAGACAGGCGCGCAGGGTGAGACTGTTGCTGCTGAGCCGCAGGAGCAGAAGAGGCGCAGGAAGCGCAGGCCGCGCAGAGGGAAGAAGCGTCCGGCAAGCGCGGAGGGTGCTTCTACGGAACCGGAAGCAGCAGCCGGTACTGAAGTTGTACTCCACGACCCGATCCAGGAAGGAGTCTGACACGCGTTTGTCTTCGCGGAAGCGTCTGTTTCGCCGAGGAGTTTAGAAAAATTAATGAGGATAATGATTGGAAAATCCCTCCTATCCTTCCTTTGTCAAAGGGAGGTATCATGCCCCTCTTTGGCAAAGAGGGGTGAGGGGAGATTTTGGAGTTTGTCAGCTTGCCCTTGAACTTGTTAGTAATGTGCGCATAGAGAGATTACCGTTTTATAAGGAGGAAATATGTTCGGACTTGGATTGCCTGAGATGATCGTAGTGTTGGTGATAGCGCTTGTGTTCTTTGGCCCCAGTAAACTTCCTTCTGCAGGGAAAAGCCTGGGTGAGGCTATCAGGAACTTCAAGAAGGGCATAGCTGAAGGAGTAACAGAGGGGAAGGAAAAGATAGCTGGCAAATAGCAGAAGTCTTCTTATTCATAAAACCGTTTCAAAGGGTTGCCATCCGTGGCAACCCTTTTTCTTTTTTTCGCTGCTTGCATGGGCGGCACAGGGCGGGTAAGATAGATTTATGGAAGTGAAGAAGATACTTGTTGTTGATGATGAGCCGGACATTGTGGAGCTGATTTCCTACAACCTGAAGAAAGAGGGGTTTGAGGTTTCGTCCGCGACTGACGGTGATACAGCGCTTGCCCGTATCAAAAAGCACGATTTCGATTTTCTGATCCTCGACCTTATGCTGCCGGGTATCCAGGGCATGGAGCTCTGCCGCATCCTGAGAAATGACCCTGCGGCCAGACATATCCCTGTGATTATGCTGACCGCAAAGGCAGAAGAGATCGACAGGATCATCGGCCTCGAAACAGGCGCTGACGACTACATGACAAAACCGTTCAGCCCGCGGGAGCTCGTGGCCCGGGTCAGGGCTGTCTTGAGGAGAGCCGGAGAAAGGGTTTCTAACGACAGGACCATACGCGTCGGTGATCTTCTGATCAACAAAGAAACCTATTCGGTCTCAAAAAAGAATCTGCCTATAGACCTCAGCTCCACTGAATTCAGGCTACTGCTTTTTCTTGCAGAGAGAAGAGGCAGGATCTTCAGCCGGGACCAGCTTCTGGATGCAGCATGGAAGGGCGAGGCGTTCGTGGAGCCTCGGACAGTAGACGTGCATATCAGGCGTCTTCGTGCGCAGATCGAGGATGACCCTTCTGAGCCGCGCTATGTCAGGACAAGGAGGGGGATAGGGTACTACGTGGCGGCTGACCTATGAGAAGAGGTCTCTTCAGGCGCATCTTTTTTCTCTATGCTGTTGTCATAGTGCTTGCTGTTGTCTTTGTCGAGATCTCGATCACGTCCGCCATCAGAACCAGTTACCTGAAAACCCTCAGATCCAGCCTTACTGCCCAGATAGGCCTTGTTGCAAAAACTATTTCGTTTAACGAGACCAATCTCGACAATCTCTGCAGAGGGCTGAAGAAGGATACCAATGCGAGGGTCACGATCATAGCATCTGAAGGCAGGGTCATAGGAGATTCGGACACTGTTTCTTCTGCCATGGACAATCATCTTCACCGGACCGAGATCGAGCAGGCGCTACTTTTTGAGACCGGCATGGCTATCCGGTACAGCGACACCATGAACCATGATTTCCTTTATGTGGCAAAAAAGGTCTCGCAGGGAAAACAGGGAGGCTTCATACGGTTGGCAGTGCCGCTTATGGAAGTAGACAATGCCGTGAACCTCCTCAGGATGAAGATCATCCTTACTGTTGTGGCTGTCTTCCTCGTGATGTGGATTTTTTCGATCTGGCAGACAGACCATTTACGCAGGCTACTCAGGCAGATAACGGATTTTTCGAGATCACTCTCAAGGGGTAAGATTGATAAGCGAATCTTTCTGCATAACGCAGGCGAGTTCAATGAGATATCTGACAACCTTACATCCATGTCAGTCAAACTGCAGTCAACGCTCGCAGAGAGCGAAGAGGAGAGGAACCGTCTGAATGTAATCCTCAGGAGCGTACCGGATGGACTTCTGATCATCGACGCCAGGGGACTCATTACGCTTTCGAGCGCTTCAGCCCGAGAATTTTTCGGCGATATTGCGATGACAGGGCTGCCGTTCATGGAGGTCGTGCGAAATCATGAATTTTCGGATGTCATGGACGAGGTGCGCAGGAGCCTGTCACCGGGCACCACAGAGTTCAGGATAGATTATCCGGCTGAAAAATGCCTGAGCGTTCGGGTTTCGCCGCTCTTCTACAACGGACATGAACTCTCCGGGTTTTTGGCGGTCTTTCATGACATAACACAGATAGAGAAGCTTGAGCAGATCAGAAAAGACTTTGTGGCCAATGTGTCGCATGAACTGAAGACCCCGATCACTGCTATCAAGGGGTTTGCCGATACGCTCCTGGAAGGCGCACTTGATGACAGGGAGAATGCTGTCAAATTTATTCGGACCATCAAGTCCAACAGCGAGCGGATCAACAGCCTTGTTGACGATCTTATGACGATCTCGAAGATCGAACTCGGGGTGATCAGGGTCGAGAAGTCCATGATCGATATAGGAGAGGTCTTTGAGAATATCATGGAGATATTCAGGGAGAGGGTTTTGACAAAGGGTCTGGTCCTGGAGGTTTCCCGTAGTCCTGAACTGCTCCATATTTCTGCTGACAGGAACCGCCTGCTCCAGATACTGACCAATCTTTTGGATAATGCAATAAAGCATACAGAGACGGGCAGTATTACGCTCGGCATGGATAAAGAAGACGGGAAGGTCTTTATCTATGTTGAGGATACCGGCATAGGCGTGCCTGCCCAATATCTGCCGAGGCTTGGCGAACGTTTCTTTCGTGTAGACCCCGGGCGGTCACGCACCATGGGCGGCACAGGTCTCGGTCTTGCGATAGTCAAGCATCTTGTGAAGGCCCACGGCTGGCAGATGGAGATAGAAAGCACGCAGGGCAAGGGAACGAAGATCAAGATCGTTATCTGATAGATCGTTTCGGAGAAGACGGGAATGCAAGAGAACAGGATAGAGATCAACAGAGAACTCTGCAATGGCTGCGGGTTATGTATCAGCGTATGCCCTGCAGGCACCATTTCGCTTGTGGATGAAAAGACTGCTGTCACAGGACCTGAGACGATCTCCTGCGGTCATTGCGAGGCAGTCTGTCCAGAGAGTGCGATCTGTGTCATTGCGATCGATGAAGCGATGTCAGACTATAAGACGTTTGCTGCCCAGAAAGAGTGGCTTGCTCCCGGAAAGTACGATACTTCCTGTCTGGTGCAGCTTATGTCCTCACGCAGGTCCTGCCGCTCCTTCACTGAAAAGCCTGTAGACCGGGCCATTCTCGAGGACCTCATAAAGATCGGCATCACTGCGCCGTCAGGGACCAACAGTCAGGCATGGACCTTTACGGTCCTTCCAACAAGGAAGGCGGTGAATTCCCTTTCAGGACAGGTCGCTGCCTATTTCGGCAGATTAAACAGGACCGCAGAGAAGACCCTGCTCCGTCTCTTCCTCAAGCTGATAGGCAAGGGAGAACTCGATGCCTATTACCGCCGTTATTACCAAAAGATAGAAGAGGCGCTGAAGCAGTGGCAGGAAGAGGGCAAGGACCGTCTCTTTCATGGCTGCACAGCAGCTATTGTTGTAGGTTCCAGACCCGGGGCAAGCTGTCCGGCCGAGGATGCCCTGCTCGCATCGCAGAATATCCTGCTGGCAGCAAACAGCATGGGGCTCAGCTCCTGCCTTATCGGCTTTGCTGTTGCAGCAATTAAGAAAGACCCCTCTATCCAGCAGGCCCTCGGCATTCCCTCAGAAGAAGCAATATATGCTGTCATTGCCTTGGGCTATTCGGATGAAGTGTACCAGCGCACAACAGGACGCAAGAAACCGGTCCAGCGCTATTTTGAGGGCTGACAGCCCCTTTTTCCAGTTCCTCATAGAGAATCCTTCCTGGGTCGTTAGGTTATAATATTTATATGCACTATACGATCTTTCTCATAGCAGCATATTTCATGGGCTGTCTGGCAGCAATCCCTACCGGACCTGTGCAGATCGATGTTATACGGAGGTCGGTAAACGGCAACCTGAAGACCGCATTCATGGTTATTCTCGGCGCCTTCTTTGCTGATCTGGCTTACGGGTTCATCGCTTTTTTCGGGATCGCGCCGTTTTTGAAGAACGATAAGGTGATGGCGATATTCTGGCTGTCTGGCGGCCTGATCCTGGGAGTACTCGGCATACTCAGTATCCTGCACGGATTAAGAGATCAGGATTACATCAAGCCTCCTGCACATCTTAAGAGAAAACGGTGGGCGCTCCTGTCAGGGCTGACGCTTTCAGCTGTAAACCCGGTGATGGTGCTTTGGTGGCTTTCCGGGGCGCGTGTTTTTCAGGATATCGGCCTGATAAGGGAACTCAATACCGAGATAGCTCTTTCATTTCTGGCTGCAGGCAGCCTCGGTCTTGCCTCGTACCTTTCGGGCCTATCCCTTTTTATCTACTGGGTAAAGAAGTTCATTTCCGGGAAGACGCTCAGCAGGATCAATCTGTTCTTCGGCCTCCTGCTCATCGCCATCGCTCTCTATTTCCTATACACCTCGCTCCATTCCCTGCTGCATATCTGCTGACTGTCAGCTTACAGCGGGTTCAACCGGGGGCGCGGCCAGGATCGGCAGGATCTCCTTTATCAGGCCTGTGAGATATGCTGTTGCATCTGCTTTTTGCTCGTAAGAGCCTTCTCTGTCCTTTATCCGTTCTACGGCATGGGTCTCCATGTTGATCGTGATAACCCCGACACTGTAAAGGGAGTCCTTGAGAACAACGCCGTACGCCCAGAGTAAGCCATTGCTGTCCTTGCCGATAGTCCCCCTGCTGACAGGTTTCTTAAACTCTTTCCTGATAATGTCCTCTACCGAGAAATGCGATGATTGTTTTTTCATCAGTTATCCAGGTGACCTGAGTGAAGTATGTCCTCAACCATCCTGTCAGGGGTATAGCTTCCGCTATACAGTGCAGTCAAAGCTCCAGTCATGAAGGCTATCTGACGATCAACGGGACCGGCATTCCCCACCCAATCTTCGATTATCTCCCTGGTTATATCCTTGTTTGCTGTCTGGACTTTTCTTGTGAGCGTATTATATAGAGTATCCAATGTGGTCATTAGTTATACCTCCTTTATCTACAGCTTTATTATACCATGCGGAGGCAGTCGGGGTTTGAAGAGAAGGTTTATTGTTGATTATGTCGGGGGATGCTGTAGAATGGAACTAAGACGACCAAGGAGGATACCATGAGCAAGGAAAAGAACAAACAAAAACCGAATACAAAAAAGAAGGCACAGCACAGTCTGAAGGAAAAAAGACTGGCAAAAAAAGACAAGACAGACAACAAGCCCGGCCAACTGATGCCCAAGTGATGATGCAATGAGCTGGTCTCTTTTGGTGCTATGATCTGAGATTACCCCAATAATGCAGAAGAGCGATACGCAGTCCGGCAGCGAACTCCATCACGAGATCTTCGGTTCGATCCTTGACAGGACCGAGATGACGCCCTTTCTCCTGCTTCCGGCAAAAGACTATGCAGCAGCACTTGTTCAGGCATCCAGGATCATGTCTAACCGCGGGTTCGACATCATAGGCATTACTGATCTCCAGGAGAGTGAGAGGCAGCGGGCAGCAGGGTACATCGAACGTGTGTACCAATATTTTCTCGACTGGCTCTTCCCCTTTGTGAGAAGGCAGATGGAAGGGCTCGCTGGCCTGCAGTCGCCTACCCCATCTTCCGCAGATAATTCTTAAAAACCACTAAAAAGACAGGTGTGCGATTTATAGAACCGCGTCAATTGGGGTTTTGGTATTGCCATATTCTGAAAAGCCAATGTAGTGCAGAAAAGCCTCTTGAAGAAGCGTTTCAGATAGCTCATAATTTCAGTCATGTATTTACGCAGACATGGCAAGAATGTGGATGGAGAGGAATACGGATACTGGTCGTTGGTGGAATCCGTGCGCACAGCAAGAGGGCCGAGGCAGAGAATCGTAGCGACCATTGGCAAACTGCCTGACTTTGACAAAGAGGAGAAGCTTGGCTGGGAAGATATCGGTCGACTCTTAAACGGCAAGCCCCGACAAGACAGTCTCTTTGAAAAGAGGGAAGAAGCTCCAGCATGGGCAACCGTGGATATCAACCGAGTCAGTGTAGAGAGGCTGCGCAGTTTCGGAGATATTTATCTTGCTTGCTCTTCTTCTATGGCACCGGCTTGGCTTTTCCGAATTCTGCAAGGAGCAGATGCCCGAAGGAAGAGAAGCAATACCGTGGTCGATGATGGCCTGTATTCTGAGCGCCGCAAGATTCTGCGCGCCGTCATCGGAGCTTCAGATAGCAGAGTCCTGGTATGACAAGACAGCGCTTGAGGACCTGCTGGGAGTGCCTGCAGACAGAGTAAACGATGACCGACTGTATCGCGCGCTGGATGCCTTGCTTCCCCATAAAGACGCTTTATGCAGACATCTACAGGACCGCTATGGAGAGCTCTTTGGCGAGACCTTCGATTTTCTATTCTACGATATCACCTCCACGTATTTTGAAGGCACAGCCCTCGGCAATCCGCAG
>CAMTUV010000003.1:0-51697 GCA_947085015.1 uncultured Nitrospirota bacterium
CCAGTAATCGTCTCTTTTTTTCCATCCACAAATCATACAGTTTTATTGACCCCTTCGTAAGCCCCTTTAGCCTTATCTGAAGCCCTTCTATACAGAATAAATTTCATTATTTACCCACACGACTTCACGATGACCCCAAATGTCTTTTGGGTATGGATTCGCACGAGGAAATCGTACATTAACGTTATCAAAAACTCTGAGTTCGGGCGCTTCAAAAGAGGCGCAAGAGTGGCAAGCTCGACAGCCTCTTTCCAGCCTGTTGGGTCGATGAAGAAAAAAGTGAAACTGTTATTGCCGCACCAATCAAGAATTTCCTTTTGCAATGTAATGAAGTCGCCTTGCAACGGTTTGGTGTCGATGCCATCACTCTGTCTATCTGCGAGAAACGTTTCTAATTTTTTGTATGACTTCTGGTTTTTTTCGATAAACAGTGCCTTGAAGCGGACATCTCTATTGAGTTTTTTCAAGCCGTCGCGGCATTTTCGTATTATTTTCAGTGAGATTGCAATTGAGGTGTCTTCCAGATTCTCGCTTTGTTCTTGCCACGGCCCGGCAAAACAATCAACATAACAAATTGTCTGTTGGTACTGCCCCACGATCATAAACAGCCGCTCAAGATAGGCCTTCAACAGACTATGTTTGAAGTATGCCTGCTCACGCCCCTTATAATGTTCTGGTATTTGCATCATTTTTTCTGCTTCGTTCATTATCCGTTAAAGCGTTCTGCAAATCTATAAAAAACTGTCTTAGACAAATAAAATCGTTAACCTCACCGGTATTTTCTTACTACTGCGGTTACGATGCCTGCTATCTTGAGCTCTTTTTTCGGCCGGATAGGTTTGTACAAAGGATTAGCCGGGACCAGGGTGACGCTCTCCCCTCTTTTCTTCAGATATTTCATGGTCCATTCGCCATCAACCTCTGCAATCACAATGTCTCCGCTCTTGGGCTCCTGTCCCTTGTCGATTATTACCATATCGCCCGGCAGTATGCCTGCCCCGGACATGGAATCCCCTGAAACCTTGAGCAGAAAGGTGGCTGAAGGGTTCTGTATGAGCAGGTCATCAAGGGACAGGGTGTCTGCGAGCTCTTCTTCTGCAGGGCTTGGAAAGCCGGCCTCTACAGTGCCGAGTATTCGCAGGGGTGAGGCGATGGACCCGGGGATGAGCCGGCCCTTTTCATCTTTTGAAAGGACATTGTTCTGCTGTAGCTTACTGATAAGCTTATGCACAGAGTTTTTTGAGCGCAGTCCGACGATCTCGCCTATTTCTGAGAAACTCGGCATCCTGCCCTTCTGAAGATAAAAACGGGCAATGCTTTTTGTCCTGGAGAGGGTCTTTTCCTCTGTTGCCTGCTTTGCCATAGCCCATTATATGGGGAACGTTCGTTCACTGTCAAGGCTGTTTCTCTTGTGATATCCTGAGGCTGGGATATACGAATCATCATGATCAACGAAAAAGCGATAAAGGCCTATGTCCTGAACCGGTTCAGGGATATTGTCAATGTCGAGATAAGAAAGCTCGGTTCAGGGGTTCAGGGCTCGGGTTTTCTGGTCCAGATGCAGACAGAAGAGGGCTTCAGATCATATGTGGTAAAGTCGCTTCTGCCCGAGGGCTTTGGCCATGACTATCCCTCTGACAGGGCAGCGGTCTTTCTCCAGGACCTCGATGAGTATGCCAACCTCCCAAACCATGTGAAGGCCACGGATGTGCTTGCAGAGATGGAAGACGGCACAGTGAAGTCTATCGGCGGGGCAAAAGAATACTATCTCATGATGGAGGAAGTCGAAGGCAGGGATTATTTCAAGGACCTCACTGACTTTGCCGGCAAGGAGCATCTTGAGGAGTGGGACATTGCAAAGATCAGGGCAATGACATCCTATCTTAGTGCGATACATGCAGTGAAGAAGGAATCAAAAACCCTGTACTGGCGGAAGCTTCGTGATACGGTCGGCCATGGCGAATGCCTCATGGGCGTCTTTGACATGTACCCTGATGGGACCCTGCCTTATGAGGAGATGGCGGATATTGTCAAAAGGTCTGTTGACTGGACATATAAGCTGAAGCCGCGCTATAAAAGGCTCTCTCAGATCCATGGAGATTTCCATCCGGGGAATATATGGTTTAAGGAGGCGAAGGGCGAAGGGCAGAAGGCGAAGAGTGAAATAAAACAGGAAACGTTGAACATAGAACAGGGAACTGCCCCAGACTTTATTCTGCTTGACCGGAGCCGCGGCCCCTGGGGAGAGCCTGCTGATGATCTGACAGCCCTGACGATCAACTACATTTTTTTCTCTATCAGAACTCATGGTGACGTGAGGGGAGCGTATCTCGAAGGGTTGAAGCTCTTTATTAATGAATATATCCGGCTTTCCGGAGATACAGAGATCCTCGAGGTTACTGCTCCCTTTTTCGCTTTCCGTTGCGCAGTTGTTGCAAACCCTGTCTTCTACCCTGACCTGAGCGCCGAGGCAAGGACAAAGATATTTAATTTTGCCAGGGCTGTCCTTTCAACAGAACGGTTCGAGGCGGTGAAGGTGAATGAATATCTGCAGCCGGTATGAAGCCATTAAGCCTGCATAGAGGCTGGGAGTGTAATTCCATATGATAGTGAAAAATAGTAATTCCGTTTACAAGAACTGTCAATGAAAATATTGACTATCCGATAATTCCTGTCAGAAGCAGAGCGCAGACAGCAAGCCAGGGGAGCATATCCCAAAAGTATTCCATGAAATATGACAGCAGGCTCGGTTCACTTTCCTGATAGAGAAGTCTTGAAATTCTCTTTTCGCCATTATTAGGATCTGTCTCCCTCACGAACTGCAGATATCTCAGGCCACCGAACAGATAGGCGGTATCATCCAGGCTACGCCAGAATATTGCTTTTTTGAGCAATCGGTATAGGTTGGCCGGAACGGATAAAATTCCTCCTCCCCATAAATACATCCCAAGAGCCATTTCTGCCTGCTTGCTATAGATCAATCCCTGTAATGCCCATTCAGACAGTTTCTTGGCCGCAGCGTTTATCTTGACCCTCCGGACCATTCCGATCATCCGCTTGGAACTTGAGATACAGAAAACAACGTCCGCCTCCTCGCTATAATCATCCAACCTTTTGTCATAGTAAACTGGCACCTCCGCAGTTCCTACTGCGCGGTGAACCCTTGCCTTATTCATGCTCCTGCTCCTTTTAATGTCCGTTGCCAGAACCATCTACTTTTCATGCCTCTTTCCTGCTCTTGCCATCTGTCTTACTTCATCGTTGTAGATCTTTTTAAGTGCATCGGGGCCAATTATCTCTGCATGCCTGCCCCATGACAACACCCACCGGATAATCTCCTCGTAACCTGCCAGCTCCACGGAAAGCATTATCGAGCCATCAGGGTTCTCGCTTATACGCTGCTTAGGATGCCATTTTTTACGCTTTATATCCTTTGCAGCCTCAGGGGAGAACCGCATTGTCACTTCTTCAGGCTCGCCAAGAGAGTATTGTTTCCAGCAGGTGGACATATAGGCCTCAAAATCAAAATTCCGTCTGACACCAAAAGACTGATCAAGCGGTTCTACATGGCGTATCTTATCCAAGGCAAAGGTTCTGATGTCGTCACGTAAATGGCAGTATCCGATGACATACCAGAATCCGTCTGAGTAGAAGAGTCGATAAGGATCAAGCTCTCTTTTGGTATATTCTCTGCTTTCGCCAATATGCTCAATTCTAACCCGCTCATGGGCTTCGACTGCCTGAAGGAGGGCATTGTATTGCGCCTCGATCTTCTGGAAGTCAACAGGCAGATCCATACGCACGCTGACAGGCTGGTTTGATATGGAAGCTGGTTTGCTGTTGTCTATCAGTCTACTGAAAAAACTATCCATGCTTCGGGCTGCGGCTCCACCTATGGAGGACATGATCTCTTTCGATAGCAGAAGCGCCTGCAGCTCATTCTGTGTTAAAGCTATTTTTTTGAGAGAAAAGCCATTTTCGTAGCTGTAAGCACCGGTCTTTTTGCTATAGGTAATAGGAAAGTTAGCCTCAATCAGGGCATTGATATCCCGGTATACCTGACGCTCTGAGACTTCGAACTTGTTGGCGAGGTCAAGCCTCCCAGGGTTCCTGCCGTCTACGGCCTGGAGTATCTTAATGAGCCTCTGTACGCGCTTAAGATCTTTCTGCATGGATATAGAATACCACGGTAAACTGACAGCTGTATGTCAGTCTGGCAAACTCGAAATGATACAAACTTATTACGAAACCCGCAAGGTTGCTTCGATGATAAAAAGGGGAGCACTGGTCCATGACCTGAAGGCAGAGATATACCGGTTAGTCCTGAGTACAGTCATAGCCTCTTGGGCCTCTTTTGAGTATTCAGCCGGGACCACAAGATATGGGGTCTTGGTAAAGCGAATATTCGCAAGCTTCACTGCACTGTTTATCGCCTTTTCGTATTCAGGAGCCTTTTCATCAAATTCATAGATATACCGGTAAAGCTGGCTGGTGACTGACACGGCATAGAGTTGCTGAATAGCGCTGCCCCTGCCGAAGAGGTTGAAGACTTTCTCTCGGGTCTCACTGAGGTGCTGGCCTATCTTTCTTTGAAGTTCAGGGGAGAGGTTGGCAGCATCATCGTAGCTTTTGACCGCAGTGGTCTCATTCGGGCTTTTTACTTCGATTACCGCAAGACTGCTGCCTTTGATTCCGATCACATCCGCATATCTGCCGGTCTTGGCAACAGAAAAAGCCTTCCAGCCCTGCCTGCGGAAGATGTCTACGGTAAGATCATCGTAGTTGTGCTTATCTTGAGTTATTGCGCCCATATTTCAGAACCGGAAGAAGGCATATAAGGATTTACGCAAAGTTAGCCACAGGCACTGTGCGCTTCTCGGCAAAACTCTTCCTGTGGAGCTTTATAAGCTCGATTTCATGAAGAGTATCAGCCTCAAGATAGCTTTCTCCGCAATTTGGACAGGTCACGACCGGCACATTCTCTATGACCAGAATGTTTTTGCCCTTTCCATATGTTCTGGCAATTCTGCGCACCTACGCGACTTTTTTGGCGCAAATGTCACATATCATCAGTAGTTCAACGCCCTTCATGAGAATATTATGCGCCTTTAGCCGAGACTTTCTTTAGCTGTTTCTTCGTAGAGATCAACCGATCTCCATGCTCAGCTTCTTTGGCCTGTAGTTTCTTCATATACGGGCCAAAACCACCTGCTTTTTTGCAGAGATCTTCTCTTGTTTTTCTTACATCAGCCACTATCGGGTCATTCCACTTCATAGTCATCCCCTTTCCATTAATTCTAATGGGGTTACGATCATGGGTTCATACATTGCATGCCGACCATTATACTGGTGAATCTTCATGCGCACTTCGCCGTGAGCAAGATGTTTGCAATTCCAAGTGAGGAGGTAGTCCATTTCGTACGCTACTGCCAGCGACAAGTGGATGGCATCAACCTTGGCTCTTTCTGGGATTTCAAGCAGAAGTGCATATTTTTCTGCGAGCTTTATAACTGAATCTGATATCTTAAGCAGCGGAAATTTGTCGAGGATAGCCATTCTTCGCTTCGATGCAATTCTGTCGCCGGCCTGACATTCCTCCAAAACGGCTTCAGAAATGAAGATATCATGCTGGCTTCGATATGTTTCCCACCAGTCCCTGGTGATCTGCTGCTGGGCTGCTACGATAATATCCCTGCTCGGTCTGGCAGCCAAGTAGCTGGGGATAGTGGTCTCAAGGTAAATCTTAGCCATAGTAATCCTTTGATATGATTATATTACAAATCTGTGCCTTATATGAACTAAGCCATTTCAATCTATCTTCTCCCACATCCGCCAGCGGTTGCAGAAGGTTGCAGCAGAAGTCTGCCGGTTTTACACAATGCACTGAAACTGGCCTGCGGTTGCTTTGATATAAAAAGGCTTGTAGTTCTGCATCAGAATCTCGCGCGTGCCCGCCCAATATGAGCACGTAGCACATTTCTTTTCGTGGATTCTATAGTTGGCGGTTGAGGTCATGCCGCAGAGAACTATCTGACCCAATATCCATCAGCTTTACCGGCGCACTCTAATTTGTTCTATAATTCGTTTTTCGAAATCGTCATCTATTAATTTGGCATGCTCTTTAATGGCGTCATCTGTTATCTTATTCTCAAGGCTGCCCTCTGCCAAAAACATTTCATTGTTAAAGAGAAGCCATTCCTCGCCATTTGTTAAAAGGGCTCTGCTGTCTTCCTCTGAAAATTGAGAGTATCTTAGGCAATATGCGCGCAATTGCCCGATGCCGTCTTTGTCATCATTCGCCCAATAGATTGATAAGTCTTTATGTTGCTTTTGTGTCAGCTTTCCAACGCCTCTCTTTGAAGGAAGCTTCCTATAATTAAACTCCCGGCTATTCAACGATTTGCATTCTATCGCGAGAAAAACCGTCTCACTTTCATCACGATATTCGTATGCTTCTAAATCAAAAGACGGCTTTGATTTACTTCTGCTCGCTCTCTTTATGAAACTAGGATTGTAAAGGTCCCAGCCTGCAAGTTGCAAGATCGGCTCAACCAATAAGATTTGCGTGTCAATTTCAGAAAGATCGGTGGTCTTGATGCTTTCATAACGCTTTTGTATTGTCTCCAAATTGGCAGTTGTCATTTAGCAGCCTCTAAATGACTGAGCGAGCGTACAATTGCTATGCCCGAAACAAGTGGTGTTGTAATTCTGGTGGCCTCGCCAGAAATATCCCAAACGTCTTTTACCAATAATGCAATGCCTATCCAGAACACCGCCCGCTTAAATGTTTGCGCCGCAATTTTTTGTGCAGCACGCTCGACTAATTCCTGTGTAACTTTTTCACCGGCCTTTTGCTTAATATATTTTTCTATGATTGCAATAACGGTTCTCTTGATCACATTCTTTCCCAATAAATTCGCCAGCGCGCTCAATCCACCTGCACCCAAGGTCTGAACAATGATTTGCCGTTTTTTTCAGCCGTCAACTCACCATCAAACTCCACTCCGCTCAAGGCAGACTGAAGTTCTTCTGGTTTAAGTTCTTTTGCCGCATCTCCAAGCATCATCGTTGCAATCGCTTCTTCGCGTGCTCTTGTTGATGCAACCTCAGGGACGGCTACCTTGAAGTGTTTCCCAAGACGCTTATGGACTTTTGTCAATGTCTTCTCGTAGGGCACACTAGACATCAAGGTTCTTCCCGAGTATTCTCTGAGCTCGTGAACTATGAATGATGCAGCAAATTGAATGTCAACGCGCGTTAGATTTGCAGGATATCTTTCTTTAATTAGTTTGAAGAACTCATATGTACTGACATCATTATTGAATGCCTCTTTTAATACGTCTAATAAGCCAACAGCCTCTTCAGCAGAACAAGCAGCAATCCAATCGCGCAGCTTCTTGTCTTCGCTACTCCACTGGGCTTCGTGTTCGCTAACCCTGAAACCTGTTTCTTCTTCATAGCTTGAGAAATCTTTGGCCATACTGATACGCTCCTTCAATTCCTTTGTCTTTAATTTTGTTTGGTATCATCGATAACCATCAGGTTCGGTAAAAATCAACTGCTGATAATGAGCCGAGAGGCACTTTTCTCCTGTAGCTGTTCTTCATTCTTTGTCCCTTTTCTTTTCCCATTAGCTACCCCCAGGCGATGTCAGCATATTTCAGCGAAAGTCCTTAG
Organism: uncultured Nitrospirota bacterium; assembly: GCA_947085015.1. Taxonomy (GTDB): domain Bacteria; phylum Nitrospirota; class Thermodesulfovibrionia; order Thermodesulfovibrionales; family UBA6898; genus UBA6898. The sequence continues at coordinate 7,678 of CAMTUV010000003.1, forward strand.
GTCATGTCTACACCCTTCACAGGCCAAGGAATGTAATAACACTCTCAACCTTTTTTCTCAGTCTCCGGATTACCGATTCCAAACCCTTACTTGTCTGCGATATAGCAGACGCTCATGTGCTGCTCGAAATACATATATTAGTAGCATAAGGCGCTGCTCGTGTCCATCACTATTTGAGAATGTAGTATTCCCCCTGCCCGTTTGTCTATTGGCGACTATTTTCTACAGATTTACTCAGTTCTGTCGGCCCTCTGTATTTGACTGTCCAGTAAGCGCCCTCCTTGTAAAACTGCGGGAATATCCCGAACAACTTCAAGGCAAAGACAATCAGCGCGACGATGCAGTAGATATAGGCGCATTTTTTCCATCTACTGGCCTTCTCCTCTCGCATTACCGAATCAAGCCTTCCTTGTATTCTTCTCAATCGCAAGCAGAATAAGGATGAGCGAAAAGAGGGCGATAACGCCAAATGCAGCGCCGAGGAGCCATAATTGGGCGGTGCGCTCGCCTTTGGCTGCCATCTCTTCAGCATCTCGTGATACAGAGGCCATTCCCCATAGCGATTCATATGTATCTACAGCTTGAAGCCTTTTCTCTGTCGGTGTGCTGTTTACAACGCTGATCAGACCTTTTATGTAGTGTGTTCTGTCCTTTGGCTCCTGCCTCATTATCCTTCCCTTCAGGATCTCCTCTGCCTTGGGCCTGTCTATCTGACCGCCAAGGATATTCAAGAGTTCCTGAAGCTGGGCTTCATGCTTCCACTCGTCCACTTTGTCTTTCTTCTTTTTTGACTCAGGAGGTTGAGGATCACCCCAGGGATTTTCCTTTCTCTCCAACTCTGTCTTTACATCTTCATGGGTGACCTCTACTGCTTTATGCCCTGCAACATAGGTTGTGGCTACTTTGTACCCTCCATAGACCAGCGCAAGAAATGCCGGCAAGATAACCAGCCATGCAAACACCCTTGTAATGGTAAAGAATACTGCCTTTTCGATCTTCTCAAACATAATATGACCCTCCTGTTCAGAATTTGTTGTTGCTCTCATAATATCTGGCGTAACTGACAAGGGTATGTCATTTAAATCTGATAGGATAAATATATGATGACCTCGATAAAGATAGAAAATGAGGATAGCTTGGGACGGATTTGCAGGAAGCTTCGGAGGCAAGGCGCGCAAAAAATGAGGAGTGAGGCGTACTTTCTGCTACGTCGCAGTGACGAGTTTTGAAGCGCAACGCAGCATACGGACTTTTTGCGAAGCCGTCATATTCGGCGACAAAGCACTTTGTGAACTATCTGGAACAGAACCAAAGCAGATTTAATACAGGCATACAAATTCTCAGAAAACGCACAGGCAAGGTGAATCTGAAATATCAAGGCATTATTCCTGAACTCAGGATTCTTGTACACCAGAGGGACATGCATATCGAGATTTCTGTGTATGTTTGGTATAAACGCATTCAATGGGACTGTGTGGCAGAATTTGAGGTGAGCGTCATGACAGACAAGGCAGGCAGATATTATTGCGATCTCTGCGAAGGCAAGAAACGGGAGCACTTCAATTCGCGGGAGAGTCTTATTGAATCTCACTGCTTTGAGGAGTTCAGAAAATGGTCGAATAAAAATATTATCAAGGGCAACAGCCTTTTGCTTTACGGTAGTATATCCAAAGGGGCAACAGCCGCCAGGATTGTCACACCGGCTAAGCTGAAAAAGTCTGCTGGGGATAAAGGAATAATCCTGCCTCTTGCCATAAAAGAATGACCACCCGTCAACAGTGAATATTAAAAAGCCGCCTTTTCACTTCGCGTGAGCAGAGGATCTTTTCTTTGAAGGAATGATTGAAATCAATGATCTAAGGGCTTTGTTGACCGATTCTGAGTCAGTGAAATATTTCTTTACATCCGGTTCCAGCATAACTGCCCCATCTTCCAGCTTGAAATATTGCACCGACGAAGTGCCGTCTTCCTGATGGATAACCACTTTATGGCCAGCCCGATACGCCTTATAGTATTTCCCGCGCACGGCCCCCTTCATATGGGAAAAATCATATTCCGGCCTCATCTCGTCCTGAACTGAAAGTTTCTTAGGCATTGTCTTCTTCATAAAAAATCCTTTCGCTTGGCGTCGCCTTGCGGCAACTGATTATACGTATTTTACCCTGCCGCTCCGTATGAGTCAAAATCAAAACATGCCCACTCGCAGACAGGCCCATGTTTATATAACGCTCTTCGTTCGCAGAATGTTCTTTATCCGGCCAAGTCACAAGCAAGGGGTCATTGAAGACCGTTTTACCCTCATCAAAGCTGACTTTATGCTTTGCCTGATTAGCTTTTGCTTTGGCCTCATCCCATTCAAATACGAGCTTCATTAATCCCTCAATCCCGTAACTGCCTGATTCCAGAAATGTAAAGAACCGCCATAATTAATTGTAATATAGCATACATCCCACGAACTGTGATTATCTGCCAGCTCTCATGCACCTGTCTACCCTGCCTTACAGACAGGCATATCACCCTCAGGTATTACAGTCGTCAATATGGCCATGCTTATAATTGGCCAGTTCGTTGCTTTCAATCATCTCCTCAAGCACATTTCTGAGCAGAAACCCTGCTGCCACCCCAATTGCCACATAAGGTGCATTTTCCTTCAGTTTCTCAATAACCTCGTCAAACATCTCTTTTCTCCTTTTTTGAATCGTTACTAATCAATCTCACTAACGCCCCCTTGCCCCCTCTTACCTCAAGAGGGGGTTATTCCTCCCTTTAAGATAAGGGGAGGCGAGGAGGGGTTATGAAATGCCTCATCTGCATATAACCACTGACCCGACAAAGATCAGGGCCGCACCGGACAACAGCTTTACCAGCCCTATGCCATCAGGAATCTCCCTTAACAGTGCAATACCAAACAGCAAGGTAAAAAAGACATTCGTATTCACCAGTGTCATTACGTTAGATACATTCGATGCCGGTGCACTCAATGCCTTTATGACTGACAGACTGCCTGCGATGCCAATTAAACCGGACAAAATGGCATAGAAGATCGTATGCCGTTCAATCCCTGCAAACAGGACCGGCCTGCCCGAAAAGAACTGATAGATAATTGCCCCAGCTAAAGAGCCGATACATGAACTGAGCAGAATGACATCAGACTGTCCAGATGTCCCCATTTTATTTATTGCAAACCTTAGAGGTATGGCACTCAGTCCGAACGCTGCAGATGCCAGTATTGCATATAATGCCCAGGTTGCCATCTATGTTTCCTCCTCATCCTTTGGATCAAACATGAGCCATGCCAGGTAATTGATTACAGTATCTATCTCAGCGATCTGGCTGGTAAGGTGCATTAGGATCTTGTGCCTGACATAATCGAATAAGGTCTCGAATTCTGCCTCAAGCTCCTTGACCTGCTCTGCCTCCAAGAACCATCTTACTGCCGGTATCACTTTCATTGCCTTTACTCCTTTCAGCTGATTACAGCTTATCAACGCCGACTGACAACTGTTTGTCAGTCACAAAATATATTATTGAAGTAAGAAAACAGATTGGAGGCCATAAATCGCAGGAGGTTTTATGACAATAAAATGGGACGATAGAGTAAAAGAAGACTCTCAGTCAGGTGTTGATGATATAGAGGAAAGATTCGATATCTTTAAAAATCACTTTCCTCATCTCATGGCTATCGACTCTAAGGTAACTCCGGAAGTAATCATAGCCGTGGATGAGACTTTTTTTATGATGGTCAATGCTGATTACACCGAAGTCAAAATGTCCAGGAAGAAGGCCGCCAAAATAATGAGGATGCTTCCTGACAATATCAGGCAAGGCCCTGTCACATTAGATATAATCCGGGCAATAGACAAGCAGACCAGACTATACAGCAGCGAGGAAAACAGGAAGCAAACTCTTAAAATTGCAGACACTAAGGTGAGGAGTTATAGACGCTTTACTGATCGAGCATTTGCCAGGTGGGAGCTTGGGAGGCTGGCAGAGGCTCTCGAAGATTTCGACCGGGCATGTGAATTATCTCCGGGGGATCAGGATATTTTTCGTTGCAGGATAAGGGTAATGATAGAAATGGGTATGTTTGAAAGGGCTCTCCAGAATTTAAGTATTATCGATGAAGAAATGGTCGAAATTACTGCAGATAATGCCGATATCCGTTCCTCAATCCCATGGTACTATGTCAGATGCGGCGCTCCCAAAAAAGCTCTTCACTCTATGATTAAACACATTTTGGCGTTGAAGGCACTGACGCCCTATGTGACAATTGACCATCCATTTGTTACATATGAAAAAGATGGCAACAAAATGGATATTGGTGTCATCGCCAGTATAGAAGGCTATATTGATCTGGCCAAGCAGATTGAAGAAGAAAACAAGTCTGATACTGAGATTAATTCTTTGCTCAACGATTTTAAAACTGAATTTCTGAAATTGCGGAATCAGTGGGGGGTATAGCAGGCAAAGCGCATGGGCAATTCCATTAATGTTCATTCATTGGGAGCGCAGGTAGCTATTATACTTGAGCTACTCAAAAATGAGATTTTAACAGTCAGGTCAAAGGCCGGTTAATACTTCTTCTGGTTCGGCATCCTGATGTAATTGTCCCAGACTGAAAAGAGCTCGGCTGTTGCCTTGAGATCCCCTGCGCAGTACCGGGCGATCTCCATGAATTTTCCTGTTTTGAAAAGGTCTTTCACCTCATATCCTGTGATGCCTTCTGCCTTTGGGCTCTTGATGCCAAAGGCGCGGCACCACATGTCAAGGCTGAACTTCCTGCGTGAGGCACCAAAAAAGGTGAGCTGGTCAAAAAGGTCTATGTGTGCATCACCATACCGGTTCGGCATCAGGTCGCGGAGCGGTTTTATCTTATGCACAGCTGAGCGGATCATGATAAAGGGACAGTCAAACCCTCTGCCGTTAAACGTGACGAACTGGTTATATCCCTTTATTGTATCCCAGAACCTCTGGATGATCTCCTGCTCAGTGCCGTTTTCATAGGTTACGCCTTCTTCTTCAAAGGGCAGGAGGGGGGCAGCATTGTTCTGAAAGAAGACAGACCCTTTGCCTTTGTCAGGGTCGTACATGCCGATGGCAACGATCTCTGCAGTGAGGGGATAGAACGAGAGGCTGTCTTTTACGTCTTTTTTGTCTTCATCTGTCTCGGCCCACTTGAGCAGGTAATCCTGCACAGCAGGCTCCAGGGAATCAAAATCCCTGCCTGCAGTTTCTATATCGAATATTATCCGTGCCATTTCTTACAGAAGGGGTCCGAGGGGCCAAGGTTTCAAGGTATCAAGTTTTTTCTTGAACCCCAGGACCCTTGAACCCTCGATCCCTGTTTTTATGATGCCTTAGGCAGTTCCTTGAAGACGTTCCAGGTCTTGAGTATGTCCACAGCCCGCTGAAGCTGGATATCGTCCTTCTCGTCTACTTCAAAAGGCGCAGTCTCCTTCTCTTCTCCCTTTGGATCTGCCTGCTCGTTCTTCAGGTGGCGTTCAAGGTCTTTTTCCCTGAGCACAGGGTGTTCCTTTGCGCCATTTTTTGCCTCGAGCTTGACGATGATATCAGGCGTAATGCCTGTTCCCTGGATAGACTTGCCCTTTGGTGTGTAGTATTTTGCTGTTGTCAGCCTCAGGCCTGAGCCGTCGGTGAGGGGAATCACTGTCTGGACAGAGCCCTTGCCAAAGGTCACGGTTCCGAGGATCACGGCCCTGTTCCAATCCTTGAGCGCACCTGCTACGATCTCTGATGCGCTTGCGCTTCCCTGGTTCACAAGCACGACCATGGGGAGCGTAAAGTGGCCGTTACCGTTGGTGAAGAACTCGGACTTTTCGCCTGCCCTGGTCTTGGTGTACACAACAAGCTTGCCTTTTTCCAGGAACTGGCTTGCCACGTCAATAGAGCTGTTGAGCAGACCGCCGGGATCGTTTCTCAGGTCCAAGACGAGCGCTGTTATCTTTGCCTCTTCCAGTTTCTTCATGGCAGTTGCAAGATCATTTGCGGTCTGTTCCTGAAACTGATTGATCTTTATATACCCGATGCCGCCTTCGATCACCTTTGACTTTACGCTCTTTACCTTGATGATCTCACGTGTCAGGGGGAAGTCCCTGGAATCTTTCCAGCCTTCTCTCATAATGCTGATGGTGACAGTTGTTTTCGGCGCACCTCTCATCTTTGATACAGCGTCCTGAAGTGTCATGTCACGGGTTGTCACATCATTAATCTTGACGATCTTGTCCCCTGCCTTGATACCTGCCCTGAATGCAGGCGTGTCCTCAATAGGAGCAATGACTGTCAGCATGTTTTCCTTCATCCCGATCTGGATGCCGATACCGCCGAATTCGCCCTTTGTTTCGACCTGCATATCCTTGTACCCTTCTGCGGTCATGAAACTCGAGTGTGGGTCAAGCGAGCTGAGCATTCCCCGGATCGCTCCATACACAAGGTCCTTTGACTTTACGTCCTCCACATAGTGTTTCTTTACCATGGAAAGGACCTCGGTAAAGGTCTTGAGCTCTTCATACCCCTCGCCTTCAGCGCTTACCGCAGTGACTGACAGCCTGCCAAGGACTATGCCTGTGGTTGCTACTGCCAGTACGAGGAAGAATACAAGAAATGTCTGCTTCTTTATCTTAAACATGCCGATACAACCTCCTGATCTATCTCTTTATCTTTTTAAGCCATTGGACCGGGTCGAGTGGTTTTCCTTTGTACCTGATCTCAAAGTATATCCCCTGAGCATTGAGGACGCCTGAGGTCCCGACCTTTCCTATCACCTGGTTCTCCTTTATTATATCTCCAACCTTTGAAAAAATCTCGGAAAGGTTGCCGTAGAGCGTGTGGTACCCGCTGCCGTGGTTTATGATAACGAGCTGGCCGAACCCCTTGAACCACTCAGCAAAGATCACCTTGCCCCCGTACACTGATCGTGCGTCTCCGGATGACTCTGTCTGGATATGGATGCCATTTCTGAAGACCGGAGTATCAAACTGCGGGTCCTTGTGTGAGCCGTAGGGGATTGCTATTTTCCCGTCTGCAGGCCAGAGGAGTCTGCCCTTGAGCTGGGCAAAGCCCTTGCCTTCGTACTCGTCTGTCTTTGTTGACTCCCTGATGATCTCGAGCATTCTGCGCGAGGCCTCTTTCAGCTCAGCGATCATCTTCTGCCGCGTTGCCTTCTCTGTCCTGACAGAGTGCAGGATAGTCTCTTTTTCTCTTTTATTTCCTGCGAGCTCCACCTCTATTGCCTTGACCTTGTCCTGTCGTCTCTTGAATTCAAGTCTGAGGCCTTCGAGTTTTTTCTGCTCGCTATCCAGCTTCTGGAGGTTCTCCCTGTATGTTTTCAGGATCTTTTGTTCATAAAGGGTGATCTGCTCAAGATATTTCCATGTCCTCATGAGCTGTGTCATGTCTTCAGCGCTCAGCACCTGTGTCAGGGTATCTCCTCCATAACCGAGGCGGTTCATGGCGAGGAGCTTTCTCTTGATCCAGTTCTTCTGACGTTCAAGGCTGCGCTTTATCTTCTCCACTTCAATGGCAATACTGCTGATGGCAGCTTCAGTCTGCTTCAGATTTGAGCGATATTTTCTGAGATCTTTATCTGCGATGTTCAGCCTCTTATTCACATCATCAAGTTCGTTCAGCACTGAGGCCTCGCGCTTTTGGGCAGCGCCCAGTTTTCTTTTCTCTTCGTCGATCTTCTCCTGGATCTTCTTGTACTCCAGTTCAGATGGTGCAGCATATGAGATCGATGGACAGGCGAGCGCAAGGATAAGAAGAGCGGCCAGGTACATCAGTATTTTAACCTTCCGAGAGCGATCGCTGCACCGAAAATACCGAGGAACATGCCGATCAGGGGAAGTGAAATAAATACGTTGGAGGGGAAGAGAACGGTCTTGAAAAGCGGCACAGAGATGATGAGCTTGAGGAACAGGAAATGATGAAGAAAAAATACAGCGGCAAGGCTTGTGAGTCCTGCTGTTATGCCGATAGCCGCACCTTCGATGATGAAGGGGGCCCGAATAAAGCCCTTTGTTGCTCCGAGGAGTTTGAATGTTTCAATCTCATCAGTCCTGCGATAGAAGAGGATCTTTACCGTGCTATAGCAGACGAATACAATACCGGTGCAGAGGATGATGGCAAGGGTAAGGCCGGTTATCTTTACGCCTGCCTTGATGTTCTGCAGGATAACGAGGAATTTTTCACCGTAATCGACCTCTGAAACGCCATTGATCTTTTTCGTCTCCTCTGCGAGTTGCCTGACCGATTCAGCGCCCATGGCATCCCTCCTCAGCTTCACTTCGAGCGAGTCAGGCAAGGGATTATCCTCAAGTCCTTCAAGTACATACTGGGAATTCTTGAGCATGCCTTTCATCTCCCTGAACGCTTCTTCTTTGGAGATGAACTTAACTGAGGAGACTGTCCGTTTGGACTTTACAGCACTGATCACCTGGTCGATCTTCTCCTGATCAAGATTGGTGTCGAGGTATGCGACCAGAGAAAACTTCTCGGGAAGGTTCCGCGTTGCTATTTCGATATTGTAAAAGACAAAGAAACTTATGCTGATGATGAATAGTCCGGCAAAGATCGTGAGCATGGAGAGCAGGTTGATCCACTTATCCTTTCTCAGGCTCTGCATTGCAAGCTTAAACGCATAGGATGTTGGCATCAGCATACCTCCTGGCTTATCAGGGACCCGGCTTCAAGCCGGAGTACCCGTTTGCCCGAGTTCCTGTAGAGTTCCCGGTTGTGTGTTGCGATCAGAATGGTCGTGCCCTTGGCATGAATGTCCTTGAACGTCTTTAGTACGTCTTCGGCAGTATCAGGGTCGAGGTTGCCGGTCGGTTCATCCGCAAGCAGAACCGTCGGTTCAGCGACGATTGCACGGGCTATCACGATCCTCTGCTGCTCTCCTCCTGAGAGCCTCTTGGGATAGCTGTCAGCCTTGTGCCGCAGATTGACGGTCTTGAGCGCTTCATAGACCCTTGTTTTGATCTCCCGTTCGCCAATGCCGCGAATCCTGAGCGCAAGTGCAATGTTCTCGAAAATGTTTCTGTTGTCAAGGAGCCTGAAGTCCTGAAACACTACGCCGATATTGCGGCGCACAAAGGGGATGCTCGACCCTTTCAGAGATCCGGTTTCCCATCCGGCTATCGTAATATTGCCTTGATCAGGCAGTTCTGCAAGATAGATCAGCTTGAGCATGGTTGTTTTGCCTGATCCGCTGGGCCCTGTTAAAAATACCATCTCTCCCTTTTCGATTGAGCAGGTCACATCCCGTAAAGCTGTCTGAAGCTCATACTCCTTGGTGACGTTTTCAAAATGAATCATAGGGTCTGACTGTTCCATTTATTTATCTTCTTCCTTCATGATGTAGTCGAGGAGGATATCATCGAGGCTCCTTGTTATCTGTTTCTTGTCAGGTTCCGGTTCAGCCGGTTTTTCTTTCTCAGGCGTGGCAGGGCTTGTCTGAGCGGGTTCGGAAGGGACTGAAGGCAGGGGGAGATCAACAGATGCTTCTGCTGGCGGCTCAGGTGCTGGCCGAGAAACAGCCACATCCTGAGTATGTTTGCCGGCAATCAATTCCTTGATCATTGCCTTGTGCTGCTCCTTCATCATTTCCTGTACTGTTTCTTTGTAATCAGGGGCTGCAGCAATAGTTGCGTAACTCACTTTCTTCCTGGAAAGTATGGTCCCCTTGTTATAAAGCAGGGTGATGATGTGCGGGTTCTTGAGGCCGCTGTCTTCGGTCTGAACATGATAAACGGTTCCTTTGTAGGATATGTTGGTGTTGTACCCGACGAGCATACTCAATATTATAATCAAAACAGGGATTTCGAACACATTATTTAGCAGCAGGGCGAGGCATAGGGACAAAAAGGAGTTATTTAGTGTCTTTACATAAAGTCGGCACTTTAGCCATTTGTCTGTCATTCCGGCTTGTCCGGAATCTTTCATATGGCGTTACTGAAGGATTCCACTCCACAAGGGAGTGCAAGCCGACGCGCTTTGCTTGCGGGAATGACAGCCTTTTTATTGAGTTAGGTAGTTTATAGACAGACACTATCTATTATTTGTAAAATCTCCCCTAACTCCTCTTTGCCAAAGAGGGGAATGAATAACTGATCGATCAACAAATTCATTGCACGCTCCCCCTGATTGCAAAACAGGAAAATATTACAGTATCCTTAATCCATCATGAAAAAGGCCTTGCTATCAATAGGTATCCTCTTGTTTCTTTTTCTGCTGACAGCAGGCTGTAAACAGAAAGTGAGCATACCGGAAACAACAGCCGGTATGCAGGCAGTAAACGGTCAGCCTGTATTCGGTGACGCGCTTATCGAGGGCACGATCGGTGAGCCTTCTAACCTGATCCCCATGCTTGCCAGCGACTCAGCCTCCCACAGTGTAGCCGGGCAGATATTTAACGGACTGGTTAAATACGACACTGACCTCAGTATTACCGGGGACCTTGCCGAATCCTGGGATGTCTCAAAGGACGGTCTGATCATCACGTTTCATCTCAGGAAAGGGGTGAACTGGACGGACGGCGTTGAGTTCACTGCCGATGACGTGATGTTCGGGTATAAGACGATCATTGACGAGAAGACCCCGTCTGCATACAAAGAGGACTATCTCCAGGTAAAGAAGGCTGAAGTGCTTGACCGGTACACGTTTCGCGTCACGTACGGAAAGCCGTTCGCCCCTGCGCTTACCTCGTGGGGCAGCCTTGTCGTTCTTCCCAGACATCTGCTCGAAGGCAAGGACATAACCAAGGACGACTTTGCCAGAAACCCTGTGGGGCTTGGGCCTTACAAACTTGCCAAGTGGGTTTCCGGTCAGGAAGTTGACCTTGTGTCGAATAAGGATTACTTTAAAGGCAGAGCATATCTGGATCAGTATATCTACAAGGTGATCCCTGATGCAGCTACCATGTTCCTTGAGTTGAAGACCGGCGGTATTGATATGATGGGCCTGACGCCGATCCAGTACACCAAGCAGACGGATACGCCTTTTTTTAAGGCCAATTTTCGGAAATATAGGTACCCGGCGTTTCAGTATACGCACCTTGCTTTTAATCAGAAGCACCCATGGTTTAAAGACAAGCGGGTTCGGCAGGCGATCGCCTATGGTGTGGACAAGAATGAGATCGTCGATGTGGTGCTCTTTGGCCTTGGGACACCAGCGACCGGTCCGTATGTGCCGAATACCTGGCCATACAATCCGAATGTAACAAAATACGGCTATAACCCTGAGAAGGCAAAAGAACTCCTGAAAGAGGCGGGCTGGCAGGACACTGACGGGGATGGCGTCCTTGACAAGGACGGAAAACCGTTTGAGTTCACGATCCTGACGAATGCCGGCAATGCGCTCCGCAAAAATACTGCGACGATCATTCAGTGGCGCCTCCGGAAGATCGGGATCAAGGTCGAGATACGTACTGTTGAGTGGTCAACCTTTGTGAACCAGTTCATAGACAAGAAACGGTTTGAGGCTGTGCTTCTGGGCTGGTCGATCGGTCTTGATGCTGACCAGTACGATATCTGGCATTCCTCCAAGACCAAGGAGAAGGAGCTGAATTTTATCAATTACAGTAATTCCGAGGTCGATGCCCTGCTCGAAAAGGGAAGGAGAACGTTCGATATCGAAGAGAGGAAAAAGGCATACTTTCGGATCCAGGAGATCTTGGCCGAAGAGGTGCCATACATATTTCTGTATGTTCCTGATGCAACGCCGATCGTGCATGCCAGGATAAAGGGCATCAAGCCAACTGCCATCGGCATAAGCTACAATCTCCCGAAATGGTACGTGCCGAAACCGCTGCAGCGGCATGCCTTGGCGCCCTGATGGTCAAATATCTGGCAAAACGATTCATCGAGATGATCCCGACCCTGTTCGGTATTACGCTCATCTCGTTTTTCATCATCCATCTCGCGCCGGGCAAGCCGACGGATGCGCTTTCCGAGATGAACCCGAAGATGACACCCGAAGCCCGCGAACGTCTCGAAAAATACTATGGCCTCGATAAGCCAATCATGGTTCAGTATGGTCTTTGGCTCAAGCGCGTTGTGCAGCTCGATTTCGGCGAGTCCTTTTCGATGGACCGGAGGCCGGTTATGCAGAAGATCTGGGACACGAAGCAGCCGATCGCCGAGCGGAGGCTTTTCATAACATTTATGCTGAACCTGATGGCAATGATCATCATCCTGCTGATCGCCATACCGATCGGCATATCCTCGGCAACGCACCAACATACACTGTACGACAAGATCACCACGACAACGGTCTTTGTCGGTTTTGCGATACCATCGTTCTGGCTGGCGCTCCTGCTAATGATGCTTTTCGGCGTGTATCTTGACTGGCTGCCGATCTCAGGTCTGAAGTCTATGAACTATGATACCCTTCCGTTTTGGGGAAGGATGCTTGACCGGGCGCGCCATCTTATCCTGCCCCTTTTCGTTATCGCCTTCGGCGGGCTTGCGGGTAACTCCCGGTATATGCGATCCAGCATGCTCGAGGTGATCAGGCAGGACTATGTCACGGTAGCCCGCGCAAAAGGACTCCCCGAGCAACAGGTGATCTACCGGCATGCGTTCCGCAACGCGCTGCTACCGCTTATCACCCTGATAGGCCTCTCTGTTCCGGGCCTGATTGGGGGAAGTGTCATCTTCGAGAATATATTCGGCATTGCTGGTATGGGACAGCTCTTTTTCAATGGTGTGATGGCGCGTGACTATCCGCTCATTATGGCGATCCTTACTATCGGTGCGTTTCTGACCCTGATAGGAAACCTGCTTGCAGATATCGGGTACATGCTGGTCGACCCGAGGATACGGGCGCAGTGATGAAGAGCGGTCTGCGCAGAGGGATCTTCTGGGGACGGTTTAAAAAGAACAGGCTTGCGGTTGTTGGCGGCATAATCGTGCTCTGCCTGGTCATTATCGCGGTCTCTGCGCCCCTGTTCGCACCGTCGCCGAACGACATTGACCGTGAGCATATTCTGATGCCGCCTGATCTGCATCACCCGCTCGGAACAGACGACCTTGGCAGGGATGTGCTGAGCAGGATGATCTGGGGAGCGAGGATATCGCTTGCAGTCGGCTTTGTGGCTGTAGGGATAGCAACGCTGATCGGCATCTTCTTCGGCGCTGTTGCAGGGTACTATGGGGGCTGGCTTGAGCGGATCATTATGCGTTTTATAGACATCATGCTGACGATACCCACATTTTTTCTTATTCTTGCAGTTATAGCCTTTGTAGAGCCGAGCATATGGAATATCATGATCGTGATCGGGCTCACCGGATGGATGGGCGTGGCCCGTCTTGTGCGTGCAGAGTTTCTTTCAGTAAAGGAACGGGAATATGTCATTGCCGCCCGTGCCCTTGGCGCAAGCGACGTACGCATCATTTTCAGGCATATCATGATCAATAGCATGGCGCCGGTGCTGGTCTCGGCTGTGCTCGGTATCGCAGGTGCAGTGCTTGTGGAATCAGCGCTCAGTTTCCTCGGCATAGGCGTACAACCGCCTACTCCAAGCTGGGGCAACATCCTCACCCTTGGCAAGGATAATATCGAGATCGCCTGGTGGCTTTCGGTCTTCCCAGGCCTTGCCATCCTTATTACCGTGTTAGGGTACAACCTCCTTGGAGAAGGCATCAGGGACTCGATCGATCCGCGACTGTGGGAGAGCGAGAGGAAATAGCTGTCTGCAAATTGAGAAGTCTCAAGCCTTCCAGCGCTCTGTTGAATCGTGTATCATGATAGTTGATGATCGAGAATATTCTTAAAGAGGCGGCTGCAGCAACACCCGATCCTGAGCGGGCGTATAAGAACCTATCCTCATTTCTTGAGGAGAACCCTGAACGGACCTCTGAGCTTCAGGGCAATATAAGGAACATATCCCTTCTCTTCAGCTATAGTCAGTTCCTTGCCAACTACGGCACTACGCATCCCGAAGACCTTTTTGTTGCACTCGACACCATAGAGAACGCTGTAGTGAGGGAGGATCTCGCTTCTGCACTGAAGCAGGAGTTTGGTGCTATTGGGGATGCTCCCCAGAGTACATCACTGCCTCTTTATATGAACGCTGCCCGCAGGTTCAGGCTGAAGCAGATCCTGAAGATTACGCTCAGGGATATCCTGAAAAAAGCTGATCTTGTGGATATCATGTTCGAGATGAGTTGTCTCGCAGATGTGATCATCAAAGGTTCGCTGGATATTATCAGGCAGTATGTCAGCAGTATGTATGGATCCCCTGAAGTCGAGAAATTCTCTGTGATCGCGCTCGGAAAACTCGGCGCAGAAGAACTGAACTTCAGTTCTGATGTTGATTTTGTGTATGTGTACAACACGGAGCTCGGCGAGACATCAGGCGTGCTCAACAGCCAGGGAACGCGAACGAACAGGATATCGAATCATGAGTATTACTGCAAGATCGGAGAGGAACTCTCCAAATTTCTTTCCCAGAACACTGAGGCAGGGTTTGTGTACAGGGTTGATCTGAGGCTGAGGCCTGAGGGTCAGCGGGGCGCAATAGCCCTTGCCTTGCGGGGCTATGAGATGTATTACGAATCCTGGGGAAGGGCATGGGAAAGGGCAATGCTCCTGCGCGCCCGCCCTGTTGCAGGAGATGAGGCACTCGGCAGAGATTTCATGGAGATGATCAGACCTTTTGTGTACAGAAAGTATCTCGATTTCAGCTCCATTGACGAGATCAGCAAGCTCAAAACGCGTATAGATGCAACGTTCAAGAAAAGTGATATCAAGAGGGGTTATGGCGGCATCAGGGAGATAGAGTTCTTCAGCCAGGCGCTTCAGCTTATATATGCGGGTCGGGAGCCATTGCTCAGGGAAAGAAATGTGCTGAAGATACTCCACCGCCTCTTCCAGAAAGGGATCATCGGGAGAGAGGACTATGGCATCCTTTCCGATAATTATCGGTATCTGAGGACCCTTGAGCACAGGCTGCAGCAGTTGAATGATCTGCAGACACATACCCTGCCAGTAGGGGATGCGGAGCTGGATTTGCTCGGCAGGAAGATGGGCTATGCATCAAAGAGCCAGTTCACTGATGATCTTGAGAAGAGAAGAAAGCAGGTGCGCACCGTCTATGATTCACTCTTTGCGGCCAGGCAAGAAGAGCCCTCAACAGGCCATACGCTCTTTAACGAAGAGTTTTCTGATACTGAACTGAAGGAGTTTCTGTCTAATGCAGGCCTGAGAGATGTTGGAAAGGCCCTGCGAAACATCCGGTCGATCAGGGACAGCACCTTTAACTTCCAGACCCTGCGGGGCAGAAGACTTCTCTCTGATATTCTGCCCATGTTTGTTGACAGCAGTCTCAAGTCCGGCAACCCTGATGTTGCTCTGAACCATATTCAGTCATTCGCTCTGCTGCTTAGTACAAACGAGTCGTATCTTGAGGTCTTCAGCAAGAACAGGACACTTATTGACCTTATTGTCTATGTCTTTGCCCAGAGCAACTATCTCTCTAAGATGCTCATGGCCCGGCCCCAATACCTCGAGATGATAGGCTGGCAGGAGACCCTGCGAAAGAGCCTTGGCGCGCTCCGGGCTGAGATCAGAGATTCTCTGTCAGAAGGCGGATCAATAAGTGATGCGGTCAGGCTCATAAAGCAGATGGAAGAGATCAGAATAGGCCTGCTTTTCCTTCAGAAGAAGAAGGATGTTATTAAGGTGACCAGGGGATTGAGCAGAACAGCGGAGGCTATACTCTCCTCATCTTTTGAGCAGAGCGGCGAGGGACAGAAGGGCATGGCAGTCATCAGCTTTGGCAAACTCGGCGGCAGGGAGATCGCCTTTGGTTCTGATCTTGATCTCATATTTGTGTCTCTGGAGGATGTTCAGATCGTCCAGACAAGGACCGCAGAAAAACTGCTCAGGATGCTTATCTCATACACACGGGACGGCATTGCATACAGTGTGGATACGAGACTGAGGCCTGAAGGTTCAAAGGGCCCGCTTGTCTCATCAGTCGAGGCATTCAGGAACTATTATGCAGGGTCAGCTGCCTTCTGGGAGTTTCAGGCGCTGCTCAAGGCCAGGCCTGTTGCCGGAGATAGGAAGGCGGGTTGTGCGTTCATGCAGCTGGCGCATGAAACGCTTTCGGCATATAGCTCGAAGGTGACTGCTTTTGACATCAGGCAGATGCGCGAAAGGATCATGCAGGAGCTTTCGAAGGAGAGCGAAGGCTATGACATCAAACTAGGCCCCGGTGGCATAGAAGAGATCGAGTTCATGGTCCAGTTCCTGCAGCTGAAGAACTGCGAAAAGCATACGACGCTCCTTGTCCAGAATACGCTTGCAGCAATCCGCAGGCTTGCCACGGCCGGCATTATCAGTGATGCCGAAGCTCTCATGATGACAGATGCCTATCTCTTCTTCCGCACCATCGAAGGCCTCCTGAGATTACGGGGCGTGGCAGTGCTGAAGAAGGATGATGAAAGCCTCAAGAGTGCATCAGAATTCGTTGGATTTGACGAGACAGCGGACTTTGCGGAGCATCTCAAAAAGACGAGAAAAGCTGTCAGGGAGGCGTTTGACAGGCATCTGCCTGCAGCTTGACATTTCAAATAAGAGGGAATATCATGAGGCTGCAGATACACACAGGGAGGGCGCCCATGGGCAGGAATCATCTTCCTTATAGTCCTGTTGTCAAGAGTTGTTTCTTCCTCGTAGTTTGTTTTTTCGCTTTTCTGTTACTAATGCCGACAATATCCGCTGCAGTTGACTGTAACAATCCCCCTGCAAGTTGGGGCTCCAGCGGAGCCAGGGCATATAAAAATTGGTGTGAATCATGCGGCGGCACATATTCTTCTGGCCCGAGATGTACCCCTGGCTCGAACTGGGGCGGCAGAGGCTCATCGTCTCCTTCTCACGAGTATGAGGCTGAGCGTCAACGTCAGGAGGCTGAACGGATATATAGGGAGGAACAGGAACGCCAGCGCCAAAGAGAGATAGAAGAACAGAGGAAAAGGGAAGAGGAAGAGGCACGGAGAAGGCAGGAAGAGTTCGAGAGGAACAAACAGGATGCCCTCAAGAGCATGAAGGGCATCAGCGAAAACGAACTTGGGTTGAAGGGGCTTGATTCAGGCGGCGATCTCGGGCTGAAAGGTGTTGGAGACACTGGCACAGGAGACCTTGGGCTCAAGGGGATGGCAGGCACACCTTCCCAATCGTCAGCAGTCGATCTCCGCGATGCCGGCAGCAAACCCGTGAGTGGTGCTAAAGCCACTGTCGTGGAACCTCCTGCAAGCGAGACCATGAAAGGCATTGATGCTGCCAAAAAGCGCATCCCCGAAATTGAAAGAGATGTTAAGGGACTTCAAACCCTCCTTAAACAGTTTGGTGCCAGTATGCGCGGCAATGTTTCGGAATTCGAAAAATGGCAGGAGACGTTCAATGCCGCTGCAGATAACTCCCTGAAGAATGCCAAGGAATATGGGTTGTCCATGTTCCTTCAATATAACCTCTTAGGCAACCTGGAGCGCAGTGTAAAAAAAGATGTCTTCAGCAAGCTCGATAGCATGATCAATTCGTCTGATCCGAAGATGCGGAAATGGCTCGGTGAGCAGATGAAGAAACGGAATGTCGAGCTGGAGCGGGTGAAAAAGGTGGTCACTATCGGAACTCTGGGCAGCGATTTTAAAGCTCTCGTGTCCGGCAACATGCGGGATGATGGAAAAACACTGGACGCGCTCCTTTTCGTCAATGACCTCCTCGAAGCCACAAAGGTTATATCATGGACAGGGTCACAATATTTCCAGCAGGCAAAGATGATCGGCGAGACATATGCTGATCTCGCAGCCTTTGGTTATAGCGCTGTCAATGTCCGTAAGGTGGAGAAAGCGACCGATGCATACAACCGGGAGATCCAGCATCTCTCGACAAAACTCCGGGATTCGGTCAAGGAGATGAACTGCCTGAAAGGCTGTCTCGACAATTACACCGCACAGTGCCTTGACAGATGTTCGGGCAAGACTCGTTTCGGAACTCCGCCGCCGAGGCCGAGATAAGATAAGGGAAGCGGGTAATTGAAAGGGATAAAAAAGGAGGTAATTGTAATGCGTATGACAAGAACATTTATGTTTTTTCTGTTCTTCTTAGCTTTGCTGTCGCTTTCTCCACAGGTGTTACTGGCACAGTCCCCCCAGGAAACTCTCAACCAATACATCTCCGATTTGCAGAAGAACCCCAACGACAATGCCCTGCGGGAGAAGATCATCAGGCATGCGCAGACAATGAGCCCGGCGCCGGCAGTGCCGGAAGAGGCAGAGAGGTATATGGCAAGGGGAACAGCTGCTGTAAAGAATGCAAAGGACGCCAATGATTTCAGGGACGCAGTTAATGAATTTGAAAAAGCTACGCTGGCTGCGCCATGGCTGGCCAGCGCTTATTACAACCTCGGCATTGCGCGGGATAAGGCCGGGCAGTATGCCGATGCAATCAAGAGCTTGAAGTTGTATCTTCTGGCAGCCCCTAATGCGCCTGATATCAAGGCAGTCAAAAACCTTGTTTACGAAATCGAGTACAAGCAGGAGAAGGCAGTGCAAGAGGCTCTGAAGCCAAAACCACCACGGCCTCAAGATTTGGTAGGTACATGGTATTGGAAAGGGTATGGAGAAGGTTTTGCTGCGCAGGTGTCGGCAGAGGGTGATTGGCTTCTTTTCAGCATGTTTGAAAACGCCAGTAAAATGAGTGGTAAACCCTATATAAAATTCAGATTGAATGGTTTTGAATTGGAAGAATCATCTATTGAAAAATCTGGTTTAACTAATGTATCCGGCGAAGAATCCACTTACGAATGTCTTGAGCGGTTAAAGGCACAGGGCGGATTCAGGGGGCGCATGGTTCCTATTCGTGGAAAGGTAAGCGCGGACGGGAAGACTATCATATTCCAATATAGAGATAGAGCGCATAAGCAAGGCTGTCAGTTGGGATATCATGATTTTGAAGTTATATATACTCGTTGATATTTTCTATGAGAAAAAACGAGGCTACCTGTCAAATTATCATAAAGAGAGGAGACATTATGCATCTATTGATTAAAATAGTAAGCACAATTCTTTTAATCGGAATTATAAACTTCCCAGCCCTCGCTGCCGATGAAGAGACCCTTGCCCGACAGGCAGAGCAGGCTGGGCAATACCGTGAAGCATTAACCCATTATGTAAAGACTCTTCAGTCAGTATCAGAGAGTAGTCCGAAGGATTCGGAGCTCAGAGAGAAGATCATCAAATTATCGCAGAAAATCCAGCCGCCTCCTGCAGTGCCGGAAGAGGCACGGAAATATTCAGTAAGGGGGCAGACAGCGATTAAAAATGCAAAAAGCAACTCCGATTATATTGAGGCTGCTCAGGAATTTTCAAAAGCTCTTCGTCTTGCTCCTTGGTGGGCCGAGGCTTATTTCAATCTCGCAATAGCTCAAGAAAAAGCAGGCAAGTTTTCCGAAGCTATCCTTAATCTGAAATATTATATTATGGTGACACCAAACGCGCCTGATGTTGAAAAGGTAAAGGATCAGATTTACGCTCTCGAATATACGCAGGAAAAGCTCCAAAAGCAAGAACAAGAGGCTGAAAAGCTTCGACAGGAAGAAATAGAAAAAAAAGTTGTATGGGCTAAACGTGTAGAATTTCTTAAACGTATGCTTGAGGGAAATTGGTCTATAGCATTTTGTGCTCCGGGGCGAGTAGCAGAAGGCAGGCCAGGAGGCTTAGGCTGTAATAGCCGTGAGTACTCTGAGGGAGGGCACTGGTGGGGCATTAAAACCTCTGATTTCAAATCAGATAAACTCTTTCAGTTTGTTATTAACAGTAACGGCACCGCAGAACTTTCAGAACCTTCCATAGCACAGATGGCACATGCTGAGAAAGTTATTGGAGTGCCTATAGCGTATGGAGACATCAGGGATATAGGTTGGGTTTGTCGTTTCAAGGATGGAGGAGAAAGTTCGGCATGGAGGACGGTAGAAAATGATAACAAGGGTTTTGTGCTGAGTTGTGACCGACCTTCTGGTTCATATGCCGATCCGTCAGTCAGATATCAATATATATACTTACAAAAGCGATAACTTATCACACAAATCTTGAGGAAAGTTTATGGGGAAACTTAGAAAACAGGTAAAAAGAGCCATGAATCACTTATTGAAACTTATATGTGTACTCTTGTTCATCGGTATGTGTAATGCCACTGCCTTTGCCGACTACGAAGAATCCCTTGGCCAGCAGGCAGAAGCAGCAGGCAAATACCGTGAAGCATTGACTCATTATGTCAATGCCATTCAGCCGGCATCAGAGGGTAGTCCGAAGGATCAGGAGCTGAGAGAAAAGATCATCAAACTCGTCCAGAAAATTCAGCCGCCGCCTGCGGTGCCGGAAGAGGCGAGACGGCATATGCTGCGGGGTGAGGCTGCTGTTGATGCTGCCAGAGATAAAGGAGGATTTTTAAGAGCTGCTGACGAATTTGGTAAAGCATTATTGTTAGCTCCATGGCTTGCAGAAGGTTATTACAATTTAGGTGTAGTTTGCGACAAGGCCGGCCTGTACGAAGAAGCCATTCGGGCATTGAATATGTATCTTATGGCAAAACCAAACGCGGGGGATGCCAAACAGGTGCACGATCTCATATATAAGATCGAATATCGCATAGAAGAAGCTAAAAGGCTTGCTGAAGAGGAAAATAAAAAGGCCTTGGCCGCCAAACAGCAGGAGAATGAGAAGGCAAAAAAACTAATCCGGAACTTGGCCGGAATATGGGGATATAAACAAGCTAACTGGACTGAATTCTATGAACTGATCGTAACAGGGGAGGACAGCTTTACCTTGAAATACAAATATTACACCAAGACCAGCAATTTCCCCGGCAACCCATTTCCTCACAAAGATGAGTTCAGTCTCAAGGTTAATGGAGATAATATGAGCGGCTATAGAACGTTATGGATTGACTTCCAGTCATCTGGATTTAACTGCAGCGTGCCTGAAAAGACATTCCCGGTTTCCGGGATGCTCTCTGATCCTGGCAATTCCATTGTCATTATAACCAATCACCCAATGGCCTTCACAAACCCATGTGGTTGGACAACGCCAGCGGCAGAACGTCGAATTACCTTCTCGCGCAGCCCATAAACTATTTAGAGAGAAGAGATGAGGGCCAAGAAGTATAAATACTGAGGCCACGTTCCAAATTATCACAGAGAGAGGAAACGAGAATGTCTGAACTGAATATGGGAAAGGTCACGTTAAAAAAGAGCTGCCTGCTTATATTGCTGGTATCAACACTGCTATGTTCCTCAGAAAAGTTTGTGCAGGCCCAGACGCCGCAGGAAACCCTCAATCAATACATCGCCGACCTGCAGAAGAATCCCAATGACTATGCCTTGCGAGAGAAGATCATCAGGCATGTGCAGAGCATGAGTCCGGCGCCAACGGTGCCGGGAGAGGTTTATGAACAGGTTGGGAAGGCCAACTATATTATCAAAAATGCACAGGGAGAAGCGGATTTCGCGGAGGCTGTTAAGTCATATCAAAAGGCCCTGCTTGGGGCTCCTTGGGTGCTGGCGTACTACTTCAATCTTTGATTAGCCCAGGAAAAGGCGGGTCTTCTTCAAGATGCCGTCTCAAGTTTTAAGTTTTATCTGACGGTTGCCCCGGATGCTCAGGACTCAAACGCAGTGCGAGAGCGCATCGGTGCACTTAAATATGCTGCTGAAAAAAGAGCTGGAGAAGATGACAAAAAGGCAAAAGAACAGCAAAAGACAGCAATGGCTAAGGATCTGGTGGCCAGGCTAAATAGGGCTTATGCAGGAAAGCAGTTTTGGAATACATCATCCTGCACACCCAAATATCAGTGGACTGAACCAGGTGGGTTTGGATACAAAGCCGGTTGTACATGGAATGAATATAACAAGCTGAACTGGTACTCAAGCAAATTTGTTGATAGCCCTATGGTTCTGACGTTTTCTCTCTCCAGTGATGGAAAAAACAATATTTTGCTCAACAAAGGATTCACAGATCCAAGTTTTATCGGCACAATAAAAGGAATCTTTTTTGAGGACATTGAATGGGTGTCAACTTTCGACAAGGAAAAGAGAAGAAACTGGTTAAAATTTTACATGGATGGCACATCTTTTGTAGAAAGTAGCAGCCCTGTTTCGCCTGACTCGTCTGATTTTGATCGAAATACGCCTTATCGTTATACGATTTACAAGTAGAGCAACGAATACAGTTCGTCAGAGTGCTATTATTTCGATATTAGAGGTAAGAGAGTCTTTTTTAGAGATTTTGACGCCCGATAAGAAGGGCCGTGGGTGATTGATTGCCGACGGTTTGAAGGCTGGAACTATCCATGCATTAGCGATTCTTAGTCCTGTAAAGCTCCATAACCTCGTCCCTGGTTACGACTGTATCGACCTTGTATCCGAGTGCCTCGATATTCTCTTTGCCCCCCTCCTGCCTGTCCACAAGTGCGATGACCTTCACGACCTCGAGCCCGCCTTCCTTTGCCTTGGTAATAGCCTCGATCGTTGACTTACCGGTTGTGATCACATCGTCAACAACAACGACCTTATCCCCTGCCGCAACATTCCCCTCGATCCACTGCATGGTGCCATGGGCCTTGGCGGTCTTGCGGCATACAAATGCCTCGATAGGGCTTTCCCTCACATAAGATGTATAGGCTACTGCATTGGCAATAGGGTCTGCACCGAGGGTGAGACCGCCAATACCCTTAGCCCCTGAATGTTTGATCATCTCGAAGATGATGTTACCGATGAGGTACAGGCCTTCAGGATGAAGCGTTACGGTCTTGCAGTTGAAGTAGTAGTTGCTCATCCTTCCTGAGACGAGCTTGAAGGTCGGCTCCTCACTGTATTTGAAAGCCTTTTCGTACACAAGTTGTATCAGCCGCTGTTTCATCGTGATCCACCCCTCTATGATTAAATAGTCGAAATCATTCAGTTGCGGGTTATAGTTTTTATTATTAAATCCCTCCTAAACCTCCCTTTGCTAAAGGGAGGAACAAATCCCCACTTTAGCAAAGAGGGGCGGGGGGGAGATTTTATGATAATTACTACCATTCACTGAATGGTTACCAATAGTCAATTATTATACCTGAGATATTGTGCTTGTTTCCGCCCTTTTATTGACTTGCGCATGAGCAGAGGATATTATAAAAAAATGAAGTTTATACTCTTTGACATAGACGGTACGCTTATAGATTCAGGCGGGGCAGGCGTAAAGGCTCTGAATCGTGCATTTGAAGAGATGTTCTCGGTGGCCGACGCCTTCAGGTCAATTAGTATGGCGGGAAAAACAGATCTCCAGATCCTGACAGAGGGAATGAAACTGCACGATGTACCAAGCTCAAACGGCAATGTTCCAGGATTCTTCGAAAGCTATATATCGCATCTCAGAAACACTATTGATGCAACAGAAGGCCATGTGAAGGCTGGCATAAGAGAAGCACTTGCTGCACTTGAAGACAGCGATCAGTGTATTCTTGGTCTTCTCACCGGCAATATTGAACAGGGCTCCATGATAAAACTTGAGGCCTTCGGCCTGAACAGATACTTTGAGATAGGTGCATACGGAAACGATGATGCGGACAGGAACATGCTTCTGCCGATAGCGCGCGAAAAGCTCAGGAAAAGCAGAGACCTCGATATTGATTACAGAAATTGCGTTGTTATCGGAGATACGCCAAGAGATGTTGAGTGCTCAAAGCCCTATGGAGCGTATTCGATTGGAGTGGCAACAGGGCCGTATTCATTCAGCCGCCTTGAAGAAGCCGGCGCTGATGCAGTATTCTACGATCTTTCTGATACAACAAGCTTCCTTAACCTTGTGCGAAAATAACCAAAAATATTAGTGAGGTGACTGTAATGGCGGATATTCTGAATGGAAAAAAACTTGCTGATGAGATCAAGGAAAACGTCAGAAAAGAAGTTGCTGATTTGAAGGAGAGCGGAGTGGATGTCGGTCTTGGATTGCTCCTGACAGGCGATAATCCTTCGGCTGTTCAGTATTACATGACAACTCTCGGCGCATGCAAAAAGACCGGAATCACCTCCTATGAGTTCAGACTGCCAGAGACCATATCACAAAATGAACTCCTGAACGTGATCCATGAGATTAACCGCGATGAGCGGATCCATGGTCTGCTGATGCTTATGCCTCTGCCCAGAAAGGTCAATGCAAGAAGGGTGATTAATGCCCTTGTCCCGGAGAAGGATGTTGACGGCCTTGGCTCGATATCTGTCGGAAGATTTGCAGCTGATGAATCGACTATCCAGCTCTTCAGGCAGGACACTGAGAATATGATCCAGCAGTTAAGAATGACTGCTTCAGCATCGAGTTTTCTTCCCTGCACTCCATTCGGAGTTATCCGGCTTCTTGAATATTACAAGGTCCCAATCAAGGGCAGGCATGTGGTGGTTGTGGGCAAAAGTCTTGCTGTCGGCAAGCCTCTTTCCATGATGCTCCTTGCAAAAGAGGCAACTGTGACGATCTGCCACAAAGAGACAAAAGACCTCGGCAGTATGACCCGGCAGGCAGATATCCTCTGCACTGCAGCAGGCAGGGCAGGGCTTATTACAGGTGATATGGTGAAAAAAGGCGCTGTTGTGGTTGATGTAGGGATCAACATGCTTCCGGACGGCACTATGGCGGGCGATGCCGAGTTCAGCTCAGTATCACAGCAAGCCTCTCTGATAACCCCTGTGCCGGGCGGCGTAGGGCCGGTGACGATTGCGATGCTTCTTGAAAACACGCTGAGATCGGCACAGCGGAATGCATTGTTGTAGATTATCGTCTATTCTGTCATTCCGGCTTGTCCGGAATCTTTCTTTGTTTCCAGAAGGATTCCTGACACGCTCCGCTTGCGGGAATGACAAAATGTGCAGTTTTACTGATGACCTCCTTAATTAACCGATGATCATTCCCTCGCTTTTTCAGATCACGTCTGCCTATAGTCCCAAGGGCGATCAGCCCGCAGCGATCAGAAAACTGACTGACGGCGTGAACAAAGGCAGGCAGCATCAGGTCCTGCTTGGTGTTACCGGCTCAGGGAAGACCTTCACGATTGCTCAGGTGATCGCCAAATTAGGGCGGCCTGCCCTTATTATGGCCCATAACAAGACACTTGCTGCGCAGCTGTATGGCGAGTTCAAGGAACTTTTCCCGCAGAATGCCGTCGAGTTCTTTGTGAGCTACTATGACTATTACCAGCCAGAGGCATACCTTCCGACCACTGATACGTACATAGAAAAAGATGCGCTCATAAATGACGATATAGACAGGCTCAGGCACTCTGCTACGCGGGCTGTGCTTGAGAGAAGAGATGTGATCGTTGTGGCGTCGGTCTCCTGCATCTATGGCATAGGCTCGCCTCAGGATTACATGGATATGCACCTTTATCTTGAAGAGAACATGCAGATAGAGAGGGACGCGATCCTTGACAGGCTTGTCGAGATCCAATACATTCGGACAGATATGGACTTCAAGCGGGGCAGGTTCAGAGTGCGGGGCGATGTGGTCGAGATCTATCCCTCTTTTGCACAGGACCGTGCGATCAGGCTGGAGTTCTTCGGCGATACGCTCGAGGCCATCAGCGAGATAGATCCGCTGAGCGGCAACCGTATACGGAAGATGGAGAAGATATCTCTGTTCCCGAACAGCCACTGGCTTACACCAAGGGACCGGCTCGAAACTGCTCTGAAGAATATCGAACAGGAGATGAAGGCACAAGTCGAAGCGTTTCTGCAGCAGGGGAAGATTGTCGAGGCGCGGAGGATCGAGGAACGGACGCGCTTTGACATGGAGATGCTGAAGGAGTTCAATTACTGCCACGGCATAGAGAACTATTCTCGTCATTTAAGCGGAAGAGCAGCCGGTGCGCCTCCGTATACCCTGATGCATTATTTTCCTGAGGACTTTCTGATGGTGATCGATGAATCACATGCAACAGTGCCCCAGATACGGGGCATGTACGAAGGAGACAGGTCAAGAAAACAGACGCTCATAGATTTCGGTTTCAGGCTGCCGTCTGCGTTGGACAACAGGCCCCTGAAATTTGATGAGTTTGCAGAGAAGGTTGGGCAGGTTATTTATGTGTCTGCAACGCCTGCATTGTATGAGATAGAGAAGTCAGGCAGCAGGATCATTGAGCAGATCATCCGGCCGACAGGCCTCCTTGACCCGAGGCCATCTGTCCGTCCTGTTGCCGGTCAGGTTCAGGACTTGTTAGGCGAAATACGCAAGAGAGCGGAAAAAGATGAGCGGGTGCTGGTGACAACGCTCACCAAAAAGATGGCAGAGGATCTGACCGATTATTATCTCGAACTCGGTATCAGGACCAGGTATCTGCACTCAGATATTGATACGCTTGAAAGGGTCGAGATCATCAGGGACCTGAGACTGGGCAAATTCGATGTTCTTGTTGGCGTGAACCTCCTGAGGGAAGGCCTTGATCTGCCTGAGGTCTCGCTTGTGGCCATCCTCGATGCTGATAAGGAGGGCTTCCTCAGGTCAGAGCGTTCACTCATACAGACAACAGGAAGGGCTGCAAGGAATGTGAACGGGGAGGTGATATTTTACGCTGACAGGGTGACCGGTTCCATGAAAAAGGCCCTTGATGAAACGAACCGGCGGCGAGCAATTCAGGAGGCTCATAACCTGAAAATGGGTATTACGCCCGAAACGATAAAGAGCAGCATTAAGGATATTGTGGGTTCTATCTATGAGGCTGACTACTGGAACGTACCCCTTGCTGCTGAAGAAGAGGCTGAATATGGGGTAGGCGATGAGGCGCTCAAACGGCTTGAGGCAGAGATGAAAGAGGCTGCAAAAAAGCTCGACTTCGAACGCGCAGCAGTTATCCGGGATAAAATAAAAGCGATCAAAAAGAATATGCTGGAGATAGGGGTGAAGGGGTCGTAGTCCTTCTTCCAAAGCGTAATATATTTAACTCACCCACACCGTCCTGTTATTGCCCCTGCTCACCCATTTGTAGTGACATAATGTGACATGTGACACGTTTGGGGTCACGCATCAGCCGTGCCAACCACAATATGTTGTGGCCAATATAACTTATGACACGAGGGTTATTGTTCATGTCGGCTGGAGCAAGTCTTGCCTATGGAGGGCGATAGCGCGAGCTGTCCCAGGATTTGTATGTGAAAAACATAGGACGTCATTTGGGGGAGGTCAATATGTATGATAATGTAGTATTTGAAGCATATATAGTAATGGGGAGAAGATAATGATTAGGTATGTATTAGGGGTTGATGCTGCTTGGACAGAGGGAAATCCTTCCGGTGTAGCATTATTAAGGATTGATGAAGAAAAGAAGAGAATACAGCTTGTTAAAGCGGCACGCTCCTATCAAGAATTTTGTAATGAGAACGAGATAAATTGGTCTCAATCAGCCACGGGCACAGCGCCGGATTTCAAGACACTCTTAAAATATTGTGAGGATAATAAATGGAGAATAGCTTTGGTCGCGCTGGATATCCCGCTATCACCAAAGGCTATCAGGGGACGCCGTGTAGCCGACGAGGAAATTTCAAGAAAATATGGGGGGAGAGGGGCCTCAACACACAGCCCGTCAGAGACGCGCCCCGGACAGCTTTCATCAGATATCTACCAGCAACTGCTAAAGTGTGGTTTTTCCTGGGCGAGGAATCTACAATGTATTCGGCCTTCATTTATTGAAGTATATCCCCATGTTGCAATAATAGAACTTTTTGATTACACATATCGTGTGCCGTACAAGGTTGAGAAAAGGTCGAAGTATTGGCCAACGGACAAACCGGAAGACCGCCTAAGCAAAATAGTCTCTAATATATACGGGCTTAAGGGAAAGCTGATTGAGCATATAGACGATATCGGCAACTATTTGCCTGAAATAGACGAGAATATACGACGACCAGTTATTCTGAAGGGATACGAAGACATGTTGGATGCTGTAATATCAGCGCTGGCTGGTTGTTATTTCATGAAAAAATGTGCCAAGCCTTTTGGAGATAACAATGGCGTAATCTGGGTGCCCAAAAAAGAGGTTAAGTCTCAATAATATGGAACAAAATAATCCTCAACTCCGCAATGTTGGCAATTTGGGAGACATCCTGAAGCATGCTGCACTGATGAATATTGCGAAGATGCTTACAGGGCGGAACAGTGCGCGGTTTGCGTACATCGAAACCCATGCTTTTATGCTTGAGGCATCATGTCCTAACCCTGCGCAATGGGAACGAGAGACGAAGGCTGAGCTCACAAAGCATCCTGCTTATAACGATTACTATGCTGCTGAAAAGAAGGTGCTTGATAAATTGCCGTACAGGTGCTCGGCTGGGTTGGTAATCGACAAATTAAAAAAGGCCAATGCTACCGACGCTGTTATTGTCCTCGCTGAAAAGAATGAGGCTACCCGTGAAATCCTAAGAGATCAGTTAGGTAGAAACCAGGTAAAGAATTATACCATTCTGGAAGACGCTCTTCGTCTCGGTTTCATTAAGCTGCCTGATGACGTTGGAACCCTTCTGATCCTTGTAGATCCCTTTATATTGGATGATCAGCTCTGGAACGGAATCGTTGCTGCATTAAGCAAAACAGTGAAGCCGGAAATGGAAGTTGTTCTGGAGTTGTTCACCTTTGATAAAAAGCAGACTGCGGTACAGTGGCCCTCTCCACCAGCAGGCATGGTCGGTCCAATATCTGTCATGCATAGACAACCCTATCATCTGGCAGTGTATGCAACAGCTGCTTTGCGAGAGAACGTTAGCCTGAAATGCCAGGCGCTCGGGTGGAGTATGCATTAAACTTGTTCTTTCGGGAGGTTGTATGGATAAAAAGATGGCAGAGATTAAGAAAGCGTTTAAGCGAATAGAGGATTATGGCCGCAGTCTTGATGATATCAATAGACAGTTTGCCCCGAGTTCCAAGGACGACGAGTTTCAGGAACTTTTTTGGGATCTCATTAACCTGCTCAGACAAAATGGCTTTTATAAGGAGGCTTTTATCTGCACTGAGCAGTTGATCACCTGCACGGATGATCCTGAACCGCTTGCTCAGCTTTATATGACGTTAGGTCAATTTATGGAAAATATGAACGACTTCGAGGCTGCTATCCTCTACTATCTTCATGCCAAGTCGTTGAAGCCCGCAGATAAGATGACCGCATATCTTGTCCATAATAACCTGGGTTACTGCTTCAATCTATTAGGCAGACATGAGGAAGCAGAAGGATATTGCCGGACTGCCATTAATATTGATGCTGAACTGCACAATGCCTATAAGAACTTGGGCATCGCTTTGCATGGCAAAGGGCGGCTTGCAGATGCTGCCAGAAATTTCATCAAGGCTGTCGATGCCTACCCAGCCGATCCTCGGGCGCACGACCTCCTGAGACGCCTTGTCGAACAGCACGGAGAAATTTCAATCGAGATCCCTGACATTCGACAGCAAGTAGCGCGCTGTGGGAATGCGATATTCATTGGCATGATCGGGTAGAGAGACGGACCATGAATAGGGTTCTGAGCCATTTGATGCAACAACGGAGATTAAGCGTAATCCATGGATAAGCCTGATAAAGGTCCAAGAATCACCCCAGAATCTTTGCTTAAAATGATCTGCGACGAGAAAAACTATTTTAATATGTTCCCAGCTCGTTTAATATTGAACTGGGCAAGAACTGACATTACGGCCGCGGCAAACTTTGTGGCAATATTTTTTGCAAAAGTGTTCAGAGAACTGGATGTAACTTCCTCTGGTCTTGATGCAAAAAGGCATGATATTCGTGATATCCCCAGCTCGTTTAATCATGGTCATTGTTCTTGGAATCTACAGGCACTTACCAATTTCTGCAAAAAACTCTCGAAAAATCCTGAACTGATCAAACAAATAAGGAATAACCCATCATATCCGCAAGGTTCACAGGAGGATCTCTATATTTTTGAAGGCAGGCCGACTGATGCTCAAATAGCGGCAGAAAGATGGAGAGAAGCACAGAGAATACAAGAAGATGAGAAAAAACAGAAGCGTATTGTCGAAGCTCAGGCTAAATCAGAAAGGCGTAAACAGGAATCGGCTAAGCGATATGAAGAGAGGAAAGCCTTTCTGCAAAAAGCCCTCATTGATCAGGTGCGAATGCTCACTCTTGATGAGACTCGGCAGGTCAAAGTATTCCCCATTGACCCGGACATAATTACTTCTGAATTGCTTGAAGGGTTAGATAAGGCGGCGCTGGACAAATTGTCGGATCGCATTTCCATGCATTGGATAAAACCCTGGCGAGAGTTGTCCCAAAGAATTGATCAGCTACGAAATAGAGGATAGGATTAGATCCTCAGCCACTTTTCCTGCCCGTCGGCAGGCAGGTGCGTCAGCTGGCGGTTATGGGAAAAGATAGATTAATCAGGTATAATAGAATCTGGGAATGGGTAAATTAGGGCAGACGATAGCCGATAACAGACGCATGAGAACAAGGAGGTAATTACTATGCCAGCAACAGAGATCAAGCATCTGCACATTGAAAAGGAACCGTCAAAGTATGAGGGCAAGGCTGTCATAAAAGGAACTCGCATGCCTGTTGCGTCCATTGTCAATCATTACCGCTCCGGAATGAGCATCGAGGAAATCCTTGAGGGTTATCCTTCCATCACTCCTGCGCAACTCTTCGACGCGCTCAGCTACTACTTCGACAATAAGGATGAGATTGACCGGGAACTTGCTGCATGACCGCTCTGTATCTCGACGAGGACGTCCATAAAAAGGTGGCTACAGCCTTACGTCTGAAGGGATACGATGTTGTCAGCGCTCATGAGGCCCAAAAGCAGAGTTTATCCGACCGCGAGCAGCTTGATTATGCCATTGCAGAGGGAAGAGCTATCTTTACGTTTAATGTCGGAGACTTCAGTCGATTGCATGCTGAATATCAGCAGCAGGGAAAGAAACATTGCGGGATTCTTCTCTCAAAGCAGTTACCGCTCAGCGACTCAATCAAACATCTGGCGCAGTTTCTTTTCAGTCATTCTGCCGAAGACCTTTCAAATAATCTCTTCTGGATTTAGCTGGGCGCCATAACCCCTATTAAATAAATCTATTGCTGATGTTATCCAGGGAAAAGAATAGCGCAGGGTAAGGTCTGAAGATATTTTTTCGAAAAAACTATGGCCGCGCTGTTGTAACAGGCGGCCACATATAATTTTTAAACTACTTTTTCCCTTCCAGTTTAGCCTTGAGCAGATCGCCGAAGGTTCCGAAGCTGGACGAAGAACTGCTCGTCTGGCCGGACTCAGTAAGATAGTCCTGATATTCCTTCTTCACCACCATATCCATGGCAGCCTTTCGGCTGAGCTTGGCCTTGTTGGTGTCCTTGTCAATTTCGATGACCGTTACCTTCATCTCAGAGCCTTCAGGGAACATCTTCTTGTGGTCAGCGCCCTGCGAGGTTGCCATCTCATTGTTCGGCACAAGGCCTGTCAGACCGCTCTTGAGCTTTACGAATATGCCGAAGGGCATGATCTTTTCGACCCTGCCTTCAAGGGTTTCGCCAACCTCAGGGAGAACTATCTTCTGGGGTTCCACCCTGGGATTTATCGAGAGGCTGATCTTTCTGCTTTCTTTGTCAACAGAAAGGACATAGACCTCAACAGTCTGGCCGGTCTCTACCACTTCTTTTGGATGGTTGATCCGTCTTCCTGCGCCGAGGTTCGAGATATGAATCAGTCCGTCAATGCCCGGCTCAAGGTTCACAAAGGCGCCGAAAGGTGCAAGCCGGACGATCTTCCCGCTGATACGGCTTCCTTCTTTATAGGTATCTGCAATCTGAGTCCAGGGGTCTGGTTCCATTGCCTTGAGGCTCAGGCTCAACTTATTCTTTTCCCAGTCGATCGAGAGTATCTTTGCCGTAACCTGCTGACCAAGCGATAATATGTCAGAAGGCTTTTCGTTCCTTACCCACGAAAGCTCGCTTGCAGGGATAAGACCGTCAATACCGCCCAGGTCAACGAAGGCTCCGAAATTCATGACTGACCGGACCGTGCCGATAACCTCTGCGCCGATCTGAAGGGTTTCCTTGAGTTGCTCTATTTTTTCATTTTTTTCCTTTTCGAGGGTTGCCCTGCGTGAAAGGATGATATTTCTGCCATTCTCTTCGAACTCAAGAACCTTGAACGGGAACGTGCGGCCAAGATAAACGCCTCCTTCACGGCCTCCTTTGAGATCGATCTGCGAAAAGGGGCAGAAGCACCGCACATCTCCGACAAGAACCTCGAAGCCTCCCTTCACTTCACGTTTAATCTCGCCTTGCACAGGCATTTCAGCTTCAAAGGCATCGCGTATGCTCTTGAGGCTTACGGCTGAGTACCCATGTACCATGGTTGTGAACTTCCGTATGCCGCTCTCAACAGATATGAAAAAGGCGTCGAATTCATCACCGGACTTCACCTGCGTATTGCCATCCTTGTCCCTGAACTCACTCAGATTGATGGCCCCTTCGCTCTTGTCGCCGAGGTCTATGAAGGCGATGTCGCCGGAGATGCTGACGATCTTTGCCCGTATCTTCTGGCCTGGAGTAAATCTGACCGTCTGCCTGCTGCTCTGTGCGAACAGTTCGGCAAAGCTCTCTTCCCGGGCAGGGGTATTCCTGACATTAGTATCAAATGAAGCGTTTTTTGTGGTTTCGGAATTCATGCGTGCATAACCTCTCAATAGTATTAATAAAATAATATACCCGAACTGTACCGCAAAGGATTTTTGAACAGCATGGCGGGTAATCAGCGTGCTATGAGTTTATAAGATTTGTTCCTTCTGAGTCAAATCGCCGGACAGCCTATATCTCAAAGGCGTCCTGAATATATTCAAGCTGCGGGTTTCCGTTCTTCATGGAGATGCTGATAACATCGAAACGTGCCGGCACTTCTTTCTTGAATCTCTTCATGTAGCTCATGGCGACTTTCGTGATCTTTTCCCTTTTATGTCTTGTCACTGCCTCGAATGGCGCGCCGTATGCATCGCCTGTCCGCGTCTTTACCTCAACAAATACAAAGATATTGCCGTCCTTTGCAATGATATCTATTTCTCCAAAAGGGGTGCGAAAATTCTGCTCAATAATATTAAATCCTTTTCCCTTGCAGAGAGCAACTGCAAGGTCTTCGCCTTTCTTGCCGAGGTCTTTCACAGGACTAATCACTTCCTTCAAGACGCAGGAGCAGGGCAGGGATGCTTTCTATGTCCTTAATGTCCTTCTGGCATAGCAACCTGAGCAATTCCCTGAATGCTGCATATTCTTCCCAATGTCCGCGAAGGTTGTTTTTCAATGACGCAAACAGGGTTTCTCCCTTTGCATCCCAATCCAGAAGCAGTATGACCTTTGTGAACCTCTCGGCCAGTTCGTCAGAAAATTCATAAAGCCCCTTGCCGCTGTGAAGAGGCATGATATCTCCGGCAAGACCGAGCTTCCTCAGTGCCTGTAAGTCCTTTTTCCCCTCCACTACAACAGGAAAGCGTTTATTTGCCTCACAAAGAGCCTCAATGACCTCACGGAGCCTTTCAGTCCGCTCAAGGTCTTCAGGTGTCGGCATTTTATGGGCACGGTCGCTGCGTATAACAGGCATTTTCCTATTATACGCATTATTCCATTCCTTTGATCATATATGAAAGCCAACGGTAAGTGTCTTAGGCACCAACAGCAGGCGCTTCAGGCATTCTGAGGCGTGAAGTGACAGGAAAGCTGAGCCGAAACGTTCTTTCTTGTTTCTGAAAAGAATACCTTTCTGAGGCGCATATGAAGATTGAGAGAAAAATGAGAGGTATTAGGCTGAAGAACTGCTTGAAGATAAACAAGAATCACCAGAATTCTTTATTAACAGTTGTTTGTTGACAAGAGCCCTATTTTCATATATTTTAGACATATGGCGGCTAAACTCGGGCAGATTCTGATTGCCTCAAGCATTATTACGGAGGACCAGTTGAAGCAGGCCCTTAACGCCCAGAAGAGGGAAGGCGGAAGGCTTGGGACCAACCTTGTAAAACTGGACTTCATTACAGAAGATAAACTGGTTGCCTTTCTGAGCAAGCAGTATGGCGTGCCTGCAATAAACCTTTCTGATTACAAGATTGATGCCGCTGTACTCAAACTTGTCCCTGCTGACATGGCAAAAAAGTATCTGATCATGCCGGTTGCAAGGGTTGGGGCAACGCTCACCATAGCAATGGCTGATCCTTCAAATGTGTTTGCGATTGACGATGTCAAGTTCATGACCGGTTATAATGTTGAAGTTGTGGTAGCGAGCGAGACCGCAATTATTGGCGGCATCACGACCTACTATCTCGGCAAGGGTGAGAATATCCTTACGACAAGCAATTCCTCGCAGAAATCAGCTGCAACAACAAATTCTATTCTTCAGGCAAAGGACTATACCTTTACCGATTCTGATCTGGCAGCCGGATCAGATTTTGGACCTTCTGACGATGGCCCGCAGGTCAGCGTTGAAGATTTCGATTCTATCGTTGGTAATGCCCTGGATGGTGTCGATGTCCTTGAGGAGAAAGATGACTCAGAAGTCGTAAGAGACGTTGAAGCGCCGATTATCAAGCTCGTCAATGGTATTTTCGTTAATGCTATCAAGTCAGGCGCAAGCGATATCCATGTCGAGCCCTATGAAAACTCCCTGAGAGTGAGATACCGTGTTGACGGCGTCATGTACACGGTCATGAATCTTCCCGTCAAGATAAAGGCTGCCCTTACCTCGAGAATAAAGATCATGGCTAAACTCGATATTGCAGAGCGCAGGCTTCCGCAGGACGGCCGCATTAAGCTCAAGCTCGGCAAAAAACGGGAGATCGACTTCCGTGTATCAGTCCTTCCCTGTCTGTTCGGCGAAAAGTCGGTTCTCAGACTTCTTGACAAGGCCAATCTGCAGGTTGATCTGACAAAGCTGGGTTTTGAGGTTTCTGCCATGGATGATTTCATGGAGGCTCTCAGCAAACCCTATGGCATGATCCTGGTAACCGGGCCTACGGGCAGTGGAAAGACAACGACGCTTTATTCTGCCTTGAACCACCTCAATAAAGCAGATACGAATATAATGACCGCAGAAGACCCGGTCGAATACAATTTCATGGGCATTAACCAGGTGCAGATGAAGGAAGAGATAGGCCTGACCTTTGCTGCAGCCCTGAGGTCATTTCTCAGGCAGGACCCGGACATAATAATGGTCGGTGAGATTCGAGACTTCGAGACCGCTGAAATCGGCGTTAAGGCGGCTCTGACAGGACATCTCGTGCTGAGCACTCTTCATACCAACGATGCTCCTGGAACGATAAGCAGGCTTTTGAATATGGGTATTGAGCCTTTCCTTGTTTCGTCCGCTGTTATACTTATTGTTGCCCAGAGACTTGCAAGAAGGATCTGCGCCAACTGCAAAACTGAAGATCCTTTGCCCGTTCTGGCCCTGACAAAGATCGGTTATACAGAGGACGAGGCCAAGACCATGAAGGTCTTCAAGGGCAAGGGCTGCCCAACCTGTAACAATACAGGGTATAAAGGCAGAGTTGCGCTCTATGAGGTAATGCTCCTCAAGGACGAACTCAAGGAATTGATCCTTGAAGGTGCATCCTCCGCAGAGATAAAAAAGACTGCCGTCCGCCTTGGCATGAAGACATTAAGAATGAGCGGCATGACCAAGATTGCGGAAGGTGTAACGACCATAGAAGAAGTGTTACGCGTCACTTTCGGCGACTAAAGAGCCTACTGCTGGCGATTAAAGGAGACCTGAATGGCAACAATATATGACCTGCTGAAAGTCATGATAGAAAAAGGAGCATCTGACCTTCATATCACAACTGGCAGCCCTCCGAGACTCAGAATCGACGGAAAACTTATTCCACTTGATCACCCGCAGCTTACACCTGTCGAGACAAAGACCTTATCCTACAGCATCCTGACGGATGCACAGAAACACAAGTTTGAAGAGAATAACGAGCTTGACCTTTCTTTTGGTGTGAAAGGGCTGAGCAGATTCAGAGGGAACATCTTTATGCAGAGAGGCGCTGTTGCCGGAGCATTCAGAACTATTCCCTTTGAGATCAAAACCTTTCAGGATCTGGGACTGCCTGAGGTGGTGAACGACCTTGTTAAAAGGCCGAGGGGTCTTATTCTTTGCACCGGACCTACCGGCAGCGGCAAATCGACGACACTTGCAGCCATGGTCGACAGGATAAACTCAGAACGCTATGATCATATCATTACGGTTGAGGATCCGATCGAATATCTGCACGGGCATAAAAAATGTCTTATCAATCAGAGGGAGGTTCATGCTGACACTGCCTCGTTCAAGGCCGCGCTCAGGTATATTCTCAGGCAAGACCCTGATGTGGTGCTTATTGGTGAGATGAGAGATCTTGAAACCATTGAAGCTGCTCTGACCGTGGCTGAAACAGGTCATTTGACCCTTGCAACGCTTCATACCAACTCAGCTGTGCAGACCATGAACCGTATCATCGATGTCTTTCCGCCGCACCAGCAGGAACAGATCCGTGTTCAGCTCTCCTTTGTTCTTGAGGGTGTATTGTCACAGCAGTTGATTGCAAAGAAATCCGGAAAGGGAAGAGCGCTTGCTATTGAACTGCTTGTACCGAATGCTGCCATCAGGAACCTGATCCGGGAGGACAAGATTCACCAGGTCTACTCCATGATGCAGACAGGCCAGGGCAAGTTCGGCATGCAGACCATGAACCAGTCGCTTATGGAATTATATACAAAGGGGCATATTGCCTATGAAGATGCAATAGCCAGATCGTCGGTTCCTGAGGAAATAATCCAGCAGCTGCAGAGGCTCAGTTCTTCGCCTTCTGCGCGTGGGAGGTAATAGATCATGGCAACTATTTTTGAATGGTCAGGTAAAACAAGCAGGGGACTGATAGAGACCGGTGAGATTACCGCTAACTCGAAGGATGAAGTGATTGCCCAGCTGAGAAAGAAGAACATCACTGCGACACTGGTCCGGCCAAAGGGAAAGACTGCAAGTAAATTCAGTCTAAACTTTGGAGGCGGGGTCAAAGACAAGGACATCGTTATTTTTACCCGGCAGTTTGCTACCATGATAGACGCAGGCCTTCCACTTGTTCAGGCCCTTGAAATTCTCTCGCAACAGGTTGAGAGCAAGGCGCTCGCGGCAGCTCTCATAACAATCAAGAATGATGTTGAGGGAGGCGCTACCTATGCGGATGCTCTCAGGAAGCACCCCAAGGTCTTTACTGATCTGTATGCGAACATGGTGGCAGCAGGCGAGTCAGGTGGTATTCTTGATACCATTCTGAACAGGCTTGCCGCGTATATGGAAAAAGCGATGAAATTGAAGAAAAAGGTGAAAGGTGCGATGGTCTATCCTATCGTTGTTTCGACGATAGCGGTTGGTGTTATAGCGGTCATCATGATCTTTGTTGTGCCGACCTTTTCAAAGATGTTTACATCAATGGGCGGCACACTCCCGCTGCCTACGTTGATGGTTATGAAAATGAGCGGCTTCCTCGCCGGTATCGGAGGAATAATCACGTTGATGCTCGGCGTCGCAGCTGTTGTCGCTTTTAAACAGATTCGGAAGACCGAAA
Source organism: uncultured Nitrospirota bacterium (assembly GCA_947085015.1). Lineage (GTDB taxonomy): Bacteria > Nitrospirota > Thermodesulfovibrionia > Thermodesulfovibrionales > UBA6898 > UBA6898. Next base: position 45,309 of record CAMTUV010000003.1, read on the forward strand.
AAGGTATGGCAGTCACTGATCGTATCTTCCTGAAACTGCCGATCTTCGGCCTTATGCTCAGGAAGGTTGCGGTTGCCAAGTTCACCCGGACGCTCGGAACGTTGATCAGCAGCGGCGTGCCGATCCTGGATGGGCTCGAGATAACGGCAAAAACAGCAGGTAACAAGGTCATCGAGTATGCGGTTATGGAGGTCAGGCAGGCAGTTACTGAAGGCAAGACCCTTGCTGAGCCGCTCATGAAATCCAAGGTCTTTCCGCCTATGGTCACACATATGATCTCAGTTGGTGAGGCGACCGGCGCACTCGATTCCATGCTTAACAAGATTGCTGATTTTTATGATGACGAAGTGGACGCTACGGTTAACAACCTGACTGCAATGATGGAGCCTTTTCTTATGGTCTTTCTCGGAGGATCGGTCGGATTTATTGTTATTGCCATGTATCTCCCCATATTCAAGCTTATCACCCTCATTAAGTAATCTGCATGGCAGATGCCGCCTTGCATCTGAGACTCAAGGCCCTGATCGCATTCAGGGCCTTGTTTGTCAGCCTGCTTCTTGGTTCTGCATTCATCTTTAAAATAGACTTTTTCCCGAACCCACGTGCCCTATCCTTTCTGATTGTCTCGCTCTATGTCCTGACAATTATCTACGTCCTTCTCATACAGCGGACAAAACGGATGGTTCTCTTCGCATACTCACAGCTTATCTTTGATGTCCTTGCTGAGATTGCGCTTATCTATATTACCGGAGGGATTGAGAGCTGGTTCTCCTTTACCCTGATCCTTACGGTACTGTCCTCAAGTATTGTGCTTAATCAGAGGGCCGGGTATATTGTCGCAAGCATGAGTTGCATCCTGTATGGAACCCTGCTCGATCTGCAGTTCTATGGGCTGATACCGATTACCTATGAAGAGACCATGCTCGAAAAACAGTTTTTGTATAATATTTTTATTCATACCATCTCGCTCTATGTCACAGCCTATCTTGCCGGGTATCTCTCCTCGCGGCTCGAAGAGACCGTGGTGAAGCTCGCAGAGAAGGACACCAATCTCAGGGATCTGGAGATCTTCAATATGAAGGTTATTGAGAGCCTGCCAAGCGGCCTTGTTACTACAGATGTTGAGGGCAAGGTGCTTATCTTCAACAGGGCTGCAGAGAAAATTACCGGCACTGCCAAAGATGACATTATAGGCAGAACAATTGAGCATGCCCTGCCATTTTTGAAGATCCCGATCATGGAAGGACGGCGGGAAGAAGTCTTGAACAGGGATAATTACGACAAGAAGATCATCGGGATGCATATTTCAATTCTGAGGGATATCAGCGGCAGGGAAACAGGATTTATATGCATCTTTCAGGACCTGACCATATTGAAAGAACTTGAGGAAGAGATGAAGAATAAGGAAAAATGGGCGGCAATCGGAGAATTGTCCGCGAATATAGCCCACGAGATCAGAAATCCTCTTGCGTCTCTCAGGGGATCAATAGAGATGCTCAGGGAAGGCAAGATTCCGGAAAAACACCGGGACAAGCTCATGGGGATAGCTATCAACGAGACGGAGAGGCTGAATACTATCGTGACAGATTTTCTCACCTATTCAAGGCCTAAGCCGCTTGATATTCAGAACGTCGACCTGAATGCGCTTCTGAGCGATACACTTGAACTCCTCAGGAACAGAGCGCAGGACATGGGGGATATTATTGTACTGCAGGAATGTGAAGGCGCGCTGCTCGTTTCTCTGGATCCGCTGAAGATCAGGCAGGTTTTCTGGAACCTCGGCATCAACGCCCTTGAGGCCATAGAGAAGGACGGAAAACTGACGGTCTCAACCAGGGAAACCCAGGACAAGGTATCTATCTTTTTTTCTGACACAGGGCCGGGAATGTCCAAAGACGATCTGGAGAAGATCTTTTATCCTTTCCATACCACAAAAGAGAGGGGCACAGGGCTCGGATTGTCAATTGCACACAGGATCGTAGAGGAGCATCAGGGGAGAATTATGGTGACAAGTAATCCTGGATCAGGGACAACCTTTGAGATTATACTACCAAGGACTCATGGAAAATAAAGGCAGAATCCTCATAGTCGAAGATGAAAAAAGCATGCGCGAGGTGCTGAAGATCCTTCTTGAGGACGAAGGGTATGAGACCATATCAGCTTCAGACGGACAGGATGGCATCAGAAAAATCCAGGAGGACATTTTCGATATCGTGATCACGGATATCAAGATGCCCAGAGCAGACGGATTTGAGGTCCTCAAAAAAGTGAAAGAAATATCTCCCACGAGTATTGTGATCATGATCACGGCCTTTGGCACCACAGAATCGACGATCGAAGCAATGAAGCTGGGAGCGTACGACTATATTCACAAGCCCTTCAAGATCGATGAGATCCGGCTTATCATTAATAAGGCCTTTGAGAAGAAAAGGCTCAGGGAGGAGATCTCTGTTCTCAGGGAGAAGGTACAAACTACGTACCGCATTGAGAACATCATCGGCAAAAGCCCCAAGATGCAGGAACTTTTCAGACTTATTCCCAAAGTTGCCCAGAGCAGTTCCACCGTGTTGATTACCGGCGAGAGCGGCTGCGGCAAGGAACTGGTTGCTGCAGCCCTGCATAACCTGAGTTCAAGAAAGAATAATAATTTTGTCACTATCAACTGTGCCACCTTTCCGGAAGGGCTTCTTGAAACAGAGCTTTTCGGCCATGTAAAGGGATCATTCACAGGCGCTGTCCAGAACAAACAAGGGCTCTTCGAGATCGCTGACCATGGTACTATCCTCCTTGATGAAATAGCTGAAATGCCCCTTCCCCTGCAGCCGAAGCTGTTGCGTGTTCTCGAGAACGGAATATTCAGGAGAGTTGGGGGCGTGGCTGACATCACCGTGGACGTGAGGGTCTTAGCCGCTACAAACAGAAATCTAACAGAAGCCATAGCAGAAGGGAGTTTCAGGGAGGACCTTTTCTACAGGCTGAATGTTATCCCCTTGCATATGCCGCCGCTTAGAGAACGACCTGAGGATATCCCGCTTCTGCTGGATTATTTTTTTCGCAAGTTTTCCGGAGGCACAAAGACCCTGTCTTCTGATGCACTCCGCATTCTTATGAAGTATCCCTGGAAAGGCAATGTGCGCGAGCTTGAGAATATGGTCGAGAGGGTTGTTCTGCTGACTGAAGGAGCTGCCATTCTTCCGGAAGATCTTCCGGAAGAATTTGTCATGGTTGCACGCAAAGGGACAGGTCTGCCTGATGTTGGTGAGGAAGGCGTTGATCTTGAAAAGATCATTCAGGAGATCGAAAAGAACTATCTTGTGAAGGCATTGGCAAAGTCCAACGGCAGCAAGACAGATGCTGCAAAGCTCCTAAATCTCTCGTTTAGGTCCTTCAGGCACCGCTTATATAAATACGGGATAAAGTGATACAATAGCTCTGATGAAACTTGGCGAGGCATTAATCAAGAACAGCATCATTACCAGGGATCAACTTAAGAAGGCCCTTGAGCGACAGGTTATCTTCGGCGGCAGGATCGGATCGAATATCATTGAACTCGGTTTTGTCAAAGAGCAGGAAATGCTCTCCTTTCTGAGTTCTTTTTTTAAGGTTCCCGCTGTCAAAGTGACTGACCTGAATGCGATTGACCCTGAAGTGATTGCCAACATCAGCAGTGAGATTGCAGACAAGTACAAGATGTTGCCGTTCAAAAAAGACCGCAACAGGCTGCATGCAGCAATGCTTGATCCGCAATCCATGTCAAGCATTGACGAGCTGAGATTTCTTATCGGGATTGATGTTGTCCCTTATGTTATTACAGAACTGAGGCTACTTTACTGTCTTGAGAAGTATTATGACATCAAGAGGGATCTTCGTTACATTAGCGTCTTTGGGAGGGAGGATGCCCAGGAGGAGAAGAAGCCCGAGGACGCTGCAAAGCAGATTTTGAAGGTGAAAGAGCAGTTTGGGACAGTGCGGGACAAGGAAGAGGTCATAGGCATACTCCTGAACGAAACAAAGTCGGTTGCATCCAGGGCAGCAGTGTTCCTCGTTAAGGGCAATGCAGTTTCCGGCTGGAAGTCACGAGGCGTGGATATCGAGCGGTTCGAGCTGCCTGCTGACGGTCAGTCCGTGTTCTCAGAAGTCCTCAGCAGGAAAACCTACTATAGGGGACCCCTCCTGAAGATACCTGGCAATGCATTGCTCATTGAACGGCTGAACGGAACGCCTCAGGACTGCTGCATGATGCCGGTTACGATCAGGGACAAGATCATCGGGCTGCTCTATGTTGATAACGGCAACACTTCGGTGCTTGATGCAGGGCTTGGCTATATCAACAGCCTTGTTGCTATGGCGGCTGTCAGTTTTGAGATCGTGATCCTCAGAAAAAAACTTCTCGACCTATAGTCGTATCCTCTGTTTCCCTGTGTATATATTCATTCTGTCACCACGGGCAAATCCGATAAGGGTCATGCCGGACGATTCTGCGATATCAACGGAAAGGCTCGTGGGCGCAGACCTGCTGATAATAACCGGGATGCCGCAGCGTCCGCATTTCAGAACGATCTCAGACGAGAGTCTTCCGCTTGCAAGCATGATCTTTCCAGGGAAGGGGATGTCCTCAAGAAGTGCATACCCGATCACCTTGTCCACGGCATTATGTCTGCCGATATCCTCAGCAAAGACGAGCATATGCTGTCTGTCTGCAAGAGCCGCGCTATGGACTCCGCCCGTTGCCTTATATCCTTCAGATCTTTTTTGAAACTCACGGTACAGTTCCCTGATATCCTGGAGATCAAAAGCCGAAGGGTCAGATATCCTTTCTTCAGGAAGCTGCCTGTTCAGGCTTATGCCGCCGGCGCAGCCGGAGGTAATGACCTTTTCACCCTCTGTGATACTGCCGGTTGCCGGTATGTCCACATTGATCTCATCACCGTACGTGATAGATATTCTCTCTGCGCACCATCCTCCTGAGATAAGGCCTTCATTGTAGACTACACCAACGACAAACTCCCTGATCATCTGCGGGCTGCAGTACAGGCTGAGTGCGTGTTTCCCGTTTACCGCTATCCTGACCTTTTTTTCAACAGCAACAACATCCTCGACCTCTTCAGCCAAGGATTCCCTTATTTTCAATATTTTTACTTTGCTTGATATATTCATCGCATATTATTATACCTGCGGATTTCTGATTCAGGCTTACTTGACAAGCAGTGCAATTGCTTCTTATTATGTCATGTTCGGGGCGTAGCGCAGTCCGGTAGCGCACACGGTTCGGGACCGTGGGGTCGAAGGTTCAAATCCTTTCGCCCCGACCAATTTTCCCTTAGATATTAAAGTATTTTTATCAGTAAAGTCATCTGATTTCAGTTGCATGGCAGTTGCATGAGAACTGCTCGGCATTTGCCTACCAGTAAAGCCAATGCTAATGACAGCATTGGTTAAGTTTGCCCTGTCCCCCACCCAAAAGCCCCCAGTGCGATTTTCAGGAGTCAACCTAACCTCAGATACCTGTTGTTTTTTGTAGTTCATAGGTAAGATGTGCAATTCCAAGTATTACATTTAACTGTAAAAGTTAATCTATTGAACACAGAACATGATAGAATGGTTTGAATTACAACTGACGAATAAAACGCTTTTTGGGCTGATTTGCTATAAAAACACTCTGTGGCAATACGTGATATCCATTCTATGCAATAGGGGGCAACATGAAAATTAATATGGATAAGAAGTTCTTCATTTTTACCCCGATTATATTATTCATAGCATTGATAAGCTCAAACGTTTTTGCTAAGGATGAAAGCAGAGACAATTTATATAGAAATGATGAATATCAATTTAGAATAAAATTCCCAGTTGGATGGGAAATTAAAGATGGAAATGGTAAAAGCATTATAAAAAAAGCTGTTGATACGAAGAGTTCAAGTTCTGTCATCATTTCAGCTAAAAGAATCCCAGGGAATCTTGACATTAAAGATTTTTCTCAAAAAGAACTAAATGAATTGTTAAAAGATTCCATTGAAGAGATTAAGTCAAAATATTCGGATGCCAAAATCATTGAGCAAGGAGTTAGATACTTAGATAATAGAAAGGCAATTTACTTGAAATACTCGTTTTCATATAAAACTTTAGATAAAGCAGTAAGTTTAGTAACAGTTCAATATACAACCCTATATAAAGGCAAATATTACTCTATTGGCGGGGGTGCTCCTGCCTCATTATTTCAAACCCAAGAAAACATTATTAATAAATCAGGGTCTTCGCGTAGTCGTGTGGGTCATTTCATATCTCTTTGAGCATACAGGTAGGATTTTCAGCCTAAGATACTCCTCATCTCTTAATCCGTAAGCCCTTCTTTGTATTACTCTGATTTTATTGTTCAATCCTTCGACGAA
>CAMTUV010000004.1:0-16024 GCA_947085015.1 uncultured Nitrospirota bacterium
TACCAAAAGCAGTGACCCCGGCTAAAGACCACCCATGGAGAAGGCTCTTCTTTGTTCCTAAAAAGCTCAAAACTAAGGTGGCATGAATGCCGGACATTTCTATCTTGGTAAAAACAGGACATTTCTACTTTGGCTTGACAAATTGAATTATTAGCCTTGACTTGGCCACTTATTCATAAGATAATAGGCACAGCTTTTGTGGAGGGGGTGTCCGTGCAGAAAAGAATATTGCTTGCAGATGACAACAAGACATTTTTGATGTATATCGGCCTTCTGCTTAAAAGATTGGGTTTTCAGCTTTTAACAGCCAGAAACGGTCTCGATGCATTGAAGGTGCTCAAAACAACTTCCGTAGATCTGGTAATACTTGACGTTCATATGGAAACACTCGATGGCATAACAACACTTCGGCATATCAAGTCAAATGCCCTCACAGTACACGTTCCTGTCATTATGTTATCAACGGATATGTCTCCGGAAACCATAAAGGCATGCAAGGACCTCGGCTGCTTCGATTATATGCAAAAACCTGTCAAGGTGGATCTTCTGCATGATGCCATACAAAGATCTTTTTTCGATTTCAGCGGTTATGGCCGGAAAAATATCAGAACAGCATGCAACGAGAAGGTAATAGTTGATTTCAGTGGCAAAAAACATACACTCTATGCAGAAATGTGCTCTGGAGGTGGGCTCTACGTTCGGACAGAAGACCCTATCCCCACAGGGTCTTCTGTTGTTGTGTCACTGCATCTGGGAAATGGAGAGCAGCGGCATTACAAGGGAAAGATTATTTATACGAAAAATGAATTTGGTGATTTTTCTGCAATGTCCCCTGGGATGGCTATTCAGTTCACAGATCTTTCCCAACAGGACGATCTTGAACTGAACAACTACATTAAGACCCTCGTAGCCGCAGATATTTTAGAAGAGCAGGGTGAAATAAAGATCCTGGAACGGTAGGAGTACGCGGAGACATCATGAGACGATCATCTCATGAGAAAAAAGGCCGTTATTATATAGCCTTTTTATTTATCCTGTCAGCTTTTACAGCTACGGCACATCAGGATAGGTTATCTTCAATTCCTCGCCGCTCAGGGCATCAACAAGAAATGCCTTAAGCTCTTTCTTCTCATCAGCACTCAGGCCAAGAGGCTTCAGGTATCTATTCCCCTTTCCGCCGCCGCTGTTAAAGAACTCTATCACCTCATCGAGTGATGCGAAGACACCGTTGTGCATGTACGGGCCTGTACGGGAAACCTCACGAACCGTAGGTGTCCTGAATGCCTTCCAGTCGCCCTGTTTCTTGGTTATAAGGTAACGGCCAGGGTCTTCCTTCAGATCACGATAGTTCGGATAATGGTATACCTTAGCAACGAATCTCATTGTGGCTGTGACACGAGGGTCATCTGCCAGCGCAAGGTTTTCCGGAACATTGAGGGCGTAATATTTATCGTCCGAAAGATTGGGGCCATGATGGCACTCTATGCACTTTCCTTTACCCTTGAAAATATCGAGCCCTTTTTTTGCATCCCCTGAAAGTGCGTTAACATCACCCTTCAGGTATTTATCGTATGGTGCATTCAACGACACAATAGTCCGCTCAAAGGCCGCGATTGCCATGGCAATCCGCTCACGCGTGGGCTCACCGCCGAAGACCTTTTTGAATGCCTCCAGATACTCAGGAACAACGCGTATTTCTTCTTCCACAAAATCGAGGTTCTGGTTCATCTCAAATGCGGACATCATCGGAAACAGGGCCTGCTCCTCAAGCGTCTTTACCCTTCCATCATGAAAAAGGCTTTTGTACATGCCGACATTGTATAAGGTCTGGGAATTGCGCCAATTTCGGGTCGTGGGATAGCTCTGGGAGATATCCTGACCGTCAGCGTACCCCTGTTCAGGCACATGGCAGGTAGCACAACTCATGGTGCCGTCACCGGAAAGTCTTCTGTCAAAAAAAAGCTTTTTGCCGAGCTCAATTTTCTCAGGCGTCTGGGAGTTATTCTTCGGTATGGGAACAGATTTGAAGGGTTCCAAGTGACCGGCAAAGGAAAGGCAGGGCAAGGTCAAGGCTAAGGTCAAGAAGAAAACTAAAGTAGATATCGGGGATGAAACGATTTTTCTCAACCTAAACCTCAACCTTAACCTTTCAGTTCGCCTGCTATTTCTTCGCACTTTTCAACTCCTCCTCAATGATCTGCTTCAGATATTCATAGGACCTATTGCCCACCACCTTTCTTCCGTTAATGAAATAGGTAGGGGTATTATACAGATCACGGTCAAAGGCAAGCTTTTTGTCGCGTTCAATCTCTGCTGCATGTTTTTTGCTGTCAATGGCAGCAGTAAATATCTTCAAATCAAGGCCTAATTCCTTTGCATATGTAACAAGACTTTCCCTGTCAAGCTTCGGTGAGTTCTTAAGCAGCAGATTATGCATCTCCCAGTATTTTCCCTGGTCTGCTGCAGCAAGAGATGCCTCTGCTGCAATATGGGAATAATCACGGTATTTATATGGGTAATTCTTGATGATAAGTCTGACCTTGCCCTTATAGGTATCCATGATTTTTTTGACGACCGGACCGGCCGCCACACAATGCGGTCATTGGAAATCAAGAAACTCGATGATCGTAACAGGTGCGCTCTGCAGGCCAAGTGCAGGGGAATTTTCAGGTGGAATCGAGTATCTTTTCTTCTCTGCCGCATAAACAGCAGAGAAAGCAGTCAGGATGACAAGTGACACGGCTGCGAGTAATCTCATTACACCCCTCCATTTTCAGCGGCTTGAACAGTTTGAGCTGCTCAAGCCGCTGACCTCGTTATTACGACCGCGCTGCCTTATGCATCCTCACATGAAAGGACATTAAAGAACTTCACCGCAAACTTGAAGAGAAAGATGCCGAGGGCAATCATAAACAGGGTGACCATGACCTCGTTGACGCTGGGTGAATAGCTGAAGCCCCGCTCCTTTGCATGGCGCAGCATGCCAAAAACACTAACATTCAAGCGGTTGATCACAATGCCGCAGATCACCAGAAAGTTCACAAACAGAATGCTGTTCATACTGCTCCTGATCGCAGGGATTGCCAGCATAATAAGAGGCACAATAACTCCGACAACCATCTCGAGGAGATACATCCTCGCCTCCATACTTCCATCAAGGGCAGCAGCTATACCCGGCCCGGTGACAAGCAGAAAAATCTTAAGCAGGAAATAGAATCCCGTGGCAATGAGCGAGCCGCGCGCCAATCCGGACAGGATATCCATCTTTACTGGATGCTTGAAGAACTTCGCGCTCAGGATCGACTCAAAACTGACCATCGAGAGCCCCATCATGATCGCTGACACAAGAAAGCTGAACGGAAGCGTCTGACTATACCAGAGCGGATGAAGTTTATCAGGTACGATCAGATACACGGCACCGAGCGAGGACTGATGCAGTGTCGAAAGCAGCGTTCCGAAGAGTGCAATTGGCATCATGACCTTCTCTACGAATTTTTGCACTCCCTTCAGACCTATCCTCTCAAAGAACATCGGGCTTGCTTCGATGCCAAGGACAGTGGTATAGAGTATGACATGTATCGCCACAATGAACATGATAGAATTGATCTGCCACATAACCGCTGGATGCCATATCCTGAATGGGTGGCCGATATCCAGGAATATGGCTGTTGCTGCAAGCAGATAACCGAGAAAGGCCGTAAGGATGGCAGGCCTCGCAATAGGCTTATACTTTTTCATATTCAGAAGGTACACAGCGCTGGCAATCACAAAACCGCCGGCTGCCATGGCAACACCGCCAAGCACGTCGAATCCAATCCAAAGTCCCCAGGGGAAATCGTCAGCAAGATTTGTTGCAGCACCAAGCCCAAGGGTCATCCGCTTGTACACAGATACCGCTCCAGCGATTATGACAAGCAGCAGCACTATGGTCATCGGGGTAAACATCTTTATTTCATGGCGTTCTGTGCTCATTCGTCTCCCTCCTTGTCCATGTTCTGATTTCTTCTGGTAATTACCCAACTGCCGATACCTGCGGCAAGGACAACGCCGATGATAGCAGGTATACCGCCGATATACTTCCAGGTCAGGTCAGGGAGTACTTGATCACGGACCTTGAGGTGTCCCAGCTGGTCAAGCGGAAGAGCTGAAAGCAGCATTACCGAGGTGCCGCCTGCCTCCTTCTCTCCGTATATATGATTGACATACATGCCGGGATGTTCAGCAATCCTCTTTTTCGCCTCAGCAAGATTCTTTTCAATACTGTCACTGAAATGGATCGTCCCGGTGGGGCAGCTCTTTGCACAGGAAGGGAGCATGCCTGCAAGCAGCCTGTCATAACAGAAGGTGCATTTCTGTACCTTTGGCGCAAGCTTTTCCCACTCATATTTCGGGACATTGAAAGGACAGGCCAGTATGCAGTACCTGCATCCCATACAGCGCCCCTCACGGTAAATAACCGGGCCTTCAGGAGTCTTGACCAGCGCCTCGACAGGACAAACCGAGACGCATGCCGGTTTCTTGCAGTGGAAACAGCCGTTCCGGGCAAAGTCCCATGACACAGCGCCGTTCTGCTCTCTTTCGAAAAAGGCGATATTCGTGTAGGTCTTGGAATTCAGCTTAAGAGGATTGGTGAAGGTCGGGCTCGCCTTGGTCGGATCAGTCTGATTGCCGTTCCACTGCTTGCACGCCACCTGGCAGCCCCTGCAGCCTATGCATTTTGTCGTATCAATGAGGAAACTCGCCTCCATCTTTTTTGCGCTCTGGTCTGGCATTGTTTTTTCTGTTGCTGTATTAGTTGCCATGGCAGCCCCCTAAACTTTTTCCACGTTGACCATGAAAGCCTTGGTCTCCGGGATCATAGTATTTGCATCGCCGATCGTCGACGTCAGAAGGTTTGCGCTTTCGCCGCCGTCTTTTGGCGTAAACCAGCCAAAACACCAGGGCATGCCCACCTGGTGCACTGTAGAGCCTCCAATCTTGAACGGTTTAAACCGTCCGGTCACAAATGCAACTGCAGTGAGTTCGCCGCGCGCAGAGGAGACTTTAAGCCGCTCCCCGTTTACGATCTTTTTCTCTGCAGCAAGCTCTTTGCTGATCTCAACATACTGCTGGGGCACCATCTCAAGCAGCCACGGAATATTTCGAGTCATTATGCCGGTCTGCCAATGCTCGGTCATCCGGTATGTTGTCGCAACATAGGGATACCGCGTATCGCAGGAATAATAAATATCTTCAGGTGCGCCGGTCTTTCCATCATGGAAGAGCTTGATAGCCGGGTTTATCTTTGTCTTTGACAGAAGATTCTCCTGGATCGGACACTCGAGCGCCTCATAATGCTCAGGGAACGGTCCGTCAGCAAGGCCAGGACCGAAAATAGAACCCATGCCGTCGGCCCGCATGATAAACGGATACTTGCCCGCTTTTTCATCAGCCATAGGAGGCGCAGGCCCGTCAGGCACATCTCCTTCCCAGCCAGGAGCGGTCTTTTTTGTTTTCGGATCAAGCTTATCAGGGTTCCATTTTATAATTGCTCTCTTTGGATCCCATGGCCGTCCCTGTTGGTCAACCGCAGCACGGTTATAGATAATCCTTCTGTTGACCGGCCACGAAAAGGACCACTCAGGAAACAGACCCAGACCAGTTGGATCAGCCTTGCCTCTGCGCGCCATCATATTGATGATCTTTCCTTCTTTATGGGTATAGCTGCCGCCATAGATCCAGTTACCAGAGGAAGTTCTGCCATCAGCCTGAAGTGTTACGAAATTGGTACAGAGCTCACCCTTCTTTCCCAATTGCTTTGTCGCGTCCTTTGCGTCAAAAATATCTTCAAGATAGTACCCGTTAATCTCCCTCGCAATAAGATGCGTGTCGATCTCTCTGCCTTTGGACTTGTAGTTCCAGGTGAGGTTTGTGATCGGCGCAGGGAATTTGCCGCCCTTTGTCTGGTAGAGCTTCTTCACCCTCTTATAAAGCTCATGGATGATCTCTGTATCAGGTTTGGACTGCCCGATTGGCGGTATTGCAGCATATCTCCACTGCGCCCAACGGCCCGAGTTAGTGATGCTGCCTTCCTTTTCTACCGACGAAGCGCATGGCAGCATGAATACCTCGGTCTGAATATCCTTGGGGTTTATTCCAGGCCCTTTCCAGAACGAGCCGGTCTCGTTTTCAAAAAGATTCACATTCACCATCCACTTCAGTTTGGCCAGGGCCTTGCGGGTTTTGTTCGCATTGGCGCCCGAGCATGCAGGGTTCTGGCCCCACGCAAAAAAACCTTCGAACTTGCCCTTGAACATCTGATCAAATAGCATGAGCCAGGATGCGTTCATGCCTTCGTCGATCTTCGGCAGCCATGCATATCCAAAGTCATTGTCCTTGGTCGCGCTCGTGCCATAGATAGCCTTGAGATAGCTCGTGATATACTTCGGCCTGTTGCCCCACCAGTTGACGCTCTTGGGGTCCTTGGTCTTTGGTGTAAACTTTTCATTATATGCCTTCAGATCGGGCAGTGCTGCTGAGGGGACTGGAACATATCCCGGAAGGATATGAAACAGCAGGCCATGGTCTGTAGAGCCCTGGACATTGGATTCTCCACGCAGGGCGTTTATGCCGCCGCCTGCCATGCCGATATTTCCAAGGAGGAGCTGGATGATCGACATGGCCCTGATATTTTGGGTGCCTACCGTATGCTGAGTCCAGCCCATTGCATAGCACTCTGTGCCGACTCTGTTTGCTTTGCCGGTAGAGCCAAAGAGCTTATACACCTCGACAAGCTTTTCCTTTGGCGTTCCCGTTATGTCCGAAACCATGTCAAGTGTGTACCGGGAATAGTGCTTTCTCAAGAGCTGAAATACACAGTTCGGGTCCTTCAGTGTCATGTCTTTTTTCGGCAGGCCTTTGTCGTCCATCTGGAACGACCAGGTCTTTTTATCATACTTTCTGGCCTTTCCATCATATCCTGAGAAAACGCCGTTGAGCTGACCCGGCATGCGGAAATCAGGATTGACCAGATAGGCTGCATTGGTATAGTTGGCAACATACTCCTTGAAATACAGATTCTTGTCGAGGATGTATTTGATCATGCCTCCCAAAAATGCAATATCAGTCCCAGAGCGGAGTGGAGCATACAGATCGGCCTTTGCAGCTGTGCGTGTAAAGCGGGGATCAACAACAATAAGCTTGCCGCCCTTTTCTCTTGCCTTCATGATCCATTTCATGGATATGGGATGATTCTCAGCAGGATTGCCCCCCATAACCAGAACTACATCAGCATTCTTGAGATCTATCCAGTGATTTGTCATTGCACCGCGACCATACGACTCTGCCAGAGCCGCAACAGTTGCGGAGTGTCATATTCGGGCCTGGTGTTCTATATAGACAAGTCCAAGGGAACGAAGCCATTTCTGGAGGATATAACATTCTTCATTGTCAAGAGCAGCGCTTCCCACATGCGCAATGGCATCGGTTCTGTTGACTGTGAACTCCTTTTCAACATCCTTGTCTGTGCCGTCAGGCTGTTTTTCTTTAATCTTGGATTTTGAAAGGAACTTGAAGGTCTTGTCGCGCGTTTCCTTGATCTTTTTTGCGATCTCATCGAGTGCCCAGTCCCACTCGACCTCTTTCCAGTCATCAGCCCCTGCAGCCCGATATTTCGGCTTTACAAGTCTGTTTGGGTTGTTTACGACCTGGTACAGGGATGCGCCCTTTGCGCAGAGCGTTCCCTCATTGATAGGGTGCTCAGGGTCGCCCTCGGTATTGATCACCTTGCCGTCTTTGGTGTGAACCAAAATACCGCAACCGACAGAACAGAATGGGCAGATCGTCTTTGTTTCTGCTGCGCCCTTGATATGGTTTTCCGGTGCCTCTGCAGACGCCTCCTGAGGCGTCACCCCTACCCCCACGGCTCCTGCTACTGCCGTGCCTCCTGAGAGCTTCAGAAAGTCCCTTCTCGATAAACTCATACGCTACCTCCTGCAAATGATTTAAGAGCCGCACTATATGGAAAATATATAATGATCGCTTTGCATTAATGGAAAAAGCTATATAAGCCAGGACAGATTATAATGTTAGAAGGTTTTATAAATTCATAAGACATTATTATAAACATCGTTAGATTAATGAATATCTCAGACACTGTCAAGGCTTTTTTTACAGGTTCTTGATTATTATATCAATCGTGATCAGCTTAACTTTCATGTATGGAATCAGGCCACTTATTGTGCTACTATTTAGCACAATAGGCAGAGGTGCATGACCAGGGAAACAGGATGTAACCGTATCAAAAAACGATGTCTAAAAATATACTTGCCAATCTAAACCAGGTAATGAGAAGACTCAGGACTATCAATCTTTGGCACCTCGTATGGATCATTATCCTTTCCGAGATAGTCACTGCCGTCATGAATACCATCATGGGAATCATATGGTGGGGCAGCATCTCCCATGACCTCATTCAGATCGGAACGATTGATGCCCTTGTCGCCTCGATCATTGTTGGTCCGATCGTGCTGTATATTATCGCGTGCTCTCATGAGACCGACAGTAATTACCGCGAACTCGTCGAAAACGCAAACAGCATCATCCTCCGCATGGATACTGCCGGCAACATCACCTTTTTCAATGAGTTTGCAGAAAGGTTTTTCGGCTACTCCAAAGATCAGATCATGGGCCGCAGCGTTGTCGGCACGATCGTACCTGAAAAAGAGAGTACAGGCCGCGACCTTGCATTCATGATCATGGATCTCTGTACAAACCCCAATAAATATAGCATGAACGTCAATGAGAACATGAAGAAGGATGGCAGCCGTGTCTGGATATCCTGGACAAACAAGCCCGCGTTCGACCAAAAGGGAACTATCAGGGAAATCCTTTGTATCGGCAGCGATATTACTGAAATACGGAATAAAGATGAAAAGCTTCGGGATTATAGTCGCCAACTCGAAACACTGGTTTCAGAACGGACAGAAGAACTAACATCAACAGTCGGAAGACTGCAGTTCGAGATCGCTGAGCGGAACAAGACAGAGTTGGCCCTCCGTGAAAGTGAGATACGTTTCCGAGAGATCTTTGAGCAGGATGAAGATGCTCTTTTCATCATTGACCCCAAATTATACAAGGTCATAGACATCAATCTGGCCGCGATCAGTCTGTTTGGATACACACGGCACGAATTCCTGGCAGAAGGTCTTCCTCTGATACTAAAGGAGCCTGATCATAATCATTTAAGAGTAACTCTGCTCCGTATGCACCCTTTAGAGACGATTCAGATTGACCGGATTGCAGCCAAAAGTAAAGACGGGGCAACTATCAGTGCTGCGGTAAGATGCATGACCGTTCAGCTGAAAAAAAACACGCTTCTCTTCTGCTCTTTCCGCAACATCACCGAAAGAGTTCGTATGGATGAAGAAGCTAAAATGCTTCAGGCCAAGCTCATCCAGATGAACAAGATGACCTCTCTCGGCATGCTCGTCTCCGGCATTGCGCACGAGATCAGCAATCCTAACCATTTTATAGCGGTGAATGCAAAGATGGTTTCCGATGCATGGAAAGATGCAGCCAATATTCTGTCTGATCACTACCGAGAGCAGGGAGATTTCCCTCTGGGAGGGGTGCCCTTCTCTGAAATGCGGTATATCATGCCTCAGCTCCTCACCGCCATGTCTGACGGATCAGAGCGTATCAATAACATCGTTGACAATCTGAAAGATTTTTCTAAACAGGGCAGAGCATTCCTCGACAAGCCAGTTGACATCAACAAGATCATCGCAGCATCAGCAGCGCTCATGCGCAACCAGATTGTAAAGTTTACTGATTGTTTTCAGTTAAGAGAAGGCATTGATCTTCCACTGGTAAAAGGCAGCAAACAGCAGCTTGAGCAGGTGATCATTAATCTGATCATGAACGCGCTACAGTCCCTTCGGGACAGGAGCGCCAGGGTCATTGTATCAAGTTGCCTCGAAAGAGAAACAAACAGCGTCCTGATCCAGGTAAGGGATGAAGGGATCGGCATACCACAGGAAGTGCTCAATCATATTACAGAGCCGTTTTATACAACAAGACTCGAAGAAGGCGGCTCAGGACTCGGACTCTCGATTTCCTCAGCCATTATCAAGGACCACCAGGGATCTCTGACCTTTTTGTCAGAGCCCGGCAAAGGCACGATTGCAACCATCTCTCTCCCGGCATACCAAAGCATCACAGAAAGGAACAGACATGCAACAGACCTTATATCCTGAACACCCCATTTTGCTTGTAGACGACGAGCCGATGATCCTCCTCAGCTTCGGCACGATCCTCCGTAAGTCAGGCATCGACAATTTCAAGACCATAGAGGACAGCAGGGATGTGATGCAGACGCTTGAAGATCAGCAGGTCTCAGCAGTCGTGCTTGACCTCACCATGCCCCATGTCTCAGGCATCGAGCTTCTTCAGAAGATCAATCAGAACTATCCTGAGATCCAGGTCATTGTAGTCACTGCAACGGACGACATAGAAACGGCAGTTGCATGCATGAGATCAGGAGCCTTTGACTATCTGGTCAAACCGGTAGAGATGAACCGTTTTATCTCAAGCATCAGAAAGGCCCTTGATATCTCATCGCTCATCAAGGAGGTGTCGTCTCTCAAGCAGCATCTCCTTTCCGACAGCCTTGAACATGAGACAGCTTTTTCTCCTATCATTACCAAAAACAAAAAGATGCGCAGCCTCTTCCATTACGCAGAGGCGATCTCCCCGTCACCACAGCCTGTGCTCATAACCGGCGAGACAGGGACCGGCAAGGAACTTTTTGCCCGGGCTATTCATGAGGCAAGCTGCAGAAAAGGTGCTTTTATTGCCCTCAATATTTCCGGCCTTGATGACACCATGTTCTCTGACACGCTATTTGGTCATAAGAAAGGCGCGTATACCAGTGCAGAGACATCCAGGGAGGGCCAGATTGCACAGGCCGCAGGGGGCACCCTTTTCCTGGACGAAATCGGCGACCTCAGTGAGATATCGCAGGTAAAACTGCTGAGGCTGCTTCAGGAAAAACAGTATTTTCCCCTTGGTGTAGACATACCCAAAAAAAGTGATGCGAGGATCATCGTTGCAACGAACCTGGACATACAGCAGCTTATAGATAAGGGCAGCTTTAGAAAAGACCTTTACTTCAGACTCCGTACCCATCACATCCATATTCCGCCTCTGGGGGAGAGGCTGGAGGATATACCTGAACTGCTGGAACACTTCATCAAGGCAGCGGCAACGTCACTCATCAAAAATCCGCCTTCCTACCCGATAGAACTTGTCACACTCCTGTCGACCTATCATTTCCCCGGAAATGTGCGTGAACTCGAATCAATGGTATTTGATGCAGTCGCCCGCCACAGTGCAGGAAAACTCTCTATGGACAGCTTCAGAGAGGCAGTTCAGCATAACCACGCCCTCCATCAAACCGCGCTTCCTGTAGATGAAAAAGTGTCTGTTCAGCTGACAAAACTCTTCGGCAAATTCCCCTCCCTGAGGGAAGCAGAGGATTGTCTCGTAACAGAAGCGATCAGACTTTCTGAGAACAATCAGGGAATAGCCGCTTCACTCCTCGGCATCTCCCGTCAGGCCCTGAACAAACGGCTAAACAAGAATAACCAGTAAGACATGTCATTTTATCGTTCTCTTTCTACAGAATATGGGTGCAACTTTTATTGCATCTACTAACATCCTGACATAGACGGTAACTTGCTGATTTAAGTCATTTTTTAAGTTATATCCTGCTTTGTTATCTATCTCTGGTTGCACCCCCCTATCAGTCCATTACATCCAGGCATATGCCGCTAACTTCCTGATTTTTAAAGCTCTTTTTGCATGTCATATAATGGCATGCAATATGCATATTTATATATATGAAGACGATACTTGTGGGGTATCGCAGAATATGCAAAAAGCAGCCTCTGGGGACAAAAGAGTGTGCAGAATGCATGAAGAAGCTGGCAGAATCCATCATCCTGCAATGCATCGAGGACCTATGGGACAAGGCTTCGATGAAACAAAGCGCAGAATTCTTTAGTAAGAGGGGCTTTAGCATTTGTGCTGCCGTCGCAGGGATGGATATTGGTGATCAGGTGCAATTACTCGATCTGGTGAACCGCTCAGTTCTGAGCATTAAGATTAAACCGCTCGGCAAAGGCCCTCGCATGGGATGGTTCGGGCAGAATATGAAATCATCTCTCCAACAAGCATCGTTAGTTAACTCATGAAAGGCTGCTGGATCGAAGATAGCCCGATGACATTTACATTCGATAAAAATGGTCCGGTGATCGTAATGACGTGTGTCGGTTCGCTTGATGTTGACCACGCTCAGACACTCAAAGATGCTCTGCTGGTAGGGATAGAAAACTCCGACAATCTTGTCGTCAACTGCGAAAGAGTTGACTCCGTTGACAGTCAGTGCGTAGAGATTTTCTGTACAGCACACAGAATGGCTGTCAGGATCGGTAAAAAACTGATAATTACCGGCATAGCCCCTGAGTTTGCCCCTTCACCACAGGAGATCAGCAATATCTGTTTGTCACGCTCAGCCATCGGCTGCAATAGGAGCTGCATCTGGATACCGACAGTAGGCCGGACGGAGCCGCCAATCCCCCGAAAAGCTTTCGGGAGACAGAGTCCCCAACAGGTGCGTTAGTCACGGAATGAACAAGCAGATCTTTCTTGATAAATAAACAGAACGGGCACAAGGCATAGAGACATGGATCAGAATAAAGAAAAAATAAGCGTAATCGTCATCGATGCTTCAGCTGTAACACGGTATCTCCTCGCCGAGATACTGGAACAATCAGGTGATATTAAAGTAGTAGCCTCAGTTCATGATCATGCTGAAGCTCTTAATAAGATACAGGATCTCAAACCCCATGTAGTAACCTTTGATGTAGCCATGCCAGGCATGAACGGTCTCACATTCCTGGAGAAACTCTTGGAGCTTCATCCAACGCCAGTCGTAATCGTCAGTGCCATGACCTCACATCATAAAGATTCCGTATTTAAAGCAATGGAACTTGGCGCAGTCGGATATGTAGGGAAGCAGACATCTCAACCCTGGAGCGGCATACTGGGCATTGCTGACGAGATTATCAAGCAAGTCAGGTCTGCATCAACCGCGCAGGTCCGTGAAAGCATAGCTGCCCGCGGCTCCGTCTCCCGAGAACTTTTCGGGATTGGCGGAGAGGCCGCACCCGATAACTTCTAATACTGCGGCGCCGGTTCTGCGCACCCCAGCCCTGCCTCAAAAGCTCCTTTACCGCCACAATAAACAATAAGATCTCTTCTGCAGGCCAAATTATTTGTTCTTTCTGGTAAAATATTCGCTGTGCCGGGATAGCTCAGTTGGTAGAGCAGCTGATTCGTAATCAGCAGGTCGCCAGTTCGACTCTGGTTCCTGGCTCCATGAATATCAAGGGGTTGCGAGAGATCGTAGCCCCTTTTTGCTTCTGAACGTAACATAAACACAGGGCAGCGGCTTGAGTTCGCTTCCCTGCTCCAGCATAGCAGGATAGAACTTAGTTTGCCTTGACGCTGAAACGATGATTGCGAAATGACAGGATCACACCCTCAGGTGTGATTTCCTCAAGATAGAGCCCGTTATCCATATTAAACCCTTCAGACATGATCCTGCCGTTGATGCTGACCAGCCGAGAATCTTTCCTGTACAGATGTGAAGTAATCCTGATCTCCGGAAGACTGTTCCGAACAGCCAGTGGCAGTTGTCTGAATTCCAAAATAGAGTCTGTAGAAACAGAACCCAAAGAGTCCAATCCAATAGGAGAATCTGTCTTCACAGCCAACAGCTTCTTTTCTCTCTTTTCTGTTGATCGTGCGGCCCCTGCCTGTTCAGAAGCATCGCGGCCCTTATCCAAGGCTGTCACAGGCTTTACAGCCTTTGCAGCCTCTGTCTTTATCTGTATTGCTTCAGGGCTCTTTGGACTGGACACCCTCTCCTGCTCAGCGGGAGGATTAGGGATTTTGACCAAAGGAACGGATGACGGCGCTATAGGCAATGGATCCTTCACCAGAACAGGACTCGTTGCTGCAGGAACAACAGGCTGCTTCATCAATAAAGGCCCCCTGAAAAAAGAAACAACCCCATATAAAACAACAATTCCAAGCAGCACTGCAACAGCAGCAACCTGCCTTTTTTTCACACTGACAGGCGCACCATCCAAAGACGGCACCAACAGGGGCTCAGCCTTTTCCTCTTCCGGCTTCTCAGTCTGTCTGCGTATGGCCATTACCAGTGCGCGCTGTTTGCCTGATTTCTTGAGCTGGTCAAAAATAAATGACATGCCTATTGCCCTTTCCTGCGGATGACAACCTTCTTTGAGCCGGCCTTCTTTTCCTGAATATCTGATTTGGGCATCTGCTCCAATATTGTGTAATCTCCTGTCCAGAGCGATCTCAACTCTGCTGCAGGGACTTCAATATCATTATTGTTGATCCTGAGCTTTGCCTTATCAGCCTGAAGCGCCAGTAAAGCCACAGATAAGTTGTTTTCTTTAGCATCAGAAAGGGCCAGCAGGGCAGGAACAGGCACTGCCCGCAGATCAAGGCCAGGCTCCCTCTTATCTGCGCAGCGCAGGTGCAGAAGTTCGATGTCAGAACAGAACATGCTTGCTGCCATGGAACCTGTGGAAAAATAAGAATACCCTTTACTCTCGACCAGAGCCCTGTATGAAGCGTCGCTAACACTGGACTCAGCTTTTTTCCCCTTCGGCCACCATGGAACTGCAGAGGCATCTTTAGTCCTCGTCACTTCAACTGCAGGTACATTCGACACCGCGGATTGAGGCATAAGATCAGCCTTGGCAGCAGGCAGATCCCGGCCCTTCAGGAACAGAAGAGAAACAAGCAGCCCAAGGGCAAGGCCTGCAGCTGCCCAGCGAATATTGTAAAGGCTCCGTGGAACCCTGCTGAACTCTGTCTTGCGAAATATCTCACCAGCAGCCTTAACCAGAGTAGCCCGTGTTACGGATTTTTCGTTCTTCAAACATGCGCCGAGAAGCGCCCTATCGCATATAACATTGATCAGCCGAGGAACACCACGACTCAAGCGGAAGAGCGCTCTTGCCGCAGAGGTGGTAAAGAGCTGTTCCTGCGCACCTGCCAGCGTCATCCTGTGGCTGACATAGGCAGACACATCCTTTCTTGAAAGCGGACCTAAATGATAACGTGCCGTAATGCGCTGAGACATCTGTTCAAGCTCAGGCTGCGCCAGTTTGTCCCGCAGTTCAGGCTGACCTATAAGGATGATCCTGAGGAGCTTGCCATCCGCGGTCTCGAGGTTGGTCAGGAGCCGCAGCTGGTCTATCACGTCAGGAGACAGATACTGCGCCTCATCAATAATAAGAAGGGCTTTGTGCGCACGCGCGTAAATATCAAGCAGATGAGCGCTGATCAGATCAAAGAGCTCCCTGGTGCCTGCCTCTGCTGGTGGATGCTTTATGCGGAACTCGTCACAGATCGAGGCAAGCAGCTCCTGCACTGTCAGCATGGGGTTCATGAGAAAGGCAAACTCGACGTCAGAAGGCATTTGATCGAGAAGCAGGCGGCAGAGGGTGGTTTTGCCGGTGCCGATCTCGCCGGTAATAAGGACAAAGCCCCAATCGTCTTCAACGCCGTACATAAGATGCGCCATTGCCTCCCAGTGCTGCTGACTCATATAGAGGTACCTGGGATCAGCAGCAAGGGAAAAAGGCTTTTCCCTGAGATTGAATGCCTCGCAGTACATCAGATCTTCTTATGTTGGCTGACTGGATCAGATAGCCGAAAACGATTAACGTCCATGAGGTGATTATACCAATTTTCAGCAGTATTTCAGGTTATCGTAGGAATAGAAAACATGCCGGTTGTAAACGAAATAGAGTAGGAGGCAGGTGATTAATTCACCTGTCGTCCTCTCACACCACAGTACGTGCCGTTCGGCATACGGCGGTTCGTAAGTTATAAAGACCCGTAAACATGGAGAAGTCCGATATAGCCAAGCCGACGAAAGTAA
>CAMTUV010000005.1:0-64602 GCA_947085015.1 uncultured Nitrospirota bacterium
AGGCCCAAAGCGCCGCTTCGAATTTCAGCTTCAAATCATTCAATACTTTCTTCATTCTCTCCTCGGTTACACTGTTTTGATTTTTTGTGAAATCCAGCGTAACCTATTGTAGTACATAGCGTTTAAGTTTATAAACAGACTATAATTATCTATCCGCTATGACCATGCACTATATTTCAAAAATAGAAAAGGTGGCTCGCGAACTTAAGAAAGAATATAAGGACTTCGCCCACCACAATAGAAAGAACCCACTGGACGAACTTTTCTTTATCCTGTGCAGCGTGAAGAGAAGCGAGAAGGTTTATCTTGAAGCCTTCAAGTCCCTGAAACGAAACTTTCCGAAATATGAGCTGCTGGCTGCTGCGCCGGTTAAGAAGATCAGCAAGGCTGTAGCTTGGGGCGGTCTGCAAAATCAAAAAGCAGCAGCAGCGAAAAAAATCGTAAAATGCCTGATAGAGAGTTTCGGCAGGCCTACTTTGGCCCCGCTCAAAAAGATGTCAGACGAGGAATGTGAGAGCTTCCTCACCGCGCTCCCTGGCATTGGGAAAAAAGCTGCCCGCTGTGTAATGCTTTATTCCCTCGACCGGCAGGTCTTCCCGGTGGACTCCCACTGTTGGAGAATCGCGGGGAGATTAGGCTGGAACGGTAACGAGCGCAACAACAGCTATGCCTCCGATAACGCCGTAGATCATTTACAGGACCTGACCCCGCCAGCCTTACGCTTCTCTTTGCACGTAAATATGGTTTCCCATGGCCGCAAGATATGCACCGCTCGATCTCCAAAATGTCGTGAATGCGTTATAACGTCTTATTGCTGCCGAAAGATAGACTGAAAAGTATTTCATCGGATCCCGGGCAGCTTGGCCGAACGTTGCTGAAATTCGCATTCCCCGCAAGCCGAAGAACAAGCTTGGAGAGAAGTATCTGCAGCAAGGTCCTGCCATAAGGTGCACATGGTTCGACAAGCTCACCATGACAGACGAAGAGCCTGCCCTGAGCAAATCGAATGGAATTTTGAAGCGCAACGCAGCATGCTGACTTTTTACAAGCCCAGCGCAGTATAATAAACTATGTCTGAGACACTATCCCTAACCGGGCTCATCAACAAGGTCCGCTCCTACAGCCAGGATGCTGATTTTAATTCTGTTCAGCGGGCATATCATTTTTCGCGAGAGGCCCATTGCAGTCAAAAAAGAAGTGAAGGGTCACCGTATATAAATCATCCACTTGCCGTTGCCTATATCCTTGCTGACATGAAGATGGACACGCTTTCGATCGCATCCGGCCTGCTCCATGATACGGTTGAAGACGCTGAAGTTACGATGGAAGACATCAGGATCATCTTCGGAAAAGAAATAGCCTTTATCGTAAAAGGTCTTACAAAGCTTGCAAAGGTTGAGTTCAGGACAAAGCAGGAGGTTCAGGCTGAAAACTTCAGAAAGATGCTCCTTGCCATGTCAGAAGATATCCGCGTCATGCTCATCAAGTTCGCTGACAGGCTTCATAATATGCGAACGTTGCAGTTTCTGCCCGAGCCAAAACAGCAGCGTATCGCAGCTGAGACGCTCGAGATCTACGCGCCAATAGCGAACAGGCTTGGTATCGGATGGCTTAAAACAGAGCTTGAAGACCTGAGCTTTAAATATCTCATGCCCCAGCTGTATGAAGATCTGGTCAAAAAAGTCGCAAAGCGCAGGGAAGAACAGGAAGGGTACATAAAAGAAGTTGTTGACCTCATCGAGCAGCAGCTCAAAGAAGAGAACCTTCCAGGCAAGGTCAAAGGAAGGGTAAAGCACTTTTACGGCATATACCAGAAGATGCAGAAGCAGAGGATCACCTTTGAGGAGGTCCATGATGTCATCGGCGTCAGGATCATTACAGACACCAATGCCAATTGCTACGCAATCCTCGGCATTATTCACTCTCTCTGGACACCTATTCCCGGAAAATTCAAGGACTACATCGGCGTGCCCAAGTCAAACATGTACCAGTCCCTTCATACTACCGTCATAGCCCCTAAAGGAGAGCGGGTAGAGTTTCAGATACGAACAGGTGAGATGAACAGGGTGGCTGAACAGGGCATTGCCTCTCACTGGAAATATAAGGAAAAGGGAACCATTGACGAGAACAACAACAAGTATATTACCTGGCTCAGGGAGTTGGTGCAGGCACAGAAAGATGAACCGAATGCGGTCGATTTTCTCGAAGCTCTCAAGGGAGAGGTCGTGCCTGAAGTGGTCTACGTTTTCACTCCCAAGGGCGAGGTGAAAGAGATGCCTCTCGGCTCAACACCAGTTGACCTTGCCTACAGCATCCATACACAGATTGGCCACAAATGCGTCGGTGCAAGGATCAACAGCAAGATCGTCCCTCTGAAATACAAAATGAGAAACGGAGATACCGTCGAGATCATCACCTCGCCGACACATGGGCCAAGCAGGGACTGGCTCAAGTTCGTGGTCACTCAGAGGGCAAAGGCACGAATAAAGCAGTGGATCAAGGCAGAAGAACGCACACAGAGCGTTGAACTCGGCATCAAGCTTCTCGAAAATGACTTCAGGAAGCATGGCATGAGCCATGCGCTGATGAAATCAGACGAGATACTGGATGTAGCCAAGGCACTCGGCGTGGGCAATCTCGAAGAGCTCTTCGTAGCTGTCGGCTTCGGCAAGATAACCCCGCACCAGGTAATCAACCGGCTTAGGCCGGAAAAAGAGGTTGCCGAAGAAGAGGCGGTAAAAATCCATCGGCCGGCAAAGGAACATAAAGGCATCAGCATCAAAGGCATTGACGATATCCTCTACCATACGGGCAAATGCTGCTTCCCTGTTCCAGGCGACAGTCTTGTCGGTTTTGTCACGATCGGCAAAGGTGTTACGATCCACCGAAAGGACTGTCTGAACCTTGAAAGACTTGCAATTGAGAATGCACGGCTCGTAGATGTTGAGTGGCAGCCGTCTTCACAAATTTCGGCAAACACCCGCCTTTATGTCGAAACTGTTGACAAGCCCGGCATTCTCGCTAATCTCAGCGCCCTCATCTCGTCGCTCAATATCAATATCGTTCATCTTGAAGCATCGTCAACCCAGGACAAGAAAGGTCATATAACCCTTGTCATTGAGGTAAAGGACCTCGCTCAGCTCAAATCGCTCATGCATAAGATCACCCAGATGGAAGGCATTCTCAGGATCAGGAGATAAGTTTTCCTCAAGTTGACAAGATTCATCTCTGAGCTTAATATAGTAATCTTCGTGCCGAAGTGGCGGAATTGGCAGACGCGCCAGATTCAGGTTCTGGTGGTGGAAACGCTGTAGGGGTTCGAGTCCCCTCTTCGGCACCAAGTATTTCCTTACTATAATTACTCCAGATTCACTTTATACATCATGAGGTGACGTTATGGAAAACATGGATCTTCTGAGAAACATCTCCTTTCTGAAAGACCTTTCTACCGGCGAACTGATCAAGATCACTATCCTTACCGAGAATGTATCTTTCAGTGAGGGAGAGGAGATCATGCAGGAAGGAGCGCCCTGCGACGCCATCTATATCGTAAAATCAGGCAGTGTCAGAATAATGAAAGGCGGCGCCCATCTGGAAACTGTTGAAGCAGGGGAACCGCTCGGAGAGATCGCTTTTATCGACAAGGGGCCGCGCTCTGCCACTATTGTCGCAGCCACGGATACCGCTCTGATCAGGCTTGCATCAGACAAGTTCGAACAGGTTCTGGCCCATGACAAGGAACTGGCCAACAAGATCTACCGGTCGATCATCATGACCCTCTGCAAGAGGCTTCGCGACGCAACCCAAGCCCTCAAGATCGTCCCTGACTATGTCATGGACTCCTATAAAAACTTCGAAAATATTTGATTTGCCTTATTGACACGAGTTCCTGTGGCCGACAGGGCACGGCATCTGCAAGTCAGGCCGCACGCATCCAGGATCTTTTAGGGAATAACAGCACGTAGGGCGAGGTCCGGGGAGTGAGTATATTTATGACTTATCAGTTCAGGCTGTAGTTAATCGGTATGATCAACTGGGCCTCTATCGGTGGCTTGGGGAAGGGCGATGCCTGCTGGACAGCTAGGACCGCATTATTGTCGAGCATCTCGATGCCTGAACTTTCCCTGATCGTAATGCCCTTGGCGTGTCCGTCAGGACAGACAATAAATGAGATAAGCACCTTTCCCTCCCACCCCATCCTTCTCGCTATCTTCGGATAACTCAGCTTCTGCTGGACAATGTTTCTGATATATGCAAAATGCTCTTTGAGATAGTTCTGTTTTGTTCCCTCAACAGGGTTGCCCTGTCCATGGAAAGCAGAGGCCTTACCCTCTGCTTTTTCGACGTTTGCCGTGGACGATGAACTACCGGATGCAGGCTGAACGCTTGCGAAGGACTTTGAAGCAGCTGCAGGCGCCTGGTTTTCAGCCACTGTTTCGCTGATTGCCGTAATCTGCTGGGGCACTGGTGCCTGCTTTGCAACAACAGGCTTTGGCGTCAACGGTTCAGCTTCCCGGACCTTGATATTTTTGCTTTTTGGCACAGCCGATGTTGTTGGGTCGCCTTTCACTGATGAGTTTTCGATACTAAAGTCGATCACCACTGGCTTGCTGAGACGAAGCATTGAACTGTTTATGAACATAATGACAAATAAAACGGACATATGGATAACCAAAGAAAAACTAAAACCTCTTTGTTGATAGTTCATCTCTTTCCCTCTGTCTGCAGGCTCACTTTTTTGAACCCGAGGTTCTTCACAACATCGATCACGTCCACAAAGATCTGGAGTGCAAGGATCCTGTCGGCTCGGATCAGTATTGGAATCTCCCTTCCGAGGGCCTGCATGGATTCCCTTAACCCGTCAATAGATACAGGCTGTGCGTTCAGATATACCTGTCCCTCCCTGTTTATCTCTATTGTCTGCGTCTTCAGTATCTCTGCCTGGTTCTTGGATGCCCTCGGAAGCTCCACAGGTATCACGCCTGCAGCGATAAAGGTCGAGGTCGTGAGCACTATTGTGAGCAGTACGAGCATCACATCTACAAGAGGAATGACATTCATATAATTAAACTCTTTTTCTTCCATCTGCTATCTCCCACTTTGTGATAATGACCTTTGCCTTTCTCAGTAGAAGGTTATAAAGAACTATTGATGGAATCGCCACAAGCAGGCCTATGGCTGTTGCCTTGAGCGCCAGCGCGAGGCCCACCATGATCTTGCTCGTATCCATGAACCCTTCCCTGCCCATGGTATAGAAGGTGAGCATTATCCCAAGTACTGTGCCGAGCAGACCGATATAAGGGGCGTTGCTGCCGATCGTTGCGATGATATGAAGCCTGTCTGTGATTACAAGTTCAAGAGATTGCTTGTCAATAAATTCATCTGTCCTGATGTTCTTGTACGTGAGTAACCGTTCGACCGCAATCCCAACGGCTATGAAACTCATCATGATAAGCAGTCCGATAATGCCGTAATCAACGGCCTCTTTAAGCCACTCCATGTTATATAAACCTCCTAAATAAGTATTTTTACACCCATGATAACTATCATGACAATAGAGATGGCCTTCATATAAGGCACAAAACCCTTTGCCTCGATTCCAATATATTTCGACATTACCGCCAGTCCTCCACCTGCAACAATGAGAGGAGAAAGGGTTAATCCCAATCCATAAACCAGACCATAAGAGATTCCCGAAATTAAAGAGCCGTTCTTTGCAGCGAGTAGAAACATTGCAACAAGCGGAGGACATGGTATAAGGCTCGTGGATATACCTAGTAAAAACAGAGAAATGTTTTTGCCCATAACCTGCCTTTTATTACAACACGCGCCCCTGCTCACAAAAGGAATGGAAAGGCCGAAGGCAATAATGGCTATACCCAAAATCCATTTTGCAGACATGCTTTTGTCAAGCATCAAGACATTCCCGAGATATGCGGAAAGTCCTCCGATGACAGCATAGCAGGTTATTTTCCCTGCAAGAAACATAAGCGATGACCTGACTCCGTCTCCAAATCCCTTCCCCGTGCTCAAGAGATAGGGGCCTAAATAGGGAAGGCATGTGAAGCTGCATACAGTCGTGCCGTAAACAAGCCCAAGCATAAAGAGACCTGCTGCATCATGCATGAACCTTTCCTCCTTCTGCAAGAAAAGCCTCTTTTGCTATCAAGGCCGCTCCGATTGCTGTGGTAATCTGGGGGATTTCAGGCACAATAACATTTCTCAGCAGTTCATCTTCCATTGCCGCGACAAGCCCTTTGTTCATTGCAGGGCCTCCGTCAAAAAAAACCATGTCCTCGATGCCTATTCTTTTTGCAAGGCGCACGATCCTCTTTGCAATTGAGTATTGAACACCGGCAATAATCTCTTCACGCTCATGTCCGCTTGCGAGCAGGCTGATTATCTCCGACTCGGCAAAAACAGTGCAGGTGCTGTTAATAGTAAGCGGAACTCCCTTTGCATTCAGATGCAAGTCTCCCAGTTCGTCTACCTTTACTCCAAGATTTCGCGCTGTCATTTCAAGAAATCTGCCTGTGCCTGCGGCGCACTTGTCGTTCATTGCAAAGTTCCTGACATGCCCGTCATCATCGAGCATTATGGCTTTTGAGTCCTGTCCTCCGATATTGATTATCGTCCGCACCGTTCCGCAATCTTTCCCGATGATTCTGGCGCCTGCGGCATTTGCCGTTATTTCGCTTACAAACTCGTCTGCCTCTTTAAAGAGTTTCCTGCCGTAGCCTGTGGCTGTGATATAGGCTACATTATTTTTATTTGTCCCTGTCCTCTCAAGCAGCGCATGAAAACTGTCCAGCGTGTTCTTATGGAACTGGCTGCCAGTCGGGGATGTCTGGTGTGCAACGATATTCCCAGCTTCATCTATCAGGACTATCTTTATTGCGGTAGAACCGATGTCTATGCCGGCAAAATATTTTACGCTCATGATCTCCTTTGAGGCATAAGGGGGGGTTTGTCCCTCTTACGAAATACCTCTTTGCAATTTGCTTCTCTTCCTGTTTTTAATAGACTCCATGAATGCCTCAACCCTTGTAGAAAGCTGCCCTGTGTCTTCTGGGCTGTAATCAGTTTCAATATAAAGCATCGGGACGCCTTCTGTCTCAAGCATTTTTGCTATCGCCTTATGCTCCATCTCGTAGGGGTTGCATCCTGAGAACGCCTGATACACAACGCCGTCAACGCCGAATTCCTTTGCCATCTCTTTCAATTTTCGTTTCCTGTCATCGTTCTTTACAAAGCATGGGCAGGTGCACGGCTTCAAATACCTGTCCGCAACGGCAGGGATCATGTCATAGAGATTCCCTTCGTCAAAGGATATTGGGTCGTACAGAAGCCTCGAAGACGAGCACATCTCATCGGCGACAATAACGCCCCCCGACTGCTCTATTAGCAGAGGAAGCTTGAGATTTGGAAATATCGCAGGAGAGCCGGTAAAGAGAATCCTCGGCGCATGTTTATTAGCAACGCATACCCCTTTAGCTTCTCGTTGTTCAAGTTCAGCGTTGAGTTTTGCAAGCGCATCTGTCCAGTGCTCTATTTTGTCAAAGAAATAGCCATTGGCTACAACAAATGCGTCTTTTCCGTATATGAGATTATGCGCACCCTTTCTGAGATTATTGAATCTCCTGAATTCTGCCCTTGCCCTGTTAGCCTTCATCACCGCTTCGCTCAATCCTTTTTTGGTAATTCTGTTTCCGGACATATCCTCCAGTGCAGCTGCAAAATTTTTCACTGAACTCTGCCAGTAAACACGCGCTTCCTCCGAATCTTTTATTGAAGGCATTTCAAGGACATAAGTCTTATAACCAATATCCTCCAGCATAGAAGCCGCCTTCTTCTTCTGATCGCAGGTTGTAGCAACTACTATGGCGCTCAGCGAATCTTTAAAAGGCATATTTTTGATATTCAACATTCCCAGTGTTGCCTTAACCAGAGAGCATGACTTGGCATGCATGAATTCCGCCCCTGTCTGGTCGTATACGTATGAGCCGCTGCATATTCTTACCGGTCTTGCTCCTGACGCATAAATAAGCTCTTCGGGAACCTGAATGCACATTGTTCCTATTACTTCAGAACAGTCGTTCGGCATCTCCCCTTGTATATAAA
Organism: uncultured Nitrospirota bacterium; assembly: GCA_947085015.1. GTDB lineage: Bacteria > Nitrospirota > Thermodesulfovibrionia > Thermodesulfovibrionales > UBA6898 > UBA6898. Next base: position 8,122 of record CAMTUV010000005.1, read on the forward strand.
ACTTATGGAGCAGTGAATAAAAGTATCCCATTGTATCAGGATTATCGGGGAAATCCTCTGTTATCTTTTTTAGTGCCTCCTTTGCCTCCATTGCAAGGTGAACCGCAGTTGTCTTTTTTATTCTTTCAACTCTTTCAATTTTCATCTTTAACTTTTCCCTCCATCCTTTTGAAAAAGCCCTGCTCAGTAGAGCTAAATACAGGCAATCCCAAGAAACGTACATCAAGGCATTTCTCTTCAGGACATGCCGCCACGCACTTAAAACACATCATACAGTCATCCTGCAGTATGTTCTTGCTCACCACATCATCCGCTATCTCTCTGATGCCCATATCGCACACGCGGGAGCAATTCCCGCACTTCGTGCATTTGGAGCCGTCTTTGATAAGCCTTAGAAGTCCCGCTTTTGAAAAGATATATTGCAAAGCGCTCATAGGACAGAAGAGACAGAAAAACCTTTTCTTTGCAAAGGCCCCCACAAAAAAAGTCCCTGTAACTGCCATACCGAGGGCTGTAAGCGTCAGTTTTGTCTTAGAGCTGAAATCCACAACGAGCTGTTTTATATCTCCATTAAAAAGTGGAAGCACCGTCCTTCCCGGACATATCATGCAGTAAGGGGTCATAAAGTCCTCGGAGAGTTTTCCAATGCCCGGGACGGCATTGCTCATTCCGAGAGAAAGAAGTATCAGCAGCACAAGCAGCACATACTTTATTTTTATCAGCCCATGAAATGTCCTCTCAGAATAAGCGCTATATCTGATTCCGAGCCTGCTCCTGAGCTTTGTTGTCCAGTCCTGTATTGTGCCAAGAGGACACGCAAACCCGCACCATGCCTTGTTAAAAAGCATGAAAAAAAGCACAAATGTTATAAGCCCTGTCAGGAAGGCGACACCCCTTCCGCCAATAAACTGTGCAAGCGGCATATTCAGTTGATGCTGAAGCGGATAGAGATAACATGTCCCTCCCCTGCCGTCTCCTACAAAAGCACAGGCAAAGGTCGGAAGGTTTGCGCCCAAGTCAATTGCCAGATAGCCGCCGTACATAAGCAGTCCGAAAGCGACAACTTGGGAGTAAAGTCGGAAACGGTTTATGTCTGCGCTATAGACAAGCTCCCTAATTTTTCTCATTAAACTCAACCTCTCTGTAAGGCCTTTTGCGCCTCTCACGGTAAATATAAACCGCAAGCCCTCCTGCAATGGCAAAGGCTGCTGTTATTCCCAGACCATATGCGTAAGATGTATATTCACTGCGCTGCGGTTGGTATTTCCAAGGAAGGGTTGTGATCAGTTTGATCCTGTCATAGCGCTTGCCTTCATAAACGCCTTCTTCATCGGCCTCATACTCTGCTGTGATCACGAAACCGCTTCTCTTTCTCGCAGTGAAGTCATTCCACTTGTCAGGATAATAATCCCTTATAAGCTGCAATGAGCCCTTGCCGTCGTCATCAGTCTTGAGCATCTTCATCCATCCGCTCTGAGTCCGCACCCTTACGGCAGCCTTTACAGGCCTTCCGTCATGCAAGACAGAAAAAACAAAATTATCGCCCGACATTGTTTGCGTATGAAAGTAGCTGTTCCACTGGTCATGACCTATTATCTCAAGCGGAATTGCATCGAGATGCTTTGGCCTCTGCCTTTCTTTGTCGAACTTATGTTTATGCCCCCATCCGCAGCTGTGATTTATTGCATTCATCTTTGCGACCCTGATGAGGAGCGTTCTATCTAAAGCCTGCTTGTCCACTACATAGACATTAAAGATGCCGTCCATTGAGCCGTCCATAGGCTTTGTGTCGAATGTAACGCTCCATGCTCCCTCAGCATGGCTCAACCTGCCTTCGCCAATTGAGCCGTCAGGCCTCAGAACATAAGCCTTTGCGCTATCAGAGAGGTCATGAATATTGAGATAAACTGTCTTTACAGGAGTTGCCCTGTGCTCTGAGTGATCGCCACCTCCGCCTCTCTGGCCTCCCTTGTGCTCTTTAAGGCCGCCCGAATGTCCGGCGGGAGGATTTTCGGAGAGGAACATGGCCTCTCCGAATTTTGCCTGAGACGGCAAAGAATACGCCTCAACCGCCAGAAAAAGTACAATTACTATTGTGATAAAGCGCATCATCTGCCTACTCCTAAAAGCGGAAAGTAACCCGCGCCATCATGCTGAAGGGAGCGCCGGGCCGGTATTTGGTGCTGGTGGTGTCTTTTGTTACTTCCATCGCGTACCGTTTATCAAAAATGTTATAGGCATCGAGCGTGATATCCAGATTTTTCTTTTCGTATCCGATCAGCGCATTTGTCAGAAACTGGTATCCTTTGTACTTTTCCGTGTTCGCGTTATCCATGTAGTATTCACCCCAGGTGTTTGTATCCACCTTGAACTTGAGGCCTGAGGGGTGTTTGTAAAAAAGAAACAGGCTGTACTGGTGTTTGGGGATGTAGGGAAAGCTGTTTCCGTCCCTGATATAGGGCACACCCTTGATCCACTCCGTGAACTCCTTGAATTTGAAATCGCTGTACGTATAAGTACATCCCGCAAACAGGCCTTTAATGATCTGGAACTTCCCGGTAAGTTCGACCCCCCTTTTCTCGGATTCTCCTGCATTGCTGTAGGTAGATTCTCCTCCGACCACGGTCTGGACAATCTCGTCCTTCACCTTCATGTAGAAGACCGAGAGATCAATGCTGTGGCCGCCTTCAAATCTTGCCTTAAGGCCTGTTTCATAGTTGTATACTGTCAGTGGTTTAAGGTCAGGATTGGTGCTCAACTCTGAACTCTGAGGGGTCTGGAATCCTGTTGATATATTCCCGTAGAGGTTCACAATCTCGTTGAGACTGTACACAACCCCGATCCTCGGGCTGACAGCCTCGTAGGTCTTCTCCCTTTTCATGGTTTCAACGTTGTTAATATATTTACCCTTACTGTAGTCGTAATCAATGTAGTTCTGGGTGTCTATATCAAAGGCAACCTGGTCATAGCGCACTCCCAGATCGACAATCCACTTTTTTGACGGTCTCAGAGACTCCTGAACAAATATGCCCCATTTCGTGGTCATATCATCACTGGTCTCTGCCAGATCGCCCTTTTTATCTGAAAGAGTATTTTTTATCCGTCCCGATGGTCCCGGCACTTTGACATAATCCCTGTACGTATACTTCTCGCCTTCCCCCTTATCAACCTGTGCGGTCAGGCCTGTGGTAAGGGTCCCTTCTATACCCGCTATCTGGTGCTTCATGTCGACCTGCAGATCCGCACCGTACACATCAGAGCCCCCGTCATTGATAAGGCCTGTTACCGGATGATAATGGTTCCAGGTCTGGAAATAGACGAGTGGTTTCAGGGTAAAATTGCCGATCTCTTTTTCCATCTTGATATTCGCAGAAAAGATTTTGCTGTATCTTCCTGAATGTCTCCATTGTTCTAAGGTGAGCTGATGAATGTTACTCTCGAACTGCGCCTTTTTCAGCGCGCCGGGAAGCTGAAGGTCTGCCTCTGTATAACTGACAGAAGCCTCGACAGAGCTGTTATCAGTGAAAAGGTGTCCGACTTTGAGACTCGCCTGGTTGGTGCTGAATTTATTCCATTCCCTCCACGAATCTGTAGACCGCCGGCTCCCGGAAACGTTGAAATAGGTGTTGTTGATGCTTGTTCCGTAGTTGAGGTTATACATCTGGGTATTGTCACTTCCGTATCCCAGCGTCAGGCTTTTCCTTTGTTCAAAGGGATTTCTCGTGATGATGTTGATCACCCCGCCTGCGGCATTGGCCCCGTAGAGAGTCGAGTTTGGGCCTTTTACGATGTCGATGCTTTCGACAAGCTGTGAGTCAACAAAGTCGAGACGTGACATGCCATCCGGGTCTGTTATAGGGACACCATCAAGCAGGATCATGATCTCCCTGACGCCGTATCTGGCCTTAAGTCCGGCGCCTCGTATGATCAGCCGCGAGTCATATCCGCCGTTCTTCGACTCAGACTGGACGCCGGAGATGCCGGTAAGAGCCTCTTTGAGATTGAACATCCGCGTGTTCTTTATGTCCTCTTTTGATACCGTATCGATCGCGGCAGGAATTTCCTTTGTAGTTCTTTCTGTCCTCGTTGCTGTTACGGTTATTTCTTCAAGTTCTTTTGCCTTCAGGGCGTCCTCACCTGATGCGGTGCTGATGGACAACGATAAGAAGAAACCCAACAAAATAATATATATCATTAAATCCCCCTGTTTTTTAACGAAAAATGGCTTTGTTTCAGCGATTACTGTTCGCAGTAAATCAGCAAATTCCCTATCAGAACCGAGTTCATAAGGAGTGAACGTCGCTAATAAAGCATGTGCTTGCTATTAGACGTACTTATGATAATTCGGATAAGGTTGCTGATCAGAACAGAAGATTAGGACTGAGGAGGACGATCTTTCTGAAAGGGTACATCGAAGGATAAAACCAACAAATTTCGGGGCTCAACACATTGCAGAGATTCCAGGTGAACCAAACTAAAGACGTTTTCGAAAAATGCGGGCAGATCAGAATTTGCTGATCCAACACCATCAGTGGCATGGCAGACATCAAGGGTGATGATATAGTTGATGCCAGATTCAGGAGTGAATGACATGCTCACCGTGAGTGGCGAAAATACCGCAAGACTCATCGCGATCAATATCAGTATGCCGGATACCTTCATGGTGGTGCTATTCTGACCAAGAGAAACGATGGCTGTCAACGTCAAATTATAATTATAGAAAGAAACTAAATTGTCTCTGCAGTGCGACCTCGTTTTCGGATTCAATTTGACTCACAAAAGGTTAACAAAAGGGGGTGTCAAGGATAGTGGCATAGATACACTCACCAAGCACGGGGTCTTGCTGATCTGGCAAGCCTTGCCCTCTCCCCTGTCGGAACAGATAACCATCTGTTCGTCGGCGACTGCATTATTCATTGGATCTCGGTAAAGATGGTTATTCCTTTTCCCTGGTAATGTCAGCCCCGATTTTTATTAACTTCTCTTCGATCTTCTCGTAACCCCTGTCGAGGTGATATATCCTGTTTATTGTTGTCTCGCCCTCTGCAGCAAGGGCAGCCACAATAAGCGATGCACTTGCCCTTAAATCAGTTGCCATGAGCGGAGCGCCTTTGATCTTCATTACGCCTTTGATCGTTGCGGTGCCGCCTTCGGTCGAGATATCTGCACCCATCCTCTTGAGTTCTGCAACATGCATGAACCGGTTCTCAAATATCTTCTCGGATATCACACTGGTGCCTTCGGCAACACACATCATCGCCATAAGCTGGGCCTGCATGTCAGTCGGGAATCCCGGATAGGGCATAGTTGTTGTGCTCACTGCCTTCAACCTTTGCGGCCCGATCGCCCTGATCCCATTGCGCACAGGCTTAAAGACAATCCCCGTATCCCTCAGTTTGTTGATCACCGCATCGAGATGGTCAGGCCTGCAGTTCCTGATCGTTATATCAGCGTTGGTCACACCTGCTATTGCCATAAAGGTTCCTGTCTCTATCCTGTCCGGTATGACCGTATGCCTGAGCGGTTTCAACTTCCTGACCCCTTCGATCTCTATGACACTCTCTCCCGCACCTTTTATCTTCGCTCCCATCGAAATGAGAGCATCTGCAAGGTCAATCACCTCAGGCTCGCGTGCTGCGTTCTCTAAAAACGTCCTTCCCTCTGCGAGCGTTGCAGCCATCATCAGATTCTCCGTGCCGGTAACGGTTGGCATGTCAAAATAAATATGCGCGCCTTTCAGCTTCTTTGCCTTTGCAATCACATAACCTGAATCAAGAATGATGGTTGCACCCATCTTCTCAAGGCCCATCAGGTGCAGGTTTATGGGGCGTGCGCCGATCGCACATCCGCCGGGAAGAGATACCTTTGCCTTGCCGAGCCGGGCAACAAGCGGGCCTAACACAAGCACAGATGCACGCATAGTGCTGACCAGGTCATACGGTGCCTCAAAGTTCTTTATTACTGTGCAGTCAAGGATAGCCTTGTTCTTTTCGAGGTGAAAGCCTGCGCCCAGGTTGGCGATCAACCTTCCCATGGTCGAGACATCCCTGAGATGGGGTACATTCCTGATAATATGTTCACCGGGTGCAAGGAGGGTTGCAGCCATGATCGGAAGCACAGCGTTTTTCGATCCGCTGATCGTAACACTACCCTTTAGCCTGTTGCCGCCTCTAATGACGAGTTTGTCCAGATAAACCTCCTCAACTCAACTAAGATGTTTATAAGCGCGCCGCCGCTCTTTGTCACTCCGGCTTGACCGGAGTCTTTCTTCGAAAGGATTCCCGACAAGCGGGAATGACACCAGGTAATGAACGCAGCACTGATTCTCTTTTTCGTTATTGTAATACAAAAGGAGTTTTTTGGCATAACCGAAATATGGTATATTTCAGGCATGAGAGAATTTATCATTTATCAGGACGATGACAACACATGGGTTGCTGAGGCAAAAGAACTCCCCGGCGTTCATATGAGGGGGAATACCCAAAAGGAAGCTCTCGAAAAGATCCAGACAGCATTGAAGATCTATTATCCCTGCAGGTGCGAAGACTAAGCTGCAGAAACAGAATTCCCTGCGTTAAGAATATATCGTATCTGTAAACCGGCCTCCCGGGCCATTTTTCTTGCATTGCAATGTTGACAAGACCCCCGTCTGTGTGGTCTAATATATTCACTAACAAACCACATAAATCTTCCCAAAACAACCCGGCTCATCACGCTTTTCCCTATATGTTCAATGCAGCCAATTTAATAATAAACAGGGTTTTTACAAGGATATAACGTTCAGAACGTTACGGCCCTCTGTAATTGTTTTAAGGGAAGAATTAAGGAGGCATGCATGTCAAAAGAAATGACAGTTGATACACAGTCTAAAAGGCCCTCGCTGATTCCTCTCATGTTCCTGGTTCTTATGGCCATGATCACTCTTACGCTGGCATTTGGAGCAATAGTGCAGGGAGTGCGCCCAAACACTGAGTTCTTTTCATCTTTCAATGCTAACAGTGATGATGCGGCAAAGAAGAGGATACTGGACTGGATGGCAGAGAACTCTGCTGTGCCGGACCAGGTATTAGCGAAGATCTATAATGCAGCTTCAGTCACCGGCAACAGGGACCTGATCCTTGCGATCTGTCTTGTGGAGTCCAACTTCAACCCGCACGCGGAAAGCGACAAGGGAGCAATCGGCCTTATGGGGATAATGCCGGGCGTCTGGGTAAAAGAACTGAAGGAGCAAGGCATCATAAACGAGAAGGCTGATCTTTATAAGATATCGGGCAATATAGCGGCTGGTGCCCATGTTCTTGAAACGTATCTATTGGAAACAAATGATCTCAGGCAGGCGCTTATCCGTTATGTGGGAGGAGCTTCCTGGTATGCGACCAGGGTCTTGAAGGCGCAAAAACAGATCAGACTTGCACAATCTGCAGACCAGCAACTCGCTTTTTCTGTTGCTCAGAATTAAGTGTCTGCCCTCTGCGGCTCTGCTTATGCTTACGGATGGTCGAGATGTTTGGTCTGAGGGAGAATGCGTTGATAGTCCTGATAGGAGACTGAGGATTCCCATCTGCCTGTCAGTTTGGCAATAGTGATGCTCCCGAAAAAGAAGGCGATGATGAGGCAGCCAAACAGAAGAGGCTGCAAGACCTTTCTTTTGGGAAGTGATATGTCAAGCGCGCCCTTTGCCGGGCAATGACTTACGCAGGTCAGGCATCCTGTGCATTCCGGAGATCTCACCTGCAACAGCGATTCCACAGGCAAGAGCGAAGGACAGTTTTCAGTACACTTCCTGCAGTGGATGCATGCCTTTTCACTCCTCCTGATCTTAAGAGGGCTCAACATGCTCAGCAGACCGAGAAGCGCGCCGTACGGGCAGAGGTATCTGCACCAGAAGTTCTTGTAAAACAGGGAAAGAATTAAAAGCAATGACAGGGAGATTGCAGTTGTTTTTGTCATCTCTGTGAAAAAGAAGAGCATCTTCACATCTGCGATCCTGTAATAGTCGTTTTCGAGAAAGCGGAAGATCGCAGGAGTCGGCATCTTCAGGACAATGACATAGATGAAAAATGCCATGAGCAGATACTTTACGGATCTCAGGCCAAAGTCTGCATAGCGCGGAACAGAGAAGTTCCTGCCAAAGATCTTTTCCCCCAGTTTCCAGACGCTCTCAGATATAGCGCCCACAGGACATATCCATCCGCAGAAGCCTTTTTTCAGAACAAGGGCCATGGCAATGGCTGAGACAAAGATGACAAGGCCTGCAGGATGGATGCGGTCGAATACGCCTTCCATAATCCAGAGCTTAAGGCCCATGAGCGCGCCGATCGGAAGAAAACCTTCCACTGAAGGGAACCTGTTCTTCAGCACCTCTTCTTCGCCGCCGGCCGGCAGTGCTCCCATGCCAAGGAAGTGGTCAGTGAATATGAAGAAACGATAACCTGCATAGAACAGGAAGAGGACTATTCCCCACTGTACTGTATAGCGCAGGTACCGCACGTATGCCCGGTCGATCTTTTCCATGCATATAGTGTAATGAAAAGAAGGGGAAGAATATATGATTTAGGCCATAGTTGGAATCGGTTTCAAACAGCCGCCGTGAAGACGATCATTATCTCAGCAGGCGATCCTGAAGCAGGTCTTGCAGGTCCCTTCTGCCGTCAAGCACACAATAGACATGAACAATCCGCTCAGCAACCTGATAGATGATGCGATATGGCTTGAAGAAGACCTCCCGGTATTCCATCACACCGATCCGCTCAAGCTCCGGAGGTATATGCCCTCTCAGCGGTAAGGCATCGAGCTTCATTACGGTCTTTTCGATATTCACAAGAAGCCTGTCAGCCTTTTCTGGAGAGTCATTGCGAGCAACATAACGGGATATTTCCCGAAGATCACGCTCCGCCTCTTCAACAAGAAAAACAGAGTATTTCATTAAGCTGGATTCCTGCCTGACTTTTTCCGAATCGCTTGAAAGGCCACAGCAGCCGGGCGGAATTTTCCAGCCTCAATGTTCTTTCTGCCCATAGCGAGGATCTTAAGCAAGGCCATGCTTTCGCGGTCCTTCTCATATTCGGTGATATCCTGAAGAACAGCACGGGCCTCACCGTTCAGCGTAATAACAACGGGGCTCCGACTGTTTGAGATATTCCTGATGATTTCTGAAGCATGTGCTTTGATATAACTGATCGGCTTTACCTGTTCGCTCAACTTCATGGCACTAACCTCCCTCAAAATGGACTGAATTTAGTCTATATTATAGGCTATATTACTTCAAGGGCATAACTCGCCAGCCGAGCTGACAACAGATATCCATCCTCAGAACCCTTGTTTGGATTTTGCAGTTCGCACAGGTCAAAACCGCTATTTCTGTTTTAAAGCCGTTTGCAGGTAAAATACTGCCATGGGATACCGGGAAATTACATTACAGCTGCCGACTGATTATAATGAAGACGCGCTGAAACAAGGCATTGCAAAACAGCTCGGCATTCGGGAATTCTCGTATCAGATAGAGAACAAAAGCCTTGATGCAAGGAAAAAAGCGAATATCCACTGGCTCGTCCGGGTTGTTGTGTTATCAGATGAAGTCTCCGGGGGCAATCCCCTTCTCTTCCCTTCTCTGGATATCCCGCACAAAAAGAGAAATAAGAAAGCTATTGTTGTCGGAAGCGGTCCTGCAGGGTTCTTTTCAGCGTTTGTTCTGCAGAAGGCAGGATTTGATACCACTCTTATTGAAAGGGGCACAGATGTCCATAAGAGGACTGAAGGGATAAGGGAATTCGAGAAGACCGGTGTTTTTAACCCTATCGCCAATTACGCCTTTGGTGAAGGCGGTGCAGGGACATTTTCAGACGGAAAGCTCACGTCACGATCCAAGCATATATCAGGTGAGCGACAGTTCATATTGGATAGTTATATAAGCGCCGGAGCCCCGGAAGAAATTGGATATATGGCACATCCTCATCTTGGCAGCGATAATCTCAGATTGATCGTCAAAAATCTCAGAGATGCATTCAGCGCTATTGGTGGACGCATGGTATTTGAGACGCTCCTTGAAGATCTGAAGATCGAAAATGGCAAGGTCATTGAGGCGATCACTTCCTCAGGCGGGATGGAGGCTGATTATTTCATTATTGCACCGGGCCATTCCGCGTATGAGACGTACCGGATGCTGATCAAAAGGGGCATCCAGTTTCGTACAAAGAATTTTGCCCTTGGCAGCAGAGTGGAACATTCCCAGCAGATCATAAACAAGGCACAGTGGGGCAGAGAAAGCCTGCCCGGAGTAAAGGCTGCTGAATATCGCCTTACGTCCCCGGGGGACAACAGGCTCCAGGTGTATACTTTTTGCATGTGTCCCGGTGGCACTGTTGTCCCTGCGACTGCATATCCTAATACAAACATCGTAAACGGCATGAGCCGTTATAAGAGAAACGGGAAGTTCGCGAATGCCGCATGTGTAGCCGGCGTTCATCCTGACAGACTGATCAACAGGAAAGCAGCGCCAGAAGAAGCCCTTGACTGGATTCAAACCCTTGAAGAGCGTTTTCATCAATATTCGAATGGTTTTGCAGCCCCGTTCTGCAGCATACAGAATTTTATTGACCAGAAGGAGCCGACAGCCAGTGTTGAGTCAAGCTATCCTCTGGGATTAAAGCCGGCAGCGCTATGGGATCTTCTGCCTGCTGAGATAAGCAGCTCTATCAGGGAAGGGCTCAGGGATTTCAGCAGAAAAATACAGGGATTCGAAACAGGCACTATCATGGGGCTTGAGAGCAAGACTTCAGCTCCAATCCAGGTCGTACGGGAAAAAGAGCGTACCTGCACTGGCATTGAAAATCTTTACATAGTCGGGGAAGGCAGCGGATGCTCCGGAGGCATCATATCAAGCGGAGCTGATGGCATAAAGGCTGCTTTGCATATTGTGGAGAGTAATTCCTGATCCATAAATAATGTATGTCGCATATTCTGTCACTCCCGCTTGCCGGGAGTCCTTTCCCCCAGAAAGATTCCGGATACCCAAACATCGGGCACAAGCAAGCCGGAATGACAAAACGTAGGACGTTATTTTTGAGCCCAACAAAAGTCAGTTTTTTGCCTTCAAAATCCTTCCGATCCCTGCATAATCATTGATGACCGCTATATCCCTGAATCCTTCTGCGCGTGCTATCTTCTGCACGCCTTCTGCCTGGTCGTACCCGAACTCAAGGAATATGAATCCGTTGGGGTTGAGATAACCGCCGGCTGAAGAAAGAATGGCGCGGTAAAAATCCATGCCGTCCATGCCCCCGTCAAGTGCAGCATCAGGCTCCCAGTCCCGAATTTCAGGCTGCAGGGTTTCGATCTCATCTCGCCTGATATACGGCGGATTGGCAGTGATGATATCGAACCTTTTTCCCTTCACAGGCTCAAAGAGCGAACCCTTACTGAAACGGGCATTTTTGATATTGTTTGCCTTTGCATTTCTCTTTGCATAGGCAAGCGCCTCTTTTGACAGATCAGTCCCATGCACCTCTGCGTCAGGAAACTCCCTGGCCAGTGCCAGGGCAATACAGCCGCTGCCAGTGCAGAGGTCGAGAAACGTCCGTGATGCGTGATGAGTGAGACGTGAACTGTTTTTTTCTGAACCTTTGTCTGCCAACTCATCATTCTTCACTGCCTTTATCGCCTCTTCAACCAGCAGTTCTGTCTCAGGTCTGGGGATGAGCACCCCTTTCCCGACCCTGATCGTCAGACCGCAGAATTCGATATGGCCGATGATATATTGGACAGGCTCGCCTTTTATTCTTCGCTGAAGCAGCCTCCTGACCTTTGCAGAATCAGCGTTCATTATTTCAGGATTGTCAACGTACGCATCGAGTCTGTCCATCTTAACTGCGTGAAAGACAAGCATCTCCGCCTCAGTCAGGGCATCGTCAATACCAACAGCTTCGAGATACTCAGTTGATTTTCTTAACAGCTCAAGCAGTCGCATAGGATACAGTGTCCTTTTTTCTGTCATTCCGGCTTGCCTGTGCCCGATGTCTGGGTATCCGGAATCCCTCCCCTAATATCGCCATAAAGATCTCTCAACTCAGGATTCCTGCTTCGAACGAGATTTATCTTATCCTGTCTGGTCATGTTCTTTATCTGCTTTTCCCTGACGACTGCGCTAAAACTATTTTCACAAAGCTCATAATACACAAGCCTGTGCAGATGATATTTCGCAGTAAAACAATGGGGGTCGAGATTATTCTTATGCTCATGAACTCTCCTGATAAGATTATTGGTGACACCCACATAAAGAGTTGGTCTGGCATTAGCCATAACATACACGAAAAACTGTTTATCGATCATCAATCAGCCTTTGGAGCAGGATTCCGGACAAGCCGGAATGACAAGATTGAAGCAAGCATAGTCATTATATGTAAGGTATTCAAGAATTGCAAAAAGGGAGGGGTTGCGAGGCTTACGGCCCTCTATTGCCTCTATAGAAAGGAAATATTACAGGTCTTTGAGGCGTTCAGCGTTGAAATGTGTGGTAAGGTTGTCGACCATCTCATCGAGGTTGCCTTCGAGAATCTGTTCGAGCTTATGCAGAGTAAACCCGGTCCTGTGGTCTGTGATACGATTCTGCGGGTAGTTATAGGTCCTGATCCTCTCAGACCTGTCGCCAGAGCCGACCTGCGACTTCCTCTCCTGAGCCCGCTCTTTATCTTTTTCTTCGAGCTCTAAATCATAAAGCCTTGAGCGCAACACTTTCATGGCCTTATCCCTGTTCTTTGTCTGGGAACGTTCGTCCTGGCACTGAACAACAACACCTGTCGGGATATGCACGATCCTGACAGCAGAGTATGTCGTATTAACACTCTGACCGCCTGCGCCCGAGGAACAGAAGGTGTCTATCCTGAGGTCTTTCTGGTCTATCCTGATATCAACCTCCTCTGCTTCAGGGAGCACGGCAACCGTTGCAGCCGAGGTATGAATCCTGCCCGAGGCTTCAGTGCTCGGGACCCTCTGCACCCTATGTACGCCGCTCTCGTATTTCAGCCTGCTGTAAGCGCCTTTCCCCTCGATGGCAGCAACCACTTCCTTTATGCCGCCTATGCCGGTTGCGTTCATGCTGATCAGTTCAACCTTCCATCTCTTTGACTCCGCATACTTGGTGTACATCCTAAAGAGGTTGGCGCCGAACAAGGCAGCCTCGTCGCCGCCGGTTCCAGCACGTATCTCAAGAATAACGCTTTTTGCATCACGCGGATCAATTGGCAGAAGCATAAACTTCAGTTCCTCTTCAAAAACAGGCGCCTTCTTCTTCAACTCTTCAAGTTCAGCCTTTGCCAGTTCCTTCATCTCAGCATCATTTCCGCTCAACAGTTCTTCGGTACTCTCGATGTCAACGATAAGTTTCTTATACTCGCGTATTTTTTCGACAATAGGCAGGAGCTCTGCATGTTCGCGGGAATACTTCTGATATTCGTTCGGCGTTGAAAGCACCTTAGGGTCGCTGAGGAGATTGTTCAGCTCCTCATACTTGTGCTCAAGCGCCAGGAGTTTATCAAGCATTGGCGATTCCGCAATAAAAGGCGGCATCGTAAAAAGCTTCGGAGGCAAGGCGCGCAAAAACTGAGGAATGAGGCGTAATTACAATTACGTTGCAGTGACGAGGGATGAAGCGCAACGATGCATACGGATTTTTTACGATGCCGTCAAGCATCTGCTTCCTCCAGCTTCAGGACCTCGATCAACGCACTCAAGGCGACTTCAAGCTGCGCATCATCAGGCTCGCGCGTTGTAAGGCGCTGGAGCATGAGGCCTGGCGTAATCAATAGGTGCATCATCGGATGATGGTCCCATTTTGCAGAAAGCTTCAGAAGTTCAAAGGACGACCCTGCAATAAGCGGTATGAAGACAAGCCGTGAAAGAAACTTGTATGCAAAGGGCCAGCTCTGTGGGATAAACGAAAAAACAAGGATACTGACCACCATAACGATCAGGAGGAAGCTCGTGCCGCAGCGGGGATGGAGAGGGCTATGCTGCTTAACGTTATCGAGCGTAAGCTCGAGACCCTTTTCATAGGCGTGGATCACCTTATGCTCTGCGCCATGATACATAAAAATCCTCGCCATCTCCTTCCACATGCCTATACCGATCACATAACAGAGAAAGATGAGGACGCGAATGATGCCGTCAACAAGATTAAACAGAAACGAGCTCGTGTCAACGCTCTGAATGACCAGGCCGACAAGTTTTGTAGCGTACAGGGGGAGCAGGATGAACAGACCGATGCCGAGGCCGAATGCCACGATCATGGTCATCACAAGCGAAAACTTGCTCAGGCTCTCTTCGCCCTCTTCCTCATAGGCCTTGCCTGCAGAAAACTCTATAGCCCTGATGCCCAGAGACAAGGCCTGAAACAGGGCAACAACCCCCCTGACAAGCGGCAGCTTGAGGAAACGGGGCGTTTCAGTCAGCTTTTCCTTAAGAAGATGGATCGTGCCCTTCGGGTCGCGTACGGCAACAGTCCAGTTTTTGGGGGAGCGCATCATGACTCCCTCAATAACAGCCTGTCCGCCTACGCTTTTTATCTTCTGGTGTGTGATCATAGGTGCGCAAGAAAAAAACAGGAAGCCATAACGGCTTCCTGTTTTCTATAGATCCTCAGCCTAACTACTTCTTGGCGTATTTTTTCTTGAACTTCTCGACTCTTCCCTCAGTGTCCATGATCTTCTGTTTGCCTGTGAAGAACGGATGACACTTGGAGCAGATGTCGAGACGAATGTCCTTGCGGGTTGAACGTGTGGTGAAGGTTTCGCCACAGGCGCAAACCACGTTGACTTCCTGATAATCCGGGTGAATATCTGCTTTCACTGTCTGCCTCCTGAAATTTGGTCTACTATTCTAATAAATATATTCATTTTTTAGCAACATCCCGGCCCTGATGCCGCCTTGATTTCCTCTACCCCATCCTGTATCCTTGCTGTATGCGACAGGAGATCGTTGATTTCCTCATTATCGGAAGCGGTGTGGCAGGTCTTCGTGCTGCCATTGAACTCGCGCCTTATGGCAAGGTCCTTGTCGTTACCAAGGACAAGCCTACAGAGAGCAATACTGAATATGCGCAGGGCGGCATAGCTGCGGTCATGAGCGATGAGGACGAAGTCGGCATTCATTTCGAAGATACGCTCAAGGCAGGAGACGGCCTCTGTAACGAGATTACGGTCAGGACTCTGGTCGAGGAAGGCCCGGAGCGTATTGCCGAGCTTATTTCCTGGGGGGCTGAATTCGACAAAGAAGGTTCGAAGCTCGACCTGACCCTCGAGGCTGCCCACTCACGCAGGCGCGTGCTGCACGCACATGGTGACTCCACCGGAAAAGAACTGACCCGTGTTCTCCTGAATAAGGCGCGCTCCTTCCCTTCAGTCCGCAGATATCCGTTTGCAATTACAGCGGACCTTATTATTCAGGATAACGAATGTCACGGCGCCTATGTGCTGCGCGACCGGGAAATGACCGCCCTTTATGCACGGGCGACCATTCTGGCTACCGGCGGGGCAGGGCAGCTCTACTCCAGAACGACCAATCCACAGGTTGCAACCGGCGACGGCATGGCAATCGCTTTCAGGGCAGGAGCAACGCTTGAAGACATGGAATTTGTCCAGTTTCACCCAACAAGCCTTTACTGTCCGACTGCTCCGCAGTTCCTCCTGAGCGAGGCAATGCGGGGAGAAGGCGCGGTTCTCAGGAACATCAACAAAGAAACGTTCGTGGAGGGATATCATCACCTGGCAGAGCTTGCTCCAAGGGATATTGTATCGAGGGCTATCATCTCCGAGATGGTCAAAACCAACAGCTACCACGTCTATCTTGATCTCAGGCATCTTTGCAAGGACTTTGTTAGAAACCGTTTTCCGCGCATCTACGCAACCTGCCTGCAGTATGGTATCGACATCACACTGGACCTGATTCCTGTATCTCCGGCAGCTCATTACATCATGGGAGGAGTAAAAACAGACGCTGACGGCAGGACCTCAATAAAAGGTCTCTTCGCAGCAGGAGAAGTTGCCTGTACAGGTGTGCATGGCGCAAACAGGCTTGCCTCCAATAGCCTGCTTGAAGGTTTGGTGTTCGGGGCACGAACAGGAAATGCAGCGCTTTCCTCGACAATCAATCCGTCAGCACAAGCTACAAACTCATTCAATCCAGCCTCTATCAGGGACCACGATGAGATACGCCATGCACTCAGAAAATTGATGTGGGAGCGGGTTGGAATTATACGATGCGCTGCATCTCTTAGTGAAGCAGCTTCCAGCCTGCTTGAATGGAGCATAATCACCGAACGGAACTACGGCACCCGCAGGGAACTCGAACTAAAAAATATGCTGACTGTCGCAGGAATTATTGTTCAGGCGGCGCTTGCAAGAAAAGGAAGCGTTGGCGCACATTTTCGTTCTGACTTCAAGTATCCCGGAAACAAATGGCAACAGCATTTTGTTTGGGACAGAAGCCGCATCAAACTATCAGCGCAGAACAGCTGATTAACAGGCTCAATATAGTATAAATATTTATTTATAAAATCCCTCCTAACCTCCCTTTGCCAACCAGAGGTAGGTGCTTTAAGCAAGGGAGGATTTATGCCCCTCTTTGACAAAGAGGGGGATGGGGAGATTTTTGGATAATGTCTTTTTTATTATGAAACGATTACTATTATCAAACAAGGAAAGGTGCAACCAATGAAACAGAGAAGAGCAAAGATCGTCTGCACCATGGGGCCTGCATCCATAAAACCCAAGGTTCTGTCTGCTCTGGTGCGTGGGGGCATGGACGTGGCAAGGCTGAACTTCTCCCACGGCAATCACGCATTTCATAATAAAGCTATACAGTTGATCAGAAAGCTGGCACAAAAATATCGCCGGCCAATTGCGATACTTCAAGACCTTCAGGGCATCAAGCTCCGCGTAGGCATGATGAAGAATGGCGGTGTAGAAATTAAAAAAGGGGCATATCTGTCAATATTCCCGGGCGAAGGTTTAGGCGATGAACAAAATATCTTTGTATCGTATAAACATCTTCTGAAAGACGCAAAGACAGGAGACAGGATTCTCCTTGATGACGGACTGATCCAGCTCAGGATCACAAAGAAAGCGAGCACGTTCCTTACGGCAAGGGTTATCGAAGGCGGCATGCTTAAGGACAGAAAAGGCGTCAACCTGCCTGGCATGAAGATAACCATGAAGTCCTTTACTGAAAAAGACAAGAAAGATCTTGCCTTTGGCCTGAAGATAAATGTTGATTATGTGGCAGTCTCCTTTGTCCGGGAAGCGCAGGACATCAGACGGATCAGGGCCTGGATGAAAAAGAAGGGGAAGAGCACGCCGATCATCGCCAAGATAGAAAAGCCTGAGGCGCTCGATAATATCGATGCGATCCTTGATGCTGCTGACGGCATCATGATCGCCAGGGGAGATCTCGGCGTTGAAGTATTTCCTGAAAGGGTGCCGCTCATCCAGAAAGACCTTATCAACAGGGCGAACAATAAAGGAAAGCTGGTGATCACGGCAACGCAGATGCTCGAATCCATGAAAGAACACCCGAGGCCTACCCGGGCAGAGGCTACAGACGTTGCCAATGCCGTACTTGACGGGACCGATGCATTAATGCTCTCTGTCGAGACCTCAGCCGGTGCATATCCTGTAGAGTCCTTTGCCATGATGAACAGGATCATCACCTTTACCGAACAGGCCAGGACTGTTGATTCGAGCTACGAGCGGGGAAACACCTATGCAGAGGCTCTTGCCTCAGCTGCCTGCATGGCAGCAAAGGACGTAGAGGCAAAGGTGCTTGTGGCTTTTACCCAGTCAGGGTTTACGGCAAGGCTCGTATCCAAGTTCAGGCCAGGACTGCCGATCATAGCCTTTACGCCTGACAAGGCGGTCCTTGCCCGGCTTGCGCTCAGCTGGGGGGTTGTCCCGAAATACATGAAACAGCTCAGAGGCACAGACCAGATGCTTCATGAGGTGGAGAAGGCGCTGCTTTCAGAGAAGATCGCAAAAAAAGGCGATCGTATCGTGATCATCTCAGGCTCGCCTCTTTCCAAGCAGACAAAGACAAATTTTATGAAGATACACGAAATAGGGGAATAAGGCTCAGAGTTCTGAATCAGGGCAGGCACAGGAACCTGCCCCTACATTTGATACACGGACAGGCGCATTCTTCCACCTCCAAGCCGCCGTCAACCGTTTCGAACACGCGGCGGCGAGGACAGATTTTGGTAATCTCCCTCATTTCTTACGTTCCTGTATATCCGGCTTCTTTGCAATGGCGCACAGCAACAATATATACCACATCTCCATGAATCCTGTAGCGGAGCAGATATCCGGCTGAGCCGAAAGGAATGACAAGGTCACGGTAGTCCGGCATATCCTCCACCGGTTTGCCGATAAGCGGTGTTGCTTCAAGGGCTACAACTGCGGCCCTAATAACCTTCACTGCGCGTTGAGCTGCTTCTCTGTTATGGGGCAGAATGAACTCCCTGAGCCTTTGAAGATCATGAACCGCCGGGATAAGCCATTGTATCTTCACTTAGGGGCCTTAAGTTCCTTGTCAGTCCCCCAGGAGTCAAGCCATTCCTTTACAGCCTTGTCGGAGATTGATCTGCCGGTCTGGCTGAACTCCTCCCAGCGGCCAACTGTCTCCTGTTTGAACAGCTCCGCCGCCTCCTCACGCTCAAGATACTGACTAATTGCCTCTTTGGCCAGCCAGTGAGCCGTCCTTTTTTTTGCTTCTCCAAGTCTTTTAAGCCTTTCCCTATCGGTTTCGGGCAGCTTTATCGCCATTGGTCTCGCTTGCGTCTGCATAGTTACCTCCTCGTCAATAGTAATACCAAGTATCTAATAGTATCACTACAGACATAGCATGTCAATTTTATGAAGCAAAGAGATACAACGTGGTCAGGATTTCCCAAGTGTGCTAAAGGGGACTCACCATTCAGTGAGGTGGGTAGTGCTTCGCGAGCACTGCGGCTCAGAGTTCGATCATTTTTAACCATCTGATTTCTCGCACCAGCGGTGCGAGTTTATGTCATGCCTGTTTGCTTCTTCCCTTTCCGATAATTTTCTTGACTACATGCCCCCCTTCATACACTATTAGAGGCGTGTGCGTCTGTTGAGCAATCGTTTTTGCCCTTTGGGCCGCACGCCGCAACGCGACCTCAGCGCCTGCCAGGTCCTTGTCCCGAATCTGTTTTTTCACGGTATTCATATTATTCCCCCCTCATCAAGCAATCCAGGTGTCATGCCCGAGTTATCAAAAAGAAGCCATGCATCAACCAAATGTCTAATAACCGTTTTCGCTTCGCACTACAGTATTAAGTTGCCCACTCCCCGCTTAACAGTTCTGCCTGCTCCAATACCGTTTGAGTTGCCTTCTCCTGCTTGTCCGGAGGATAGCCGTATTTACGCAGGATGCGCTTCACGATTACACGCAGCTGGGCGCGGACATTTTCACGTAACGTCCAATCGATGGTAACGTTCTTCTTTACGGTTTCAACTAACTCACGGGCAATCTTGACCAGCGTCGGTTCGCCAAGCACTTTTACCGCGCTGTCATTAACTTCCAGTGCGTCGTAGAAGGCCAATTCGTCTTCTGACAGATCCAGTTTTTCGCCTCTCTCATTGGCAGCCCGCATATGTTTGGCAAGTGATATCAGTTCTTCAATAACCTGTGCCGTCTCAATCGCCCGGTTCTGATACTTGCGCACTGCCTGCTCCAGCATTTCCGCAAATGATCTGGCCTGAACTACATTGCGCCGCGACCTGGACTTAATCTCGCCAGTCAGGAGCTTGCGGAGCAGTTCAACTGCAAGGTTCCGCTGCGGCATGTCTCGCACCTCTGCAAGAAACTCATCTGAGAGAATCGATATGTCTGGCTTCTTAAGTCCTGCTGCTGCAAAGATGTCTATTACCTCTCCGGAGATAACAGCCTTAGAGATGATCTGCCGGATGGCATGTTCAAGTTCTTCGTCAGTCTTGCGATCCCCTGGTATGCTCTTGGCTAACACTGCGCGAACCGCCTGGAAAAATCCAACATCGTCGCGAATACGTAGCGCTTCCTCGTGCGGCACAGCAAGAGCAAAGGCCTGCGAAAGGTCAGTTACCGCGCGCAACAGTCTTGCCTTGCCGTCATTCTGGCTGAGGATATGTTCCTGTGCAGCAGGCAGCAGCGAGAGGCGGTCCTGCGGACTGCCAGCAGTCCAGTCTGCCCAATCAAAACCATGGAAGAGACCTCGGCAGATTTCGTACTTCTCAAGCATGACGGCCACGGCTTCGACCTGATCTATTGCAGTCTTGCCCGTGCCGCCGCTCTCCGTGTATGTGGCCAGCGCTGCTTTCAGTTCATCCGCAAGCCCGAGGTAGTCCACAACCAGACCGCCCGGCTTGTCCTTAAACACACGGTTGACTCTGGCAATGGCCTGCATCAGGCCATGGCCGCGCATCGGCTTGTCCAGATACATAGTATGAAGTGATGGCGCATCAAAACCGGTAAGCCACATATCCCGCACGATGACGATCTTGAAGGCGTCTTTGGGGTCGCGGAAGCGCTGCGCGAGTGACTCTCGGCGGGGCTTGTTCCGGATGTGGCGCTGCCACTCCATGGGATCAGATGCCGAACCTGTCATCACCACTTTGAGCGCCCCCTGTTCATCTTCATCACTGTTCCACTCAGGCCGCAGTGCGGCAATCTCCCGGTAGAGTTCAACACAGATACGGCGACTCATGCAGACCACCATGGCCTTACCATCCATCGTTGCGAGGCGGTTCTCGAAGTGGTCCACAAAGTCGCGTGCTATGAGCTTGATTCGGTTCTCAGACCCGACCACTGCTTCGAGTTGTGCCCAACGGCTCTTGAGCTTCTCCTTGCGTTCGACCTCTTCTCCCTCGGTTGCCTCTTCAAACTCAGGATCGATCTTCGGGCGCTCCGATTCCTTTAGCTCTAATTTGGCGAGCCTGCTCTCGTAATAGATAGGAACCGTTGCCCCATCTATGACTGCCCGCTGTATGTCATACACGCTGATATAGTCGCCGAACACAGCGCGAGTATTGGCGTCTGTCTTTTCGATAGGCGTTCCGGTAAAGCCGATAAACGAAGCATTCGGCAATGCATCGCGCATGTGGCGGGCAAAGCCGTCGATAAAATCATACTGGCTGCGGTGCGCCTCATCAGCAATAACCACAATATTGCGCCGGTCCGAAAGCACAGGATAGCGGTCTCCCTTTTCTTCAGGGAAGAATTTCTGGATCGTGGTGAAAACTACACCACCGGAAGCGACCTTTAGCTTCTCCCTCAAATCGTTACGATCCGTAGCCTGGACCGGCGGCTGGCGCAAGAGATCGCGGCAGCGGGCAAAGGTGCCGAAGAGCTGGTCGTCGAGGTCGTTGCGGTCAGTGAGAAGCACAATCGTGGGATTCTTCATTGCCGGATGCAGAATCACGCGGCCGGCATAGAAAGCCATTGTCAGGCTCTTGCCAGAGCCCTGCGTATGCCAGACAACGCCGACTCGCCTATCTCCGGGATCGCCGCCGGGCTTCTGGCCTGATTCATAACGGCCCAACAGCTCGCCACTCTGATCGTCAGCTACAAATTGGGCTGCGCGCAGCGTTTCTTCAACCGCCACATTGACCGCGTGGTATTGGTGATAGCCAGCCATCTTCTTGGTGAGCTTCCCGCCTCCGGCATCTTCGAACACGATAAAGTGGCGCACAAGATCAAGAAACCTCCGCCTCTCGAACACGCCTTCAAGCACAACCTGCAACTCGGCTAACTTCACCGCAGCATCTTCGCGGCCTGTGATCGTGCGCCAGGGCTTGAACCATTCCTTGCCTGCGCCAAGAGAACCAATTCTTGCTTGAACACCGTCGGATATAATCAACGCCGCGTTCGTTGCAAAGAGCGATGGGATCTGTGCCTGATAGGTCTGAAGTTGCTGGAATGCGCTCCAGACAGTGGCATTCTCATCAGCCGGGTTTTTCAGTTCGATAACAGCAAGCGGCAGACCATTCACAAAGAGCAGAACATCAGGCCGCCGTGTGTGCTGTGTCTCAGAAACAGTAAACTGGTTGACGGCAAGCCAATCGTTATTGTCCGGCTTTTCATAGTCAAGAACCCGCGCCTGCGCGCCGCCAATAGACCCATCAGGTCGGCGATACTCCACGGTGATGCCGTCCACGAGCATGCGATGCACAATGCGGTTGCGTTCCACGAGAGACGGTGCATCAACCCTTGTCAGCTTGCGGAAGGCATCTTCAAGCGCTTCCGCTGGCAAATCGGGATTGAGAATTACAAGGGCCTGATGCAGACGGTTTTCGAGGATTACATCACGGTAATTCGGATCGCTGCGCTCAGCGCCAAGCATGCCCACTGCGATGTCGGGGCCGTGCAGCACAGCATAGCCGAGAGATTCCAGCCAGGCAAGGGTGGCGTCTTCGACTACTGATTCGGTAAAAGTCATCGACCTGCTATGAAAGCAGCCCCCACTGCTTGTAGGCCTCACGCGAGTAGTAGTTCAATGCAGTGTTTGGCTGTTTTGTGTGGCTAAATTGACTTATCGCATCCAAGAGCGGTGCCTTCTTGAAAGGAATATGAATAACCTTCGCTGTCTTGTTATTGATTCGGTCAGCCAGTGCTTTCGGCCATAGCGGAGAGAACTTGGCCGGTTCTAAAATCGGCCCATAGTCGGGATAAACCGCAATTATCGGAATCTCGTAGGTGTCGACTGCTGCACATATCTCGAATGGTACCCAATCCGTGTCAAATCGGGTTGTTTCCCCGATTATCAACACCATGTTCTTCGAATTTCTGAGTCGTTCTAAAAGCGATGCCCTTAATGTAGCCTTCTTGCTTGAATCGCGAACCGACGACGCTTTGTCGTGGCTGTTGATCATGGTGAAGTCATCATCAGTCTTAGCAGACCAGGCCTTCATTAGGTTGTAATAATCCATGTCTGACTTGCCAGGCAGGTTCGTGCCCTGCGCGTGAAATGCCACATAGGTGCCGTTGCGGTATGCCATGGTTACACCTCCCAGTGTTGCTTGACGTCTCTCAAATCAAGCTCCTCAAACCGATCGCGTGACAAGACAATCCTAATTCTTTGTGTCACCGGCTTCGCCTTCGTTTCAGTGATAGCAGAGAGAATGATCAGATTGAGAAGGTCGCGAGTGGGCAAGCCGAGTCCCGAAAGACCACTACCGACGAGCGGAACATTTAGCGGATCACCGCCCGATTCTATCCGAGCGCGCTGCCATAACTGATGCAGGGCAACCCACATCATTGTTACATCTGAATACGCTTTGCTCGTAGCTGGATCCGTTTTCGCAAAAGCGAACGCGATATACCTGTCCTTTTCTGCAGTAATCAATGCGCTGGTTCCAATCGCATAACTCGTTGACTTGCCTTCTGGTCTTTCGATCTGATTTCCTTCAACGCCCTTGAGTTGTTCATTAACCTGTTTATCAAAAGGCTCCGGGTGTCCGCCGAAGCACTTGTTGAGAAATATGCCATGCAAACTCTTATCGGATACAGGCTTCCCGAGTTGACTGTCGAAAAACTCATTAACCGCAATGGCGCGCATACCCTCTTGCTGAAACAAATCACCGAAGAGCACTTGAATGGTGGTGTTCGAATTGGATACTTTTATATCAACGGCAGACGGTTTCCATATTTGTTTGAGCGCATAGCCAAGGCTTATCAGTATGATGGCGCCAAGTGCAATAAGTCCCTTGATCTGAATTCCGGGAACGAAGTAAGTCAGGCCCTCGGTAAGCGTCCAAAGGACGCTGAAGGATACGAATGCGTGGCGGATTGTCTTCCACGGGTGATTTCTGATTCCATTCCATAGATCATTCATGGCTTTTCCTCGATTAGTTTGAATAGTTGCTCGCCTGTAGACTTGAGAGTTGAGATCAGTGCGTATACCTCTTCGACCTGAATCTGAACCTTGCGGCCCACGACGGCAGTACTATCGCCGGTGATCTTCAAGTAGTTTTCGTCGATTATCCCCATCTTATGAGCAAGTATGTGACGTTTTTGGAAACAGCGCAGCACTATATCCCACCTTTTTGCATCAAGGTTCGCCGCAAAATCCACACCAAACAGCTCGTTTACCCGTTCACGCGCAGTAGTAATATTTTGAAACCGGATTTCGGCTGCCCTCTCAGGCGCAACAGCTCGCGAGCAAAAGACTCGACACGTCTCACGCCCGAAGCCGTCAAACGCTGACACACAATCCTCCAGACTATTCTCAATGAGACTCTGCGCTATCGCCTGTTCCTGCGTCTCGGCAATGGTAATCATCTTCTCCACAAGCTGCAAGTTCGCCTTCAGAATTTGCAATGAGTTGTGTGCACCGCAGTCAGGGCAGAAGCCGAACACACCGTAGATCATATAGCGAAGCGTGCATTGATCACATACTACTTCCGTCTCAAGTTGCTTCTCCCGGTAGTAATAAATCGGCGTTGGCTGGCCAGATACTTTCATGCTGATACCGATACCGAAAGCGCCACGCGGGCGGTGGTCAAACTCCAGCGATTTCAAGTCCTTCAATAATGCGCCAGTGACTTGGTTCAGCACTATAGACTGGGCGTATTCTATCTGCGCCTTCGTAAAGAACTTGTCCTGATTCGCCTCATGACCACAGTAGGGACAGTGGCAAGGCAGGTTTTCACCTTTCAGGCCAGTGCCGAGTTGAATCTTGAAGTAGCTTTCGCACTCGGGGACGGGGCACTCCCGGCCAACAAGTCCATCTTCATCAGGTGGAATTGTGATGCTGATTTGGGATGCCAGATTTTCAAGATGCCTCATGCTTGGGCCTCAATTTTCATCATCCTCTTAGGTATACGCAGTTCACCGGAGATGAGCTTGAACAGTAGCGTATCACGAATGGAGGCAAGGGACCTGGATTCTTCATGTGCTGCATGTGTCTTTGCGAATATAGGTTGCACCAGCTTACCGAAAAGCTTCGCAACCTTTTCGGATGGCGTGGTCATTTTGAAGTGTGAAAGTGACTCTGCGGGAACTCGTTGCCGACCACTTGAACCCGTCATACTTTGAATCGCGAAATCTCGGAACTCCTCACTGCGCGCCAAGCAATAGGCGAACTCTGCAGGAAGTGGCGGCTTAGGACGCAGGACGATATATTCAGTCGATCCCCAGCCAACTTGATCATTTTTGAGAAAGTCAACGTATGCAGTTTTGCCGTTTTCAAGACAGGGTGTAATTCGAGCGACTAAGGTATCTCCATTGATGAACCGCATTCCTGAACCAAAGGCGCGCTCTATTACCATGTCAGGTGAGTGCCCCTGCGTCGGCATATTTGACATGTCGAGATATGGCGCAAGCGAGCCTTTGCACAACTGCCGCGTAGGATTAACCTCTATCGCCTCGGGCAGAGGTGTGAGGCTCCACCCTTTCGGAATCTCCCCCAGCTCGGAGTCCTCGAAGGAATCGGGGAAAAGATCGGCGATATGTTTCGGCAGGCCAGTGTCACGGCCTTCGGCCTTGGCACGGACGGGGTCGAAGTCCACGAACCACGATTTGAAAAGCGCCCGCGCCATCGCCTCCAGCGTCTCGTTCATCCGCCGGTTCAGTTCTATCTTGTCGTCCAGCGTGCCGAGGATGTGGGCAATAGTGCGTTGTTCTGGCAGAGTTGGAAGCGTGAGGGTTATCTTGCGAAGTTCGCTTTGTTTGATCCCCAGCACTGTAGTTCCGGTAGCTCGCGCGAGAAGCTGATCTTGAACATCCGCAGACATCATTAAGAACTTTAGAAACGTGTTGTCGAGAATATCAGGTTTGCCACGGAGTGTAATCAGCCTTTGTGCTAATGCAATCCGTTCTGTCCCAAGTTGCGCAATTTCGCCTAACGGTGCTTCGGTGGTCATAACCACATCGCCAGCAATAGGCATCCCCCGCCTCATCCAAGAACCATAATCATCGGGTGCTATAAATTCATCTGGAGTTTCAATTCTGCCTCTCTTAACGACTTTTGCAGTAACCAGTGGAATTCCCCATGATGTCTTTTGCGGTGTTTTCCCACGGTAGTCAATTATTGCCGCCATTGAATCTTCCAATGTCCGAGTTGACCATTCACCCATTCCGGTTACTCCCTTTCATTCCGTCCATAAACCAGCACCGCCTGTTCTGCCTGATCGGCCTTTTCCGGGGGCGCATCATCAAATCGGCCGATGTACCATGCAGGTTTTTCTTCAGGCATAATGGCGATCTGCTTCACCATGGTGATGTCATCATAACCATTTTCATACCCCAATACGATTACACGGAGATCAGGAGGATAATTCTGCAATGCTGCTATCAGTTCTTTAACAGTCATATGGTCCCTCCGCAAATCCTTTAACTCCCATAAATACGAAAATCCACAAACTCACGTATTCTTAGAAAATCCTTTTCATTTTTTGTAAGCACAAACGCCCCAATTCTCCGGGCAGAGCAGGCGATAAGAATGTCATTTTGCAGACGGGAAAGATATGTTGAGTCATACCCGTATTTCTTTCCGCTCTTCGCGATGATGCCGCCCGTTTGACGCCAGTCATCGTCGTTGGGAACTATCAGTCGTCCGACATTGTGGAAGGTCTGATACAGCTTATCGAGAAGTTTAATGGACTGGCTGTCATGCGCTCCGGCGTAAAGCTCAGAGACGACAACCGAACTCATGTATAGTAATGGCGCAGAGGTCTCACTAAAAACCGCCGGATGCGCTATGCCCTGATTTATGAAAGGGATATATATCGAGGTATCACAAATAACCTTAAACGGATAGTCTGCCAAAGACATCCTCTATTTTCCCCTTGCCCCTTACCGCGGCAAGCGTTTTCTGAATTTTCTCGTTGGCAATTACCATATCAAGGGCTTTATTGATCGCCTCAGTGTCGGTAACGGCATGGGTAATCCGCCTGACCATCTCAATTTTGCCGGGTTCAAGAAGAAACTGTTTTCTTACTTTTGCTGCTGTCTGCATAGTTCATCACCTCCATGATGTGTATATTATACAATAACATACACATAAATCATCGGTTATCGGTAAAAGCCAAGCTCCTTCAGGTTGCCAGCGATAGCTGCGTCCAGTTTCGCGGCTTCCATTTGTTGCTCGCGCAACGTTGCGGCGAGCCGCTTCATCTTCTCTTCGAAAGGTTCTCCATCATCCTCTACAGCTTCCGCGCCCACATACCTGCCAGGCGTGAGAACATGGCCGTGTTTGCGTATATCGTCAATTTTAGCGGCCTTGCAGAAGCCGGGGATGTCCTTATACCCCTCACCCCCGCCCTCTCCCTCAAGGGGCGAGGGAGAATTTCGATCGCCGCGCCAGGCGTGGTACGTGCCTGCGATTTTAGCGAGGTCCTCATCTGTCAATTCCCGGTGCACGCGATCCACCAACGAGCCCATTTTGCGGGCGTCGATGAAAAGCGTCTCGCCTCGCCGGTCACGGAAACGTCCGTTTTTCTTATTGCGGGCAATGAACCAGAGGCAAACCGGGATCTGCGTCGAATAGAAAAGTTGGCCCGGTAAGGCAACCATGCAGTCAACAAGGTCTGCTTCAATGATGGCCTTACGAATCTCACCCTCGCCCGACTGGTTGGACGACATCGAGCCGTTGGCAAGCACAAAGCCGGCTAACCCGGTAGGCGCTAAGTGATAGATGAAATGTTGCACCCAGGCGTAGTTGGCATTACTTGCAGGCGGCACGCCATAGACCCAGCGTTTGTCGTCCTTTAGCAACTCTCCACGCCAGTCACTATCATTAAACGGCGGATTGGCTAACACGTAATCCGCTTTGAGGTCGGGGTGTGCGTCATTATGGAAAGTATCACCATGGCCGATCTGAGCATCAATACCCCGGATGGCAAGATTCATCTTGGCTAAGCGCCATGTCGTGTAGTTGGACTCCTGACCGTAGATGGAGATGTCGCCGAGCTTGCCGCTGTGAGCTTCGATGAATTTCTCGCTCGATACGAACATACCGCCTGAGCCGCAGCAGGGATCATAAACACGGCCTTTATAAGGCGCGAGCATCTCGACCAGCACGCGCACCACGCTGGAGGGCGTGTAGAACTGGCCACCACTCTTGCCCTCTGCGCTGGCAAAGCGCGAAAGGAAGTATTCATACACGCGCCCTAACGTGTCCTTTGCACGGTCAAGCGCACTGCCGAGCGCAATGTCACTTACCAGATTGATGATCTGACCTAAGCGCTGTTTGTCGAGCCCTGGCCTGGCAAAATCTTTGGGTAACACGCTTTTGAGAGAAGGATTATCACGCTCTATTGCCGTCATCGCATCATCTATTAGTTTACCGATGGTCGGCTGCGGCGCACTCCCTTTGAGATGTGCCCAGCGCGCCTCCTTCGGAACCCAGAAAATGCTCGCTGCGCGATACTCATCAGGGTCTTCGGGGTCAGCTCCCTGGGATTTCTGCGACTCAAGCTCTGCATGCTTAGCTTCGAAAGCATCGGAGATATACTTGAGGAAGATCAGACCGAGGACAACGTGCTTATACTCTGCAGCATCCATGTTGTTGCGGAGTGCGTCAGCAGAGGCCCAGAGCTTAGCCTCGAACCCGACATTGGCCCCAGTATCGTTATTCACATTCTTTTTCTGCTGCCTTACCATATAGTCTACCCCTCGATATATTTATGCCCTTACAAATCTATGGCCCTCATGTCCACAGTCCTTCACCTCATGCAATCTCAAATCAGTCCGTCCTCTACGGCATTTTAATGTCGTAGGCCTTGATCTTTCGGTGAAGGTTGCTCCGCTCAATGTCGAGCGCTTCTGCGGTCCTTGAAACATTCCAGGAATTCTCTTCAAGTTTCCTGAGGATAAAATCCTTCTCAAAGGCATCACGCGCATCTTTCAGAACAGTCAACGTAAAGTAATCGGAACGGGGAGAATCAGCCGCAATAATGTCAACCTTGCTGATGGTCTTTGACGGCGTCATGATCACGAGTCTCTCGAGCACATTCTTCAGCTCACGAATATTGCCGGGCCAGAAATATTTCTGGAGCGCCTTGAGAGCCTCAGGCGCGACCTCCTTTTTCTGCTGACCATACTCAGCAGCAAAGAGATCCAGAAAATGATCCACCAGGGCAGGGATATCCTCTGAACGCTCCCTGAGGGCAGGAACTCTGATCGGGATCACATTAAGCCGGAAGAAAAGGTCTTCCCTGAAGGCGCCTTTCTTCACCTCTTCTGCAAGATCCTTGTTCGTCGCTGAAATGATCCTCACGTCAACCTTCAGGTTCCTGCTGCCGCCGACACGCTGGAACTCCTGGGTCTCGATCACCCTGAGGACCTTTGCCTGCGTCTGGAGCGACATGTCACCAATCTCATCAAGGAAGAGCGTGCCCTTGTCAGCAAGCTCGAATTTCCCCTGTTTCCGCTCAAACGCGCCGGTAAAGGAGCCCTTTTCATGGCCAAAAAGTTCGCTTTCGATCAGTTCCTGGGGAATGGCAGCGCAGTTGACCTCAACAAAGGGACCGCCATGCCGGGGGCTGTTCTGATGCAGAAGATGAGCAACAAGCTCCTTGCCTGCACCGCTTTCTCCCAGTATGAGCACCCTGCCATTGCTTGCGCCAGCCATCTGTATCTGCGCTATCACCTGTTTTATTGTTGAAGAATCTCCGACAAGCCTCCATTTTCTCGAAACGTTTTCCTTCAGAGCCCTGTTTTCTATCTCAAGACTTCTCTTTTCAAGCGCGCGCTGTACCGTAAGAATTACCTTATCAAGAGAGAGAGGTTTTTCGAGGAGGTCATAGGCTCCCATCCGTGTTGCCTTGATCGCATTCTCTATATTTGCATGGCCGGAGATCATGATAACAGGGAGGTCGGGATATAGTTTTTTAAGTTCCTGCAGCGTCTGGATACCGTCCATGCCGTCCATCCAGATGTCTAAGAGCACAAGGTCAGGGGCTGTCTCCTTTGCGACCCTGACAGCTTCCTCGCCTGATGACGCAGTAACCGCGTCATAGTCGTCCTCAATGATCAGCGAAAGGCTTTCCCTTATGCCTTCTTCATCATCAACGATCATTACAAGAGCTTTAGCCATTTAGCCTTCCTTTGTCGGCAGTTCTATGCTGAATATCGTTCCGTGAGGTTTGTTGTCCCTGACCCTGATGTAGCCTCTGTGTTCAGTCACAACCCGGCTGGCAATCGCAAGACCAAGTCCTGTGCCGTCCTTCCTGGTAGAAAAATAGGGCAGGAAGAGTTTCTCCTTGTCCTCTTCAGGAATACCCGGTCCGTTATCAGCGATATCAACATACACCCGGTTAGAGAGAGCATCCTGATGTATCATTATATCAATCCTTCCCTGATTCTGCATTGCCTGAATGGCATTATCCACGATATTGATGATGACCCTCTTGAACTGCTCTGCGTCAAGCTCAATAAGTCCTTCGCTGCCTTTTGCAGAAAGATGCATCTCAATACCTTTGTAGTCCCTGTAAAGATTAATAACGCTCTCTATGATCGAAGAAAGCAGCGCAGGAGCTTTAAGGATCTCAGGCATTTTGCCAAAGCGCGAAAACTCATCAACAAGCCTCTTGAGGCTCTCCACCTCCCTGATGATCGTCTTTGTGGACCGTTCAAAGACCTTGCCGAAATCCTCGTCTTTGTTCTGCCACTTCTTCACCATATGGTCAGTCGACAGCTTTATTGGCGTAAGCGGATTCTTGATCTCATGAGCTATCCTTCTGGCAACCTCCTGCCAGGCTATGGCCCTCTGCGCCCGGGTAATCTCTGTCAAGTCATCAAAGACAACCAGCGTCCCTGTAAAGTTTTCGGCATCCCTCAGGCTCGTGATAAAGAGTCTGAGCAGGACGCGCTTCTCTCCAGCCATGATCCTGATCTCTTTTTCCACGCCCTTAAAATCCTTGATAATGATGCCTTTGACCGTTTCCCTCAGTTCATCCGAGTCTACAAGGGCAAGAAGGGCATCATAGTGCCTGTTCATGACATCAGCAGGAGCTATATTAAGTATCCTGCAGGCTGCATTATTGACAATAAGGATATTACCCTCAGCATCCAGGGATATGACGCCCGAGTTCACGTTTTCGAGGATCTTCTCTATAACAAGCCTGCGTCTGTCCGATACCTGGGAGGCATGCTGAAGTGACTCCTTGTTCTCCTTCAAATCCCTGACCATGTTATTGAATGAGCTGACAAGAAGGCCTATCTCGTCATCCCTTATGATATTGACCGACATATCGAGATTCCCCTTTGCAACCTCTGCGGTTGCCTGAGCAAGGGCCTGGATAGGGTCTGTAATACCGCGTGAAATCCTGAGCGCTATCCAGAGCGCCATAAAGACCATGAGCAGGGTGGAAAAGCCAAGTATCAGGAGATAATTCGTCTTGATCGGCATCTTCCACGACTCAAGAGTAAGATAATCCTTGTATGCCGTCTGGATCATTCCGGCATTCCTGCTGATGTTCCTGTCCATAATGGATTCTACGACCACGATGCCTTCCTGAGGTTTTTGCCTGTTCCTGGGCACCACCGCACGGACAATGTCACCCTCTTTCGCAGAAATGACCTCCACATCTTCCTTGCCCTCAAAACCAGCTTTTATAATCTCTGATGCATTATCAGGCATTGCATGCAGGCTGTAGGCTTTCAACCCCTCTGGCAAGGTATGGCCTGAAGCAGCTGCCCTTGCAAAAACAAGGGTCTGCTGCCTCTGCATATCGTACGCAGACTTGGCTACCTCGATAGCAAGGTTCAGAGGCTGCTTTATCTGGGGGTCAAACCATCGGTCCAGATAGTTCGTTACAATACCGCTTGAAACAACAAAGAGAAACGCAGACGGGATAAGGGTCATGACAACAAGTACCACAACAAACCTTGTCTTAAGCTTGTATCCAAGCACCTTGTGCTTGCGCTCAAAATAGAGCCTGATCAGGCTTTTTCCGACAAAAAACATCAGAGTCAGAAGTGCAACAAGATTTAGATTCAAAAGGACAAAAAGCAGAACTTTCGTAACAAAAGGAACATCTTTAAGCCCCATATAATGGAATTCTATGGAGAAGACCACAATGATAAAAAGTATTATAAGGGAAATAAAGAGCGGGAACCTGAAGTTCTTCATCGGCTGCCCTCGATCGTGAAGACCGTTGAGTCCTTCAATATTTTGAATTCGTTTTCGGAAATAAAGATGAACAGGTACCCGATGACAGGCGGGAGCTTGCGGATCTTCGACTCAACCGTGATCCGTATAAAATACTGGCCAGGCTCAAGTTCCCGGATATTGGTGAGCTTCAGGTCTCTAAACACAACGACCCATTCCATCATGGACTCAAATGATTTAAACCGCTTTTCTGTAAGCAGACTGCCATCGCCTGAAGTCGCCACATATTCCTTCTTGATAGGCTCAACCTTCAGGGTCTTGACATAGGCCTTGCCAAGCACAAACTCATCAGGCCAGATCTTCCATATTCTAAAGAGGTCGACATAAAACTTGAGTTCCTTGTCCACACCGCCCCTGATCGCCTCCAGGCTTTTGTCATGAAGGCTGAGACTGAAGGAAACAAAAAGATCGTTATTGACCAGTTTTACCTCAGGCTCTGCGACAGTCTGACTTTCTGACGCACGCGGGCAACACACGGCAATAACAAGCAGAAGTATGCTGAAAATACGAGACATTTTGGCTTGACATCTCCTGAAAAATATTTCCATTATAGCATAACCTTGTAAATCCAAAAGGGTTCCAGATCTGAAAAAGGGGGGTCCATGGAGATAACATCTGTACAACTCGAGATACCGGAAGACTGCAATGTCATACTTGGCCACACGCATTTCATTAAGACTGCTGAAGACCTGTATGAGATTCTTGCAACAACCGTTCCCCAGGCGCAGTTCGGCATTGCCTTCAATGAGGCCTCAGGCCCCTGCCTCATCAGGACCGAAGGCAATGACAGCAGCCTGATAGATGTCTGCGTAAAAAATCTGCAGGCTGTTGGTGCAGGCCACGTATTCTGCATACTCCTGAAGAACGCGTTCCCGATCAATATTCTGAATCAGGTGAAAAACTGTCCGGAAGTCTGCAGAATATTCTGCGCAACAGCCAATCCTGTTGAGGTGATCATGGCAAAGTCTTCACAGGGAAAAGGCGTTCTTGGGGTCATTGACGGGTTTTCTCCACGCGGCATTGAAACCGCTGAAGACAAGGCACACAGAAATGAGTTCCTGAGAAAAATCGGCTATAAATTATAGGAGTGAAGAATAACCATGAATGTCACTGAGCTAAAATACGACTCACACGGCCTGATTCCTGCCATTGTCCAAGACGCCACAGACAATGAAGTACTGATGATGGCATACATGAACGCTGCATCTCTTGCAAAAACGCTTGAGACGGGTTATACCCATTTCTGGTCCCGGTCCCGCCAGAAATTCTGGAAAAAAGGCGAATCCTCAGGCCACGTGCAGGAAGTGAAGCAGATCCTCTATGACTGCGATAAAGATACGGTCCTGATAAAGGTCGTTCAGCATGGCCCCGGCGCTTGCCATACAGGACACCGGTCCTGCTTCTTCACAGACATCACCGGCAATGAGATCGCGGCAAAGGCCTTTTCTGAAGAAGACGTTTACGGCAAAGCATGAGAAGGCACTCAGCACGTAGCTATCAGCTTTCAGGGAAAGACAAAGCCATTTGCAACACCACGCCGTATTTTTCGCTGAAATCTGATGACTGAAAGCTGGATGCCAAAAACATGATCCTTGACGATCTGCAGACTGTTATTCTTGACCGGAAGAATCATCCGCAAGCTGCATCCTATGTATCAACCCTGCTTGCAAAAGGCAAGGATGAGATCCTGAAGAAGATTGGGGAAGAGGCCATCGAGGTGATCGTTGCCTCAAAGAGTGGAGACAGGCAGCAGGTCATCCATGAGTTGGCTGATCTGTGGTTCCATTGTATGGTGCTGATGCCTGAAGACAGAGTGAGTCATAATGATGTATTCAGGGAACTCGAAAGAAGATTCAACAAAAAGGAGAACATCAATGAGTGACTGCATCTTCTGCAAGATCGCAGACAAAAAGATTCCGGCTAAAATCATCTACGAAGATGATCTCAGCCTTGCCTTTGAGGACATCACGCCCCAGGCGCCGGTACAT
This sequence comes from uncultured Nitrospirota bacterium, assembly GCA_947085015.1. GTDB lineage: Bacteria > Nitrospirota > Thermodesulfovibrionia > Thermodesulfovibrionales > UBA6898 > UBA6898. Next base: position 42,262 of record CAMTUV010000005.1, read on the forward strand.
ATCCTGATCATCCCGAAGAAACATATTTCAACTACCCTTGAGATCTCAGGGGAAGACAGCGCCCTAATAGGCCATCTTGTCCGGACAGCCGCGAAGATCGCAAAAGATAAAGGCATAGCAGAAAATGGCTTCAGGCTGGTCATGAATACGAACGCTGACGCAGGTCAGACCGTATTTCACATTCACCTTCATTTATTGGGCGGCAGAGCCATGCACTGGCCTCCAGGGTGAGAGCGTCGATAACCCTAATGGTATTGCCAGATTACGAGAGTGTTATACCTTCCTGGCGGAGCATTTTTCTTGCCATGAGCCTCACTCGATTGGCTGTTTCCACGGCCTGAACTGCCTCTTTTTTTAAAACCTTGTCTTTGCCCGGATATCGTGTGGTAACAGCATAAAACGTTAATGATTTTGCCTCCTCCAGTTTCTCTGTCCATCCTGTAGAAGGCCCGCATAGTTCCAGCAAGAGCGAAATATTATGTGTGTAAGGAATATCCACCCTTTTGCACGCAAGATACGCTTTCAGATACTTCTCGGCACATTGCTGGGCATGATAGGCAATCAGTTTGTAGGGCGCCGAACTTTTCAGTTTGAAAGCATGCTTTGCGAGCCGCATGTCCTGCTCGGCGTGCTCAACCCATTGGCTGATGACCTTAGTTGCTTCTCTGGTTCTGCTCATACAGAGACTTGCCCTCTTTCCACGCGTAACACGCAATTGTTCCGGGAATCTCCTTCTCGAGAACAAACTCTTTTGGGGAAATTACCACAATATCTCTTGGCAACCGAAGCCCCTCCAACACTTTGTCCATTTCGGACATGAGCCTGATTCGTTTCTTTGTGAGGGGGCAAATAACCAGCAGATCTATATCACTCTTGTCGTCAGCCGTTCCACGGGCGTAGGAGCCGAACAGGATAATCCGCTCCGGATGGAACTTATCCGCAATCCTCCTTACAGCCTCATTGATGATTTTATTGCTGATCAAATCCTTTGCCCTTTCGATCTTCAGATTTCCTGCCCTTATTGTAAGCACAGAAGCATCGGCGTTGCAATAACCATTTCTGCGGAAGCTCGCGACGCTGTCTCGGATGATGGCAAAATGTATATCAATAGGGATGCGTTCCTATTCTCAATATGAACGCCGACGCAGGCCAGACCGTATTTCATATTCACCTTCATTTGTTAGGCGGCAGACCCATGCACTGGCCTCCGGGGTGAGAAAGAGTATCTATTCATGCAATAGAGCCATCCGCTCCTTTCTGGCTTTAGCAGGCAGGGAACCTACCCTTATCATTGATCACTACATTGCAGCTGCATCCCTTCAGACGCAGGATTTCAATCTGTCTTTCTACGGAGTCAACAAAAGAGGCCTGAACACTTCTCCCTTTGGCAAGAGTCTTATCCAAAGGACTCTTATGATTATACCCCCGTGCAAGCATCTCATGAACGATCTCCTCATGAACCCTGAACAATGCCTTCAGCTTACCTCTCCATCTTTTCGTTTCGGGATGACTGGCATAGCCTTTCTTTCCCTGCGTCAGAATATTCCAGATGGCATGAAGTTCATTGTGCTCACCAAGAAGATGGCTACGGCATAATCTATCAGGAGGGATGTCCCATATCCTCATGTTTCTTTCTCTTTCGTTCCTTCGGCTCAACCCCAAACCTCTGGTCATTCATCCTTATCGCTTTGACAAGATCTGAAGCCACAGACTCAAAGTCCTCTGATACTTCCGGCAAGTAAAGCCATTTTTTCAGCACAGGATGCTGTTTCACGGTTTCGAAGTCCTTGCGGATAGATTCATGGAATTGATGGTCGGTCGGAATCAACAAACCATTCCAGGGCTCTGCCCCTGAAGCAAGTAACAGAACCAATCGCCCATGAAGATAACAGGCCTGGCATCCGAACATGGATTTTTGCAGATAGCTTGGTTCATCCATAAGCGGTTCAATGACCCATAGGAAGGGGTTAGGCTTCTTTTTCTTCTTGGTTGAGGATGCCATACAGAATTTTACCGCATCAGTTACGGGTTCGGCAAAATTCCAGCAGAACGAAACGGACAAAATATATTCGTGGTTTGATCACCGTTTATTCGGAGGTCTCGGAAATATAGTTTATTGAACTTAGAGGGAAAAGATGGTGCCGAAGGCGGGACTCGAACCCGCATGGATTTCTCCACACGCCCCTCAAACGTGCGTGTCTACCAGTTCCACCACTTCGGCAGTAAGCAAGAATATACACCATAAGGTGCTCTGTTTTCAAGAAAAGGATATTTGAGCCTGCTCACAACGACCATTATCTGACAGTTTTCCCTGCCAGAGGGTAACCTGTCAGGAACTGACGATGCTTGCCTTTTTGAGCGAGCGGATGAAATTCTCAACAAGAAGGGGATTAAAGTCCGTTCCTGAGGAGTCGTTCATAAGACCTACAATAACCGGGACATCGAGAGCCTTCCTGTATGGACGGTCGGTCCTGAGGGCATCAAAGAAGTCTGACATGGCAATGATCTGGCTAATGATATGCTGTGTTCTGCCTTTTCTCCTGGTTGCCGGATAACCCAGACCATTGAACTTCATGTGATGCTCATAGGTGGCGACAAGGGCATATTTGGGAATATCAGGGAGCGTGGCAAGATACATGGCTCCGTATACAGGATGTTTCTTCATCTCCACCCACTCCTCGTCATTCAGCTTCGACTCCTTTTCAAGAACTTCCTTGGAAACAAAGATCTTGCCGATATCATGCAGGAGGCCTGCCATGCCGATATCATGGAGAAGGTCGTGTTTCACACCAAGTGTTTCAGCCTGGAAGATAGACAACACAGCTACATTAGTATTGTGCGCATAGGTATATTCGCTGTGCGATTTGACCGGGCTTACGACCTTAAGGACATTTGCCTCCTGTTTGAGCGTTGTTATGAAGCTGATCACCACATCCTCAAGCCCTACCATATCGAGCCGCTTAAATCGGGAAACCCCATGATATACACTTTTCACCTTTTCGATATTCTCGTTCATCACTGCCCCGATATCAATGCCTCCGCCTCCTCCAAGCTTCACCTCGATAATGCCTGAAGTAATGTGAGGATAAGAGCCATTCACCTTCTCAGAAAGGGCGATCTCCGCTATAAAATCCTTCAGCTCTGTTGCGGTCACGCCCCGGGAGATAACAATCTTATCTATTCCTTTTCTCTTGAACTTTTTTATAAAACTGCCCACATGCCTATTTCTGGCCGGAAGGGGCTGTTCGTTGATGACCATGCTGTCGCCGAAAAGGGCAATACTGAACGTATCCTCAAGAAAGAGTGAATCAAGAACAGCTACGGCCTTTTCAGAAAGATGCATGACAGCCGGGTGCTCCCTGGTGTACAGAGCGCAGTTCGACATTGCAGTCATGATGTCCGATATGAACCCAACGATCTTTTCAGACATCTGTCATAATCCTCCTGCCTCCTCAGCATGCAGAGCAATAAGGAGCTTCTCGCTCAATGCATGGATCTCGTCATTGCGTGAACCAAGGCCAAATTCGATCAGCTTTCTGAGAGACTCCAGCGGATAGTTTTCGAGAGATCTGAATATCTCCACCTTCAATCCCTCCATGTCACCTCGGTATAAGAGGGCTCTCGTATGGCAGATCTTTTCGAGCGTTTCAACTGCCTTTATATCTCCTATCTCGCCCAGCGCCCGCACAATGTCAGTCTTATAGTAGGCCTCGGTTCCGAAAAGATCGCGCTTCTCCAGATACTTTATAAGATACGGTACCGCTTCTTTCACCCGGTATGTGCCTGATAGCCGTATGGCGCTGGTCCGGACATCCTGCGCCTTGCTCTGAAGGCATGCCCGCAGCTGGGGTATAGCATCAAGCGTCTTAAAATGCAGAAGCGTTTTCAGGGCTTCCATGCTGACATGGATGTTTTCGTGCTTAAGGAACTTGCGGATCTTTTCGAGCTGCTTTTTTCCGTTGCAATCGCGGATAAGGCAGATCATGTTTCTTACAACAAACCAGCGGCTGTCATTGAGCCGTTGTACAGCCAGGGGAATCACATCGCTTCCAATCGCCTCAAGCATGGAGAGCAGGAATTTTCTCATGCTTGCATCATTCTCTTCCTCCAGTACATCAAAAAGCGGGACTGTGATAGAGCGCCGCAAAGCCCTGGCAAGCCTGATCGCTCCGTCCCGATCCCTTCTTCCCCATAGCCTGAAGGCCTCAACAAGCTTTGCGATGAACTCTTCGGAGTGAAAAAAATAGTCAACAATGCTCGATGCTTCGTCCTTGAATTTCCCGCTGAGAACATGGCTAACGAGGGTGTTATAGGTATTCAGGATCTCCTCAAAACGGCCGGTCTCGGTGAAAACATTCATAAACTCAGAAAGCTTGGTAATGAGAGTCAGGTAGTCTTCCGGCTTCAGATAGTCCTCATACAGGAGTTCAAGCATGATCTCAAGAGCTTCTTTGTCAACAGCCTCCTCCTCGCATTGTTTCCTGAAGCGGATGAACCTGTTATTATCCTCTGCCTTGACCGCGAGCATGCGATCAAGCTCTCTCTGGTATTCCTTTCCCACATAGGCATGAAAATGATCCTCGCCAAAGAGCTTGATCACCTCGTCGCCAAGCTCGATATCATGGAGAACCGCAGTATCGTTATAGAAAAAATCAAACTGTTCCAATTTGCCCTTCTTAATGGAAGAAAGCTTATCAATAAGATTTTTCAGGGTTGTCGGAATGATCGAAGAATTCTCGGTCAAGAGCTCTGCGATCTTTTCAAAACCCTCAGGGGTCATCCCATTGATGATGGCCTCTACATCTCCTATATCTTCAGTAAGCCTTGATCCTGCCCTTGAGAGAAACTGCCGCTTGATCTCAGGCTTGAGCCTGTCGATAAAGGAAAAGAACTTGGTGAACGCCTCCCTGCTGATCTTTGTCTCGCTTTTTTTCCTGATATACGCAGTGATCACATGGTCATAAGACTCATTATTCGCCCGTTCCGGCAAGGCGGTATTGACCATGTCAGCTACGGTTTCCGGGGGTATAGAAAGGATGTCCTCAATGCCGTATCCCTCGCCAAGCTTGCCCTCAAGAAGGCCATATACATAATCTTCCCAGACATCACCACGTTCTCTGCCGGACCTCTGGGCACCTTCAATAAAAGAGAAATTTTCCAGCTCAATCGGGCTGAGTCTGATATGGCAGATCTCCTTTTCCGCAAGCTCGACAAGTTCCTTGCCTATGGGTGTATCCTTAACCGAAATGAGCTCATGGAGCCTCGTCAGATCTCTCTGGTTCAGTCCAAGGGAAAACGTAACTGCAGCAATGCCCTTTGTATGCAGGGTCTGGGCAAACTCCCTGAAAACAGGATTCCTGCGGTCAAGGGTGTATTCATCAACAATAAGAACCTCCTTGGCAATGCCGAGCGAGATCTCGAACCTTATCTCGAAAAGTTTCTGCAGATGCTCGTAAGCTCTTTCAATAGAGGTTCTGACAATGGGGTGCTCAGGCGGGTACAAGCCGACACTGCGCCGCGAAATGTTCAGCTCAATAACAGCATCTGAAAGCAGTTTCGCATCAAGGGGAAGTTTTTCCTGTTTCTCTTCTGGCATAGTGTTCCGGGCTACTAGTTATCAAAATCAACAGCCAGCTTGATTATATCATGCATTTCCGGGATAACAACAGAAGGTATTTGCCAGGCTCATTTTCGCTGATATCAGATACGCAGGCATATCTGAAAAAGGTTATTTAAAGGCAGGATAACGTATAATAGTCAGCATCCAGTAGTCAGTTGCCAGAATAATTCTTGGCCGTATATCCGCATAATCTTCATATTCTGACTTCTGAATCCTGAATACTGAATTCTCTGACGGGGGTATTATTATGAAAGTACTGGTAATCGGCAGCGGAGGAAGGGAACATGCAATCTGCTGGAAGCTTTCCCAGAGCAGGTCAGTTGACAAGATCTACTGCTGCCCCGGCAATGCCGGCATTGCACAGATTGCGCAATGCATATCAGTTAATCAGAACGATTTTCATGCTCTCCTTGATTTCGTCAAGTATGAATGGATAGACCTGACGATCGTTGGGCCGGAAGACCCGCTCTCCAGAGGCATTGTAGATCTTTTTGAAAAAGAAGGCAGAAAAATCCTCGGACCGACAAAAGCAGCTGCACAGCTCGAATCGAGCAAGGTCTTTTGCAAGGACCTTCTGAGGTCCCACGGCATACCCACTGCTGAATACAAAGCCTTTACCTCCTATGTTCATGCTGAAGAGCATGTGCGCTTCAAAGGTGCGCCTATCGTGATAAAAGCTGACGGCCTTGCTGCTGGCAAAGGCGTTTTTATCGCCTCCACTGTGGAGGAGGCCCTTGACGCCCTCAAGGTGATCATGAAAGACAAGGCTTTTGGAGAAGCTGGAGAGAGGGTGATCGTAGAGGAATGCCTTCAGGGAGAAGAAGCTTCTTACATGGCATTCACCGACGGAAAGACCATTGTGCCGATGGTAAGCTCCCAGGACCATAAGAGGATTTGGGACGATGATAAAGGACTGAACACCGGCGGTATGGGAGCTTACAGCCCTGCCCCGGTCATAACACCTGAAATCGAAAAGATCGTCATGGCGAAGATCCTCGAGCCCACAGTCAAAGCGCTCCGTTCTGAAGGCATCATCTATAAAGGCATCATCTATGCAGGGCTTATGATCCATAATGGCGTGCCTTCTGTGCTTGAATACAATTGCAGGCTTGGCGACCCGGAAACACAGCCTGTGCTCTCAAGGCTCAAGACCGATTTCATGGAGATCGCCATGGCAATAGCTGAGGAGCGTCTCTCTGATATCACTATCGAATGGATGCCTGATCCTGCTGTCTGCGTTGTGGTCTCATCAGGGGGATATCCCGGCAAGTATCGCAAAGGCGACGTTATCACAGGCATTGATGAGGCAAACATGCTCGAAGGTGTCCAGGTCTTTCATGCCGGTACAGCTTTTAAGGAGGACAAGGTCGTCACCTCAGGTGGAAGAGTCCTTGGTGTAACAGCAACCGGCCAGGATGTTGCAACAGCAAAGGCACGAGCTTATGAGGCTGTTCAGAAGATCCATTTCAACGGCATGCATTATCGCAACGATATTGCGGACAGGGCTCTTAAAAGGCAGTAAGGCGTGACACATTAAAAAATGACGGAAAAAGATAGATAATGAAAACCTTCATGGACTGCCTGCCCTGCTTCCTTAAGCAGACAGTCATCGCCTTAACTCAGCATGGATCCGATGAGAGCACTCAGCAGGCTGTCTTTAGGGACGTGCTTTCGATCATGCAGGATACGGATATGAGCAAACCTCCTGCGTACACCACAACGCTGATCCACAGGGCAATACGCCGGGGCATTGCAGGAGATCCTTTCGAAAAGATCAAACGGGAATATAACGACATCGCTCTCACCCTGTATCCAGGACTCAGGGAACAGGTAAAAAACAGCCCTGATCCTCTCAAAACTGCAGCACGGCTTGCCATCGCAGGCAACATCATAGACTTCGGCATATTCACGAGCATTGATATCGAAAAATCGATTGATCAGTCCTTGAAGTCAGAGATAGCAGTAGATGACTATGACGCCTTCATTCAGGATCTTTCTTCCGTGCGGGAGATCCTTTATCTGCTGGATAATGCAGGCGAGATCGTTTTTGACAGGCTTCTGATAGAAGAACTCCGCCTTAAGGGCAAGCAGGTCAAGGCTGTAGTAAAAGGTTCGGCAGTGCTGAATGACGTCACACAAGAGGATGCCGTCCAGGTCGGTCTTGATACCGTATGCGAGGTCATAGACAACGGCTCTGACGCGATCGGCACTATACTTCCCTGGACATCATCCGGATTTCAAAAGGATTTTGACAAAGCAGAGCTTATTGTCAGCAAGGGACAGGGAAATTTCGAAACGCTCTTTGGAACTGCAAAAAGGACCTACTTCCTCTTTCAGTCAAAATGCGACGTGGTTTCCAGGGAATTGGGACTTCCGGTCTGCTCTATGCTCTTCAGGAAATCCTGAAGAGCTGGTCAGGCTGCCTTAGCTGACACTTCCCGGACAGTTAGTCTCTGTCTCTTGAGCCGCCCCTGCCACCTGATCTCTGTCTGAATCCGCCTTCTCTCTTCTCCATGGGCTTTGCCTCGTTCACCACAATCGCACGATCCATGAACTGCTGACCGTTGAACATGGTGATAGCCTTCTGCCCGTCCTCATCAGAGACCATTTCAACAAAACCGAATCCTCTCAACCTGCCTGTGGCATTGTCTTTGATCAATTTAACGTTTGCCACTTCTCCTGCCTGCGCAAAATGGTTCTGCAGGTCTTCCTCACTGGCCCTGAATGAGATGTTCCCAACATACAGTCTCGTACCCATGCTTCCTCCTAAAGAAATAAACCTCCTGAGCACCTAAAGATGCCGTCACAGGATAGCCTAAATATGCCTAATGCCTGCGCTTTTGTCAAGGAATTATTACAGAACTTCCTAAAGATGACAATGCTGTGCTACCATCTCCCATGGAGATCATCAGACCATCTGAATCGGGCACGGATAAAGCCATCAGGCGGCTGCGTCAGTTGCTTGATAATGCAGAAATCATTGCCTATCCGACTGAGACTTTTTACGGACTCGGCACAAGATACGATAGTGAAGACTCACTTGAAAGACTTTACACTCTAAAAAAGCGGCCTCCTGAAAAAGCCATGCCGCTCATAATCGGCAGGACAGAGCTATTGTCTCTGCTGACACCCGTAATACCTGAAGTTGCAGAGAGACTTATGAAAAGATTCTGGCCTGGAGCCCTCACCCTTATTTTTGAGGCGCGAGAAAAACTTTCGCTCCATATCACTGCCGGCAGCGGCAAGGTGGCTGTCCGTATTCCGGGACCATCCTTTGCTCTTGACCTTGCCAGTCATCTTGACTACCCCATAACCTCTACCAGCGCCAATATGACCGGCATGCCTCCGGCTGAGACTGCGGCTCAGGTCATGGACTATTTTGACACTGCTCCCATCACCATCGTTGACTGCGGAAAGACTCCGGGAAATGCACCCTCCACTATTGTAGATGTGACCGGTTCCGAGATCAGGATAGTCAGGCAGGGAATGATTTCATCTAAAGCGATTATCTCTGCAGTTCAGCTATAACCGAAGGCTGCCAGGTGCAGAAGAAACGCAAAACCTTTCGCCATTTCGATCCATCCGGTCGCTTGCAGGCCTACCCGGTAAAGGGTCAAGGCAAAGACCAGGTTGTCAATGAAAGGCATAAGCAGGAAAACGCGGTATCCCATACCCCCAAAAAGCCCGGCTGCAGCCCCCACGTAACAGAACATGACCACTCTATGATGAAATTTTCTCGTAAGTTGAATACGCACGCGGAACACTCCTGCAACAAAGAAGACCGCAACAACGAAAAAGAGTCGCCCGTCAAGGCCACTGCCGACAATTGCCTTTGCAATGAGAGCAGCGAGTGACAGGAGGATGAAGCCGATTACTTCTGTAGCAATGGCATGTTCACCCAGAAATAGCAGCGACAGGATGTAGACTGCAGGAAAAGCAGCATACGGAAGAAGCTGAAGGAATCCGTATTCTTTATAGAGCGGACAGAGGAGCACTGAAGCACCAAGGATATGGAGACCAAAGACCATCCCCGGCACGGTCCGCGCCTTTGAGGCAGCACGCATCCAGACCGTAACAGCCTGCTTGGCATTGATAAGGAGCGCCAGTGCAAGGAATCCTGCAAGGGCCTTTATATTGATCTGACGGGCTGCAACAAGGCCGGCAAGATAGGCCATGGTCATAACGCCCCAGGACCCGTATTCTTTTAGAAAATATTTATGCACTGTTCCATCCCGAATGCTTCAGCATTTTCATAGTATCTCAACAATACCGGCAGAATAAAATGAGCTGCATCATATTCCCCGTAATCGGAAAACAATAATAGTGGATGGGTTATGTAAAGACCTGTTCGTCAAAAAATAGAATTACTTGATGGATAAAAAAGTATCAGGAGAATTGCAGATTATGTAAACCACGCCCGCCTGAGCCGGAACATCCCTGATATATGTGGTCACACTTTGTGGTTCTTGCTTTTCTTGTTCTCATACATCATCCTGTCTCCCCGGTTCAGAAGTTCCTCGATAGAGCAGGGCTGTTCAGGATCATAAAACGCAATACCATAACTTATGGATATCTTGTAATTTCTGCTGGACTGGGCATTGACCTGAGCGATATTCTTATGCAAGCGCTCCAGAACCAGGTCGAGCAAGGCATTGTTGACAGCTGCCGGCATAACCACGAACTCGTCTCCACCAATTCTTGCTGCAACATCAGATTCCCGAAAGGTTTCCCTCAGGATTCCGGCCACCTCGATCAGTGCCTTGTCGCCTTCCTGATGTCCAAAGGTATCGTTAATGGTCTTGAGGTGATCGAGGTCAGCATAAAGGATTGACATCTTATTTTTCATGCGGTTAACGATCTTCAAATACTGTTCGGCCAGAGCAAGAAATCCCCTGCGGTTGTGCAGTCCGGTAAGCGGATCGGTCAGCGACAGAGATCGCAACTCCTCTTCCATACGCTTGCGGTCACTGATATCCTTTGATATAACCGTTACAGAAACAATGTTTCCTTCCTGATCCTTTACAGGGCTGAGCGTCTGCAGAAAATATCTGCCATCCCTCTTGCTCTGGTGCTCATTCTGCCATGATTCACCGGTCTTAAGGACCTTATTGACATTTTCCGTAAATTTTGCGGTATCTTCCGGCGCATGGAATTTACTGTACAGCTGCCCAATATACTGATCATCTCCCAGGCCCATCCGCAAGAGATGCTTCTTGTTTATGAAAAGATATTGATAATTCCTGTCCACAAGATAGATCGAGTCTTCGGTAGATTCGATAAGAGATCGATACTTTGCTTCAGCATCCTGAAGGGAACTTTCAACCTGCCTTTTTTCGAGCATCTCCCTTTCGACCGTTTCGTGAGCCTGCACGATCTCCCGCGTCCTCTCTTCAACAAGCGTCTCAAGATCCTCCTGATGCTTTCTCAGTTCTTCTTCAGCCCTGTCTCGCAAGCGAATGCTTCGATTCGCTTTCATGGCGCTGATAACAACACTCACAAGAAGACTCAGCGCAACAAAAAAAACAACCGCTGATGACCCAGAAATGAGCCTGCCCAGCTTTACCCTGCCTTTCGTTATGTCATAGTAAAGCTCAAAAGCACCGTTGAACTGTTCCCCCTTCATGAGCGGAACATAGGTCTCAACCACATCCCTGGTCATTACCTGATCCTCAAGAGAGCGAGATGACTTCTTCACCACCTGTGTATAGCTGCTACCTCTGGCAACGATCTCAACAAAGTACTTCTTCCTGTTTATCTCGCCAATGTCTTTGGCCTCAGTGGAATAGATAATCTCCCCTGACGGCGCAAACACCTTTACTTTCACCAGCTGCATATCCTTTGCGCTCTGCTCAATTGCCTGCTCAAAGGCCGGGGTTATCACCTCTTTAGTCAATGCTCTGTTTCCGGGAATCAGCCGGGAAGCAAGATGCTCTGCGAACCTCGCAGCCTCTTCTTCTGTCCTCTCGGTAAGGAGCTTATCAAAAGATGGATAAAGAAAAAAGAAGGTATAGATGGGAAGGAACACCACTGAACAAAGTGATATCAGAAGAATTCCCCTAAGCAGATTAGATCTGACCAATCGTTATTTCCCCCCGGTTCGTAACTCGGCGCAGCATGAATATTCTCATGTTTTTCGTTGATTTTTGCAAGCATCATGATACTCGGCAACCCGATTTGCAGCCTATCTTCAGGTATTGAGTACCGTGCAGCTCTTACGATACTTAGGCTTTTCTCATGCCTTTGGGATTCCAGGGTGCAAATTTCAGGAGAAGCAGCATCCCAGGAAGCGCGATAACAACGCAGAAGATAAAGAAACTCTCCCACCCCATATGTTTTGCAAGAAAACCGGTCGGCGCAGAAGCCAGGACCCTGGGGACTCCCATGAGGCTGCTCAGCAGGGCATACTGTGTGGCAGTAAATTTTCTATTTGTAATGCTCGCCATAAATGCAGCGTACGCAGCGGTACCCATGCCGGCTGTCAGGTTCTCAAAGGCGATGACCCCGGAAAGCGCGGGCAGACTGTACCCGATTCGCGCCAGGACTGCGAAGCCTGCAGTTGATATTGCCTGGAGAAATCCAAATATCCAGAGTGAACGGTTAATCCCAATGCGCAGCATCAGTATTCCGCCGATCAGGCTGCCTGCTATAGTAGCCCAGAAACCAAAGAGCTTTACAACAGCGCCGATCTCAGTCTTCGAAAAACCTATGTCAAGATAAAAGGGCGTTGTAATGGCGCTCGCCATCGTATCCCCGATCTTATAAAGCAGGATAAAGGCAAGTATCAGGATAGCGTTCTCCCTGCTGAAGTACTCTGCTAGGGGTTCCACGATGGCCTCGCGCAGCGACTTCGGCGTGCCGTGGGCAAGAGGCGGCTCGGGCGTAAGAAGTGTCGTTATGATCCCCGGCAGCATGCAGGCCGCCATGATAACATACGCTGCAGTAAAGGAGAGAAAATCGGCGATGATCAGTCCGCCTCCCGAAGCAAGAAGCATCCCCAATCTGTATCCGTTAATGTAAAACGACGAACCGAGCCCGAGTTCCTCATCTGCAAGGTCCTCTCTGCGGTAGGCATCTACCACGATGTCCTGCGAGGCGCTGAAGAAGGTAACGAGAAGCGCGGCAATGACCATTATCAGAGGGTTACGCGCAGGGTCTGCAAAGGCGAGCCCTGCAATCGCAGCCATCAGCGCTATCTGCGCAATCAGGAGCCATCCTCTTCTGCGTCCCAGCAGCGCGAAGGTAAAGCGATCAAAGACAGGTGCCCAGAGGAACTTCAGGGTGTAGGGGAGTCCGACCAAGGCGATCAGGCCGATCATGGTCAGGTCGATGCCCGCGTCCTTCATCCAGGCCTGGAGTACTCCGGAGGTCAGAAGCAGCGGCAGACCACAGGCAAAGCCCATGATAAAAGAGACAAGCATGCGCCTGCTGAAGATCACGTTGAACATCAGATCGGCCTCAATATAATCAGCCCGGGCCTGCCCTTTATATAATGCATGAAATCCTGATCGACTATTTTTCGAAGATCATGTAATGAGGAGGCATGACGCAGAAAAAGAGAAACTCCTGCCCTGATAATGATCCCGACATGGGAGACATCAAGCCCTGCTGAGTGTGAATAGATCCCTGCGTAGTCGCCTGTCCTGAGCCGCTGCCGCATGGTTTCATCCATTTCATCCGTGGGGATATAGGTAATTGTTCTGTCAACAGGATCCACCCCGCTGAGAAAAAGAGTCCCGTCCTCTTTTCGATTCAACGTTTTTTGCAACTCCCTTACCTTGCCCTTTCCCGTTTCCTTTGATGCATCTCTCACAAAGGCTGACCGGTATTCAGCCCAGTCAGTAAAGAAATGGTTCCTCGTCCTGTATGAGATAAGGTTACCTCTGTACCTCACCTGCGCAAGTCCATTCTGAAAATCCGAAAAAGAGCTCGATAACCTCATGACCTCGACATAATCAAGAAAGGTGAAGCAGTCCATGGCGCTTAGATCGATCACAAGCTCTTCTTCACTATTCTCGCTGCCGATAAGAGTCGCTTCCTGATAGGGGGTGTTGAGAAAATGTTCTGAAATAAGGGCGATGCGCTGTCCGGGATCAGCAATCTTTGCCGCCTCCCGAATAATGCGGTCAAGTTCGTCTTCTGTCCATCTGCCAATATTGATATGCATTCTTCAGGAAAATTATCAGATGCCTCTCAAAATAGCAAGGCAACCTCAATAATTGCCGGGCTATTAGGATTCTGTCAGTTGGCTGTAGAACTTGTGAAAGAAGGTTGCCGGTTCAATAATGAAGTGCAACCCCTGGGGCAGTTGAACAAGTATCAGGACGGACAGACATTTTTTTATCAAATGTCCCCAATCAGACCGCCACTTCGAATGCAATCTTGTCATAATTCATGTGGGGAATTTTCTTGTCATTGGACACCTCAACTTCAAGGACTCCGAGTTCCCGCAGATATTCAACATCCTGAAGCACATTCCTGAGATCACGATGCAGTATCTTCGCCAGTTCATATACAGAAGAGGGTTTCCGCTCCTTTACCGTATGGAGAAGCTCTAATCGCTTTTCGGTGAGCGCCCGCCGCATCTCTTTGAGGTTGCTGAAATAGATGGCGTCCTTTTTTCTGACCGCCTTGCCCTGTGCAATTTTCTCAAATGCCTCTCCGGCCTCCTTAAGTGCTCCATCCAAACCCTTGATCTCAATATGGATCGTCTTAATCCTCATCGTCCCAGCTCCTTCCTCTTATGTTAATGATATCTTTCTTAAAGTCGTTGAGCAATCGCCAAATGTCGCCAAACGAATAAGGTTCTTCAACCCCCATGAAATGGCGATGATAGCCCTTCCCCTCTGCATTGTCATAGCAGACAAGCCTTTGTCCTGAGTGCACATAGACGAGCGAAATCTTAACGCCATGAGGTTTATCTGCTGTAACCGGAACCTGCCAGAGCTTGATCTCCACAATCTCATCACCTTTCATTTCCTTGGTGTGGAGCAGCAGCCGTCCCTTCATGGTTGGTATTGTATACCAACGGATATATCAGGTCAACGCAAGTTCCGGATGCCAGGGAATAAGTCTTAGCGCAGGAGCATTACCTCTTCCGAATAAAAGAGAACCTGCTTAATTTCGATTTGAGCGATTTCGAGCAGGGTCTCCAGATAGCAACCGGGATTAGTGGTCTTGAACCAGCAGGGGCCTCCGGCCTTCTGGCAATTCTTTATCCCTCATATTCTGGCTGGGTTATTTTTAGGTTTTATATTATAACAGTGTTATAATTCAGGCAGGAGGAAAACATGCAAAGAAAGATATGCGCCATAGGAAACAGCAGGGGTGTCTCACTTCCGCCTGATCTGCTTGAAAAGCTTCATCTGGCGGTCGGTTCAGAAGTGAATATTGAACTTGATGCTGCTCAGGCAAAGATCATCATAGAACCTGCCAAAAAGAAAAAATATCCAAAGGGAATAGATCAGAAGTTTGTTTCCCAGGTAAATGACTTTATTGAACGGTACCGGCCTGCGCTTGATGAACTGGCAAAGAAGTGAACTATCTCACCCCTGAACAGGTGTTGTTTATCCACAGCAGGCTGATTGATGAGACAGGCGGGATGCACGGGATAAGAGATCTTGGCCTGCTTGAATCTGCAGTGTCCCGGCCACAGGCAGTTTTTAACAATGCTGAACTCTATCCCACCATATTCCATAAAGCCGCAGCCCTGGCCGAGTCTCTTATAAAAAACCACCCGTTCCTTGACGGAAACAAAAGGACAGCGATAACATCAACCGCTATTTTTCTGCAGATGAACGGCCATTCTCTAAAGGCCTCACAGAGGGAACTTGTAGACTTCACTCTCGCACTGGCAACCAATAAATCATATTTTGACCAGGCTGTTATTTGGCTCAATCAATACAGCAGTAATTAAGAACCCTGCGGCTAAGACCGCGGACCGTCCATTTATTGATTGTTTATTTTTGGTGTCATTCTCGCAATCCCGAAAGCCTTCGGGAGGTCGGGAATCCTTCCGGAAAGATTCCGGACAAGCCGGAATGACGGGATTAAGGCATAAATTGCCGGGTTAATATATAAGCTTTTTATGGCTTTATGTTCTTAAATGAGATGCGGCCTTTTGGCAGGGTTCGGAAGGGGCGTTATCAGATGCATTTGAGCACTCAGCGGCAGTCTTCTTTTCTCCGGACTGAAAGTGAAAGAGACCCTTGCCCTTGCCAAGTTCCTTGTGACAGGCGGCAATGCAGGCTCCGCAGTTCACGCATGAGATATCCCGTTTGTTCATCCTTGGAAGAACATCCATAAAGCAGGCCTTTTCGCAGCCCCTGCAGTTCGTGCATTCATCAGCACGGTCCATGTTCATTCTCACCCGAAGTGAAACAGGGCTGATCCAGCCGAAGAGCATCTGCATAAGTCCGGCAGCACAAATATATTTGCAGAGCGAATGGCGCACCAGGATCGACGTTATCAGCATATAGATCGAAACGCCGATTATGCCTGCCTTAACGCCAAAGGTGAAGTCCCAGTTTAAGATCTGGGCCCAGATAGTCTTTGGAGCAACAAGATAGCCAGTAAGAGCGACTCCGCCGATCAGCGGCAGAACAACCACGCTCAAGACGACAATAATTATATAGAGAAGTTTTCTGCCTCCTGGCACCTCTGGATCATTTGGTTTCTTGACAAATAAGCTTCTTCGCCCGAGAAACTTGAGCGTGAAATTGTCTGCCAGTTCAAAGAGGGTCCCCTCAGGACAGAACCACCCGCAGAAAAATCTACTGGTCAGAAATCCAAGAAGGGGGAAGATGGCAAGAAACACGAGCCAGGGCAGGATAGCCTTTAGAAAGAACTGCAGGGCAATATGGCCTGCTCCCCGCACGCTCTGGTCAGTATAGAAGGCCTCGTTCAGGCCAAGACTCCAGACCTGTCCAAGGATGATCAGTTCTTTTGTGGCAGTGTCATACCTGAATATATTCAGCACAGGCATAAGGAAAACAAGCAGGATAAAGGCTAACTGGGTTGTTCTTCTGTATGCTGCTGTGTTCATGATATGACTATACTACTGAAACACTATCGCAGCCATGATATGCGTCATACAGAACAAAAAGAGGGATTGGGGAGAGGCTGCCCCGGTTTCTTGGAGGGGACAGGGGCAGCCTCTGGGGACAAAGAAATATTATACATATTAGACCCCTTCATGTGAAGGGGATATGATATAAATCATATTTTTTGAAAAAATTATGCCCAGCGCATCAGGGCTATCACAAAGACGATCAGAAAAACAAAGATAAGGTTCATGTATGCAATAAAGTAAAATATCCTTTCATGAAAGGGTCTTACAGGTTTTGTTTCACTAACGATCAGCCTTCCGACGTGCCTCATGGCAAACACCTTCTCCTCGCTATGGGGAGCTGTCTTGAGCGCATCCGAAAGGTCATTTCCTGCCAGATGTTTACGCGCGTGACTGCCATCCTTCCAGAGCCTGCTGTCTGTCACATCGTAGATATTCCCCTTGAGCGCTATATAAGCAGGCCGTCCCTCTTTTCCGTCAAAATTATGGAGTTCTTCAAGAGTGAACTCTCGCCTGTCCTTCAGGCTGTCCCATGAAGGCAGCGCCTTCAGTTTTTTCCTCATTCTCGGCCCTATAAAAACCGTTACGAAAAAAGCTGTACTCATCATAACAAGGAAAAGCAGGACCTTGATGGTCAGCAGTATGCCGAACCGTGTAGTGAAAAGCACGTCCCATGCCGGGATCCTGGCAATACTGAGCAGCGTTCCGGTCACAGACATGATGATCATGGACATCCAACCCAGGATGAGCTCGCCTTTGGGAAGGCCTTTGGCAGCATACGCAGGCTTCAGAAGTATATGAACGTACAGTATCGTGCCGAACCAGGCAATAGCAGTCAGGAGGTGAAAATAGCCGATAATAAAACGGACGATCTTCTGCGGGGTTTTAAGCGGCCGGTACAGCCCTTTCATTTTCATCTCTTCGACAAACTGCTCACCTGCCCTGGTGAGTTTGCCACCGCCTATGGCATCAACATGGCAGACCTTGCATTCAAATCCTGTTTGACGAGCATATTCAGTCGTGGCCGCGGACAAAGCGGGAGTCAGTAGAAAGAACAGACAGAGAAAGGCCATTGTCTTATTCATACTGCTATGATAGATGAAACAAGGGACGGATTCAACCGTCCCTTGTTCTTAAAGAAGCTAAGCCCTTTCAGACGCTGCTGTTACAGCAGACCCTCTGCCGAGCTTGAAGAAATCGACCACAAAGATGCCGACGCCGATCAGGAAGCCCACACCAAAGATCGCCCTGAATATCCAGAACCAGAGATTGTAATTGGCCTTAACTGCAACGTAATCGAGTCCCATGAGCCTTTCCAAATACACCTGGACCATTCCAGCACCTGTGATTGTCATCACTATAAGGACCATGGAGATGGTCAGCCACCAGAAAGACTGATATGCTCTTGAGGAATTAAATTCCTTAACACCCCTTATAGAAGGAAGCGTGACATATATCATGGCCATTACAAGAAGGACGTATGCACCGTAGAATGCAAGGTGTCCATGGGCTGTTGTGATCTGAGTGCCATGCGTCCACTTGTTGATCTGAGGAAGCGTATGAATAATTCCCCACAACCCTGCACCGACGAAGTTAAATATTGCATGAGCAACAGCATAGAATAGGCCAACCTTGTTCGAGACCTGTCTGTGCTCCCTCGTTGTCCTGAAGGCATCCCATACCATGAAGAGCAACGGTACCGGCTCTAATGAACTGAATATGCCTCCGACCCATAGCCAGTAGCCCGGGGTTCCGATCCAGTAATAATGATGGCCTGTGCCGAGGATTCCGGTAAACATGACAAGACCCACTTCTATGTACATCCACTTTTCGACAACTTCTCTTTTTGCGCCGACGGTCTTCATCAGCATAAATGCAAGGAGCGCACCGGCAATGATCTCCCAGGAGCCTTCAACCCAGAGATGCACCACCCACCACCACCAGAACTGGTCTTTCACCATGCTCTTGCTGTAGAACATGCCCGGCAGATACATAAGCGCAAGGAATAAAAGGCCGACCATGAGAACGCCCTGTATGCCTGTCCACTTTTTTGTCTTGAGTACTGTCATTAAGTTAATAAAGAGGAAGAGCAGGACGGAAATAACGATCAGCACGTCTGCCCAGCGCGGGGCCTCAATATATTCCCTTCCTTCATTGAGAGGGTTAATGCCCATGATAGGACTGTTAGCCTGGGGGTCAAGACCCATCCAGATGTAGCCCAGAACAACAGCGGTGATCGTTCCGACCGTTGCCCAGAACTGGAGCTTTGCAAGGGGAAGGTTCCAGATCTCTGTTTCTGATTCTTCAGACACAACATAATAGGTTGCGCCCATGAAACCCACAAGCAGCCAGACCACAAGGGCGTTGATATGCAGGGACCTGATGACGTTGAAGTTTAAGATAAAGAAATCAGGCCAGATGAACTGCACAGCAGCAATGATACCGACCAGCACCTGAACAAGGAACAGGACCACCGCAAAGGTATAGAAGTATTCTGCTAATTTTTGACTTTGGTATTTAACGCTCATTTCACCACCTCCTATTTCAGCGTAAGCATGTAATCGGTTAATTTTTCGATGTCAGCATCCGGAGCTTCCACCTTCTGCATTGCCGAATTCGGCACATAAGCCTGCGGATCCTTGAAATGGCCGACAAGCCATGCCCGGTCGTGCTTTGCTCCGACCTTGGTAAGATCCGGTCCGGTTGTGCCGCCGATGCCGTTGATCGTATGGCATGCAGAGCATCCATGGGACTGATAGACCTTCTGGCCTTCTGTAAGCTCCTTGCCTGCGGCTCCTAATGATGCAAGGATCGGTTTTGGCGGCCATCCGTTGGTATCAACCTTGGAGGTCCAGTCAAGAAAAGCGATAAGATCATCAGCCTCATCAGACCTGATGCCGAGTTTCGGCATCGCTGCCTTGGGATTTGCTGATCTCGGGTCCATCAGGAACTGCTTGAGATACCCTTTTGGCTTGTTCACAGTCGTCTTGGTCAGGTCTGGCGCAAAATACGAGCCGTTCCCAAAGATCGTGTGGCAGCCGATGCAGTCATACTTGTGCCAGACCTTCTTGCCGGCATCTATCTGCGCTGTGATCTCCGGGGCCCTGCCATCCAGCTTTCCCATGGTGTCATAGGTAAGGCCTAAAAAGATCAGAAAGAAGAAGAGACTGCCGAAAATGAAAAGATTTCTTGCTGATTTGTTGCTCATGTGGAACACCTCCTTATAATATTTCCAGAGAAGATCTGGTATAGTTATGAAAAGTATTCTAAGGATTTGTCATATTCGCTGCTATGATTCAAATCATATAACAAAATAATCAGGAAGGCTATTTTTTAAAGTTTTTTTCGGCAGGTATAGTAATGAACACCTTACTATATTAAGATATTCCTATGTATACGCCTTCTGACGCAGAAACAAAAAACAGGCCCTTGCAGTCTTTACAACCCGGCCGCTTCCTGCTTGCTGCAGCAGGCCTTATATTCCTGGCTGGACTGTTCATTATCTTTCTGCTGTCAGCCTTTCCATCCCTGCCGTTTTTTTGGGCAGGCATAATCCATGCATCCTTCCTTGCCGCAGTTCTCTGCCCCTTTCTCTATCTGTTTGTCCTTCGGCCCTGGTCACATGTAATGTCAGACCTGAAGAGATCAGATGAGAACGTGCGGCTTGCATACAATGTCCTTGAAAGCAGCAGTGAGCCGGTTCTCATTACTGATGCCCATGCGAATATTGAATATGTGAACCCTGCCTTCTGCTCCATAACAGGCTATTCCCGGCAAGAAGTCATAGGCAAAAACCCGAAGATCATGAAATCAGGCCGGCATGACAAGGAGTTTTATGAAGACATGTGGGCATCTCTTGGAGAAACCGGACAATGGCAGGGGGAGATCTGGGACAGGCGGAAGAGCGGCGAACTGTATCCCAAGTGGCTTTCTGTCAGCGCTGTCAAGGATGATTCAGGAAAAGTCGTAAAGTATGTGAGCATTTTTTCAGACATCACTTCATTGAAACAGACAGAGGAATATCTCGAGCACCTGACACATTACGACCGCCTTACGGGCCTGCCCAACCGTATCCTGCTCCATGACCGCATCAAACAGGAGCTAATGCAGGCAGGCCGCAAAAAACAGATGCTGGCGGTCATGTTCCTCGATATCGACCGTTTCAAGAATATCAACGATACCTTTGGCAATCTTGCAGGGGATCAGTTACTTAAGGAGTTCTCAGAGAGACTGTCAGACTGCGCCGGAGGGGAAAAAACAGTCGCTCATCTTGGCGGAGATGAATTTGCCGTTATTGTAAGCGATATGAACAATGCGCAGAGCGCTGCCACCGCAGCACAGAAAATTCTCGCTGCCCTGTCCAGCCCCTTTCAGATAAGATATCACGAGGTTTTTATCACGATCAGCATCGGCATCACTGTTTATCCTGCGGACGGCGAAGAGGTAGACAACCTTCTGAGAAATGCCAATATGGCTTTACAGAAAGCCAGGGAACAGGGCAATAACAGCTTCCAGTTCTATGACAGCAGTATGAGTGACAGGGCCTTCGAATATCTCAGCATGGAGACAAACCTGCGCTATGCCCTGGAGCGTAATGAGTTTGTTTTGCATTACCAGCCCCAGGTAGATCTTGCCACAGGCCGGATCATCGGTATGGAGGCGCTGATACGCAGGCAGGAACAGGGCTGGCTGGTCCCGCCATCGAAGTTCATCCCCCTTGCAGAAGAAACAGGTCTGATCATCCCGATCTGTGAATGGACACTGCTTACGGCCTGCAGACAGGCAAAGCTCTGGCAGTCTGAGGGTCTCCCGCCTCTGCGGTTGGCGGTCAACGTGACAGCCAGTCAGTTCTATCAGAAAAAATTGTTACAAACGGTAAAAAACGTATTGGATGAAACCGGCCTCGCTCCACAGCATCTTGAACTTGAACTTACTGAAAAGATAATCATGCGTGACGCCAAGGCAGCCATCGGCATGATGCGCGAGCTTAAAGAAATGGGGGTCTGCATGTCGATAGATGATTTCGGCACAGGGTATTCTTCTCTGAATTACCTCAAGCAGTTCCCGGTTGATAAACTCAAGATCGACATATCTTTTGTCAAAGACCTCCCTCACGATCCTGGCAGCGCCTCTATTTCGAAGGCTATTATCATGCTGGCGCACAGTCTCAACCTGAAGGCAATCGCCGAGGGGGTTGAAACAGAAAAGCAACTGGCATTTATGCTTGAACATGGCTGCGATGAACTGCAGGGTTTTTATTTCAGCACACCGCTGCCTGTTGAATCTTTTAAAGAGCTTGTACTGAGCGGAAAGCGGCTGACTCGTAATTCAGAATAAGAGGTTCATTCGTAAAAAAGTTGAAATGCTCATCAGACTTGCTGGATTCCCGCTTAAGACCTGCGGGAATGACGAACAAAAACAACCATTTAAGATTGTCATCCTCGGGCTTGACCCGGGGATCCAGGGTGTTTTCAACTTAAATACGAAAGATACGAATAAAATAATCATCCTTCTTTTTGGTTCATTCGTAAAAAAGTTGAAAAGATTAAAATAGCATTTAAAGGTAGGTGTGACATACAACTCTTTGTCATTCCGACTTGTTCGGAATCCTTCTTTAACTATATGATTTATAAAGAAAGATTCCCGACAAGCGGGA
>CAMTUV010000006.1:0-30367 GCA_947085015.1 uncultured Nitrospirota bacterium
GAAAACCGCTGCGGAGCAGTTGAACCTGAAATCAGTTTGGCAATATGTCTGTGACCATATAATAACCACAGTGACTGGCTTCAGACTGAAATCAAGCCTGCTGCTGCCTGCTCAAAGTAGTGGGTAACTGCGGTTTTTAGGTTCAACTCTTGTCAGGAACTACGATGAAGTGAACTTGATCAGGCTTGCAATGCAGGCTGAGGAATCAACAGAATACGGGTCATTCAGACTAAACTGAAATAAGCATATCCGCCACGGCCGCAACCGGACGGATATGCCTTACACGTGCGGAAATGCTATTTCGACGGAACTGCCGGTGCAGGCTGTGTAGGCTGACCCTGCACAGGGCCTGTGGCTCCCTGAGGGATGTTGCTCTTCTGCTGCTGCGTAGCTGCAGGAACAGAATTCATTATCGAACCGCCTTTTGACTGAACTACGGCAAGAAGGAACGAAGAGAGCATGAACACAACAGCCGCAACGGTTGTGAGCTTGCTGAAAAAGGTCGCTGCTCCGCGCGCTCCGAACAACGTCTGACTTGAACCGCCAAATGCGGCCCCCATCTCAGAGCCCTTGCCTCCCTGAAAAAGAACGATCACGATAAGAAATAAACTGACAGTAAGATGCACCGTTAAAATCAATGTTGAAAGCATTACTTCTCCTTTTTATAACAGACTAATTTAGCAAAACTGTCAGGTTTGAGGCTTGCTCCACCAACAAGACCGCCATTAACGTCCTCGCATGCTATAAGGAGCTCAACGTTTTCCGGTGTCACACTTCCTCCATAAAGGATGCGAATGCCCTCGGCCACGCTGCCATAGAGCGTCCTTAATCGACCTCTGATAAATGCATGTACTTCCTGTGCCTGTTCAGGCGATGCAGTCCTGCCTGTGCCGATCGCCCAGATTGGTTCGTAGGCAACTACAAGATTTTCAGCATCAACACCGTCCAGGCCTTTCTCTATCTCGCGGCCTATCACGTCAAATGTCTTGTTCGCCTCACGCTCTTGAAGCGACTCGCCGCAGCAGAATATCACACCAAGACCAGCCTTCTTGGCAGCCTTTATCTTTTTATTAACAACAGCGTCGTCCTCATGGAAATACTGCCTTCTTTCCGAGTGTCCTATAATAACGTGCCTGCAGCCTGCGTCAAGAAGCATGGCAGGAGAAACCTCTCCAGTGTATGCGCCCTTCTCCTCCCAGAACATATCCTGGGCTGCAAGCTGGACATTCGTTCCTTGCAGGGCCTCACCCGCAGCTGCCAGCGAGGTAAAGGGCGGAGCGATCACAATATCCAGATCAATCACATCCTTGACCGCAGGAATAAAATCACGCAGAAACTCCTGAGTTTCCGCAATGGTCTTATTCATCTTCCAATTGGCTGCAAAGAAGCTTTTCATAGACAGTTATTGTAATGATATAGGCCTGTTTCAGTCAAGGAGATGAAAAAGATACAAGGATGAGATTCCCTTTTTGCTTCCATCACGTGCAAACGTTCTACGAAGATCTTCCGGTTCAGGAAGGGTGACTCCTACCCGTGCTACGATAAGTAGCAAAAGTAAGGGCCAGAAACATTATAAAATGCTTCGGCCCTCGAACACTATTGCTGGAGCCATCCTCGGGTCAACGTGGTAAATAATCACGCCGGCTTCTCAGCTTCAGGACAAACCACTATGGGTATGACCAATTACCCTGCAACGGCTCCAGTATGATAAATACGATGCTCCAGATACGGGAAACCAAAAGCTGTTTCTACTTGGGGGCTTCGAAAGATGCTTCAGGCTTCCTCCTCACTGCAGGAGGCTTGCTCACCGCATCTCACACCCGCTCCCTGACCGATTTGCTTGATCCTTTGGTTTCACCCGGTCCGGAGTACCGCAAACCCTGTTTCTGATTTTATTTTACCGCACTGAGCTGGGATGTCAAGAAGTATAACGTAAGCAAATCAGATTGATAAGCTTCTCTGTTAATTAATCCTAATGGGTATTTTTTTGTCTTTCGAATTTGCCGGTATCAGCATCCATATTACACAATTCAACGTGCAGTTTTTAATTCTACCCTCCCTGCCTCCAATAAAATGAGAAATATTTAATT
The DNA here is from genome assembly GCA_947085015.1 of uncultured Nitrospirota bacterium. GTDB lineage: Bacteria > Nitrospirota > Thermodesulfovibrionia > Thermodesulfovibrionales > UBA6898 > UBA6898. Next base: position 2,091 of record CAMTUV010000006.1, read on the forward strand.
GGCATAACCCGGGGGCTTATTTCATAATAGTCAAATGAGTACTCAGCTATCCGTAATCATTCCAAACCATAACGGCAGTGCCTTTGTCGAAACCTGCCTGAAGGCATTATTTTCTGCCAGACACCAGCCTTTTGAGGTGATCGTTGTGGATGACTGCTCTACTGACAAGTCCGTTGAGATGATCAGCAAGTTCCCCTGCCGTTTGATCCGGCTCGAAAAACAGGGAGGCGCATCAAGGGCGCGAAACATTGGAGCGCAGAACAGCCTTGGCAACGCCCTCTTCTTCATCGATGTGGACTGCGTTGTTCAGAACGATACGATCCTGCATGCGATCAATGCCTATGAGAAGAACAGGGACCTTGTCATAGGCGGCAGTTACACGCCGATAGCCTTTGACGACACCTTTTTCAGCACTTTCCAGTCCATATTCATCAATTATTCTGAACTCAGGAAGATCGAACCTGACTATATTGCGGCCCATGCCATGGTGATCGGCAAGGACGTCTTTGAAAAGAGCGGCGGATTTACAGAGGACTTTATGCCGATCATAGAGGATGTCGAATTCAGCCACAGACTGAAGCGGTCTGGGCAGCGGCTTATCATGGACAAGGCAATTCTTGTGAGGCATATTTTCAACTACGATCTCAGAAAATCTGTCAGAAATGCCTTCAGAAAATCGAGATACTGGATTGGATACTCTATGGGCAACAGAGATATGATGGCAGATTCCGGAACAGCATCCGTGGAGCTGAAATTCACCGTATTATGCTCTTGCCTCATCTGGCTTCTTTTCCTCTGCCTTATCATCGCACCCGGCATCTTCTTTCTGGCCTGCATGATTATCGTCTTTACCATCGATTTTGCAGTCAGCAGGTCTCTGATCAGGGCCTTTTTCAAGGAAAAGGGTCTCGCCTTCGGCATCATGGCAACGCTCTATTATTCGGTAATCTATCCTCTGGCAGTGGCTGCAGGCGGCGCATCAGGTATCGCATATTATCTTCAGTCCCAAAAGAAAAAGACATGATGTATTCTCCCTTCCGCCATATGGACTCCATCCTCATCAAAAAGCGGCCTATCCATCTCACCTTTTTCGTAACGCGGCAATGCAATGCCAAATGTCCTTTCTGTTTTTATCTCAAATCTGAAGATAACCAGACGACTTCTGCCCAGGAACTGTCCCTTGACGAGATCAGGAAGATCTCTTCATCTTTCGGCAATCTGCTCTGGCTGGCACTTTCAGGCGGCGAGATCTATCTGAGAAATGACCTGCCGGAGATAAGCAGTATCTTCTACGAACAGAATAAACCTTCAATCATGCTCTTACCGACGAATGGTCTGCTGCCACAGCGCATCAGGGAAATGACAGAGCAGATACTCAAGGATTGCCCAAAGAGCACAATCGCGGTGAAGCTGTCGCTCGACGGGCTAAATGAATCTCACGACCGGCTGCGTAATACCCCGGGCAGTTTCTCAAAGACCATGAAAACCTATCACCTGCTCAAGGATCTTCTTGATGCATACCCCCACTTTGAACTGGGCGTGAATACTGTCTTCTGTTCGGATAATCAGAACGAAATGGATCTGATCATAGATTTTGTGAGCAGGATGGACAGCATAAAGACACATACGATCTCTCTCATCAGGGGAAATCTTTCTGGCAAGGGCTTTCAGGATATTGACCAACAAAAATATCAGCATGCAATCAAAAGGCTTGAACAGAATCTAAAGAAAAAAGATTCAGCAAAGACATATCGTTTTCAGGGCGCGCGAATCAAGGCTGCGCAGGACATTCTGCAGCGTAGTCTCATATCCAGGACTAGCGATCAGCAGAAGCGGCTGATTCCCTGTTATGCAGGGGCCTTAAACGTAGTTCTTGAGGAAACCGGCGAGGTTTTCCCCTGTGAAATCCTCAGGCGAAGGCTCGGAAACGTCAGGGATCATGGATATGATATTCAGAAGCTTCTCAGGTCAGACAGGGCGAAGGCAATACTGAACAGCATCAAAGACAGCCAGTGCTACTGCACGCATGAGTGCTATTTTATGACCAACATACTTTTTAATCCGCGAATGTACCCTGCCCTTGCCCGTGAATATTTACAGATCAGGTAATAGTCACAGGAATATCCCGAAATCTCCCCTTGCCCCGCTTTTCCCAGGAAGAGTATGATTAAACCCTATGCAAAAAGACGTTATTATTATCGGCGCCGGAGCATCCGGACTCATCTGTGCAATAGAGGCCGGAAAACGCGGAAAATCTGTCCTTGTTCTTGACCATTCCCAAAAAATAGGGTCCAAGATAAGGATATCTGGCGGCGGCAGATGTAATTTTACAAACCTGCATCTCTCTCCAGAACACTATATCTCGCAAAACCAGCATTTCTGCAAATCTGCTCTTTCCCGCTATACACATGAAGACTTCATCGCGATACTCAGGAAACACAGGATATCTTTTCACGAGAAAGAATCGGGACAGCTCTTCTGTGATGCAACCTCTGCTGAGATCATCGTGATGCTAAGGGCAGAATGTGAAAAAGCTGGTGCAGAGTTCCTCCTTGGATGCTGCATTAAACATATCGAACGTAATGGTCTGTTCACTGTAGCAACCGACAGAGGAACATTTCAGTCAAGATCATTTGTCATCGCAACAGGCGGGCTGTCATATCCGAAGCTCGGGGCTTCTGACTTCGGCATCAGGATAGCAAAGCAGTTCGATATCAACGTTATAGCACCAAAGCCCGGCCTTGTGCCTTTCACGCTTTCGCAGAAAGAGCTGAATATCTTCAGGGAACTGAGCGGTGTTTCGATCAATGCAGAAGTTACCTCAAACAGGGCTTCTTTTCAGGGGAGTATCCTCTTCACTCATCGCGGACTGAGCGGGCCGGCCATACTCCAGATATCCTCATACTGGAACAAAGGTGATATGCTAACGATCGATCTCCTGCCCGGAATCAATGCATATGATCTCCTTATCGAGAACAGGCAGAGCAGAAAAGAGATCAAGACTCTGCTTTCTCAATATCTGCCTTCGCGCTTCAGTCAGGTATGGTGCAGACATTATCTCCAGACCAAGCCTGTCTGCCAATTCACGGAAAAAGAACTGAGGGACGCCGCCGAAAAGCTCCAGGCATGGCATGTTATACCGTCCGGCACAGAAGGCTATGGAGCGGCTGAGGTGACTGTTGGCGGAATAGATACAAATGAAGTATCATCCAGGACCATGGAAGCGAGAAAAGTTCCCGGACTTTATATTATTGGAGAGGTTCTTGACGTAACAGGGCAGCTTGGCGGGTACAACCTTCATTGGGCATGGGCATCAGGACATGCAGCAGGACAGTATGTCTGAACAGAGAACGATCATACTGGCATCTGCATCGCCCCGCCGTAAGGAACTCTTAACCCTTATGGGGCTGAAATTCAGGGTCAATGTAAGCGACTATGAAGAAGACCTCGGGATTAAGCTCAAGCCCCACGAACTCGCCAAATATCTCTCTCTTGAAAAAGCCCGGGCAGTTGCAGGCAAGTATAAGGATGCTCTTATCATTGCGGCAGACACCTTCATCGTCTTCAAAGGCAAATTATTAGGCAAACCACACACAGAAAAAGAGGCCATGCGAATGCTCACCCTGCTGAATGGCAAGTCGCATTCGGTCATAACAGGATATACAGTGCTCGATACCAACACAGGCAAAAAGTCTTCCTGCTCAGTAGAGACAACGGTCTGGTTCAGGAATATGGCTGCCAGTGAGCTGCGCGCTTACGTAAAGACAGGGGAACCTCTGGATAAGGCAGGCGCGTATGCAATCCAGGGGATCGGTTCGCTGATTGTGAAAAAGATCGAAGGCGATTATTTCAATGTTATCGGTCTGCCTGTTGCCAGCCTGGCTGTGACACTGAAGAAGTTCGGAATAAGCGTCATGAGCAGTTAGGTATGTTCAACAATAACTCCCCCATCCCCCTCTTAAGCTAAGAGGGGGATGGGGGAGTTATGATCCAGGTGATGGGAGATTTTTGAAGTATGACAGACTACCTATGAACTCAGTATTAAGTTTCAGTCTCCCCGGACTGCAAGCCAGACCGTGTACCTTGCCCCTCCGCGCTTGCCGCGTGAACGCACAGGCACCTCGTCAACATTAAAGCCGACTTTGCGGAGACGCCGCACAAACGCGTCATTTGTGCTGGCTGACCAGACTGCAAGCACACCATTCGGCCGCAATGCATCATAGGCTACCTTCAGGCCACTCAGTCCGTAAAGCCAGTCATTGCTCTTACGGGTCAAGCCCTCAGGCCCGTTATCAACGTCTAACATAATGGCATCATATGCTTGCTGCTTTTCTCTCATGATCTGGCCAACGTCCAGCTCACGTACCGTCACACGATTATCTTTAAGAGGGTTATTGGCAAGGCCGGCAAGAGGGCCGCGGTTCCATGCAACAACCGCTGGTACCAGTTCAGCCACTACAACTTTGCCATCAGAGTTCAGACTGTTCAGTGCTGCTCTGAGGGTGTAGCCCATTCCCAGACCGCCGATCAGAACCCGGGGATGGGGCCGACCAGCAATTCTTTTACATGAAAGTTCAGCCAGCGCATCCTCTGAACCGTAATGACGACTGTTCATCAGTTCGCATTTTTCAACTCTGATCGAAAACTCGGCACCACGCTGGTAGAGTCTCAGCTCGCCGCCGTTACCGGGAGCCTGCGCACTGTCAAGGAATGTCCAGGGGATCATTGGCACCTCACTTATCTGATAAGGCTAAGATTAACGTCTAAAGCGGCAATAACCAGAGAATTGTGAAATGAGCAGTTGAAACTTTATCGAGGCAAAATAGTCATTGTCCGATAATTTCGTTTAAGCCTTCAATGACCTGATCCAATTCTTCCGGCTTTATGGAGCATATCTTTTTCCCTATCCTCTCAACAGACAGCGTTCTTATCTGACTGATCTTTACCCAAGACTGCTTCGGTAATTTGTCAGCTGTTAATTCAAGGGTCAAGGGAAATCCCGCTTTCTGGGGCTGACTCGTCAGCGCCATTGCTATGACGGTTCCCGACCGCTCATTGAAAATATTTTGACTAAGAATAAGCACTGGTCGCAACCCTGATTGTTCCCGTCCGCGAACAGGATCTAAGTCAGCCCACCTGACTTCACCTCTTAATATTCCGGCCATTCGCCTGCCGCCACTGACATACCCTCTTCTGCCATCTTTGCCTCATCACGCGGGTTCAACTTGGCACATTCCCTTGCCAGGCGAGAATGCTCCAGTCTGGCAATTTTTTCACTGACCGCTTCCTGGACAGCACGACTTCTGTTTTCGAAGAAATGCCCTCTCACCAGACTATCCAGTTTCTTCAACAGGCCTTCATCGAGAGTTATAGCTATTTTTGCTGTTCCCATATCCTGCACCTCCGGTATGATGATTTATCATACCATAAAACTATTGCAATTTCGCCACCGTAAAACTCGCCTCAGTCACCTTCAAACTCTGTTTGGCAGTAGGCCTTATATCCCTTTTCCGCGAGCTTCTTTGCGCCGCCAACATCAGGCAGGTTCACGATAAAGGCCATCTCAACAACCACGCCGCCCAGTTTCTCGATAAGCGCGGCAGCAGCCAGAGCCGTCCCGCCTGTTGCGAGCAGGTCATCGACCAGCAACACCCTCGTTCCCTTACTGATAGCATCGACATGCATCTCTATTTTGTCCGTGCCGTATTCAAGGGCGTATTCATGGCTGATCTTTTCACCTGGCAGCTTGCCGGTCTTACGCACAGGAACAAATCCCTTCCCAAGCGTATAGGAAAGTGCGCCCCCGATGATAAATCCCCTCGCCTCAATACCTACGATTGTGTCGAATTGAACCTCACCAGTGATATACCGCTGGGTAAAGTTGTCGATCACCAGCCTGAAGCCGACAGGGTCCTTGATGAGCGTCGTAATATCCCTGAACATAATCCCCTTCTTGGGATGGTCGGGTATGGTCCTGATTCTTGATTTGATTGACATAACTTTCTCCTTTTATTAGGGAAGAATCATAACCCCTCCTCACCTCCCCTTATCTTAAGAGGAGGTTGGGGGAGTTATGTGTACCCCTCGTGGTCTGCCTTTATTTTATGAGCATTTACAGTCAGTATTTGTTATCTTCGATATCGTCTTGAGAAGCAGTTGCTTAACATTTTCGGCATTCTTATGCATAGTCGCCAGGATCATCTCCCAGGTGACCGGCTCTTCGCCCTCTTTCCAGCAGTCATAGTCTGTTGACATTGCAATCGCCTGATAGCAGAGGCCAAGTTCCCGCGCAAGGATCACCTCAGGGACCGTAGACATGTTGATCACATCAGCCCCGAGTAGCCGGAACATATGAGACTCTGCCTTGGTCGAGAACCGAGGCCCTTCGATCACCACGACAGTGCCTTTAGCGTGGTGGCGCAGCTTCAGCTCCTTTGCTGATTTGACCAGCAATGACCGCAAGTCAGAACAGAACGGAGCTGCCATGGGAGTATGGACAACCTTCTTTTTTGTATGGAATGTCAAGTTGCGATGCTTTGTAAAATCGATGAACTGATCAACAAAGACAAGGTCTCCGGGCCTGATCTTCTCGCGCAGCGATCCTACTGCAGTGGTAGCCAAAATATGCGTGCAGCCTTCCTGTTTGAGGCTATGAACGTTCGCTCTGAAATTTACGCCTGTCGGATAGATAGAATGATCCTTGCCGTGGCGGGCAAGAATGGTTACATCAATACCGTTGATCTTTCCGGTTGTGAGAGGTGACGATGGGCTGCCATAAGGGGTCTTAACCTTCTTCTCTTTCTTGTTCTGCATCAGCTTCGGGTCGTCCATGCCCGATCCGCCGATAATGCCTATCTTGATTCCTGCCATAGCATCTCCTTTTTAGTGTTATAAAGTCTGCGTATGAAGATTAATGAAATATCAAAATGGTTGTCAAGCAGGGACGGTTATTACCCGGGCAACGTAAAAGCTTAGTTAAGCCGTCATCCTCGCTTGTCGGGGATCGGACGGCTTAACAGATTAAAACAATGAAAGATTCCGGTCAAGCCGGAATGACAGAAAATTAGAAGATTGAAAAGGAGTTCAGGTAGATTCTTTATATGCCGCCAATATCAGTCAAAAAAGACATACCTGCAGGGCTTTTCAGTGACACAGCCGCCTGCCAGGCGCAGTTCAGATCTTCTTTTCAAGCAGCTTTGCCAGGCGTTCGAGGTGCTTCTTCTCCTCCCCGGCAAGGAGCGTAAAGACCTTTCTGGCATCGCCCTCAAACCTGCGCCCCATCTTGATATACAGATCGAAGGAATTCGTCTCAAGAGAAATCGCAAATTCAAATATGGAAGGGACATCTTTATCGCGGGCCCAGACAAGCGACTCATCTACTCTAACGCCGCCCTCCATGACCTCGTCTCTATCTGCAGGAAGCTTCTCTTCAATAGCACTGCCGCCAGAATAGGTCTTGTAGAGTTCAGCAAGGGTCTTTTCATGGCTCTCTTCAGCCTTTGCAAGGCTCTGAAACAGTTGACGCGCCTCTTCGTCCTTGAGGAATTCATCGAGCTTCACATAGAATCGCCGTGATCCTTCCTCCAGCATCCAGGCAAGCATGGCAAGTTCGTCCGGCTTTACGATATCGCCGAAGTACGCCATGCCCGACTCCGGAGGACCTTCAGCGACCACGCCTTCCCAGGCCCTGATGCCTCCCTGCATATTGAATACGTTATTAAAGCCTGAGTCTGAAAGGATTGCCGCAGCCGCCCGGCTGCGCACGCCTGCCGCTCAATAGGTTATGGTCGGCTTTGCCTTGTCAACCTCATTGAGATGATCCTGCAGTTGACCCACTGGAATGAGCTGAGCACCGGCAAGATGGCCGAGCTCATATTCTACGGGCTGGCGCACATCGATCAGGTTATAATCGGCGGGGTTCTTTCCCTTCATGAATTCCCGTATCTCTTCAGCGGTCATCGAGACAACAGGCTTGAAATACTTAAGAAGATCCATTATCTTTCTCCTCAATTACAAGGTAATAACAATTCACCGTTTACTATAATCGAAGCGATATAGCCTTAAGCAACATCTTTCAGCTGTTCCTCGAACTTTTTGCTCTTTCTCTCGAACTCCTCAGTTAATGACGCAAGCTCATTGAACAGAGGTTCAATCTTCTTCTGCATGTCATGGACATCCTTTGACAGACTCTGGATCTGGTCTCCATGGCCCTTCTGTATTGCTTCATGCAGGGCCTTTGTATCATGCTCTATCTTTTTTTCAAGTTTCACAATAGTATGCTCTATCTCTGTCATCCGCTTCTGGATCGGCTTCAGCGCCTTTGACTTGTTCGTGACGATCTCAGCGCGCATCTTTCTCAGATCTTTTCTGTTGATGCCCTTTTCAGCCTTCGCCCGCTTTTCAGTGCCACTGTCAACAGGCGTTTCGTCCTTCCATCCGACCCTGTCAAGGAAGTCCTGATACGTGCCTTCGAAAACACTCACCTTATTGTCATCGAAAATCACCAGCTTCTCAGCAACTGCATGGAGGATCATCTCGCTGTGGGTCACAATGACAACTGCACCCGCAAAGGCCTCAATCGCCTCAACAAGAGAATCTATGGACTCCATATCAAGATGGTTCGTCGGCTCGTCAAGAAAGAGCAGGTTCGCAGGGCTCACCAGTATCTTGCCTAACAGGACACGACTCTTTTCACCGCCGGAAAGAACGGATATTTTCTTGAGCGCATGATCGCCGTTGAACATCATTAAGCCGCAGATCTTCCGGCTGACGCCGCGGCTATGGTCAGGATGCACATTCATGATCTCCTCTTCAACCGTATTGGCCGCATTAAGTCTGCTGATATTTGTCTGACCAAAGTACGCAAGCTTTGTGGCAGGATGGGGAGTGATCACGCCATGCTGGGGCTTCAGTTCACCTGCAAGGATGTTCAGGAGCGTTGTTTTACCCTTGCCGTTCTTGCCGACGATTGCGATGCGGTCCCTTTTACCTATCACCAGATTGAGGTCTTTGATCAGCTTGTCATGTTTGTCAAAACCGAACGATACGGTCTCTGCCACAAGAAGCTGCTTGCTGGTAAACGGCGCCGCATTAAAAGAAAAATCGAGTGTCCTGAGATCGGTCAGCTTTTCAAGTCGCTCATGTCTCTGAAGTGCCTTGATCCTGGACTGGACAGCCTTTGCCTTATTTGCCTGGGCCCTAAAGCGGTTGATGAACTGCTCCACATCCTTGCGCTTCTTCTCGTCATTCATCCTGGTCTTTTCGTGAACCTCTTCTTCAAGGAGTATCTGTTCAAAGAGCTTCTGAGTAGGTCCGGGTATCTTCCGCAGCTTGCAGCGATGGATAACCATGGTATGGGTCGTTACACTGTCCATGAAATCGCGGTCATGCGTGATAAGGATCAATTCACCTTTCCAGTCCCGCAGTTCCTGGCCCAGCCAGCGGATCGAAACAATATCGAGATAGTTCGTCGGCTCGTCAAGGAGGAGGAGGTTTGGTTCTGAGACAAGCACCTTTGCAAGGTTCAGACGGATCTGGTACCCGCCTGAGAGAGACTGGGGAGATTTTTCGAGATCGTCATCAGTAAATCCGAGACCGCTGAGGATCTTCTTCACCTTGTACGTCTCGTCAATGCCGTCCTCGTTCGGCCGGAGGCTCAGGCTGGCCTCTTTGAGAACTGTTTTCTTGGTGAAATGTATATGCTGCGAAAGATGTCCGACGCGGTAGCCCTGTGGAACGCTGATATTTCCTGAGTCAGGATGCTCTTCGTCAAGGATCATTCTGAAGAGCGTTGTCTTTCCGGAGCCATTCCTGCCGACAAATCCTACACGCTCGCCACTGTTGATCGTCGCCGTGACACTATCAAATATTTCCTGCTTGCCAAATACCTTGCTGAGATTATTGATCTGTAACATAAACTCCTTCTTGTTAATCCATGAATATGCAAAATAACACGTAAACATTGTCCCTGCTGCGGTATGTCTGAAGAAAACCCCTTATCGCTGCCGCTAATGCAGATATGTAGAATATAAGAAAATGGTCGATATATCAAGTTCATCTATGATTAATGTCATATCACCGTACACCTTAATACAGTACAATTACGTATCAGAAGTGCTTTGGAAGAGTCATGGAAATCTTACGGGGAAGGTGAAAGCGGATGTTTATAGCCTTAGTGGACTGGGACAAATGTACGGGGTGTGGTGATTGTATAAACGCCTGCCCGGTCAAGTGCTTTGAGATGTCAGACGGCAAGAGCCTGCCTTCCAGGTCGTCCTATTGCATCGACTGCGGCACCTGCAAGGAGGTCTGTCCGGCTGACGCCATAATTATCAGCATCGGCTGGGGAGGATAGGCAAATGGGTAAAGTCATGCAAACTTGCTGAATGAGGTCACCGCATCTTGCTGAAGGATATGAGGTAAATAGCTTGGTTATTACCTATCGAACAAGTGACGAAGAAACAACTTTATTATTTCTAAGATAGCACTAAAAGTGCTAATATCAAAACTAGATCCCGATCCTAATAGAGTTAATGGAGATTAAGCATGGCAAAGATAGCATATGACCTGTTGGTTGACGTGAAGGGGTTGCAATGTCCCCTGCCCCTTTTAAAGACCAAGCAGTCATTGGGAGGCATGACGTCAGGCCAGGTTCTTAAAGTTATAGCAACTGACGATAATACAAAAATATCCTTTACCAGTTATCTGAAGATCAGCGGTGATGAACTCTTAATAATGGAAGAATATGGAGGGGAGATACACCACTATATAAGAAAAAAGTAGCCGGAAGGGAATACTCACTACCGTTTTTCCATCGCTCATAATTCACGCCTTACTTAACCCATTGCGACAAACAATGATGGCATTATGGTTTTCTGGAAGTATTGGTTTATCTGCAGTCTATACCAGCGTTACAACCGTAACGCCTCCTGCGCCCTCGGATGGTTCTCCGTGCCTGAACTGTTTTACGAGAGGATGCCGGGTGACATGCTCACGCACTGCCCTGGCAAGAATGCCTGTGCCATAACCATGGATGATCGTAACCTCACGAAAACCGGCAAGGGATGCGTGGTTCAAAAAAGGTTCGAGCCTTGAGAGCGCCTCATCAACACGCACGCCCACAAGATTGATCCTGGAAGGAACCATCTCATCATGCGAATCCTGCTGCAGAGCCTTAGCCTTGTTTTCAGCAACCGCCCTGCCCTTCTTTATCCTGATGTCAGAGACCGGCACAAGAATCTCCTTTGAGCCGGAGATGACCTTCACCCGGCCGGCCTTTGCCATGATCCCGGAGACTGCGCCGTCATACCCAAGTGACTTCACGAATACCTCATCACCCACATGAATATCTTCAATGCTGAGCGTTCCTGTCTCATCTATTGCGTACTGAGCAAGCGTTTCAGTTATCTGTTGCTGCTTCAGCTCAACTTCCCTGATCTTATCCTGGAGTTCTTTCTTTTCCTTCTTCTTGATCTCATCCAGCTCAACCCGCATCTGCCGCTTGATATCAGACACAATATCAAGAGCCTCCCTGTACGCCTTGGCGAGCATTTCCCTCTTCTGTACCTCTGCCTCTGCTATCCTCTTTTCTGCTTCTTTGATCTTTATCTCTGCCTCTTCCTTCTTTATCTGCAGTTCGCTGAGCAGTCCCTCATACTCCGCCCTCTTTTCGTTAAGATCAGCCATGAGATCATCAAGTTCGACCTTGCCGCCGCCCAGGAGTTCCTTTGCTGCATCAACAACATGAGCAGGCAAACCATATTTTCGCGCTATCTCAAGTGCGTGAGACTGGCCCGGCTCTCCGGTCCTGAGCCTATATAAAGGAGTCAGCGTCTGCTTGTCAAACTCCATCGAGGCGTTCGCCATGCCAGGGGCTCTATGCACAAAGCCCTTAATGCCCATAAGATGCGTAGTCGCAAATACCAGGGAGCCCTTGGACTGCAGATCCTTCAGGACAGCACAGGCGAGTGCTGTGCCTTCATCAGGATCTGTGCCTGTGCCGAGTTCGTCGATCAAGACCATCGCCTTTGCATCAGCAGTCTCAAGAATTTGCGCGATATTCCTGACATGTGCAGAGAATGTCGACAGGTTGGTCTCGATCGACTGTTCGTCACCCATATCCACAAGAAGAGAACTGACAAGAGGGAAACTTGATGATGCATTGGCAGGCACCGGCATGCCGGACAAGGCCATGCAGAGCAGCAAACCGACCGTCTTTATGGATATGGTCTTGCCGCCGGCATTCGATCCGGTAATGACCATGCACGTCTCCTCATTACCGAGCTGAAGGTCCAGGGGAACAATCTTCATGTCACTGCCAGACTTATCGAGGGATAGTGCCAGGAGCGGATGGCGAGCCTGCGCAAGCCTGATCACATTTGATCCGCTAATCTCCGGCACTTCCATATGCAGCTGGTCAGCAAACCGCGCAATGCAGTTCAGCATATCGAGATGCACAATGACAGCAAACTCAGCGGCTATCTCGTCTGCCCTTGAGCGTATCTCTGCTGAGATAGCACGAAGGATACGTAGTTCTTCAGCTCTCTCATCTGCAGAAAGGTTCTCTAATTCATTCGACAAATGAATGACTGCATGGGGCTCTATAAAGGCAGTCTCGCCTGATTTTGAAATATCATGGACAACGCCAGGCACCATGCCCTTTGAATCCATGCGAACAGGGATAACCCACCGGCTTGCCCTCTTGGTAATAAAATCATCCTGAAGAAAGATGGAGAGAGAATCGTCACGCGTCATCTCCTCAAGCTTTTTCTGGATACCCAGTTCGAGCCTTCTCAATTCCCTGCGAATATTTGCAAGAACCGGAGACGCACTGTCTTTGATATGACCATCGGCATCGATCGATTTTTGTATGGTCTTCAGAAGATCTGGCTGGCCTGTCAATTGAGAGATCATTTCAGGAAGGGCTTTGAGCCCATCGATCTCTGACACCTGTAATGATATCTCCAGCGTCATGTCGAGCACTGGAACAAAGGCTGCTATCTCGGCCGCTTCAAGCAGAGCTCCCTGCGGCCTTGCACGACTGAGCAAATACATGATGTCCTGAAACGCGTGTAACCGAAGGAAAGAGCCCAGACTCGCGATCCTGCGAATATCCTCAATCAATAAAAAACGGTTCTGGATATCTTCCCTGGAGAAAAAGGGAGCAATATCCAGAACCGCCAGTTTCGATACTTCACTATGGCCGGCACTGGAAATGATTTCCAGAAGCCGGTCGAATTCGAGCAGTTGAAGGGTATTCTTCGCAATCATGAAGAACTATTTTACCCTAACCGCCCGTATTACGGTATATCAGTCGAACCGCTCTATTGCATTATGCTTCTTGTCAAAGATCATCTTGTCATTGCGATCCAGCTTCTTATCTAGTTTATTCTGCTCCTTCTCTGTCAGTCTGCCATCAGCCTTCATCCGCGAATAGGCTTTCTCGATCTTATCCAGGTTCTCCTGGAGGATCTCTGCCTCTTTCCTTGTCAGCTCGCCGGACCTTGCGCCGTTGTCTATCTTCTTCTGCTGCTGCTCTATCCTGGTCTGGAACCCTTGCGTCATCTCGTGGTCGCGCTTCGGCTGATCATGCCGGGGGGCGGGCGGAGGCGGAGGCGCTGGTACGGGTTCATAGATCCGTCTAATCTGGTTGTTCCGCTTGTCCTGGATCATCCTGCTGTTATTGTCAAGATCGCGCTCCAGCCGATCAGACTCTGCAGGGGTCAGCCGGCCGTCTGCCTTCATCCGGCTGTATTCATCCTTTATGTGGTTCAGATTGTCCTGAAGCATTTCTGCCTCACGCCGCGTGAGATCACCATTAGCAACTCCCTGATCAATCCTCTTCTGCTGGTTCTCTATCCGGTCACGGAAATCGATCCTCGGCTGTTCATGCCGGGGTGCAGGCGGAGGCGGTGGTGGTGGAGGTGGCGGCGCTGGCACAGTATACACCCTCCGTACCTGATTGTTTTTCTTATCCGTTATCATACGGTTGTTCTGGTTCAGATGCTCGGACAGCCGTTCGATCTCGGACTGGGTCAGCCTGCCGTCTCTCTTTGCCCGGGAATATTCATCTCTGATCCAGTTGAGATTGTCGATCAGAATGTCGGCCTCACGCCGCGTCAACTCGCCCGAAGATATGCCCTGATCAATCCTTCGCTGCTGGTTTTCGATGCGCGTCTGGATATCAAACCTGTCGGCGCGGTCGTACGGCCCGTAACTGTCGTCATAATAAGGCCTCCGCTCCGGCTCTATGCAGGCGCTCAAGCCGAAAAGTATGGTAATGGTCATGAACGAAAACAGTAATCTTTTCATGGAATCCTCCTTTGATTTGTCAAACCCGACAGAGGAAAAGTTGTTTCCTGCTTATACGAAAATTGTAGTGCCCATCCTGATCATTGTCAAGGAAGAAATGTGTGATAGGGTAACCATTCATCAGTTACGGGTAGCAGTTTATATTAAGCAAATCCCTCCTACCCTCCCTTTGCCAAAGGGAGGAACAATCCCCCTCTTTGGCAAAGAGGGGCGAGGGGAGATTTTATGGTGATTTTCACCCATAACTGAAGGGCAACGTGATAGGCAGGGAGCTTGGTAACGAGAGAAGACCCTTAGGCCTTTTCTTCAACCACCACATCGGTCTTGATATGCAGTTCCCTGAGCTGTTTCGGCTCGACCACTGACGGAGCGCCTGACATCATGCAGAAGGCCTTCTGCGTCTTGGGAAAGGCGATCACATCCCTGATAGAGGCGGCTCCCACCATAAGCATCACAAGCCTGTCGAGACCCAAAGCAATGCCGCCGTGGGGCGGAGCGCCATACTGAAGTGCATCAAGGAGGAAGCCGAACTTGGTGCGGGCATCTTCTTCATTGATATTGAGCAGCCCAAACATCTTCTTCTGAAGCTTCTGGCTATGGATCCTGATGCTTCCTCCGCCTATCTCAAAACCGTTCAGAACAATATCATAAGCCTTGGCCTTAAGTGATCCGAGCATGTTTCTGTCCGTCAGATCGCCGGACAGCATCTTTTCAATATCCTCATCGAGCGGCGAGGTAAAGGGATGGTGCATGGCCTGGAACCTGCCTTGATCATCATCCCATTCAAGAAGCGGAAAATCAGTGATCCATACGAATTTGAAACCGGGCTGAATAAGGTTCAACCTCTTGCCGAGTTCAAGCCTCAGCCTGCTCAGCACATCATAGGTTACCTTCACCTTGTCAGCCACAAAGAGCATCATGTCCCCATCCTCTGCCTGAAGCCGCTCTGCCATAGCCTTTAGCACATCCTCAGGGAAGAACTTTGCAATCGGTGATTCAAAGCCGCTTTTCACCTTGATCCATGCAAGACCCTTTGCTCCGTACGACTGGGCCTCCTGGGTAAGGAGATCGATATCCTTTCTTGAGATGCCTGCCATGCCTTTGCCGTTTATGGCCTTCACCAGGCCGCCTGACTGGATTGCATCAAGAAACACCTTGAACGTCCCTTTTGCCGCAAGATCTGCCATATCCGTCAGCTCAAGACCGAAGCGCATGTCAGGCTTGTCATTGCCGAAGCGCTCCATAGACTCCTGATAGCTCAGCATCTCAAAAGGCGTCTCAACGTCGATATTCATAACATCCTTGAAAAGCTTCTTCATCATGCCTTCGATAAGTTCTATAACATCCTTGCGGTCAACAAAGGACATCTCAAGGTCAACCTGTGTAAACTCAGGCTGGCGGTCTGCCCTCAGATCCTCATCGCGGAAGCATTTCACGATCTGGAAATATTTCTCCATGCCTGCGACCATCAGGATCTGCTTAAAGAGCTGAGGGGACTGCGGCAGTGCATAGAAATAACCTGGGTTGAGTCTGGACGGCACCAGGTAATCACGCGCACCCTCAGGCGTTGACTTGGTAAGCATGGGCGTCTCTATCTCAATGAACCCGCTGTCGTCCAGATAATCGCGCATCAGCTTGCTTGCCCTATGGCGGGTTATCATGTTCTGCTGCATCTCCGGTCTTCTCAGGTCAAGGTACCGATGCTTCAGCCGCAGGGCCTCGCCGGCATCAGCAGCCTCTTCCATGCTGTAGGGAAGCGGTGCAGCCTCGTTCAGCACGACAAGCTCCTTAACATACATCTCGGTCATGCCGGTTGGGAGATTAGGATTCTCTGTTCCCGCAGGCCGTCTTCTGATCTCGCCAGTGATTGCAATAACATATTCTGCGCGGAGATCATGTGCTTTTTCGTGGGCATCACCTGATACATCAGGGCTGAAGACAACCTGGCATATGCCGGAGCGGTCCCTGAGGTCGATAAAGATGAGCCCTCCGTGGTCGCGCCGCCTGAATACCCATCCGGCTATCGTAATAGTTGAATTGATATCAGATTCACGTATCTCTCCGCAGACTTTATCGCGCTTCATGCTCCTGCCCCTATTTCTCTCGAAATCGAATCCATTTCCTGCGTTGTCAGCTTCCGGTATGCTCCGGGCTCAAGAGGCCCCATTTCTATCCCATTGATCCTGATCCTCATAAGCCTGAGCACATCGTGTCCGACCCGCTCGATCATTTTCCTTATCTGGCGGTTCCTGCCTTCATGGATCGTTATCTCTATCCAGGAGTTGATAGCCGTCTTCTTGAGCTTCTTCACCTTTGCAGGGGCAGTCAGCTTTCCATCGATCTTGACTCCCGTCCTG
Source organism: uncultured Nitrospirota bacterium (assembly GCA_947085015.1). Taxonomy (GTDB): domain Bacteria; phylum Nitrospirota; class Thermodesulfovibrionia; order Thermodesulfovibrionales; family UBA6898; genus UBA6898. Next base: position 18,758 of record CAMTUV010000006.1, read on the forward strand.
AGTTTCTCAAGATCCTCTTCCTCAAGCACTCCCTTCACCTTCACGATGTAGGTCTTGGGGATCTTGCGGGAGGGATGAATAATGGCATATGCGAAATCTCCGTCATTCGTAAGAAGGAGCAGACCCTCTGAGTCATAGTCAAGCCTGCCGACAGGGAATACCCGCTGCTTAATGCGGCCGAAAAACTCGTTCACTGTTGGTCTTCCCTCAGGGTCGCTCATGGAGGTCATGACCCCGCGCGGTTTGTTGAAGACATAATAGACCTTCTTTTCAGGACTGGTAAGCAACTTTCCCTTGACCTTGATATGATCACGCATAAGGTCAGCCTTCATACCGATCTCCGCGACCTTGCCGTTGACGGTCACCAGTCCTTCAATGATCAGTTCCTCTGCCTTTCTGCGGGAGGCAATGCCCATCTCTGCAATGATCTTCTGTAAACGCTGTTCCATAAGGCATTAATAATACCATAATCGTGAGGAAGAACGCAGAAGTTGTGGATTATCCCTTATCCCTTATCCAGTTCTCAATGCCTTCAGTATCCATCGGTTTGGCAAAATAGAACCCCTGCGCGAAATCGCAATTAAGGTCTTTCATCTTCGAAACCTGCCCGATCTCCTCAAGTCCCTCGGCTATGACTTCGAAATTCAGATTCTTGGCCAGCGAAATTATCGCCTTTATGATCTCAAGTGATTCATCGCTGTCTGCCATTTTTGCTATAAATGAGCGGTCGATCTTCAAAGCGGTCACGGGAAATACATTGATATAGCTGAGGGATGAATATCCGGTACCAAAGTCATCAATATGCAGTTGAAACCCCATCTCGCGCAGCTTATGCAATGTCGCAAGGGCGAGATCCGCATTTTCCATGATTATGCTCTCGGTAATCTCGATGATAAGGCTGCCCGGGTCAATACCAACGTCATTTACGATCAGGATGATCTGATCGAGGAGTGCCGGATCTGAGAACTGCCTGCCGGAAATATTCATGCTCATTTTCAGACCCGGCGATGCCGTATATTTCTTCTGCCATACAACAAGTTGAGTGCACGCTTCGCGGAAGATCCACTCTCCGATCTCCATGATCAAACCTGATTCTTCAGCCAGGGGAATGAAATCCATGGGAAATATAATTCCGCGCGTCGGATGGAACCACCGGACAAGTGCCTCAAATCCTGTGAGCCTGTTGGACGTCATATCCAGGATCGGTTGATAGTGAAGTCTGAGCTCACGATGGTCGAGTGCCATTCTCAGATCAGCTTCAAGTTTGAGTTTATCGATAAAACTCGCATGCATATGTTCCTCGAAAATCTCGATTCTCGCTTTTCCCTTTGCCTTCGCCTGATACATGGCAATATCCGCATCCCGAATAATTTCATCAGCATGACTGTATATGCCGGAGCCAAATGCGATACCTATGCTGGCTGTTGTGATGAGCTCACGACCATCAATGAGGAAAGGTATCGGCAGATCTGCCTGAATTCTCTCTGCAATGTCTATAAAATCTTTTCTCTCATTTGAAGTTTCAAGAAGAATGGCATACTCATCTCCTCCGAGACGTGCTACCGAATCGCTCGGCCGCAGGCAGTTCAGGAGCCGCTGACCTACAGCAACAAGGAGACGGTCTCCGATTATGTGACCGAGGCTGTCGTTGATGACCTTGAATCGGTCAAGATCGATAAAAAGCACAGCAAAGTTGTGGTCGCGGTGTCTCCGGGCCTGGGTCTCAAAGGCCCGCAGGGCCTGCTGAAGGCGGTCCATAAAAAGGGCTCGATTCGGCAAGCCTGTGAGAGCATCATGAAACGCGTCGTAGATTAATTGTTCTTCGACCGACTTCCGGGCAGTGATATCGGTCTGCGACCCGGCTATTCGAAATGCTTTTCCAGAAGTATCCCATACAGCGATTCCCCGGCTGAGTACCCATCGATAGGTGCCGTCTTTATGGGTGATACGATATTCGCTCTCGAAATGAGGAGTGTTACCAAGCATATGCGCCGCAAACTGGGAATCAAGTTTCTTGCGGTCATCAGGGTGTACTCTTCCGAACCATTCTTCCGGGCTGCTGCTGATATCGCTTTCCGTGCAACCAAGCATCATCTTCCATCGGGGTGAGTAATATATCCTGTTGTTCGTGATATCCCAATCCCATAGACCATCGTTTGCGCCTTGCGCGGCAAGCGCGTACCTTTCCTCACTCTTTGCAAGAGCTAATTCAGCCTCTTTACGCTTCGCAATATCTTCTTCGAGCTCTGTATATCCCTCTTTCAGCGCAGAACTCATGATATTGAAATTATCAGCCAGTTCTCCAAATTCAGTCTTGTCCTTATAGGAAACCGAATAGTCAAGATCGCCGGCTGCTATCGCTCTGGTTGCATTTACCAATACATTTATAGGATCTGTAATGGATTTGGTCAGGCGAAATGCTATCAGCAGAGAAAAAACAAAGGTCAGCAGGATTGTAATAATAAGGATCGTTCTTACAATACGGGCCCGCTCAAGGGCCTCATTTGTCATGAAGGCAAGCTTACGGCTGGCATCAATTGACATCTGTTCTGTTGTAGCAAGAAGCGTATTGCCTATAGCGGCAGCATTAAACTTCAGTCGTTCAATGCCTTCCCTGTTTGCAGAGGCGGTAATGTAATAACTCAGGGCTGCCTGATAATCCCGTATATATTTCTGTATCTCCTTAAGTCTGCTGTCAATTTCAGGCTCATGGTGGCATCCTGTGCACCTGGTCGCATTTTCTTCAAGAAGACTTACATTATCAGTGATTATATCTATCTTGTGTCCGAGGGGTGTTCCAACGGTATAGAGTTCAGACTGAACAGTCTGAATTGAGAGGATGAGGTGCTGCCGCAGGTCTTCAATTTGATGCAGTTTTATGAGCCTTTCAAGAGCTCCAGTCGTATTCTGTATATAGAGCGTCGAAAAAACAATCCCTATTGCGTAGAATAAAAAAAGAAAGAGCAGAGAAAAAACGATCTTCTTCTTCATCAGCTATGGCACATTACTATATTTCTATGTCTGTACCATATATTCGTCAGGGCAAAGACATACTTATTCATTTTTCCATATGTATTTCTTAAGATCAATGCCGGCCTTTACCGCGAGTTCATGCACCGGCTCATAATCCTTGGCTGTTGTCTCGATAAACTTGATGGCGCCAAACTGCTTCAGAACAATCTGCCCTTCAGGATCATTATGTAGGCCAAGGAGAGCGTCCTTCAGTTTCTTCTGGAGGTTTTCATTAAGGTCTTTACGAACACAAAGGCCGTTGGACGGCACAGAGGGTGACTGCGCAATAATGACCAGTTCTTCGGCGATCCGCGGATGCTCTTTTTTCATCCTGTCATACATGCTGTGTTTGGCAGCCCCGATATCTGCACTTCTGTTCAGAACAGCATCTATTGCAGCGTCATGACTCCCGGTAAAATAATACTCACGGAAAAAACCGTCAGGAGAAGCAATGCCATGTTCCCTGAGATAGGCAAGGGGAAATATATATCCGGCTGTTGTTGATTTTTCAACAAAGGCCATTGTTTTTCCTTTCATATCTTTAATATCTTTTATGTTGCTGTCTTTCCTGACGAAGATATAACCGTGGTACGTCGAAGTATTATCAAGGTTTACAGGCCGTGCAAGAGGGATCACCCCGAGCTTGTATATTGCAGCAGCGCCGGTGAAAGAACCAAAAAAAGCGCCATCCATTTTCTCTTTCTCAAAACGATCAATGATATTCCCATATCTACTAAGGACCGTAAACCTGACATCCATGCCTGTTTTTTTCGAAAGGTATACTCCAAGAGATTTAAAGCGCTCTTTCTGTTTGAAAATATTCATCTCCGGGATAAGCCCGATCAATATTTTCTTCTCATTTGATTCAGCAGATACCGGCGGCGGCAATAAAACAGCAAGACACAGAAGTGAGATAGCAGAAATGATTATTTTTTTCATAGAAAGCCTCCCTTTCTCTGTTGTTTATCAGTTACGTATAATGGTGTTCCTTTCGCTGTTTAATGTCAAGATTTTTCACTGACTGCTATCTGTTAAATATATGATACGTCGGAGCCGCTTCCTCATGCCTAACGTCTCTTTACAATCCACTGCGTTCCGCAGATAAACCGGAAATCGCAGTCAGGGCATGATCGCTTCATGTCATGCGCAGGCACAAACGGGACCGCAGGATCAGTGATCTCCTTAAGCAGCGACCGGATAACCACACTCAATTTATCATATGCTTCATCTGCATTGTCACCCCCGAACAGAGGGATCTCAATGTCAGGGCTCATCACAGACCTGCCAAGCATCAGGTAAGTAGCGTTCATTGATCCCGGAGTGATAGTGTTCCTCCCGGCATAGATCATTACATAGCAGGGAAGCTGAAGACTGCCTATGGAGTTGAGCCATGTGTCAGGAATATATGGCTCGAGCTTTTTGTGATTGATCTTCAGATAGGAAGCGGAAGCGCCGGTCTTATAGTCAATGATCAGGATATTTCCATTCCGCTTTTCTATGGAATCCATCCTGCCTTCAAGCCTGCAGCCCTCAACAGTGATCCCGTCCTTATATTCGGTCGCAATAACTTCGATCTCGTTCCCGCTGACAAGCGGCAGATAGTAGGCCTCGATAAACGCCCCGAGCTGATCAGCCGCCTGCTGCTCAAGCAGATAATGCGCACCTACAAGATCGCTTCCGTATTGTGAGCGGAAATGGCTGTGGGTCATGGCCCTGATCTCCGCGGCGTCCATATCGGCCGCAAGAAGCCTTCGGCCCTTTTTCGTATCAAAATATCTCCTGAGTATCGCATGGACCACATTGCCGATATCGGTCCGTGCGATCTCGCCGGTCACCTCGTCCCGTCTGCCGATATGCAGCATATACTGATAATAGAAGCGGAGCGGACAACGGAAATACGTGTCGAGCGCAGAAGGACTGTATCTGAACGTCTTCAGTGTCTGGGCGATCTCTGCGGTCTTTTCGATCTCATCGGGCAGTCTGTTATTAAGCTTCACATGATACTGAACAGGCCTGATATAGTCCCGGTCCGACTTTTTGTTCTCCTTCTGCTGCTTCTGCCAGAGGAGTCTCTCAACAAAGCGCGAGCGTTCTTTTGAGTCTGATTCGATAAAGAAGAGATGGGCCTCCTTTGCGCCCTTAATGAGCGTATCGAAGTTGTATTCGGCAAGCTTCTCCCTGTCCAGATATGTCGGCAGTCCTAACAGACGACGCGCCCTGAACGGAAGCAGCGAGTCCTCCTTTTTTGAAGAAGGAAGCACCTCTTCATTCGCCTGCATCACGAATATCCTGTCGAACTTTAGACTCCTCGTCTCGAGCATGCCGAGCACCTGGAGCCCCCTGACCGGGGCTCCCTCGAAGGGAACTGATCCGGCTCCAAGGCATCTTCTTAAAAGCGCAAAGTATCCGTCCTGTTCAGCAAAGGACCTGTTGCTCAATAACGAATGCTCCATATCGCTGAGGGTCTGAAGGAATGCCTCTGAAAACCGGCTGAAGAGCGGATGGAGCTTTGCGCTGCTGTTGTTAAATATAAAGGCGAGAAGAGCGGTGCATCTGGATGCAAAGTCCGCAACTGAACTGAACGAAAGAAAGCTCCCGATCGTCTGGTCATGGATCTTTCTGAGGTGCGCGCGTATATCATCTGCACTATGCCGCAGGCCGGCTCCTTTCAGCCGTTCAGCGATCTTTCCAAAAACCTCTGTGTTCGTCTCTATCTCATCAAGCGTTATGAACAGACGCACTGAAGAGCGCGAATAGAGCTCCTCGATCGTATGAAAGAGTATTCTGGTCACCTCGGCATTGTTCTGATAATAGATATTCTTGGTATAGGGATGGAGGACAAAGTTCAGATATGAAGGGAAATAAACACGGTCGCTCTCCATGGATACGATCACATCCATGAGGTTCTGCAGGAACCCAAAGAGCGGCGTCCGCTGAAGAGGATAGCCGATCGATATGTTATAGTCGCCATCTTCAAGCCCTGACAGACCCTGACGAATAAGGGGGAAGAGCATATCGGATGAAGGCAGGACAATAGCGGTCTTCTCATCCGGCCGCGCCTGACCGTCCAAAGCTGCGTTCAGGGCAAAGATCTGGCCGTGCGTATCAGGGCTGCTGGTAAAGCTGATCTCAGGCAGCGTCCGGACATCCTCAGGGATCTGGACCGCGTCGATCCCAAGCTCCTTCAGCCGTTCATCTATCCCCCTGCCCTGCTGAAAAAAGAAATACGTATCCGCGCGAGCGAGCAATATTTTGAAGACCTGATGCTCGGACTTCGTCAGCGCAAAGAAGCCGGCAAGAACAGTCCTTCTGAACCTGTTAAGGCCAATATCGTCAAGCCTGTCGCCCACAGTTCTATACCTTGCAGACCGTGTCGAAAACCCTTGTTCATCCAATTGCTGGTAGAACTGTTCGTAAAAATATGCCAGGGACTGGAGCGTCGCAAGCGAACGGTCCGGCACAGCACCGGCAGCAAGCTCGTTGATCTCTTTTACGTTCTGCAGGGAAACATGCTCGATAAGCAGTTCCTCGATATCCCGGAATATCTTCATGCCGATCGGGAAGAAGCTGTCGAGGGAGAGGAAATTCTGCCCGCCGATCCGTTGTGATGCCCTGGTATGGATGTCGTGCAGGATCGCAACCGCATCCACTGCACCGATTTTCCTCTTCTGCTCCAGTTCTTCATACTGGACATCAATGTATTCATCCATGGAGTATATGACCGGAGGCAGAAGACTCCCGCCGGCCCGCTCTGCAAGGGCCTTGCGCAGAAAATGGCCCGGCCGCCTGCCCGGAAAGACGATAAGGTTCTCCGAAAGATCCCTGCCCTCTGCAGGCAGCAGCGATACGATCTCGCTGATCAGACTCACTGTTGGTGAAACGATCCTGATATTCACCGGATTGCTGTCACCTTTCCGAGGTCACTGTACACGAGCAGGCCATACACAGGACGGTCGCTGATAATTCCACTTACTATCTTCATATAGTTCTTCACCTGCTCGATATGCCGCTCCTCTGAACTGCTGTCACTGCCCGTCTTAAAGTCGATAATGGTCACGCATTCTTCGTCAATGACAAGCCGGTCGATCCTGAAGAGACCGCCCTGCGCGTCAACGATCTCCTGCTCGTTCAGCACCCTTCTGCCGGCCAGGGGTCTAAAAAGACTGCTCACCTCATTCAACGCAAGGATCTTCAAAATGGAAGCAGCGGTCTCTTCAACGCCAAAGTCAGGACCTGTCTTCTGCAATGCCTGCAGAACTGCGTTTCTGACCTCCTTTTCAGGAGCATTGCCGATATATTCGATATGAGAAAACACAGAATGCATGAACTCGCCCCGCCTCCGCTCAGCAACACTGATCATGTCGGAAGATGTGCGCGACACAGGGATCCGGTTCTGATGGTGGAGGACTTGACAGTCAAGCGGCTGTTCCTGCTTTGCAGTATGCGCTCTGGTGGTGCCAATCTTCGGAAAATCAAGGGCCGGAAGGATATCAAAGGGGAATGTATCCTTCTGCCCCTTCACACCGACAACATACATCTCTTCCTTTGCGCGGGTAAAGCCAACGTACAGACTGTTCAGCCTGGAGACCCAGTCCTGGGCAGATGCCTCCTCATAGAGCGGTTTCAGCTCAGGATCGCTTGTACAGAGATCCTTTGTGATCTTCAGAAGACGCATCCTGTCATCAATCACCTTCTCCTCAAAATAGTCAAAAGCCGGCGGCTTCGAGCGGTACAGAAGAAGAATGACAGCAGGGAAGCCAAGGCCTTTTGCTTTATGAACAGTCATGACCCGCACTGCTTCGATGTTTTTGGGCACATCCATATTCCATGTTGAGGTGTCCGCATTATCATCTTCAGCAAAATCGAGGAAGTCGCGGAGACTGTTAAAACCAGAGCCCTCGAAATCCTTGATCACCTCAAGGATCTTCACCAATGTGGCCTGCTCGTCATGGCAGGTATCGAGAAGCCGGAAGGTACTGAAGGCCTCGACCGCAAGATCGTACAGCGGGAAATAGCCTGCGACCCTGAAGAGCCCGGAGAAGTACCGCTCCCAAAGCTCCGGGAATGCCTTCTGAAATGCCTTGTACAGCGGCTCTTTCCCTGACGCAATGAAGATGAGCTGCCTGAACTTTTCCTGATATTTGTTCTGTTCTGGCCCTGATCCGTCGCGGCTGAGGACCTGCAGAAAGGTCTCGCCAAGGATGAACGAGCCGAAGGCATGATCGTCGATCGGCGAATCGAGGAAGTTCAGTAGGCTGATCACCTCGCCGGTTATTTTTCTTCTCCGGATGTCGAGGTTGCTGTAGGAGATGAATGGTATCTGCTTTTCGTTCAGCCAGCCCGAGACCCGCACAGCATCCTCGTTCTTCTGCGTAAGCACCGCGATCTCGCTGTATCTGAACTTCCGGTCATAGAGATCCTCTATGATCCGCGGGATCTCTTCGCGCTCAGGAGGCTCTTCATCATTGCGGTCGAGTAAGATCACCTCGACATGACCCTGATCGCTTCCCTGCTCATTCACCTCCTGCACGTAATCAGTCAGACCGCTCAGGACCCCATACCTGCCGTATTCTTCGCTCTGCTTCACAGCCTTCTGGAAAACAGCTGACGTGAAGTCGAGTATCCTGCTTAGGCTGCGGAAGTTCGTGTCCAGGTTTTCGATCTGCGGCTTTACCGAGGCAAAATAGTCTCCATGTTCAAGGTTCTGCATGATCGTGTAGTCAGCATTCCTGAAGCCGTAGATCGCCTGCTTTGTGTCTCCCACAACAAACAGGCTGCCGCCCTGGCTCAGGGAGTTGTCAACAAGCGGGAGAAGATCATCCCACTGAATAGGAGAAGTGTCCTGGAACTCATCGATGAGATAGTGATAGATTGTCTCGCCGAGCCTGAAATAGATATCAGGCACAATATCCTTGTGTACATATTCTGCCAGTGTCCGGCTGATATCGCCGATAAAGACCCTTTCCTGGCGTTTCTTGACCATATCGAGGGTCTGTTTGAACCCGTCGTATACCCGAAGATACGGAATGTAGAATGACCGTGCATAACAGCCTGCATACGCTGAAACGATCTTTTTGAACGTGTCCCATCGCTCCAGGATCTCTGCATGCTCCTTCTTATATGCCTCGTCGCCCTTTTTCAGACTACTTACCGGCTGGGTCTTGAACTCCTTGCCGATAAGCTCTGAATGCCTGCCTTCTGTCACGAGCTTCAGCAGATCGGATTTTTTAAAAGATGAGTTTCCGTTCAGCCTGAGCCCGCTCCTGAGGACCAGCTCATTGATGGCATTCAGCTCTGAGGTGATCCTGTTCTTCAGCATGGCCATGTCTGCAGAGCGGTCTTCGATAAGCGGCGCCACACGCGTTGCTGACAGCTTCTGATAGATGCCCTTGATCTGATCGAGGATCGCAGCTGAAGGGTCCCAGAGGTACGCTGCATCGCCATCCTTATGTTCGCTGATATAAGAGATGATCGACGTCAGCACTGCAGCCTCGGGACTGCCCTTTCGTATGCGCCGCAGGAAAAGATCGAACGAGTACACCAGAAGCGGACCGCTGTCCATGATGATCTCAAAGTCTGGGTTATACCCAAAATCTATGGCAGAGGCCTTGAAGACCGTGGTCATGAAACTGTCAATCGTACGGACCTGAAAATCGGAATAGTTGTCGAGGATATGTTCGAGCAGTTTTGCTGACCGCTCTCTGACCGTTTCGCGATCTAAGGAGAGCTTCTTACAAAGCTGGGCAATGCTTGTTGGGTCATCAAGGCAGGCCGCCTTCAGCCACTGGAGAATACGTTCTTTCATCTCCTTGGCAGCGTTATTCGAAAAGGTTATGGCAAGGATGTTCCTGAGATCATTCTTTGGGACCTTCTTCGGATCGGAAAGGGCAAAAGCAGCATAGCGCAGCGTAAGTGCATGGGTCTTGCCCGAGCCTGCAGAGGCCTTCAGAACAATGGAATGGGGAAATTCAAGACTGTTGGCAATGGTATTTTTAATGTCAGCCATAGATCTGTTTCATCGGCATAAAATAATGCCTCTATCATACCATTACAGGGAGGCAAACATGAGATCATTCATTGTGAAAGTGATTGTTAGGAGAGGAACAATAAGGAGGTTATTCTTTTGATTAACTCTTTTCTTTTCAAACTGAAAGGACGAGTTCTTTAATTTTATGTTTTGGCGGAACATCGTCCATCGTCATCAGCGTGTAAGCCTCTCTCATGTTTTCCTCAAGCTCTTCTAATGTTTCGCCTTGAGTCATTATTTCAGGATGGTTGAGCAATTTTCCTACCCAGAATTTCTCGCTTTTCCAATAGATCATCTTTAAACTCGTTTTCATTTTTCACCTCGATCTGTTTCAGCGCAGCATGAAAATATGATACCACAAACCTTATGTCACCATCCTAATTCCATCTTGGAGTGCGATACAAACAATATGTGTCAAGAAATTGGGATGTGTCCCCATTTATTTCTCCTGGGTTCCCCTTGCACTTCATCCCCTCCCTAAGAATTAAATCAGCCTGCTATTGCATATTCGACAGCCCGAGGGTTTTCCATTCGTCGTGATGCATCCAGTATTTCCATACCAACTACATTGCCGTTGCTATCGAAATCAAGTATTACACCGGGTTTTTCCTCGTCGCTTTCCTCAATCGGCGAATTACTGAAAATGATACGCATGACATCAACTTCAGGGTCATAGGTAATTTTCATGGCTGCCTCCAATACTTGCTGATTTTGCTTGTTCTATAAACCGTCACTATCTTGGCCGGCTCAACGGTATCATCGACAATGATCCTGACCAGATATTCTTTCCCTGCTCCTAAGTCAATTATGGACTGAAATGCCTTCTTGTTTCCATATTCCTCAACAATCTGCTGAGGATTCTGAAGAATCTGGTCAATAACTTTCTGAGGAATTACTCTTCGCTCCATTTCCTCTCGCGCATGTCTGGAGATTTCAAATGCCATTAGTCATCACCGGTCTCCCGCTCCAAGAACGCAATTGGGGGACCGTGTTAATTTAGTGAATGTATTTATTATGCCTAACCCGGCATTACTCCTGAAAGGTCTTCTGATTTCCCCTTGCACGTCATCCCCTCCCGAAGAATTGCGACTACTATATCAAACAGTTTCTTCCTGCGTCAATACAAATTGCGATCGTCCCAAATTTCCGGAACTACTGCAATTTCTTGGCACTTAAACAGATGGAACTGTCTTAATGTTGTTCGTGTCCAATGTGTCCAGGATGCGCGCCCGGTGCGGGTTCAGATTTGTAATCTATAGAGGAACATCCCGACAAACTTATGGCTGAAACCAAAACAAGCATTAGAATGATAAGAACTTTCTGTTTCATCTCCATCCTCCAAAATCTTTTTTAGTATCTCAGGCTTCATTATATCAGATTATGGCCAGAAGCATTAAACAAGCTCAGTTATCATTCCTCCTGGCATATGTTAATAGAGTAGGAGGCAGGTGATTAATTCACCTGTCGTCCTCTCACACCACCGTACGTGCCGTTCGGCATACGGCGGTTCGTAAGTTATAAAGACCCGTAAACATGGAGAAGTCCGATATAGCCAAGCCGACGAAAGTAAC
>CAMTUV010000007.1:0-126834 GCA_947085015.1 uncultured Nitrospirota bacterium
TCAGAGAATGAAGATACAACTTCCCAACAGGCCAAAGATTATCGAAAATACAGAAAATGTAGTGCAGAAAATAGCCTGATTTAAAGAGTAACTCCTTGAATACATTCACTTTCAAATTCCAAACTGCGGAAGATGGGCTAACCAGGGCAATTTAAGCGAGCGGGAGGACTGCTACTTGATCTTTGCCCCTTCCTCGACGTCCTTTTCAGGCATGAGGATAACCGGCACGCCGTCAGAACCTGTTGCGGCAAGGAGCATGCCCTGTGATTCAACGCCCATGAGCTTTGCGGGCTGGAGATTCGTGACTACTACGATCTTTCTTCCGACAAGGTCTTCAGGAGTATAGGCCTTACCGATTCCTGCCACGATCTGCCGCATGCCTCCGGTATCCACCTGAAGACAGAGAAGCTTGTCTGATTTCTTAACTCTCTCGGCGCTTATTACCTTGCCGATCCTGAGTTCTACCTTTGCGACATCCTGTATGGTGATAAGATTGGTCTCTTCTTTTTTTTCTTCAACAGGTTTTGTTTCTTCCATCATCTTTTTTTCCTTTTCTATCCGCGGAAATAGCTGTTCTCCCTTTGAGACCTTAATTTCATAGCCAGGATTCCAGTCCCAATAAAAGGTGTCGGACTTATTCTCACTGCTTTCTGAAGCTGCCTCTGAAAGGCTCTTTGCGGTCTCATCAATAAGTGATCTCAGCCCAAGTTGGGCCCACATCTTTTCAGCAGTCTCCGGCATGAAAGGATAGAGATTGACCGCGCTGAGACGTAAAATATTCCAGATTTGAAACAATACAGTTTTGAGCTGTTCAGGATCGGACTTTGCCAGTTTCCAGGGTTCTGTCTGTGCAATGCGGTTGTTCGCTGCCTTGACTATGTCCCAAATGAAGTCGAGAATTATATTAAAGCGGAGGTGTGACCAGTTCTGGTCGTCATGAACTCCTGCTTGGGCATTGACGATTTGTTGTGAAAAGGCTATTGCCTCGTTTGTCTTTCGCTCAGGATAAATTTCGCCGTTAAAATATTTCTCTGCCATAGTGATGAACCTGCTCAGGAGATTGCCGAGATCGTTTGCAAGATCGGTATTGATGCGGTTCACCAGAGCCTGTTCCGAGAAGTCACCATCAAGGCCAAAGGGCACTTCCCTGAAGAGAAAATACCTGAAGGCATCTACGCCGTATCGGTCAGCCATAGCGTGGGGGTCAACAACATTGCCGACCGACTTGGACATCTTTTTCCCTTCTCTTGTCCACCAGCCATGAGCAAAGATATTGCCGGGCAGAGGAAGACCGAGCGCCATAAGCATAGTTGACCAGTACACAGCATGGGTAGTGAGAATGTCCTTGCCGACAAGATGGTGCTCTGCAGGCCACCAATCGAGTGATGAGTGATCAGTGATGAGTGACGAGCCTTGTGCCTGCTTTGAGGTTTCTTTATCCCTTAACTCATTACCCATTACGCTTAACTCATCACGGTCTTTAGCAAGATAGCGCGTTGCAGAAAAATAATTCACTAATGCATCAAACCAGACATAGGTAACGAAGGCGTCATCGAAGGGAAGGGGTATTCCCCAGGAGAGCCGCTGTTTTGGTCTTGATATGCAGAGGTCCCCGAGGGTGTTATTCTTAAGGAAACCGAGCACTTCATTTCGCCTTGTCTCTGGAAGAATATAGTCAGGATGTTCCTCGATATAGGCAACAAGCCTATCGTGGTACTTTGACATGAGGAAGAAGTAGTTTTCTTCTTTAATCTGCTCAACAGGTCTGTTGCAGTCAGGACAGTTTCCGCTTACAAGATCTTTCTCTGTCCAGAACCTCTCATCCGGAGTGCAGTACCATCCTGAATAGGAGCGTTTCTCAATCTCCCCCCTGTCCCACAACATCTGAAGGAGACTCTGCACGGTTTTGACATGGTTAGAGTCAGTTGTCCTGATAAAGGCATCATTTGTGATATTCAGTTTCTTCCATATTGTCTTGAAGTTGTCGACCAGGAGGTCAGCATGCTCCTTGGGAGATCGGCCTTTATCTGCCGCAGCCTTCTCCACCTTCTGCCCGTGCTCGTCAGTACCGGTGAGGAAGAAAACCTCATACCCCTTCAGCCTGTGATAGCGTGCAAGGATGTCAGCTGCAATGGTTGTGTATGCATGACCAATATGAGGGATATCGTTCACATAATAGATCGGCGTTGTTACGTAATATCTTTTACTCACTTGCTTTAGGCACCTACTTCTGGCTTTTGAGGTCTCTTTTTGTTGCGTCTTCTTCGCCTTCTCTTATGGGGAGTTCCAGGCTTTTGTTGATCGCTTTTTTGTGCAGGAGCGGCAGTTTCAGGTTCTTTAGGTGCCACTTCTGCAGGCCCTTCCGCTTGGCTTTCAGAGGACGCCATCTCTGCCGGAACTGAAAGAGGCTCTGTTGACTCTTCCTTGACCCTGGTCCTTGTTTCTTCGCGACCATGCGTCGGTGGTCCTTCGTGATATTCATATCCCAGACAGCACATAAGTCTGCCACAGGCCCCTGAAAGTTTTCCGGTGTTGAGCGTAAGGTCCTGCTGCTTTGCCATTTTTATTGAGATAGGTTCAAAATTGGAAAGAAAGGCCTTGCAGCAGAGTTCCTGGCCGCAGAGGCCAAAGCCTCCAACGAGCTTTGCCTTGTCTCTTACACCGATCTGGCGCATCTCAATGCGTGTCTTGAATTTGGCTGCGAGATCTTTGACAAGCTCCCTGAAATCTATCCTGCCGTCAGCAGTGAAGTAAAAAACGATCCTTTTCCGGTCAAGTGTTGCTTCAGCCCGAACCAGCTTCATGGGCAATCCCCGCGCCATGACCCGCTCATAGCAGAAGCTTTTCGCCTCCTGTTCGAACTTCTCATTATCGGTTTTTTGTTTGAAGTCCTCATCTGATGCTACACGGAGCACTTTTTTCAGATCCTTCTGGGAACCCTCCAGGGGATGCGGAGGTTCAACAACCGTTCCGATGCTCAGACCGAACTCTGAATCAATGACGATCTTATCCCCTTTATGGAGGCCAATATCGTTTGCGTCAAAGTCGTAGATCTTTCCACAGCTCTTAAATCGTATTCCGACAATGTCAGGCATGCTATGAATATAGTTCCTTTCTCAGCAGAGATGCGGTGTAGTTCCATGTAAGCGATTTGTTCAGATTGAACAGCAGCATGGTCTTTATGAAGCTCAGTTCTTTATATAGGTCTATTATACCCTGTATGTCAACAGATTTTCCCATCTTCCCTATGATTTCGGAAAGGTCTGCATTTATGAGATAAGCGGCCTTTCCGGTAATTCTGTGCACGGCAAGGTCGCGAACAAATGTCAGGGCAAGTTCAAACCATTTTTCCATCTCTTCCCGCGACGCCCAGCCGTCCTTTTCAGCTCCCATCATGGCCTTAAGCAGATCTATGAACCAATCACGATCCTCTCTGACATCTGACGAGAGGGCAATCCCAGGTCTTCCGAGTGAAAGCCTCAAAGCCAGATCAGCTTCGTTGTCGCCCATCTCCTTTCTAAGGATGTCTCTGCACGAAGTCAGCGAGTGCGTATGAAACGAGATCTTCGAGCACCGTGAACGTATGGTCGCAGGAAGACGATCGGGCCGTGATGTGATCAGGATAATAAGGCTGTCTTCGGGCGGTTCTTCAAGGGTCTTGAGAAAGGCATTTGATGCAGACGGATTCATGCTGTCTGCATCATCGACTATCACAATCTTCTTCCTCCCCTCATAGGGCCTGAAGGAGAGGGCTTCCTCTATGGCTCGTATCTCCTCTATCTTAATAATGCGTTCTTCCGGTGCGATCGTAATGACATCAGGGTGAGTGCCTGCACTGATCTTGATGCAGGAGTCACAGACTTCGCAAGCGTCAAAATCAGGGATCAGGGATTGGGGGTTAGGGGTCAGCAACAAACCAATCTGATCGTCAGTTGAGATGTTGCCGGCATGTAAACAATTTACGGTCTTTACAAAATTTATCGCTGTTGTTTTTTTCCCGATGCCGGATTCTCCGCAGAAGAGATACGCGCCAGCAAGCCTGTCCCTTCTCAGAATGCCCTGAAGCATACTGACAGCCTTGTTCTGCCCTATGATATCTTTCAATACCATATGATTTTCCGTGCCTGTCTGATTTCACAATACGCGACTGTTACTAATGAAATCGTAAGTAAAGCGATATTTCCGGCTTTACTGTCATTCCGGCTTGTCCGGAATCTTTCTTTGTTTTCAGAAGGATTCCCGACGCGCTCCGCTTGCGGGAATGACAGATCGTGAGGCTTTACTAATGACCTCCTTAGCAAGAAGTCATGCGCTATAAAAAAGCGCCAACAATATCTTTTATTTTTTCATGAACAGACGCTACGCTCCCGTCACAGGAGATGACCCGTATCCTATCCGGTTCCCGTGCCGCAATTTCGAGGAATCCTTTCCTTGCCTTCTCATGGAAGGCAACATCTTCGAGTTCGAGTCTGTCGCGTTTATTGAGCGCCCTGTTTCTCTGTAAGCCTGTCCCGACATCAATATCAAGCAGAAGGGTCAGATCAGGTCTCATGCTCCTGGTTGCAATCGCATCGAGGGCAGCTATCATTTTGTGGTCTATTCCTCTTCCATACCCCTGATATGCGAGCGTGGAATCGCTGAACCGATCTGAAATAACAATTTCTCCCCTTGAGAGCGCCGGACCAATGACCTCCGTGATATGTTGCACCCGGGCTGCATTATAGAGCAGGAGTTCGGTTACAGGGTCCATCTCCCTGCTGTCCAGAGAAAGCAGGAGCTCGCGGATCTTCAGGCTTATGGGGGTCCCGCCCGGCTCTGCCGTGCGTACAACGATCTTTCCATGTTGCTGCAGATAATCTGCCAACAGTCGTGACTGCGTTGATTTGCCTGTGCCTTCAATACCTTCAAGGGAGATGAAGAGGCCCTTCATGCCACGTCCTCTTTCAATCTCATGAGCAGCTGAAATATCTTCACAGCCTCTTCCACGGTCCTTGAGCCTGTGCCGCAGGAAGGTGTAATGAGTATATTAGAACGGATAAGATCTATCGGAATATGTTGTGAAAAAGTCCTCAACCCGGCCTGGAATTTCTCGCGAACAGAGTCGGGATTTTCCCCTGATATGGCATCAGATGTCGGCACTATGCCCCACGCAAAGTACCCGCCCGTTTCAAGAAAGTTTCTGCATTCCTCATGGTACAGGGCGATGGTGTCAAGGTAGTCATAGGCATCGAAGTTCACGATATCAGCCCCGCTTTTCATTACCATTGACCAGTCAGCATTGCCGCAGCAGTGGATGCCGGCAATCCCTCCTTCGGCCTTGATCGTTTTGACCATCTCCTGGAGAAGCCTGAGCGCCTCATCGGTGTTTACGCCGAGATAGCTTGAACTGCCGAGGGCAGAAAGAATTGGCTCGTCAATAAAAATGATGACGCTGTCAGCATGCTGCTTCAGCATGTCTATCTGCCAGCGGGTTTTTGCCTGGAGGAGCATGAGTGATATCTCGCGGAATTCCTCATCAAAATAGGCAGCTCTTCCGGCATCGTCTTTCAGGCCGAGCGAGAAGGTAAGCGGTCCGGTGACATGGCCCTTCAGGATACTGAACCGTCTCCCCTTGATCATCCTGAGAAAGGCATGTAGTCCCTGGGCATAATCCTCGGATATCGCTATTCTGCTTTCCGGTGTGCAGCTCTCATAGAAGCGCTCAAGTTCATCGGAGGTATTTTTTTCGACCCATATCAGCTGTTTGTCCGGATCAAGTTTCAGAAACGGCATGCCCTCAGAGAATTGGGGTATCATGAACTCTTTATAGGATATCTTCGGGAATTGAGGCCAAAACGGGATATCAAAGGAACTGAGCACAAGCCCGCAGCCATCGATAGCACTGTGGTGAGGAAGGCTTCCGATCCCTGTTGTCATAAATGGTTTTAACATCCATGAATGATACTCTATCGGAGACCATCCTTTCAAAGTCTTTTTCCTGAAAAGGGTATAATAAAATATGAATAAACTGCTCATTTTGTTGTTTCTCCTGCCATCTCTTGCTGCAGCCTTTATGTCTGACGATGAGATTGCGATCCTTCAGCGGACTGCCGCAGGCTGGTCAACAGGAGAGAGGATAGCCTTCTGGGCAGAACAGTTCATCGACATACCGTATGACCAGGACCCCCTGGGAGAATATGTGAGGAATAACGTTGTTATTTCTGATGAGCGGGTAGACTGCATGTACCATGCATTCAGGTCTGTTGAGCTTGCACTTGGAAAGGACCCTGCAGACTCAATAACCGTGGCCCTTGATAAGCGCTTCCATGGCAAGGGTCTTATTGACAACGGGAAGGTCCGCAACTATGAAGAAAGATTCAGGTATGGCGAGGACATGATCGAAAGCGGGAAATGGGGGCAAGAGGTCACGTCAGGGCTTGGAGAAACCGTTATGATCAAGGGCGACAGGGGCAGGGAGCGCATTGCGATGATACGGAAACAGGACATTCCTAAGATGCTCAGCAGACTGCAAAACGGCGACCTTGTTTATTTTGTCAAGGACCCGAAAAAACGGGTCTCTGGCGAGATCATCGGGCATATCGGCATTATAAAGATCGATGCAGAAAAGACATATCTTGTGAGTGCTTTTGGCAGAAAAAACAGAGGAGGAAAGGTGAAAAAAATCCTTTTATCCGAATACAGCACAGGAATGCCGTTTGTCGGGATACGGGTATCCCGCCTGGAATAAGCAGGTGTTCTCCAGAATACGGTATTGCCTATTGGAACAGACAGGACTAATTATTTGTTCCTCCTCTGATGCTTGGTCTTCCTGAGCAATTTCTTGTGTTTATGCTTGCTCATCTTCTTTTTACGCCATTTGACAACGCTTCCCACAGACTCACCTCCTTATTTTTTGATTATGCATAAAACATTTAGCAGTAAGAGTGCAAAACATTTTGCATCTATCTCTTTACTGCGTACCGACCGTTACCGGTTAGTTTCTTGAATTCTTTTGCCTGGTCAATGAATGCTTCAAGTTGTATCTCGGTCGTCAGGGACTCTGTCCCATCGTAGGGTATGCTCAAGCACGGGATGCTATGGGTATTTTTTACTCCCCGCAGAAGCGCATTGACTATCGTGCCCGGCATACAGCCAAAAGGCATGGCATTGATAATGCCTGAAGCCCCTCTCCTGACAAGGTCAATGCTTTTACCTATGCTCAGAATGGCCTCGCCTTCAAAGGTCGGATGAATATAGGGGCGTGCATATCGCATGACCGTACGTGTGTCAGGTTCATGCAGCGTACGCAGAAAGCCTGCAAAATGCTTTCCCAATCTATGCTCTACCCTCTTTTGAAAGAACCTCGTTAACAGAAGAGTAATCATACCAGACAGGTCTTTTTTAATCAAGACCTTGCGGATACCCATGAGGCTGACATAGCTAATCCATTCGTCAACAGGGGTGAGATATGCCTCTCCGCCGAGTGTTTCTATCTTCCTGACAAGATGTTCATTTGAGAATCTGTTGGAGCGGACAAAAATCTCACCCACAATGCCTATGAGGGGTTTTTCTTCCTTTTGCACGTGGATGCTTTCAAATTCACGTCTCGCCTTTTTAAGTGCGTCCTCAATATTTCCATTTCTTGTGCTAAGTGTTTCGCACACTTTTAGGAGGTGCTGTTGATAGATATTATCAGTTACGCCCTTTTCCTTTTCATAGGGCCTTGTCTCAAGAAGACATTTTCTGAGAAGGCTGATCGAAACTACTCCCTCCCAGGCCCTCATTGCATAACCTTTTCCGACCAAACCAAGGTGTTCATAAAAATGTTCATCCTGATTTGGCGAAAAGACCGGAAGATCTTCCATGTCAAGATCACGGATCACCTGCCTTTGGAAGATGTTATACTGACCGAACCTGCAGGGTCCTGTTCCCGACGGCATAAAGAAAGCTGATCTCCCCGGATCAAATCCTGGCTCCAGGGCCTTTTTTACCATATCACCTGTTGTTACTGCGCAGGGATAGCACTCCTTTCCTGAAACGAATCTCTTGCCCAGATCAACAGACTCCTGAGACGACTCAGGAAGCACTTCCGCGGCTGTCCCGCAAAACGAGAAGGCTGCTGCGATTGCAAAGGCATGGTCAGACATATGGGGGATATAAACAGTCCGTGATGCGTGATGCGTGATGCGTGATCTGTTTTTATGCGTTAACCCGTTACCCATTACGCATAACTCATTACGGTTTTTGATGCTGTCGAGAAAAGCTTCACACCTCGTCATAGCCCCGGCATCAGCGCTGTGAGCATCAAGCTCAAGGTGGAGATAGGACTTTCCTGCCATCTCTTCTTCAAAGAACTTTAAAATGAAGGAGTCAGGGCCGCAGGAAAAGTTGCCGATATAGATTGCATCAAGGAGAGGGTTTGAGGCTATGATCCGGGCTGCGCTGAGGATCCGTTGCCCGGATTTCCAATACATATTGGGCCAGTCTTTTCTTATGTCTTCCTGTTCAAGGTCCAGAAAATCCATTGGAATGGTGAGGACTCCGAGATTGTTGATCTTTTTCGGAATGTCAAGATTCATGCCCTTGTCAAATGAATTGTATGCCCTTCCGACAATCACAAGGGCTTTTTCGTTCAGCGCAGAAAGGACTTCCCTTCCTTTTGCTTTTATCGCCCCAGCGAAAGCTTCCTGCATCTTTTCTGCCGCAGTCATGGCCGCAGCCATTTCAGAAGAAGAGATATTGAACTGTTTCAGGCTTGCCATGAGTTCACGCTTAAGATTGTTCCTTCCTCTGGACAGCCTGATTGCAGGCATGATAAAGGTTGTGTTCGGGAATGCGGTCTTTGCCATGTAAGGTATGGCTTGGGTATAAGGACAGGCAAGGCCGGTCTTTGCAGGATCAGTTTCAGTATTCAGATCTATAAAGCTTGGAACAAAAACAGCATCTACCTTCTGGTGTATCAGGTGGGCGATGTGGCCATGAGCTGCCTTAACAGGGAAGCATGTCTCTGCAAGGATGGTCTCATTGCCAAGGTCAATAATGGACCTTTCGGTTTTGGGAGAAACTACAACTTCCAAGCCGAGTTCCCAGAAAAGGGTTGTCCAATAGGGCAGCAAATCATGGAAATAGAAGATAAAAGGAATGCCGATTTTGCCGCGTGAAGCGTGACGCGTAACGCGTGATGCGTCTGGGAATTTTTCATCCTTTAACCCGTTACGCGTCACGCATAACGCATTACGGTCTTTACGGTCGTTATGTGCCTGCCAGAGCATCTCATCCCTGAATGCGAAGAGGTCAGGCAGGTCAGTTCTGACCGATTTTTTTCTTACATCATATTTTTCGCATCTCCCGCCGTAATAAAGATGATCCTTTTCACCCTGCACGTTAATGCGATTGATCTCGCAGATATTTGAACAGCCTTTGCATTCAAAAGAAGATACTTCATAGGGGCGCTGTGCGGCCTCGAAGCCTTTGAATAGGGTGATGGGTAATGGGTGATGGGTGATGCGTCGTTTCTCCAGTAAGTCTTGCCTTGACTCTCGTCCATTGCCTCTGCCGTTCATACATTCTTTTGCGATGAGAGCCATGCCGATGGCACCGGTAACGTCATGATGTTCTGGCACAATAACCTTCTTGCCAAGATAGTTTTCGAAGGCGGCCACAACCGCCTTATTAAAGGCGACCCCTCCCTGGAAGAATATCTTGTCTCCGATGTGACGTTTGCAGACTACACGGTTTATATAGTTTTGAACTATTGAATACGCAAGCCCTGAAAGAAGATCCTCTTTAGGCAAACCCTTCTGGAGGTTAGCCATAAGCGAGTTTTCCATGAATACCGTGCAGCGCTCACCAAGCCTGCAGGGATTCTTTGCGCTCAAAGCGATCTCCTGGAATTCTCCCTTAACCGAGATGTTCAGCTTCTCTGCCTGTTCCTCTATAAACGAGCCTGTTCCTGCTGCACATGCCTTATTCATCTCGAAATCGACAATTACGCCATTTTTCAGTGATATATATTTTGAGTCCTGACCTCCTATCTCAAAGATAGTGTCAACATCCTTGTCAATAAAGGCTGCTGCTGTTGCCTGGGCAGTTATCTCGTTTTTTGCGATATCAGCACCGATGTAATCAGCGATCATGTATCTGCCTGAACCGGTCGTCCCCACCCCTGCAATGGCGATTCTGTCGCCGACCTCCCTGCGTATCTCCTCAAGCCCCTGTTTTACAGCCTCAATAGGCCTGCCTGCGGTCATGAGGTAGCGCTTGGCAATAACATTGCACTGTTCGTCTATTACTGCGAGATTCGTGCTGATCGACCCGATATCAACACCTAAAAAGGCCGTGATGCGTGATCTGTGATGTGTGACGCGTGATGAGTCTTTATCTTTGAACTCGTTACTCGTTACGCATAACGCATTACAGTCTTTAAGATGTCTTTCCGGGAAATCTCCTCCTGGTACAATTAGCGGTGAATATCCTTTGTCCTGCGGTTTTTCTGAATCAATGAAATCTTCCAGCATTGAGAGGTTAAAGTCATGAAACCTGTCTGAGTCCTTGTCCTTCCATGCTGCGCCAATGGCACCCATGAGCGCGAATTCCTTGGGGATGAACAAGTCGTCAATGGCGAAGATCTCCATGAAGGCCCTGCCCATGCCCTTATTTGCTGCAACACCCCCCTGGAAAGAGACGGGCTTTTCAAGGATGCGGCCCTTTGCGATAGAGCCTTTGAAGTTGCGGGCCACGGCAAAACAGAGGCCTGCTGCAATGTCAGCCACAGGAGTTGCGATCTGCTGGAGATGGATCATGTCAGACTTGGCAAAGACACTGCATCTCCCGGCAATCCTGGGGGGTTTCAGGGACTCAAGACTGAGCTTGCTGAACTCTTCGATCGAGAGGTTGAGCCGTTCTGCCTGCTGGTCAAGGAATGAGCCTGTGCCTGCTGCACAGACCGAGTTCATTGCAAAGTCCTTTGCCGAGAAAGAATCCTGATCGAGGAAGATAAGTTTTGAATCCTCGCCACCAAGTTCTATAATTGTTTTGACCTTGGGATAGAGCTTCCTTGTTGCATAGGCATGGGCAACCACTTCATTGACAGGGGTAATGCCGAGGATAGTGCCGATTAATCTTCCGGCAGAACCGGTAAGGGAAAGCGAGGTGTCTTGCCCTGAAAGCTGATTGGCAGCTTTCTTCAGGAGTTCGAGCGTGACATGAAGCGGTCTTCCCTTATGCCGCAGATACGCACTGTCGAGAATATTCCCCTTGTCAGCAAGGACAATGATCTTAACTGCTACAGAACCTGCATCAAGCCCGATATAGTTCATAATTTAAAAGATTTTTTTAGTTGCATTATGCCAAAAGGAAATATAACATAATTATGAGATTTCCTTGGTTGTTAACGGTATGGTGTTCTGCAACGCAGAAGATCAGGTCTGGAATGGTTAGCATATTGGATTGATACATTATATATTTTTGTTCAGCATTGCCGTGCAAAAATGACAAAAAAAGATTCAGAGTGACATTTTATGTCAGTTGCTTTATGATTATAAGGCTGTTGATGTAATTTTTCCTTAAAGAACTGATAGGTTATGCATTGATTCATTGGCATGGTAGTTGCATATTATAGGGCAGTAGGTGAATAAGGATTCAGGCTGTGACATTTTGTCACATAATTATTAATCATTAAAACAAGGAGGAAGCATCATGTATCAGGCAATGAACAATCTTAAGAATCAAAAAGGCTTTACCCTTATCGAACTCCTGATCGTTGTCGCGATCATCGGTATTCTGGCAGCAATCGCTATCCCGGGCTATCTCGGGATGCAGGAAAGATCAAGGAAGGGCGCAGTAACAAGATCAGCAGCATCAGCAGAACCGGATGTCGTAGGTTGGTTGTTGGCGGCAAACAAAGGCCTTGCAGCTGGCACAGGACCTGCGGGCACGCTTACAGAAGTTGACTCTGATGGAAGTGGCGCTATCGTATCAGGCACTGACGCGAACAATTCGCAACTTGGAGCATATGCTAACGCAGGAACCCTTTGCAGTTATTATACCAACGCAAAATGGAGCCTTCAGGGTGAAATGTCCCCGTGGGCGGCAACTACAGGTTCGCTTTGGGTTCCTGGCGCTGCTGCGTCCGGCAAGATATCCTGCAATTCCCCATCAGGCGGTAGATCCATTACCATTTCGGCTACTGATCCAGGCGGTGCTACAATTCATAATAAAATTCTTTACGCCGACTAATTTTTTGCTCGTTGCTTTTGGGTCAGGGGATTTCCCCTGACCCAAATCTATTATGACCAATAAAACAATCAAGAGCTTTCATGCAACGTCATTTCTCTTAATATTCATCGCATTTTTTTACAGTTATCTCCTTACGCCTCTCTGGGACGCAGACTTTTGGTGGCATATCGCTACGGGCAGGTATATAGTAACCGAGGGGCATCTGCCTCAATCAGATCCGTTTTCCTATACCTCTGTCATGGAGGAGAACAAAAATATCTTTCCTGAGCGGGAAAATCTTTTCCTCAAGCAGTACTGGCTCGCCCAGGTCATATTCTATTTCATCTTTTCTCTGTTTGGAGCAGCTGGCATGGTTATTACGCGGTCGCTTCTGCTCCTTCTGATAGTATTCATTGTCTTTTGGCGGCTCCAGCGAGATGGCGTCAGGTTTTATATTGCTTTCGTGTTCACCTTTCTGCTATATATGCTCAGCCTCAAAGCAATCGGCGAAAGACCTGTCCTGTTCTCCATGCTTTTTACTGCCCTTGTCATATTCCTTCTCGAGGAGTTCAAAGAGAGAAAAGGGCGGTGGTTGTTCCTGCTTTTACCGCTGATGCTTGTCTGGGCGAACATGCACGGGGCTTTTGTCCTCGGCATCATTATAATTTCTCTTTATATGGTTAGTGAAGCGTTGAAATTAGGTCTCCGGCGGTCGGAGCTGACACAACAGGATGCGGCAGTTTTCTTTTCAGCCAGTCTCATGGCAATTCTTGTTACGTATATCAATCCCTGCGGCTGGGATGCTTTTCCGATGTCCCTACACCCTAAATATGGCATATTTCAGAAGGGTATTCAGGAATACATGTCTCCCTGGGTTGTTTATAAGGAAAGGGTCGGCACTCTTGACTACAATTATGTGGCATTAGCGGCCCTATTTCCTCTGGTCGTGATCATCAGGAACAGGAAGATAGACCTTGCCCATTTTCTTGTGCTGCTCGGTTTCTTTGCCATGAGCGCAAAGGCAGGCAGATTTGGTTTTTTTTACGGCATTGTTTCTTCCATGCTCCTGGGCAAGGAGATTGGTCCTCTCGTCGCCGGCTTCATTGAAAAAAGACTTTCTATTGGAACGTATCGAAAAATTCAGGTCGGATTTGCGATGGCTGCAATTGTTTCAACAGTTCTTTTTGTTGTTGGGATATCCAGCTCCGGGAAACCGAGACTGGACGTGGCGCGGGGGTGGAGCGTGCCTGAGAAGGCAGTCGATTTTATTGAAAAGAACAATTTGCAGGGAAATATTTTCAATGACTATGGGTACGGAGGGTATCTTGCATGGAGACTATATCCTAAAAAGACATTTATCGACAGTAGGACCCTAAACATTACTGTCATGAATGAATACGGTTGGGTTACTGAAGCTGTAGAGAAAGTCGAGGGTATCAGGACGTCTAACGAAAAAACACCACTATGGGAAGGTATAATAAATCACTACAAGATCAGTTATATGTTTTTGTCGAACACGGACATTTATGGCAACCTGTTTCCCGTTATCCTTGAACTCGCGGCAAGCGAGAAGTGGGTGCCTGTTTATATTGATAAGATGTGCATAATCTTTGTCAAAGATACACCTGCAAACAGAGAGGTAATTTCCACGTATAAAATAGCCGATGATTATGTTTATAATGTCCTTATATACAAACTCGCGGCCATGACACAGGGAGACAGTATCAATCCGCGTTATCTATATTCACTTGGAAAACTTTTTTCAAAAGTCGGTCGATATAACGATGCAGCGAAAGCATACCGCCTGGCTGCTAAACGTTTGCAGAATCCTGATTTGATGAAGAGAATTGAGGAAATGGATGCTATAATCGCCCAGCAGGGCACTACAGAAAGCAAGGAGAGTCGCGTCCCTCAAAAGAAGAAAATTGAACAAAACATGGCTAAATAAAAATGTCTTTGTAACAGGCTGTACAGGGCTTTTGGGATCCTGGCTTGCTGAGGATTTGCTCAGCAGGGGAGCTAATCTGGTTGGGCTGGTAAGGGATCACATCCCCTATTCAAGGGTAATCACGGAAGGTATTGCAGACAAAATCTCAGTAGTATCAGGGAGTCTTGAGGACACAGCTCTCGTTGAGCGTGCGCTGAACGAATATGAAATAGATACGGTATTCCATCTCGGTGCCCAGACGATCGTTCCGACAGCAAACAATAATCCGCTATCCACTTTTGAGTCAAACATCAAGGGAACATGGGTGCTGCTTGAGGCCTGCCGTAGAAATAAACAGGTAAAAAAGATTATTGTGGCCTCAAGCGACAAGGCATATGGTGACCAGGAGCAGCTCCCATACACTGAAGATATGCCGCTTAGGGGAAGGAATCCATATGATGTTTCAAAGAGCTGCGCAGATCTCATTTCCCAGATGTATTTTCATTCCTATGGTCTGCCTGTCTGCGTCACGCGATGCGGAAATCTTTTTGGCGGCGGCGATCTGAATTTCAACAGGATCGTTCCCGGCACGATTCGCTCGGTGTTGTTTGGCGAGAAACCTGTGATACGGAGTGACGGAAGCTATATAAGGGATTATTTCTATGTGAGAGATGCTGCCAAGGCATATATACTTCTGGCGGAAAAGATGGACGATCCGGGATTTTGGGGACATGCATTTAACTTCGGCAATGACCAGCCGATAACAGTCCTGGAAATTGTGAAGGAGATCCTTGCTGTCATGGGCAAGGCAGGCCAGGACTGCGTGGTAATGAATCAGGCAAGCAGTGAAATCCTGAGGCAGTACCTTTCTTCAGAAAAGGCTCGCTCTGCGCTGGGCTGGAAGCCTTCTTTTACGCTTCAGGAAGGGCTCAAAGAAACAGTGGACTGGTATAAACGATTGTTCAGTTCGAAGAAATAGTTCATGGATGATGCCTATGTTTCCGTCTATCACACACTGGAGGAGACGCACTGGTGGTTCACCGGCCGACGCGACATGATATGGAGACTTCTCAGTAATCTTGACAGGAACCTGTCGATCCTTGAGGTTGGCTGTTCCGGGGGGCCTCTTGTCCGGCTGCTGCAAAGGAAAGGATTTGTGAAGGTTGCAGGGATCGATATCAATGAATGTTCCGTTCAGCTCTGCAGGAGCCTTGGAAATGCTGATATCAGAGTTGCTGATGGATGCTCAACGGGGTTTGGCGATGAGCAGTTTGACGTTGTGATCGCTTCCGACGTTCTTGAGCATATTAAGGATCCTATTCAAGGACTGACTGAATGGTTGCGCATATTGAAACCGAAGGGACGTGCAATTGTTTTTGTGCCTGCCTTTCAGTTTCTCTGGAGCAGTCATGACGAGGTCAATCGCCATGACCGACGATATACAAAACAGGAGATCGCAACCCTTCTGGAGCAGGCCGGGTTTGGTATTGAGCGGTCAACATACTGGAATTTCTGCCTTTTCTTCCCTGTATTGCTCGTTCGCACGATTCGAAGGGTATTGAGCAGGCAACAGGGGGAAAAAGAGGGAGGCGACCTGACCGCATCAGGCAAACTCGTGAACAGGATACTTGAATCCGTGCTCAAGTTCGAAAACAGGATGCTTGCAGCTGGACTGAATTTTCCCTTTGGTCTGAGCGTTTTTGCGATTGCAAGGAAGCCATGAGGAGAATCGGCCTCTTATCAATTGTTGTCCCCTGTCACAATGAAGAGGAGGTCCTTCGCGGTACGCATAAAAGGCTGTCTGACATTGTTGCCGGGTTGCTTACGCGGAGAACAATATCGGGGTACGAACTTATTTTTGTTGATAATGGATCCACTGACAAGACGCTGGATGAATTGAAGGCCCTCTTTGAGCTGGACTCGCATCTAAAGATCATATCACTGAGAAGGAACTTCGGGTTTCAGGGATCTCTCTCTGCCGGTCTTTATCATGCGAAGGGTGATGCAGTGGTGACCATAGATGCTGATCTCCAGGATCCCCCCGAGAAGATAGAAGAAATGATCGGCCATTATGAGCAGGGGTACGACCTTGTGCTTGGTGTCAGGAAGTCTCGCGTAGCGGATTCTTTTTTCAAAAGGTTTTTTGCCGAGAGCTATTACCGGCTTCTCAAGATCCTCGGTGTAAATATTGTCTATAACCATGGCGACTTCAGGCTCATGTCTAAATCACTTCTGGCCGAATTCAATGCCCTGCCCGAGAGAAACCGGCTTATCAGGGCGATGATCCTGCAGCTGGAATCCCGGTACGCTGTTGTCTCGTATGAAAGAGAAAAAAGGACGGCAGGAGCATCCAAGTTCAATATCAGTTCGCTCTTCTCTCTCAGTCTTGACGGCATTGTTTCATTTACCTATATCCCCCTTAGATTTGCCTCTATTGCCGGCATTGCATCTGCTTTTATTGCGGCTGCCGGGAGTTTCTGGGTACTGTACATAAAACTGTTTACCGATAAATTCATACCGGGCTGGGCTTCCATTCTTTTGCCTGTTTTGGCTGTCGGAGGCCTGCAGTTGTTCGCTCTTGGCATAATTGGAGAATATATCGGCAGACTCTATGTTGAGGTGAAGCAGCGACCTATGTTTCTTGTTCGCGAGGAATTTTCACACTCTTCCACATCAGAGGACATCGGGAAGAGCAGAGGAGATATTGCATGAAGATTAACGACATCCCTGTGGTGATCCTGGCAGGAGGCTTCGGCACTCGACTGAGAGAGCAGACCGAGTTTATACCAAAGCCTATGGTGCCTATAGGGGGAAAGCCGATACTCTGGCATATTATGAAGATTTATGCGTATCATGGATTCCGTCGTTTTATTATATGTCTTGGATACAAAGGCGAGGTTATAAAAGAATATTTCTTCCATTATCGGATGAGGACCCATGATTTCACGATCAATCTTTCGAAAGAGGAGAATATTATCTTTCATAATTCGGGCGCTAAAGATGAGTGGGAAATTACTCTTGCAGACACCGGGCTCAGGGCAATGACCGGCGCCCGCATAAAAAATGTACAAAAGTTTATCGACTCTGACACGTTTCTTCTGACCTATGGCGATGGGGTTTCGGATGTTAATGTACGCAAGGCTTTCGATTTTCATCTTTCGCACGGTAAAGTTGCAACTGTGACTGGTGTAAGGCCGCCTTCACGCTTTGGAGAGATGGTCATTGAGGGAGATCGTGTTGCAGAATTCGGAGAAAAGCCTCAGACCGGCGAGGGAGTAATTAATGGCGGTTTTTTTGTTTTAAATAAGAGTGTCTTTGACTACCTTTCCCACGATGATGCTTGCGTGTTTGAGAAAGAGCCCCTTGAAAGGCTTGCGAAAGATAGCAATCTCATGGTTTTTCACCATTCAGGATTCTGGCAGTGCATGGATACGCTCCGCGATATGGACTTTCTGAACCGCCTCTGTGAAAGCGGAGATGCCCCGTGGAAAGTATGGAATGACGCATAGTCAGCTGTTTGCCGGCATGTCTGTCCTGGTGACCGGTGCAAGTGGTTTTATCGGTTCCCATCTGAGTCGTTATCTTGTCAATCTTGATGCTGAAGTCCATGTCTTTGTAAGAGACAGTAGTGACAGGTTCC
This sequence comes from uncultured Nitrospirota bacterium, assembly GCA_947085015.1. GTDB lineage: Bacteria > Nitrospirota > Thermodesulfovibrionia > Thermodesulfovibrionales > UBA6898 > UBA6898. The sequence continues at coordinate 17,763 of CAMTUV010000007.1, forward strand.
GGCTTTTTGATATAAAAGACCGGGTGACCGTCTGGCACGGAGACATTACCCACTATAGCTCGGTGTACAACTGCCTGGCCAATGCACGGCCAAATGTTATTTTCCATCTCGCTGCTGCACGTGATGTAACAAGAGATATCAGGCTTCTTGATCCCATGTTCAATACAAATCTGACAGGAACGATTAATCTGTTCAGGGCAGTCCAGGAAGCAGGGATATCTCCTGCCTGCATTGTGAATACAGGCAGTTCTGAGGAGTATGGCAATGGTCAGACGCCCTTTGTTGAATCGCAAAGGGAAATGCCGGTTTCTCCCTATTCTGCAAGTAAAGCAGCTTCAACCCATCTCGCCCAGATGCTGCACAGAAGCATCGGGATCCCAGTTGTTACTCTCAGGCCATTCCTTGCCTATGGGCCGGGACAGGATGCTGACATGTTTGTCCCCTCATTGATCAGGCACTGTCTTCAGAAAAAGGACTTCAGAATGACCTCAGGTGACCAGACAAGGGACTTTGTGTATATAGATGATGTGATCGATGCCTATCTGCGCGCTGCCTTCAGCAGTTCAGCCATTGGAGAGGTTATCAATATCGGCAGCGGAAACGAATACTGTATCAGGGATATTGCCGAAAAGATCCTTCAAAAAATGGGATCTCCGATCAGGCTTATCATTGGCGCAATGGAGAAACGTCAGGGAGAGGCAGATCATTTCTTTTGCAGCAACAAGAAGGCCAATGATGTGCTTGCCTGGAGCCCTAAGACCAGTATTGACGAGGGACTGGATAGAACCATCGTCTGGTTCAGAGATTCGAGCCGCGACACGCTGTCAGAGATGTAAGAATACGGTGGTAAAGCAGGATATTTTGATCAGCAGAGAAAAGGCGTTGTTTCTTCTTTTCGTGACCTTTGGTTTGATCGCAGTATTTCTGCGGGCTGCCTATATGCTTCCTCTGAGCAGTTCTCTTATCTGGATTGTCGGTGTTTTTGTCTGCTTTTATGTGCCCGGCAGCCTGCTCCAAAGGTTGTTGAAATGGAGAGAGCAGGAATACTTCGCCTCTATTGTTCATTCTACAGCACTTGGTGTTGCCCTGATACCCGTGGTTTACACTATCTTTCGAATATTGTCCCTGCCTTGGCTTCTTTATCTTTTTTTTGGAGGACTGCTTATCATTTGGTCCATAATCATGATCAGGAACTGGCCCCGAGGAGAGAAAAATCAAACAGATCTGACTGATCTGCTGGTAATTTTTGTTTTAGGCGCATTTGTCCTTGTCCTGCTTCACCTGAGCTATTTTACTGATATCATCTTTCAGGAGAAGGGATTTCGCTTTAAGAACATCTACTTAAACGAGACCGTTTTCCATCTCGGTATTATCAATACTCTTAAGAATTCATATCCGCCCTTTTTCCCCTACGCAAGCGGCTTTGGCTTAGGTCAGTATCATCTCAACATGCACCTGGAGATCGAGATGTTCAGCCGTTTATTTCAAATAGACACTATAAGGCTCTCATTTTTTTATTTTCCTCTTCTCTATTTTTGCCTCCTCGTCTATCTTCCATATCTTTTCGTCAGAAGATACCTGGGGTCAAGAGTTGTCGGTATATTTGCCGGGGTCGCCGCGTTTGGTTCAGATCTTTCTTTTATCCCCGCCCTATTTGGATTATTGCAGCAGAATCCCCCCTGGAACAGCCTTTTCAATGCGACGATCTGGCCCTTGCTGACGCTGAACAGCTTCCTGCCTGCAATGGTGTTGTTGTTTCTTGCTGTTATACACCTGAAAGAATACTTCGTCTGTGGAAGATTTCAGGAGCTTCTCCTTTTTGCCGTTCTCGGTTTCGCCGGTTACGGGTTCAAAAGCTCGTTGGGTCCTCATATGATGGCTGCTGCCTTCCTCACCGGCCTGCTACTGATCCTGCGGAATGATCGGCAGAAAGGGATGGCCCTCATTTTTTCCTCGCTCACAGCGTTGCTTATCATGAGTGGTGATATGACTTTTTTAAGGGGCGGGAGCGGAACAAACATCGTGACTATTGCTCCTTTTGATCGTTATAGGGACGCGCTTATCCGCCTTGGGATTGCGCAACCCTCAACAGTTCTTGCTGCAGTCACTTTTCCTGCTGCCCTCTTAGCAGCGCTTGGTGCCAGTATGCTCGGCCTGAGAGCGGGCATTGATGGGTTCAGAAAAAAGACATTTGAGCCGATCGTCGTCTTTCTCGCTTTTTTTATTGCAACCGGTTTTTTCCTGTCGGAACTTTTTTTTCTTGGGCCGATCGTGCCGCAATTCTTGAAAATTAACAATGCGATGTGGTTTTCATTTCCGGCGGCAACAATTGCCTGGATTCTCGTTTCATACTTTCTTGTAGGAATCGAGAAGGAGAAAAAGAATGTTTTGCTGGCGATCTGTCTGATCTTGCTGGTGACATTGCCAGGGACAATTCAATTTCTTGCCTTGAGAGCCGGCAATAAATTTGATCTTATCAGTGCCAATGCCTGTGAGGTTGTTTCATTCCTGGAAACTACCCCTATCAATGCGATTGTACTCCATCCGCCCAACCTGACAACTCCTTCATTGGCTTCAAATTTTGCCGGACGGAGATCTGTGTTGGCTTTTTTCCAGTCCTATGTACTTCATTACGCTGACCAGGCTGAATCGGAACAGCGACTGAAGGATATCGAAATATTCTTCAGCGGTAGTGACATCAATAATCGGCCATTGATTTTAGAGAAATACCATGTAACGCATGTTTATGCGCCGTCATCTTATGTCCAGAGATTTATCGGGGAACAGATGCTGCAGCCTGTTTTGAAGAACGCAGAATATGTTGTGTACCGGGTCACTAAAGTCTATAATCAACAGTAGGGAAGGGAATAATCATGAACCTTTGTGGCCGCAGCAGACAAAAAGTAATTGACTGATAGACCATTTTGTTTGAAAATAATACTTAGCTTATTGTAATGATTGTTTGAAGGAGGAATGAAATGAATAAAAAAGGTTTTACCTTGATTGAGTTGTTAGTTACTGTGGCTATTATAGGCATTCTTGCGGCCATTGCCATTCCTGGCTATATTGGCCAGCAGAAGAGGGCGGCGAGAACCGAGGCTTACACAAACCTTGAGAATCTGCGGCTTCTCGAAGAACAGTATTTTGCAGAAAACGGCTGTTATTCCAGGGTTGCTGGAGTATGTGCTAACACGCCGTACGCCAACGTGGTAGCTATTCAGGGATTGCTTCCAAGATTTCGACCGGGCTCCAGCCTCCAGTATGACTATTCTTTGACTACTGCTGGAGCTGCTGCTGCAAGCTTTACTGCGACGGCTACCGGAAGAGCCGGAACAAGAGTTGCAGGCGACGTCTTTACGATTGACAACAATAACAATCGAAACTTTTAATGGTTGTTTCTTTTCCCCTGCAGGATAGAAAGAAGATTGTTATTGGATTTGTCGGAATTGTTCTTCTTGGCATCCTGATTTACAGCAACACAGTACAAGCCCCTTTTATCTTTGATGACAGGCACGTCATTACCGAGAATCAGGCAATAAAGGGCCTGCCGCTTGCCCTGCAGAATGCTTCGAGCCGCCGGTATATCGGATACCTTAGTTTTGCACTGAACTACGCTTACGGCCGCCTTGCTGTTCAGGGATATCATCTCACAAATATCGGCATTCACATTGCCAATGCCCTGATCCTGTTTTTTCTGCTGCGTCTTTTGTTTGCCGCTCCGAAGATCCTGAAAACGGATGTTTCAAAGGATTTTCTCGTATTTTCCTCTGTATTTATCTTTCTTGCGCACCCAATACAGACGCAGGCGGTTGCTTACCTTTCCCAGCGCTTTGCTTCTCTTGCCACCCTGTTTTACCTCGCCTCATTGTTGTTCTATTTAAAGGCAAGACTCTGCCAGACAGGGACGGGGGAAAAGCGTTTATTAAAAGCAACTGGATATTTTTCTGTTTCGCTTCTTTCTGCTGTTCTGGCCATGAAGACAAAGGAGACAGCCTTTACCCTTCCGCTCATGGTCTTTTTGTGTGAGATATATTTATTCGGTTTCAGGGATAAGGATAAAAAGATGCGGGGCATTGTCCGGGCTTTTCTTCTGTTGCTCTTGCCGGTCGGACTAATGCTTTCTGGGGTGATCATTGCCGGAAAATCACTGGGTAATATGGCAGCATCGCTTGATTCTCTTTCACGGGATACGGTTCAGATCTCAAGGAGCGAATATCTCTGGACCCAGTTCAGCGTTGTTACTACATATCTCAGGCTCATGATCCTGCCCATGAACCAGAACCTCGATTATGATTACCCTTTATCCACTGCCATATTTTCACAGGATATGATCCTGCCGTTTGGTGTTTTCGTATTCCTTATCTTTCTTGCAATCGTCACCTATAAAAGAGCGCGGCTTGTGTCATTCGGCATTGCCTGGTTCTTTGTCGCCCTGCTGGTGGAGTCAAGCGTGATACCCATACGCGATGTTATTAATGAGCACAGGATGTATCTGCCGTCAATAGGATTATGTGTGGCCTCCATGGCTGCTGTCGATAAGGTCGTGCATCAACAGAGGGCCAGGATAGGCCTGGTTGTAATGGTTGTCCTCTTTCTTGCGGTTGGCACGATAAGCAGGAACCGCGTCTGGCAGGCCCCAGACACGTTATGGAGTGATGTTATCTCCAAGGCGCCGAACAATGCCAGGGCATATAACAATCTTGGGGTCGTGTACAAGGAACGGAAGCAATACGGGAAGGCAGAGGAGCTTTTTCAGAGGGCACTGAGTGCTGATAAGAATTATACTGCAGTATATTACAACCTCGGTGATGTGCAATATGGGCTTGGCAATTATGAGCATGCCCTTGAATATCTCGATACTGCGATGAAGGGAACAAAAGACAGTCTTCTTCATGTTGACATTCTGAACAAAATGGGGCGAACATACGGTGCCATGGGCCAAAGGGAGCAGGCAATCGACAGCTTTCAAAAGGCTATAGCGATCTACCCTTCGTCTCCTGTCTTCAGGAATAATCTGGCAGTGCAGTATATAAAAGCCGAAAAGTTGGATGATGCAATTGCTACACTGGAGAAAGCCCTGGAATATGCTCCGGATGCGGATTACATTTATATCAATCTTGCCAATGCCTATGCAGGCAAGGGAGATGAGACGAAAAGAGCCGTAATGTATGAAAAAGCTCAGGAGATAAGAAGAGCAAAACAGCCATAGTTTCCCGGAACGTTTTTGAGCATTCTTTTGCTCAGATAAGGCTGTGTTACAATAGCAGGATGTCCACGCAGGAACTGATCATTGAAGGCGCCAGGCAGAACAATCTCAGAAACATAACCCTCTGTATTCCCCACAACAAGGTCATTGCCGTGACCGGAGTTTCCGGCTCAGGTAAATCTTCGCTTGCCTTTGATACGATCTTTGCCGAAGGCCAATGGAGGTTCATAGAATCCCTCTCTTCCTATGCCAGGCTATTCCTCGAAAAGTTAGACAGACCTGATGTTGACGCTATATTGAATATACGTCCTGCCATAGCGCTTGAGCAGAAGAACTCCATTCGCGGGTCGCGCTCGACCGTGGGCACGCTTACAGAGCTGTATGATTTCTTTAGGGTGCTCTATGCAAAGGTCTCAACCCCGTATTGCCACCAGTGCGGTAAGGAAATACGAAAATGGGACCCATCGCAGATATCGGCTGAGCTTGTGGAAAAATATGCCGGGGAAAAGGCGTTTATCCTTTTTGATACAAAAGAGCCGCCTGAAGAGATGAAAAGAAAGGGCTTTTCCAGGGCATGGAAAGACGGGGAGATTGCAGAGCTTGGATCTGACCCTCAGGTAGAAGACAATCTCACCATGGTGCTTGACCGGCTCATTATTAAAGACGAACAGCGACTTTCTGATTCCATAGAAACTGCGTGGAGAGAGGGTCAGGGCAGTATGAAGGTCTTGATAATAAGCAGTCAGCAATCAGCCGTCAGCAGTCAGTCAAAGAAGGCTGCCGTGGGGAGTATGGAGTCAGCAGGCAATAATATTGCCTTAACTTTTTCATCAGGGCATGCCTGCGATGACTGCGGCACTGCCTTGTCCGAACCGTCGCCTCTCCTTTTTTCATTTAATCATCCAATCGGCGCATGCCCTGTCTGCAAAGGCTTTGGGGACACACTTCAGTACGACGAGGACCTGATTGTTCCTGACAGGAGCCTCTCCCTTGCAAAAGGGGCAGTGGATCCCTGGAACAAGCCCGCTGCAAAGTGGTGGAGAAAGCAGCTTCTTGAAAAAGGGAAAAAAGCAGGCCTTGATCTTAACAAATCCTATGCTGACCTTATGCCTGAAGAAAAGTCCATCCTTTTTAAAGGAGTCAAAGGATTCCATGGCATTGATGCTTTCTTTGATGAGCTTGAGGGCTGGAGGTACAAGCTCCATGTGCGGGTATTTCTCTCCCGATACCGACGGTCAAGCACCTGCCATGCCTGCGGAGGGAAGAGGTTAAAAAAAGAGGTCCTGGCCTATAAAGTTGCCGGTCTTGATATTGCCGAACTTTCTGCCATGCCGATCAATAGGCTTGCTCCGTTTCTCGCTGATATGGACCTCTCTCCCTTCAGAAAGGAGATGGCAAAGGAACTGCTGAGACAGATAGCGATGAAGGTCGAATATCTTGAAAAGGTGGGGCTTGGATATCTCACTCTCAACCGCTATGGGAAGACCCTGTCTGGTGGTGAATATCAGCGGATCAATCTTTCGAATCAGCTTGCATCAGTCCTTACAGGAACGCTCTATGTTCTTGATGAGCCTACCATCGGTCTCCATGCAAGAGACACAGACAGGATTGCAGGTATATTGAAGCAGCTTGCAGAATTAGGCAACACGGTCATTGTTGTTGAGCATGACAGAAGTATTATCGAGGCCTCCGATTGGATCATTGAGCTTGGCCCTGGTGGAGGGCACAGGGGGGGTAATGTAGTATTCTCTGGCCCTTTGCAGGATTTCCTTAAGGCAGATACGCTTACAGCGAGATATTTGCGAGGCGAGGAAAAGGTTCATCTTTTGTCAAAGAGAAGGTTGTATTCCGGAGATGTGCTGACGCTTTGCGATGCCAGGGGCAATAATCTCAAGGGGTTAGATCTGAATATTCCACTGAAAAGACTGATTGCAGTCACTGGTGTTTCCGGCTCAGGCAAGAGCAGTCTTGTTGTCGAGACCCTGTACCGGGGCCTTGCCCGCCATTTCAAGGTCGGAAATGAGCAGCCGCTTCCCTATCATGGCCTTAAAGGTGAAGATCATCTTAAGGGGGTGAGGCTCATTGATCAATCGCCGATCGGCAAGAGCCCGCGTTCAAACCCGGCAACCTATCTCAAGATCTTTGACCATATAAGAAAGATATTTTCTCAGCAAAAAGAAGCAAAGGCATATGGATATGAGCCCGGGTTCTTTTCATTTAATGTTGCGGGCGGAAGATGTGAAACATGCAAGGGCGGCGGATATGAGCTTATGGAGATGTTTTTTTTCGAGGACCTCTATATCACTTGTGAAAAGTGCTCTGGCAAGCGGTACAGGCCTGAGGCGCTTCGCGTGACATTCAGGGGGAAGAACATCTACGATATCCTGAACCTGACCGTGGAGGAGGCAATAGTGCTGTTCAATGACTACCCTCCCATAAAAACGAAGCTTTTTCTGCTTATGGAAACAGGGCTTGGGTATCTCAGGCTTGGACAGCCTGCTACTACGCTCTCGGGTGGAGAGGCCCAGAGATTAAAGATCTGCTCAGAGTTGCAGAAGACAGGGATCAGGGATCAGGTGTTAGGGATTAGTAAATCCAGCCCCCAACCCCCAGCCCCCAACCCCGGCTTCTTATACATCCTCGACGAGCCGACAGTCGGGCTTCACTTTGATGATGTGAAGGCTCTGCTTCATATCTTAAACAGGCTTGTCGAGGCAGGCAATACTGTTGTCGTGATCGAGCATAATCTTGATGTTATCAGGGCAGCTGACTGGGTAGTTGACATTGGCCCTGAAGGCGGCGATCAGGGCGGCACGATTGTGTTTGAGGGCACACCCGATGATCTCGTGAAAGATAAGGATTCTTATACAGGCATATATCTGAAAAAATATGGCTGATGTGCCAGCCAAGTATTATTAACCCGCCAGTTAAATGCCTTAATTTTGTCATTCCGGCTTGTCCGGAATCTTTCTTTGTTTCCGATGTATTACGCCGTCCGCTCCCTGACAAGCGAGGATGACGCCTTGCGATATTATATTGCCGGGTTAATAGTTGAAAAACAGCTTTTTTGCCCGACTGCCATCATGCAATATCTTGTTGTTAAAATAGCCTGCTTAACGTAAAATTATCGCAGTATATCGGTCAGGGGGAGGGTATGGAAAATATAACTGTTAATCTTGATGGTATTCCTACGGAAATCAAACGATTAAAAATTCCTCTCAAACAACTTATCCTTGATATTGAGAACCCTCGCATACAATACTTTCTCGATACTCGCTTAAATGATAGTGTCACCCAAGAAAAAATTAAGTTTGCCCTTGCCGAAGGTAACGACCAATATGACAAATTAAAGGAACATATTGAGCGTAATGGCGGAATATATGACCCTATATGGATAGTACCAAAAGAAGATTACTATTCTGTCATAGAAGGGAATACGCGGGCATTCATATACGAGGAACTTTCAGAAAAATATGTGAACGATGAAAAATGGACAGCAATTGATGCTTATGTGCTGCCACATAAAGTTGATCGCAACGGAATAAACTTTATCAGATTGGAAAAGCATCTTTTTGGACCCACTCCGTGGGATGCCTATGAAAAAGCCAGAGAATTATATCGGCTTCACAGTGATGAAGACTACTCGCTGAAACGCCTTGAACAGCTCACAAAACTGAGAGCATCAGAAATCAAGAATAACATTCAAGCCTTTATGGACATGGAGGAACAATATCTCCCGAAGTACAACAGGCCCTCTGAACGGCTCAAATTTAGCTATTTTGTAGAGTTCAGGAAAAATAAAGAACTCAAGCGTCTTGTCAATGAGGGCAAAATATCCTTGATGGATTTTTGTGATTGGGTAGGCGAAGGGAAATTTGGTCGCGGTGAAGATATACGTAGACTTCCACTGGTTCTCAAAGATGAACAGTCAAAACAGGCGCTTATCGATGATGATTTTCAGGCCGCACTTGAGCAGCTGGAGCAAAAGAATCCTGCTGCAAAATCAAAACTTTTTGAGAAGATTGAAGAAGTTATTTCCGGCCTTGAAAGTCTTCCTTTTGGCGAACTGGATGGGATAAAGAGAGGGCAACAACCGGCCAAGGTTCTTTGCATGTCATGAGCTTCAAACACCTTATCGGAAAGTCAACGCTTAAAGAAGGCATCACCATCCACAAGAATTTCGAGAGTTTTTTTGAGAGCCCTGATTCCGGTCAGAAAAAAGAGATTACGCTTTTATATGGCAATGACCAGACAGTGACTGTAGTGCTTAGAAAATTGGACAACGTTCGTAAGCACGTTCAGATTAAATATACCAATAGAACACATGCGCCTTTCGTGGAATGGCTGAACAAAATATTCTCCGCTACAAAGAAAGGCGCAATTGGCGAATTCATTGAGTTCCAGAAGGTTTCCCCCGACATTTTCAAGTTGCTGCCGATTACCATCGACATGGCACATAACGCGAAACTTTATGTTGCAGATTCGATGTATCATAAGGCGGATCAGGCCTCTTTAATGGATGATGCAAGTTTTGGTGAAGTTGAACAAATAATCAATGGTATCAGCTTCAAGGTGGATGGAGGCCAGTCGTTCTACAACCGCGAAATCGAAACAGCATTTTCAAAACGTGAATGGCGCAGGGAAATCAAAGCTATTCCAGAGCTTGAACTAAAATGTGATTACAGAAAAGATAGCATTCAGGTTGAAGTTGAATTTGGCAATGCAAGGGCTTATTATCAAGACTATATCAAATTCATGCTTTCGTATTTCTCGAAGCAAATTCATTTGGGAATCCTCATTACTCCAACATTGGGGTTTGCGAACGTTTTGTGCGAGATCGGCAAACAGAAAGCCTTGCAAAGAGGACGGAAGACTTATTCCGGGATGATGCATTTCGAAAAAGCATTCAAGGAATTTCACTATCTGCAACCTCTCTTTGATATGCCGATTGTCATACTCGGCATAGATATCTGCCCGATATGGCAACTGTGATTCGATGGCAATACTGATGGCTGAAGACATCGAAAAGAAAGCTTGGTTTTGGTCAATAAAAGGTTTATAAAATGAAGAAGGCAAGCTAAAGATAGCAAATGACTCTAAGATTGGTTATAGTGACAGACTTACTTATGTTTCCTCATCGCCGTAGCTTTTGCCACTTTTTTTATGGCGAGATATAAGCTGAGATAATATGTTCCCCTATAAAGACGACAATCCTACCAATACTTTTCCCTTTGTCACTATCGGGCTGATAGGGCTGAATGTTATTGTTTTCCTGCTTCAGCTCATTACAGATGTTGACGGCAAGCGCATTGTCTATGCGTACGGCGCTATTCCGCACAACATTGTTACGTTTGAATCTACCCAGCCCATACACCCCATACTCACCATATTCACCTCCATGTTTATGCATGGCGGGGTCTTCCATATCTTCGGCAACATGCTCTATCTTTGGATCTTCGGCAATAACATCGAGGACAGACTCGGCCACTTCAGGTTTATCCTCTTCTATCTATTCTGCGGGATTGTAGCTGCTCTGTCTCATACGCTCAGCGCAACCGGCTCAGGCATACCGATGATCGGAGCAAGCGGTGCGGTTTCAGGCGTGCTTGGGGCCTATCTCCTTCTTTTTCCGATGGCGAGGATACACACGATCATCTTTCTCGGCTTTTTTGTGCAGTCCATACGAATTCCAGCCTTGATAGTTATAGGGTTTTGGGCTATTATACAGCTTGTAAATGGCTTGATAACGCAGGGAATGCCGAGTCAGGGAGGTATTGCCTGGCTTGCACATGCAGGCGGATTCCTTGCAGGTCTTATCACCATTAAACTGTGGCAGCCAAGGAGGTTCAACACGTGGTAGTTGTATGTCCAAAATGCAAGACAAGGCTGAAGGTAGACGAGGCTAAGCTTTCTCCTCAGGGCTCGAGGTTTAAGTGCCCTAAGTGCAGCACAGTCCTTGTTATCAAAAAGCCGGCTGTCCAGGAAAAGAAGTCATTAGATCACAAGAAGATACTTCTCGCGCATTCGAGCGCATCGGTTGTTGAGAATATCAAGAATCTCCTTGCAGGAGAGGGATATTCTGTCATTATTTCCGTTGATGGCATAGATGCCATGGTAAGGGCTTTAAAGGAGCTGCCGGCATTCGGCATCATAGAGGTTGCACTTCCCAAGATCTACGGATTTGAGGTCTGTAAGAAACTGAAGTCGCATCCTGAAACAAAAGAGATGAAGCTGATTCTTGTGCCCTCGATATATGACAAGACAAAGTACAGAAGAGATCCGGTCTCTTTGTACGGAGCTGACGAGTACATTGAGGAGCATGATCTTTCTGTAAGACTGATCGAGGCAATCAACCGGATCAAGAGCGGAGTTCCTACTGGGCCTGACAAACCGGAAATACAGTCCCAGCCCCAACCAACAGCTCCGAAAGCGCCTGAGCAGCAGCCGACAGAAAAGGATGTCGAGGCACCGGACAGGGAGAAACTGGTTGCTCCAACTCCGAGACCAGCAGCAGATGTAAAGACTGATGAATTGATAGAAAAGGCGCGGAGGCTTTCTCGTACAATTATCAATGATATCTACCTTTACAATTCGGCTAAGGTTGACGAGGCTGTCAAGAGGGGTGATTTTTATGCGGTTTTTGGTGCCGAAGTAAAAGAAGGCTTCAAGCTCTATGAGAACAGGATACCTCAGGATATAAGGAAAAAGGCTGATTTTTACAGAGAAGCCATAGACAACTTTCTGGTTGCAAAGAAAAAATCACTTTCGCAGTAATCTGCCTAAAAAAGAAGTATTTAGGAGAAAAATAGAGATAAAACGTATTTATCGGTTTTTTCTTCCCTCATTTGACCTTGCTATAATCGAGCAAATCCAGTTATATTAGCACTCACCGGCATTGAGTGCTAATAACCCAAAAATCTATTATTGAAGAAAGGAGAAATGCTTATGAAGTTTAAGCCATTGAAGGAAAGGGTATTCGTATCCTACTCTGAAGAAGGAGAAAAAACAGCAGGTGGAATCTATATTCCTGATTCTGCCAAAGAAAAGCCCCAGAAGGGAAAAGTTGAGGCTGTCGGTTCAGAAGTTAAGGAACTGAAAGTCGGAAATATCATCCTTTTTGACAAGTATTCAGGCTCCAAAGTGAATATTGACGGAACTGACTATCTGATCGTAAAAGAAGAAGACATTCTCGGCATCGTAGAATAACCAAAATTTAAACATAATTTTTCAGGAGGATAAGACATATGGCAAAACAGCTTCTTTTTGATGAGGCAGCAAGGAGATCGATGCTCAAGGGCATCACTCAGCTTACAGATGCAGTAAAGGCAACTCTCGGCCCCAAGGGCAAGAATGTAGTGATTGACAAGAAATACGGCGCACCGACCATTACCAAGGACGGTGTTACAGTTGCAAAAGAGATTGAGCTCAAGGATCCTTTCGAGAATATGGGAGCCCAGCTTGTACGCGAGGTAGCCAGCAAGACCTCAGATGTTGCCGGCGACGGCACAACTACAGCGACAGTCCTTGCTTACGCGATCTACAGCGGCGGTATCAAGCACGTTGTTGCAGGCTCAAACCCCATGGAGATCAAGAAGGGTATTGAGAAGGCTGTCGAATCTATCGTAGGGGAACTCAAGAAGATCAGCAGGCCTGTTCAGGACAAAAAAGAGATCGCCCAGGTCGGCACCATTTCAGCGAACAATGACTCCACCATCGGCGAACTGATAGCAGATGCCATGGACAAGGTCGGCAAGGACGGCGTCATCACCGTTGAAGAGGCAAAGAGCATGACAACGTCCCTTGATGTTGTTGAGGGAATGCAGTTTGACAGGGGGTACAGCTCACCCTATTTCGTGACTGATCCGGAGAGGATGGAATGCAATCTTGATGATGCATTTATTCTGATCAATGAGAAGAAGATCTCCTCTATGAAGGACCTGCTTCCGATTCTTGAACAGACAGCAAAGATGGGCAAACCGCTCATGATTGTTGCTGAAGAGGTCGAGGGCGAAGCCCTTGCTACCCTTGTTGTGAACAAACTCAGGGGCACCATTCAGGTATGCGCTGTCAAGGCTCCGGGCTTCGGCGACAGGAGAAAGGCAATGCTTGAAGATCTCGCTATCCTCACCGGCGGTACCGTCATTTCTGAGGACCTTGGGATCAAGCTCGAAACCGTTAAGCTGACTGATCTCGGAAGGGCCAAGAAGATTACCGTTGATAAGGAGAACACCACTATTATCGAGGGTGCAGGCGATCCCAAGAAGATCGAAGGCAGAGTTAAGCAGATCAAGGCACAGATCGATGAGACCACCTCTGATTATGACAAGGAAAAACTTCAGGAGAGGCTTGCAAAGATCGTTGGAGGTGTTGCTGTTATCAATGTCGGCGCAGCTACCGAGACTGAGATGAAGGAAAAGAAGGCAAGGGTCGAGGATGCGCTCCATGCTACCCGTGCAGCTGTTGAAGAAGGTATTGTACCAGGCGGCGGCGTTGCACTTCTTCGTTGCATCAGCGCACTTAAAGGCGTCAAGATTGACAACCATGACCAGCAGGTAGGTGTTGATATTATCAAGAGAGCTCTTGAGGAGCCTATCCGCCAGATCATCAACAATACCGAGCTTGAGCCGTCTGTTATTGTAGAAAAGGTCAAGAGTTCAAAGGATGCCAATTACGGTTTTGACGCAGGTTCAGAAGAATATGTTGATATGCTGAAGGCCGGAATCGTTGACCCGACAAAGGTTACGAGGTGTGCGCTTCAGAACGCAGCATCTGTTGCATCTCTCATGCTTACCACCTCTGTTATGATCAGTGATCTGCCTGAGGAGAAGTCTGAGATGCCGGCAATGCCTCCGGGCGGCGGCATGGGCGGTATGTACTAAGATACAGGCCATTACATGTCTGGAAGGCGGGGCAATGCCCCGCCTTTTTTTCGTATCCTTTACCCCGTTAGAAGACTTTAAGCAGAGGGGCTTTCTAACGGGGTTTACTTTGCCAGTCTTTTCTGTCATCCTAACTCTTTATGAAAAAGAACATTTTTTTCATGCTTTTCGCAACGTTTCTGCTCTTTCTGCTCTATGCTGCCATAGGGCTTTTTCTACCTGTCCAGACCAGCAACAAAAACATGGAAATTGAGATCCAGGAGGGGGCTACTTTCAGGCAGACAGTTGATATACTCCGCAGTCAAAACCTGATCAGGGATAAACGGATTTTTCTTGTCTTTGGCAGGCTGACAGGCATTGACAGACGTATCAGAGCTGGGTTCTACTCCCTCTGGACCGGCATGACTCCCTTTGACATTCTGAAGGTCCTCCGCAAGGGCAGGATCATTGAGTATGAGGTGAAGATACTCGAAGGCGATTCTCTGCCTGAGATTACATCTGCCTTTGCAAAGACAGGGATCATATCACCAGAGGAATTCATGGAACTTGCGAGAGACTTGGATTTCCTTGCAATCTATGACATTAAGGCCCCGAGCATAGAAGGATATATTTACCCGGATACCTATTCCATACCCAAGGGTATGGAGGCTGAAGATGCCCTTGACATCATGATCTCTAAAATGCGCGAAAAGCTTACTGATAAGATGACTATCCGGATGCAGGAACTTGGTATGACCGAGAACATGGTTTTGACCCTTGCATCGATCATAGAGAAGGAGGCTGTTATTGACAGTGAACGAGGCCTCATCTCTGCGGTGTATCACAACAGACTCAGGAAGAAGATGCTTCTACAGGCAGACCCTACAGCGGTCTATGGGGTGAAAAGCTCTAAGGAAAGGATTACCCTGTCTGATCTCAAGCGCAAGACCGCCTATAATACCTATGTTAACAAAGGGCTCCCTCCTGGTCCCATTGCCTCTCCAGGCATTAAATCGATCACGGCAGCCCTCTATCCGGAAAATGTGCCCTATATATATTTTGTCGCTCAGAATGACCGCTCGCATCAGTTCTCCGAGACAGGATTGCAGCATGCAGAGGCAGTAAAACGCTATCGCATGATGAAGCAGGAGAAAATGAACAGCACAAAGGAAGGCAGTAATGGCAAAGGCCCATCGTAACAGGACAAGAAAACTCCGAGTAGGGAATGTCCCTGTAGGTGGAGGGAGCACCATATCTGTACAGTCAATGTCAAAGACAGATACAAGAGATGCTGCTGCAACAGCGCGGCAGATACGGAGGCTTGCAAAGGCCGGGTGTGAGATCATCAGGGTGGCAGTACCGGACATGGAAGCTGCTCAGGCATTAGGAAAGATCAGAAAGGCAATACCCATCCCCCTGATTGCGGATATTCACTTTGACTGGAGGCTTGCGCTTGAGGCTATAAAGCAGGGGGTCGACGGGTTGAGGATCAATCCGGGGAATATTGGTGCACGATGGAAGGTGACCCAAGTGGTGTCAGCCTGCAAGGATAAGGGTATTCCCATACGCATAGGTGTGAACGCAGGTTCCCTCGAAAAAGAGCTGCTGAGAAAATATGGGCATCCAACTCCTGAGGCACTGGTACAAAGCGCAGCAGAACATATCAATATTCTGGAAAGTCTGGATTTCAGGGAGATAAAGGTGTCGCTTAAGGCCTCCAATGTCTTGACAACTGTCGATGCATATCGACTCTTCGCAAAGAAATTCAACTATCCGCTCCATATAGGCATATCAGAAGCAGGCCCTTCCTTTACCGGCATTATCAAGAGCTCTGTGGGGCTTGGCATTCTCCTTTCAGAGGGCATTGGCGATACCATGAGAGTTTCTCTGTCAGCCGATCCTGCGGAGGAGGTGCGCGTTGCGTACGAGATACTCAAGTCTCTTGGGCTCAGGCAGAAGGGCGCTACAATCATTTCCTGTCCTACCTGTGGCCGATGTCAGATCGACATCAGAGGGCTTGCTGCAAAGGTTGAGTCTGAACTCAAGGATACTGACAAGCAGGTGACTGTTGCTGTCATGGGCTGTGTTGTAAATGGTCCTGGCGAGGCGCGTGAGGCTGATATAGGCATAGCCGGAGGAAAGGGCAGAGGTATTCTTTTTCGAAAGGGCAAGGTTGTAAAGACGGTAAAGGAAAAAGATATGCTTAAGGAACTGATGAGCGAGATTAACAAAGGAGCGAAATAGTGTCTGTTTATTTGTCATTCCGGCGGCTTCGTCCAGCCTACTGTTGGCTTGTCCGGAATCTTTCAGATGGTTTCACGGAAGGATTCCCGACGCGCTTCACTTGCGGGAATGACAGCTTTTCTTATGAATTAAGCAATTTATGGACAGACTCGAAATAGCGATATGGAGATAATCAGAATTCCGAGGATTATGCAGGACACATCGCGCGGGCACCTGCTCCACAGCAGGACCATTGGTTTTGTGCCGACCATGGGGGCTCTTCATGCGGGGCATATGAGTCTGGTAAGAATGTCCAAAGAAGAAAATAACATCACCGCAGTGAGTATCTATGTGAACCCGACCCAGTTCGGCCCCTCTGAGGACTTTGCCAAGTATCCGAGACAGATTGAAGCTGATATCGAGAGGCTCAGGGAGGAGGCTGTTGATATTCTCTTTCTCCCGGACGATACTCATATGTACCCGGCTGGCTTTTCGACAGAGATCGAAGTGAAGGGTCTTTCTGGAAGGATGTGCGGCCATTTCAGACCAGGTCATTTCAAGGGCGTCGCGACTATAGTAGCAAAGCTTTTTACTGTTGTGAGACCGACACGGGCCTATTTTGGCCAGAAGGACTTTCAGCAGACAGTGATCATCAAAAGAATGGCAAAGGATCTGAATCTTGATACGGAGATCGTTGTCTGCCCTACGATCAGGGAGCAGGACGGCCTTGCACTGAGTTCGCGCAATGCATACCTTGGGAAGGAAGAGAGGCTTGCTGCAATTGTGCTTTACCGTTGTCTCAGCGAGGCAGCTGAGGCCATACGATCAGGGATACGATCAGGAACGAAGATACGGCAAATCATGGAATCTCAGCTTGCAAAAGAGACGCAGATTACGGGCATCGACTATGTTTCAGTTTATCATCCCGATACGCTTGAGGAGATAGAAGAGATACAGGGAGAAGTGCTGCTTGCCGGTGCGGTGAGAATGGGGCCGACGCGGCTGATCGACAATATGCTCGTAAACTTCTGAGCATTGCCTAATGTTGCTATCACGCTCGGATATTTCAGGGGCGGACCTGACGAAAAAGACTTATAATTGCGATTTTCTAAGTAAACCCTCATACAAAGCAAAAGGGAAATGAGACTTTTATTTTCCAATAGGTAAAGTCCCTAGTTATTTGATACAATATGCGCATGAACAGGGCTGCAGCATTAGAAAAGATTGACGACATCAAGAATCAGCTTGTCGAGAAATACAAGCCTGAAAAGATAATCCTGTTCGGGTCCTCTGCCTGGGGGATGAACGATATCAACGACATCGATCTGTTCATCGTCAAAAGAGACGTTCCTCACTACGGAGCAGACCGGATTACAGAGCTTTACCACATAATGGACATTGACGCGTCTGTTGATTTCATCGTTTACAAGCCTGAAGAGGCAGAGGAAAGACTGTCTCTCGGAGATCCATTTATAAAGAAGATATGCAAAGATGGCAAGGTTCTCTATGGCTGACCCCAGCCGGTTACAGCAAATAACTTCTCAACAAATGCACGAGAAAACTGATAAAATAACAACATGAGACAGGCGGTAAGAAATGTCGAGGAAGCCAAAGCAGTGCTAAAAGAGCATAAGGCTGAAGTTGTCCAGAGGTATCGCGTAAGCGAGCTTGGGATATTCGGGTCATTCGTGCGCGGCGAACAGAAGCGTCGAAGCGACATTGATATCCTTGTGGAGTTCGATGAAAAAAATATTCCCGGGCTCATTAAGCTCAGCGAGATGGAAAGGTATCTCCAGCGGCTTCTCAAGAAAAAGGTCGATTTGGTTATAAAGAGCGGGATTCGTCGGGAACTCAAGAAAGGCATACTGAAAGAGGTTGTCTATATATGACGAGAGAATGGAAATTCTTCGTTCAAGACATCTATGACGCAATGCAACACATAAAAGAGTTTGTTGGCACAATGAAACGCAAGGAATTCCTCGCCGATGAGAAGACGCGGAGTGCTGTTGCATTCAAGATCGAGAATATCGGCGAAGCGTCCAAGAACATTCCCAAGGAGATAAAGACGAAATACAAGGACCTTCCCTGGACCGACATGGCAAGGATGAGAGATAAGATCACTCATTTTTATTTCGGGATCAATTACAAGGTTGTTTGGTCGGTTGTGAAGAAAGAGTTGCCCGCGATAGAACCTGCCGTAGCAAAGATTTTAAGTGACTTAAAGAGACCCGCATCCAAGAAGAAGTCGCGGTAGTCTTCCACATCATGATCTAATCAGTATTCAGCGCTTCGTCAAGCAAGGTCTCTCCTGTATCACCAACGCTGATATCTCTGGTTAATTCTTTCATAACAACATAGTGGAGCCGGTAACGGACATCTTCGGGAATGTCCACGAACTTTATGCCCATGCCTGATTCAGGTTGGATATCAGCTGATATTTTCTTGGCAGATACGACCATGCCGTGCAGTTCAATCGGATCCTCGTCATCAACGGCAAGCACGATATCCATCTCTGTGCCTACAGGATAGGGCTTTGCGGTCTTCAGGAATATTCCTTCAACAGAAAGATTCGATGCCTGGAGATCCTGCTGCTTCCCCTTGCAGTTCATGCTTACGGTTATGTTGAGCGGTGCCCTGATATGTTTTCGTTTTATGGCATGGTTAAGGCATTTTTGAATAGCGAGATAAAAATCGGTCACATTCAGGGGTTTCTTCAGATATCCCTGAATGTGTATTTTTTCTATCTCCTGCTTCGAAAGGCCATTTTCTTCCGAACCTAACATGATGATGGGGATATCCCGCAAGAAGGCATCCTTGCGTATCATGGTAATGCAAGAAATGCCATTAATTTCCGGAAGGGCATAGTCAAGGACTATGATGGTCGGTTTTTTTTCTTTAGCCATCTGCACAGCTTCCAGCCCGTCAAGTGCCAGATAGACCTTGTATCCGAGTCGTTTGACAAGAATGCCGATATACATGAGAAACGATGGATTGTCATTTGCAAAAAGTATTGCATTGGAATCAAGCTGGTTCATTGTTATAGTTTCTCCTGTGCCCTGTTTGTGGTCAGGCCCCCTTAGTATACATCTCCCTGACAGATGGGAAAAGGTCGATGTTGGTATGGGGGAGGAAAAGTGCTGACATGTACTCATCCATGAATCCGTGCGAAACAGAAAGCTCGACGTAGGTCATTTTCTTCGCAATGTCTTTTGCCTCGCGCCTCATCTTTTCAGACAGCAGGCAGAGATACGCCCCTGCAATAGAGGTGTTGCCGATAAAGGAGAACTTCTCTATTGGCATGTCAGGGAGCATACCGATCATGATCGCCTTTTCAACATTGAGATAATTGCCGAATCCCCCTGCAATGTAGATACGCTCTACAACATCAAGAGAAAGACCCACCTCTTTAAGTAAAACAGACATGCCGGCATAGATTGCTGCCTTTGCACGCAGGATATTCTCAATATCCACTTCAGTAAGCACGATATCCTTTGTTTCGCCATGATGCAGAACAAACTCGGGACCTTCTTCCTCGATCCTGATTCTGTCAGTATGTAAATCCCTCATGAACTTACCTTTCTGGTCAATGATGCCGGCAAAAAAGAATTCCGATATTGCATCGATCATGCCGGAACCGCATATGCCCGAAGGCTGGGCATTGCCGATCACTCCAAGCTCAACATCCCAGGTAGCTGAGTTAATCTTCACTGACTCTATGGCTCCCTCTGTTGCGCGCATGCCATGCCTGATGCCGCTCCCCTCAAAGCAGGGGCCTGCTGAGGTGGCAGCGGTAATGAGCCATTCGTTGTTGCCCACAACGATCTCGCCATTCGTGCCGATATCCATGAAGAGCGCAACTTCGGAATTTCTGTGCATCTTTGATGCAAGAAGGCCTGCAGTGATATCGCCTCCTACATAGCTGCCGACGCACGGCATGGTATAGACCGGGGCCTGCTGATTGATCAGAAGCTTTGCCGTGCCTGCACGCCATGCCGGGTATGCGTTGACGGTAGGGATGTATGGCTCCTCGCGTATTGACGCAGGGTCCAGCCCCCAGAAAAGCTGCACCATCGTAGTATTGCCGGAGATTACAGCACAATCGATATCATCACGACTTATATGATTGCGCTCCATCATCGGATTCAGCAGACCGTTGATGTCGTTTACAACCGCATTCCTCAGTTCCTGAAGAGCGCCGCCTTCAGTTGCATGGACGATTCTGGTGATGACATCATCGCCATGACGCATCTGTGAATTATACGTGACTCCTGTATCCAGAAGCGTGCCGTCAGTGCAGTCAACGAGATAAACGACAACGGTCGTAGTCCCTATATCCACAGCAAGGCCATAGTGCTTGATCCGTTCAGGCGAGATGATCGATATTGCCTCTAAATATTCGGTGTACGTAAGATATACACTCCAGTTATGCTGCCGCAGGGCCTTTGCCATGGACTGTACAAAACCATGAGAAAAACGCATCTCCTTGATACCGTGTTCAGACAGGGATCTTTTTACCCGTTCCATGTCGCTGATATTGTCCTCGATTGAAGGCGGCATAAGCGTAAGCATGATTTTTCTGACAGGAGGTGTAAGAGTTTGTTCCTCTGACTTGAGGAAATCGAGAAAACTTTTTGACTTTGAGACAGCAATCTTGTCGCCGATAACCAGCCTCGAGTCCTCAGGGATTTCAATGTGGATGTTTTCTTCAGGGAAGGTCGTGCATGCCAGGACAATCTTTTCTCCGATCTCCCTTTTTTTCAGTTTCGTCGCAGACTCAGTCCGGTATTTGCCCTCGAGAACCTTTACGCGGCATTTGCCGCACACGCCTTTGCCTCCGCAGGATGCGACAAGATAGACACCGTTGTCTCTCAGCGTCTGGTACACACTTTTATCGGGTACTGCTGTAAGAGTCTTGCTGTTGAGTATTCTTATTTCCATTGTCTTACATTCTATTGCTTGGCAAGAATGAAAATCAAGAAATCAGAGAGGAGTCTCAGCCTACCCATGCCTAACCTTGAGAAGAAGGATAATAAAGGCAAGAAAAAAGGTGACGATATTCGTGATGATGACAGGCATGGAGTTGATTGCGAATCCGTACAGCGCCCAGAGAAGAATACCTGTGCAGAACATTACGAACATGCCTGTTGAAATATCCTTTGTGGACCGTGTCTTCCAGGTCTTAATAACCTGGGGCAGGAAGGAGAGTGTCGTCAACGTGCCGGCCGTCAGACCGAGAAGTGTTACATAATCCATAATATTATATTGCCATGCCCGAGAAAAAAATCTGGGATTTCCCTTGCACAGAATAGTAATGATAATGTTGGCAGAAATAAATAGAAGGGGAAGATGTTTATCTATCCCCTCTATTTGGCAGACTCCACCTTTACAGCGCACGGACTGGCAGTTCCGTTCTCAGGATAATAGAGAAGGGTGTTTACACGACTGTGCGGAAAATGTGTTGATGAAAAAACAGTTCCGGCAGGGACGGAGTCTGTTACCCTGGCCTTCAGGTAGATCGTACCCCTTCTCGATGATACCTTTACATGGCTGTTGTCTGATACAGCGAGTTTGGTTGCATCTTCTTCATTGAGTTCGAGGTAAGCCTCAGAAACAACAAGATCGAGAGACTTGGAGCGCGTTGACATGCTGCCTGAATGCTGAAGCACATCCCTGACTACGAGCGCCAGTGGATATTCGGCAGAGGGTATTTCTCCGGCCGAATACGGTACAGCATGAAAGGCCCGATTATCAGCAAGATTCTTCTGTTCGATTACTGTTTTCTTTATCTCTTCAGACAAGCCCTCCACGCTTCTGGTGCCTATCTCTTTTCCCATCGCAAGCGCAAGGTTTCTCATTATCTGCCAGTCCGGCATGGCCTGGCCTGGCGTCTCAATGATCCTCTGGAGCTTCTGGCTTATGCCTTCCGCATTAATAAATGTCCCATCTTTTTCTGACCAGCCTGCAGCAGGAAGCACGATATGGGCGAGCTTTGCGGTCTCGGTAAGCGCAATGTCCTGTACGATCAGCAGGTCAAGGGACTTGAGCACAGACAGGATCTTTGAGCTGAAGGGATATACTGAAACAGGATCTTCGCCCATGATAAAAAGTCCCTTGACCGCGCCCTGCTCATAGAGCATATTGAAGATATTTTTCGCCCCTGCAGCAGGGTGTATACCCATGCTTGCCATGCCGACTGTGTTTGCGTATTCAGCCGGTATCTGAAGGGTTTCCGGTTCGTCGCCAAGGAGCATTACAAGATTTGCAGCTGCAAGCACCATGTCCATTCCCTTGGAATTTTCAGAGACATTTATGGTTAATGAGATCATGCGGCTTTTTGCCTTTGCAAGGGATTCAGCTGTTTCTGTAATCTGTGCTTCTGAAATGCGAGTTATCTTTGAAACCTTATCAGGAGTATAGTCATCAAGGCTTTTTTCGAACGCATCAAAACCCTCAATTTTCGAGACGACCTGCCTGTTGAAAAGGTCTTTATCAATGATTATCTTCATCAGACCGTTTATGAATGCAACAGATGTACCGCTTTCCATCCTGAGATGCGATGTGCTGTGGCGCGTCAATTTTGTATCCCTGGTATCTGCTACGATCAGCTTTGAACCTTCACGCTTTGCCCTGAGAATATTCAGGCCAAACACAGGGTGAGTAGCGCTTATGTCAGATTCAATGACCATAATTACATCTTTGCCCAATGGATATTTCATAGCAATAGTGTGAGACTTTGTTCCAAAGGCCATGCTTATGGCTTGCTGGACTTTCCAGAATCCGAAGGCTGCAGATGAATCAATATTCCCTGATCCGATAACTGTGCTCATAAACTTCCTGAGCATATAGTTGTCCTCGTTCGTGCAACGGTGGGAACCGAGCGCACCTATAGCATCCTTCCCATGAGCGGCTATGATACGGGTAAGGCTATCGCCCGCATACTTGAGAGCTTCATCCCATGTTGCCGCAACAAGCTCTCCATCTTTTCTGATGAGAGGTGTTTTAAGGCGGGTTTCGCTGTATATGTAATCAACGCCGAATCTGCCTCTGCCGCAGAGGTTGCCTTCGCTTCTGCCACTGTCTTCTTTGGCGCGAGATCTAAGGATTTTACCTTCCCGTGTTCCAATTGTCAGTGTACAGCCGCAGCTACAGAAGGGGCATATCGTGTCCTTCTCTTCAAGGAACCAGGCGCGGGCCTGGAACTTCATGGGCTTGCTAAGAAGGGCGCCTGTGGGGCAGATATCAATGCACTGGCCGCAGTAGTCGCACTCGAGAATTTCTCCGAATGCAGGCTGAACGACAGTGGGGAATCCTCTGCCAATAAAGCCGAGAGCGCCACGTCCCTGGTGCTCGGCACATATTCTTACACACTTGCCGCAGAGGATGCAGCGGTTTGCTGTTAGTTCAACAAGCGGGCCCCGCACATCAGAAGGTATGGCCTTTCTGTGCCTGATGAACCTGCCTTCAGGTTTGCCATACTGGAAAGCCATATCCTGAAGATCACACTCTCCCGCCTTGTCGCAGATTGGGCAGTCAAGCGGATGGTGTACAAGCATGAGTTCAAGAACAGTCTGCCGAACTTTATTAAGTTTTGGTGTATCGGTTTTTATCACCATGCCTGTTGCTGCCGGCGTTGAGCACGATGCTAACAGTCTCGGATTGCCCTCCTGCTCAACAACACAGATCCTGCATCCTCCGTAGGGTCTGAGTCTCTTGTCATAGCACATGTTTGGGATATTGATGCCTATCTTTTTTGCAGCAGCAAGAATGGTTGTGCCTTCTTCGACAGATACTTTTTTGTCATCAATGATCAGCTCAATCATTTATTTCTCCTCCTTTTTGCCTGCTGAGGCTTTTTCGAGGAACTCGTTTGGGTCGCCTTCAAAGCCGGCAGGGAGGATCCTGATCGAGTTGAATTTACAGGTGTCATAGCAGGATCTGCAATGCACGCAGAGTTCTTGGATGATCTTGTGAGGCACTTTCTTCTCACCCACAATGGCCTTGGACGGGCATGCCCTGCGGCAGGCTCCACAGGCTGTGCAGAGTTTTTCATCGATCATGAACGTGGTGAGATTCCGGCATACACCCGCTTTGCACCATTTTTGAGTTATGTGAGATTCATATTCATCCTTGAAGTAGCGCAGTGTCGAAAGCACAGGATTAGGCGCTGTCTGGCCAAGGCCGCACAGTGATGTTGTGATGATGTCCCTGCTCAGATCTTCGAGCGTTTCCATATCTTTGTAGCTGCCCTTACCATCTGTTATATCCGTAAGCATATCAAGGAGGATTTTTGTGCCGACTCGGCAGGGCGTACACTTGCCGCAGGATTCGTCAGCTGTGAACTCAAGAAAGAATTTTGCCGTGCCGACCATACAGGTATTGTCATCCATCACAACCATGCCGCCTGACCCTACGATTGCGCCAGTTGCCATGATGTCCTCATATGTTACGGGTATGTCGAGAAGATGTTCTGGTATGCACCCTCCTGAGGGGCCGCCAAGCTGCACAGCCTTGAACTTCCGTCCCTTTCTAATCCCACCGCCTATATCGTATATGATCCTCCTAAGCGGAATGCCCATCGGCACTTCAACGAGGCCAACGTTGTTCACCGCGCCGGTGAGGGCAAAGACCTTGGTGCCGGCGCTCTTTTCTGTGCCTGCGGTCCTGTACCATTCAGAGCCGTTCAGGATGATCGGTGCTATCTGGGCAAGGGTCTCTACATTGTTCAATACCGAAGGTTTGTCCCATAGGCCCTTGACTGCGGGGAAGGGCGGCCTCGGCCTTGGCATGCCGCGTTTTCCTTCAAGAGATCTCATGAGAGCTGTCTCCTCGCCGCAGACAAATGCTCCTGCTCCAAGATAGATTTCGAGTTCAAAGTCAAAGCCGGTATTTAGTATGTTTTTGCCTAAAAGGCCCATCTCTGTTGCCTTGTCAATGGCCATCTGCAGTCTCTTGACAGCAAGCGGATATTCAGCTCTGACATATATATATCCGTAGTTTGCCCCTATAGCTCTTGCGCCAATGATCATTCCCTCAATGACAGAGTGAGGATCAGCCTCCATAACGGATCTGTCCATGAATGCGCCGGGATCTCCCTCATCACCGTTGCAGAGCATGAATTTTGTTTCCGAAGGCACTCTTGAAGCAAACTCCCACTTAAGCCCGGTAAGAAAGCCTGCACCACCCCTTCCTCTGAGGCCGGAGTCCTTCACTGTTTTGATGATATCTTCTGTTGTCATCTGTGTGAGCGCTTTTGCTGCCGCGAGGTACCCTTCACGCGCGACATATTCATCTATGCTTTCAGGATCCATGAAGCCCGTGTTCCTCAGCACGCGGAGTTCCTGGAGGTTCATGAAGGGCATATCTTTCTTTGGGGGAAGGGCAAATGTCGATACTATCTGGCCGCCGGCAAGGTGTTCTTTTACGATCTTTTCTGTCTTTTCACTGTTGAGGTCGCAATACTTGACCGGCTCTTCTCCCAGTTGCTCAACAGTCATGATCGGCTCTCTGCCGCAGAGACCGGCGCATCCTGATGATGCGATCATGATGTCTGCAAGGCTGTTCTTCTTCACCTCTTCAACAAGCGTGTCCATTACCTGCTTTGCGCCTGCGGCAAGTCCGCAGGTGCCCATATGTACCGTCACCTTTGTTCTGAACTTGCCGCTGTCAGGTCCAAATGCCGCCTTATTCTTTTCGTGGAGCGTTTTAAGATCTTCTATGTTCAGTTTAGCCATTATGTCTATTCCTCCTGTCCTGCAAGCGCTTCCTCTTCAGTGCCTGCAGATGCTTCTGCTGCAACAGGTGAGTAGCGGTTGATCACCTCGAGCGCCTTTTTGGCAGACATATTACCGAAGGTGTCTTCGTCTATGACCATGACTGGTGCAAGGCCGCATGCGCCGAGGCAGCGTACGCCTTCGAGCGAGAATTTCTTGTCGTCTGTTGTCTCTCCGATATCGATCTTGAGTGTTTCCCTGATCTTGTCAACAACTCCCTCGATACCCCTGACGTAGCATGCAGTGCCGAGACAGACCCTGATGTTGTGATCGCCCCGGGGCTTCATGGTGAAGAACGAGTAGAATGAGACAACGCTGTGGACCTCTGCCTGGGGTATATTCAGGCCTTTTGCTATGCGCTTCTGTACGACAGGAGGGAGATAGCCGACGATCTCCTGAGCCCTCTGGAGCACAGGGATAAGGCATCCCGGTCTCTTGCGGTATTCTCTGACCACCCTGTCGAGTTCAGCTGCCATGGCAGGCGGGAATTCCTCCTGCCCTTTTTCCTCTACAGGTTTTCTTCCTCCTGCCCACTCTACAGCCCTTTTCGTAACATCAAGCAGAACCGAGGGCGTGAAGGGTTTTGGTACATAGTCTATGATCCCGAGTTCGAGAGCTTCCTTCATCGTGTCCTGGGAAGGATAGCCGGTGATGATAACGATGCCGACGTTTGGCCTGGACTTTTTGACCCACCGAATAAGCGTTATGCCGTCCACCTCCGGCATCTTCAGGTCAGTGAAGACCAGGTCAAAATTGCCCCGCTCAATCTTCAGGATTGCTTCCCGTCCTCCGAGAGCTCCTTCTATTTGATAGCCTTCGCTTTTGAGGACCCGTTCAGCACTCTTGATGACAATAAGCTCATCATCAACGACTAGGATCCTGGGTTCATCAGCCATATAATCCTCCTCAATAAAGTTCTGTTACAGCGCGATCGGTTCTATGCGGGCGAGCCAGAGAAGCCAGCCTTCGCTTAGATTGTCCCTCACCAGTGCGCTCATGGCAGTGTTCGCATGATGATTCACTTCAATTACCCTTCCGGTCATTGGAGCGAGCAGATCGTCTGTCTGCCCGCTGCTCGAAAGAATCTTGCCAAAGCTCTCGCCTGCCATGAGTGTCCGCAGATTCTGAGGAAGTTCTATGGAAGCGAGCTGACCGGCCAGAAGCCAGTAGCGTGCATCGCAGCCGACTTCCCATATGTTGTCTTTCAGAGGTCGCGCCCAGGTCCCTTCCTTGTAGAACAGTACCGGGTTCTGGCTGTCGCGAAGACTGACAATGTCATTTCTGAAATCATCAATGAACGCTTTTCTCAGTATCCAGCCGCGGGTATCAAATACCTTTCGCGCAACGTTTAGCATGAAATCAGGTGTGAATGGTTTTTCGATAAACTCAAAAGCCCCTAAACGGACGGATTCTTTTGCTTCTTCGAGTGTGGGATACCCTGTGATGATTACCACGTCAAGCTTGGGCTGGACGATTTTTGTTTCGCGGAGCACCGAAATACCGTTCATGTCAGGCAGCCTTACGTCTGATATAAGGAGGTCGAACTCTTCATTGGACACCATCTTGATGGCATCCTCTCCCCTATCAACCGTGATGATATTAAAACCCTCTGCGCCAAGGATTCTCTTGCAGCTCAGGGTTACGACAGGATCGTCGTCAAGAACCAGAATCTTCCCCTTACTTTCCATGACTGTCCTCCTTTATCTCTGCTTGCTCGGTTTTGCTTATCCTGATAGTTCGAAAAATAAGGCCTTTATCCGTTCCGTATCCGAAAGACGTTTGCTACCGTCGCAATGAGCGAATCAGGTGTAAATGGCTTTTCTATATAGTCAAAAGCGCCAAGCTTGATCGCCTTTACAGCAGTTTCGACGGTCTGATATCCCGTTACGATGACCACGTCGGTCTTAGGCCATTTTTCCTTAATGGTTCCCAGAACTTCGATGCCGTCCATGTTCGGCATCTTGAGGTCAGTGAGCACGAGATCAAAGGTCTCTTCCTCGAGCATCTTCAGTCCCTCAGGTCCGTTTTTTGCCATTTTCAGTTCATATCCTTCGGGGACAAGAGAGCGGCTGCAGCTTAAGCGCACAATGTCTTCGTCATCTATGACAAGTATTTTTCCCTTGCTCATGCTGTCTCCTTCAGCGCTGGGAGCCGGATAAAGAAGCTGGTCCCCTCACCTATTATTGTGCTGATAGTGATCGTTCCGCCATGCTCAAGGATAATGCCGTGGCTCACGGCGAGGCCAAGACCTGTGCCTTTGCCGACAGGTTTTGTGGTGAAGAAGGGCTCGAAGATCTTTTCGAGATCCTCGTCTTTTATGCCGTATCCTGTGTCCTTGAACTCGATCTGGACATAATCCTGTCCGCTGTCGTTTAGATTGGAGGTTGCTATAGTGATAGAACCCTTTCCTTCGCATGCATCAGCTGCGTTTACGATCATGTTTAAAAAGACCTGCTGAAGTTGCGGTGCGTCCGCCTTCACCATACTGAGCGAAGGGTCCAGGTTCGCCGACAGCTGTATGTTAAAGAAATCTGCCTTGTTTTTAACAATATTGAGTGTGCTGTTCAGAACATCATTGATATTTGTCTGAGCCTTGTCTGCTGTTGTTGCGCGGGCAAACCCCAAAAGCCCTTTTATGATAGTTGAGCAACGATTTGCCTGGTCGATAATGACCTCGATATCTTCCCGGTCTTCTGTGCCTTCCGGAAATTTCTTTCGTAACAGATGTCCAAAAGTTACAATGCCGGTTAGCGGGCTGTTGATCTCATGAGCAACACCTGCAGCCATTCTTCCCAGGGATGCAAGCTTTTCTGAATGGATAAGCTGCTGCTGTGCCCGATGGATTGCCTCTGTCTTTTCCTCTACCTTCTTTTCAAGTGTGTTGCTCCACTCTATGCGTTCGTTCTTTGCCTTTCTGAGGTCATCGCTCATGGCATTAAAGGTGTTGGCGAGTTCGCCAATCTCATCTCTTCTGTTGATATTCACCTTGAAATCGAGATCGCCTGCTGCAACCTTTCGCATGCCATGGGCGAGGATGGAAAGCGGTGTGGAAACGAAGTTCCAAATGATGATGCAGAGCACGCCTGATATGACTATAGAGAAGGCGAGCACATAGACCGTAATCGCAATGCCTTGCTGTTTGATGCCGTGGTCAAGTAACTCGAGAGAAAGGTCTGCCTCAACGAGGCCGAGGACACGCTGTCCCCTGGGATGAGCGTGGCATGAGGCATTGTAGCAGGACGGCTCATTGTAAATGGGCTGCACAATGTTCAGTATCCTGTACTTATCGCCTTTTGTGATTTTCCAGCTTGGCGTGTCTTTTGTCGGGCCCGAGGCAGTGTGGCATCTCAGACAAAGGGGGGAGTTCTTGTCGAGCAAAGTACCGACATGTTTTTTGTCAGATGAATAGGCCACCTCTCCCCTGCTGTTGAAGATGCGGACATTCAGGATGCCTTCTGCAATGCCCACTGCCTCAACGGTCTGCTGGATAAGTGTTCCCTGAACGGTCAGCATGCCATAGCGCGTGCTGTTCCGGATGTAATCGACAAAAGAATACCCATATTTGACAGAGGTGGCAAGGAGCTCTTTTTCCTGATGCTTGAAAAGAAACAGCCAGAATAGCATGCTCCCGGCTATCATGAGCGTGCCAATGGTAAGAATGAGTTTCCCGGTCAGTGAGTAAAAAGATTTGTTTACTAGCATTGCTAAAAAATTTAAATCATTTGCAACAATTAAAGCAAGAGAAAACCTAAAGCTGTAGGTTTAATTTTTTGCTTGACTTATTAGTTTGGATGTCCTATAAAATTATACCAATATGCCCGGAACTTTTATGCCGTCTGAATATTTGCCTGTCCTTATCTTCCTGATGGTCGCAACGGCCTTCGGCATAGGCTCGCTGCTCATCGGCGAGCTGCTGCGCCTCAGGCGGCCCTATGCAGAGAAACTGATGCCGTATGAGTCGGGTAATGCTCCTATTGGTTCGCCTCACATGCGTTTTTCCGTTAAGTTCTATATTATTGCCATGCTGTTTGTTGTATTCGATGTTGAAGCAGTGTTTCTCTATCCCTGGGCTGTGGTGTTCGATAAGATCGGGCTCTATGCCTTTATAGAGATGGTCATCTTCATGGTCATCCTGCTTGTTGGGTACATCTACGCATGGAGAAAGGAGGCCTTTGTATGGGACTGATCACTACCCTCAGCACACCTTCCCAGTCGCTTGTTGAAGTTGAAGAAGGAGTAAAGATTCTTTCTCCGAATATTCTTATCACATCGATGGACAAGCTGATCAACTGGGGCAGAAGTTCATCGCTGTGGCCCATGACGTTCGGACTGGCCTGATGTGCCATCGAAATGATGGCCGTGTATGCCAGTCACAATGATCTTGACAGAATGGGAATAATCCCGAGAGGCTCTCCGAGACAGTCGGACTTCATGTTTGTTGCCGGAACGGTGACGAAAAAAATGTCCGAAATAGTCAGGCGTGTCTATGACCAGATGCCTGAACCGAGGTATGTCATCTCAGTAGGAAGTTGCGCCAACAGCGGAGGCATATTCAATACGTACAGCACGGTGCAGGGATGCGATACATTTCTTCCGATAGACGTTTATATTCCTGGATGCCCGCCGCGGCCTGAGGCTTTTATTGGCGGGATTATCAAGCTGCAGGAGAAAATAAAGGCTGAGCAGTTCCGCTGGAGCCGCTGGAGATGAAAAAACAGAGATAAGGGGTTGGCTACTGGGGGTTGGCATCAGGAAGTTTTTGCAAATCCCTAATACCAAGACCCGAATCCCTTTGAAAAACTATGGAACCACTACAGATAGCAGAGAGGCTGAAGGAGCGCTTTCCAGATGAAGTCCTTGATGTCAGGGAGTTCAGAGGGCAGGTTTCTGTCACAATCAGAAAGGGAAAAATAGCTGAGATCGGCAGGTTCCTTCACGATGAGCCTGATCTCTATTTTGATTATCTTGTGGACCTGTGCGGAGTGGATTATCTTGGGAAAAAGGACCTTCGGTTTGAGGTGGTCTACCATCTGTATTCCATAAAACACAGGCATGCCCTGCGTCTCAAGGCAGAGGTCACTGAAAATGATGCAAGAATTGATTCGGTTATGCCTGTATGGATCGGCGTAAACTGGCATGAACGTGAATGCTATGACATGTACGGCATTGTTTTTGCCGGCCATCCTGACCTCCGAAGGGTGCTGCTGCCTGAGGACTGGGAAGGATATCCGCTCAGAAAAGATTACCCGCTGAAAGGGCCTGCGCAGGAGTGGAGCGGATTCCTTGATGTGCTTGACCGGTCGAAAAAATATAAACAGTATGATTGGCAAGGCTAAGATGCGGTATCTGGTGGAATAGTACAGGTAATCATGGAAGATATAGAAAAACCGTTTGAGACAAAAGAACTGACGATAAGTATGGGTCCGCAGCACCCGGCGACCCATGGCGTTCTGCGACTGGTGCTGAACCTCCAGGGCGAGAATGTCATTAAGTGTACTCCTCATGTTGGATACCTCCATAGAGGCATCGAAAAGCTTGGTGAGAATAAGACCTATTTTGCTGCCCTTCCGCTTACGGACAGGCTTGACTACATATCCTCCATGAACAACAATGTGGGATATGTTGTTGCTGTGGAGAAACTTTTCGGCATTGAGGCGCCTGAGCGGGCAAAATATATCAGGACCATACTTGCTGAGATGGGAAGGTTGTCAAGTCATATCGTCTGGCTCGGCACCCATGTCCTTGATATTGGCGCTACAACGCCGTTTCTGCATGCCATGGTGGCAAGGGAAAAAATTCTCGATCTTTTTGAGATGATCTGCGGTGCACGACTGACCGTCAGTTTTCCGCGTGTTGGCGGAATACGCAATGATATCAGCCAGGAGTTCCTCGACCAGCTTTATGAGTTTGTGCTCGATTTTCCTTCAAAAATGGATGACTATGAGACACTGGTAACGGAGAACAGGATTTGGAAGGAAAGGACTGTTGATATTGGTATTATCTCTCTGGAAGAGGCTGTTAACTGGGGCCTGACCGGAGGAACGCTTCGCGGTTCAGGCTCTGACTATGACGTAAGAAAATATTTTCCCTACGATGCGTACGACAAGGTTGATTTTGATGTGCCGGTCGGAAAGAATGGCGACTGCTATGACCGTTACCTCGTGAGAGTCGGCGAAATGAGGCAGGCCAACAGAATCATCAAGCAGTGTATCGAGAACCTGCCTGCAGGGCCTGTCATGGCAGATGCACCGAAGTTTACCCTGCCGCCAAAGGACATGGTTCTTAAGGACATGGAGCATCTCATTCATCAGTTTATCCTGATTACCAAGGGCCCGACAGTGCCAGAAGGTGAGATTTATGTCGGCAGCGAGGTCCCCAAAGGTGAACTCGGCTTCTATTTTGTGAGCGACGGAACCGGGAAACCTTACAGGATGCGGGTTCGCGCGCCTTCCTTTGTGCATGCCTCCGCCCTTCCAAGACTTTGTGAGGGCGGTCTTATCGCAGACGTTATCGCCAATATCGGGACGATAGATATCGTTCTGGGTGAGTGCGACCGGTAATAAACAGGTTAAGGATGAGGTCAGAAAATCATATTCATGTTTAATGATGCATCGATAAAAGAGATCGCGGAGATCAGGACTAAATACCCGAACAGCCGGGCAGCCCTCCTGCCGGCCCTTTATGTGGCGCAGCGGGAATTCGGCTGGCTCTCTCCTGAGGCATATGAGGCTGTCGCTGATCTGCTGAGCGTGCCTAAAGCGACTGCACGGGGTGTCGGGACGTTCTATGCAATGTACAAGCAAAAGCCGATGGGCAGACACCTCATTCAGCTTTGCACGAATGTCTCCTGCATGATCCTCGGCGCAGAGAAACTTGTAGATTTTCTAAAAAATAAATACGGTATCGAGCCGGGCGGGATATCACCGGACGGAAGGTTCTCTCTTGTTATCATGGAATGCATTGGAGCATGCGGAACAGCACCTGCTATGCTCGTTAATGAAGATTTCCATGAAAACCTGACAGAAAAGAATCTGGAAGAGACGTTGGAGAAATACCGATAAGCAATGGAAACGATACTCTTAAAGAACATACATAATCCGAACTCAGCCGATATCAGCGAGTACAAAAATATTGGCGGATACAGGAGTCTTGAAAAGGCCCTCGCGATGGAGCCTCAGGAGGTTATTGATGAGGTTAAAAGAGCAGGTTTAAGAGGGCGTGGCGGCGCAGGCTTCCCTGTTGCCATGAAGTGGACCTTTGCAGCTGCTGACCCTAAGTTCCCGAAATATCTTCTCTGCAATGCCGACGAAGGAGAGCCGGGAACATTTAAGGACAGGCCCATCCTCGAGAAGAACCCGCATATCCTTATCGAAGGCATGGTCATTTCAGGTCATGCGCTCAAGGCGGAATATGGGTATATCTATCTGCGCGGCGAATACCCTGCGGCAAAACATATTCTGAACAAAGCGATCAAACAGGCATACGACAACAATCTCCTGGGTGAAAACATTTTGGGGAAAGGCATCACGTTCCACCTTGCTGTTCATCAGGGAGCCGGCGCCTATATATGCGGTGAAGAAACCGCGCTTATCGAGTCACTCGAAGGAGATAAGGGACAGCCCAGGATCAAGCCGCCGTTCCCGGTCAACATCGGTGTTTTTTCAAAGCCAACCGTTGTCAATAATGTCGAGACCCTTTCGAATCTGCCTTATATCATTGAGGCAGGCGGAGAGACGTATGCGAAGATCGGAACGCCGGACTGTCCAGGTCCGAAGATATTCTGCGTAAGCGGCCATATCGAAAAACCGGGTGTGTACGAGCTTCCGATGGGGACAACGCTGAAGGATATTATCTATACGCATTGCGGCGGCATCAAAGGCGGAAAGAAACTCAAGGCAGTTATTCCTGGAGGCATTTCAACACCTGTGCTTCCTCCGGACAAGATCGACTGTCACATGGATTTTGTGAACATGCCGAAGCACGGCAGCATGCTTGGTTCAGGCGCGGTCATTGTTATGGACGAGACCGTTTGTCTGGTAAAGGTCTGCTACAGGGCTCTGAGGTTCTTCGAGCATGAGTCCTGCGGCAAATGCACACCCTGCCGTGAAGGAACAGGATGGCTCAGGGCAATACTTGAGCGCATCGAACAAGGCCATGGCGCAGAGGGAGATATCGACCTGCTGTTGTCCGTTGCAGGCAATATACTCGGCAAAACCTTCTGCCCGCTTGGAGATGGCGCAGCCAGCGTTGTTCAAAATTTCATCAAGCATTTCAGACCGGAGTTCGAGGAGCATATCAAGGCAAAGAAATGCACGGTGAACGGATGAAGATTATAGCGATAACGATAAACGGTAAGGAAATACAGCTCGAAAAGGCTGTGACTGTCCTTGAGGCCGCGCGCTCTGCAGGTATCAAAATACCGACGCTCTGTTATCATGAACAACTCGAGAGGTATGGCGGCTGCAGACTCTGTCTTGTTGAAGTCGAAAAGATGCCGAGACTTCAGACTGCCTGCACGCTTATGGTGGCTGACGGCATGGTTGTCAGGACCGAGACAGAGCAGATCGCTGATGTGCGGCGCGGCATTCTTGAGTTTTTGCTGATCAATCATCCGCTCGATTGTCCATACTGCGATAAGGCGGGTGAGTGCGATCTCCAGGACCTTGTTGAAAAATACGGCCCTGCAAAGGGAAGGTTCAAGGAGAAAAAGAGAAAGGTTGCAGAGAGTCTGGCAGACTCTGCGATCGTCAGAAATATGGAGCGTTGCATTATGTGCACGCGCTGCGTGAGGATGTGCGAGGGCAAACAGGGTGCTTCTGCTATTGCGGTTATTGACCGCGGAGGCCATTCACATGTCGAGCCTTTCTCAGGCGGCAAGTTTGACTGCGAATACTGCGGCAACTGTGTCTCGGTCTGTCCGGTAGGAGCCATGATGTCAAGACTCCACAGGCACAGTTACCGGCCCTGGCAGGTGAAGGAGCGGCACGAGACCGTATGTCCGTACTGCGCGGTCGGCTGCACGGTTGTGGCGCAGGTGCGCGATGATGTTATTATGCGTGTGATACCAAAACTCGGTTCTGCTGTGAACAACGGCATGCTCTGTTCCCGCGGGAGATTTGGGTACGAGTTTGTTGGCAGCAAGGATAGACTTACTACTCCGCTCATCAAGAAGAACGGGAAGCTTATTGAGGCAACCTGGGAAGAGGCAATAACCCTTGTTGCGAAAAAGCTCAGTGATATCAAGGTAACGTTCACCAGTCAGGCAATTGCAGGTATCTCTTCCCTGCGGTGCACAAATGAGGACAACTATGTATTCCAGAAGTTCATGCGCGCCGCAGTCGGCACAAATAATATAGACACAACAGCAAGAACCGGATTCGCCGGGGCCCAGAGCTTTATTGAGAATATATTCGGCCAGGGTGCAACAGCGAACATCATATCAGGACTTGCAAACTCTGATACGGTCCTGGTGATCGGCGGCGATCCGACAACCATTAATCCTATTCTTGGCCTTCAGATAAGGGCCTGTGCAAGAAGGGATGGCAATGTCCTTACCATCGGGACTATAGACGGCCTCAGACATTTTAATCCAACGAAACTCCTCCCAAAACTGCAGACAGAGGCGACTCTCCTGGAAGGCATTGTGACTGCGCTCAGGGAAAAGAAAGGTCTGCCAGGATCAAATGCTGCCCTTGAAGCAAAAATAAATGAGATCTCTATAACCGCTGATGAGGTCATTGACAAGACCGGCGTATCAGGAGCCGAGCTTTCAGCGTTTGTAGACCTGCTTGCAACAGCAGCAACATTCAGTCTTGTTATTGGCAAGGATATTGTCCAGAGTACCGGAGGAAGCTATAAACTGCTCCTGCTCTCTGCGATAAATTATCTTGCCAACGGACGGATATACCTTCTCTCAGAAAAAGCCAATGAGCAGGGTGCCCTTGACATGGGCTGCGCACCGGACATTCTTCCCGGGCACCGGCCTGTTGCGTACCCCGAGTTCAGAAAGAAATGTGAGAATATCTGGCATGTTGAACTATCTGATAAGCCCGGCCTCAATCTCTTTGAGATGATTGAGACTGCTGACAAGGGAAGCCTCAAGGCTGTCTATGTTATGGGCGAAAACCCTCTCTGTAATATTCCGGACTCAGGCAGGGTCGAAGCAGCATTCAGAAAGCTCGACTTTCTGGTGGTGCAGGACATTTTTCTTACTGAAACAGCAAAGCTTGCAGATGTTGTGCTCCCTGCGCTGAGCTGGGCAGAGAAGGAAGGCACGTTTACAAATATGGAACGCAGGATCCAGCGTGTGAGAAAGTCTGTTCATAGAGAGGGCATGGAAGACTGGAAGATCATTGCTGAAATTTCGAAGAATATGGGATATAGCATGGACTACAGAGGAGCAGAAGATGTATTTCATGAGGCAGCAAAAGTGTCTCCTCTACACCGGGATCTGACGTATGAGGATATAGAGAACGAAGACAACATTTATCCCTATAAAGGTGAGCCGCTGCGTGACGCGAAAGAAGAGATACAGGTTGACAGATCCGCACGCTCTGCTGCAACAGGCACGCTCTATCTGAAGATCGAGAAGCCGCTTTTCCATTCAGGCACGATGAGTACAAAAGCGCCTGCCCTTCTGAACATCTATCCCCAGTCAGTGGCAAGGGTAAGTGCGGAGACAGCACAGGCGTTCTCACTTACAGAGGGAGATGTTGTGCGGGTCAAGACTAAGGCAGGGTCGCTTGCGCTTTTTATTGCTATTGAAAAGGACGGCGACAGTTCGTCAGTAAAGATCAGCAACAACTTCGAAGGGAAAAATGCATTCAGGCTCACTGACTGCATTCTTGATCCTGTAACCAAGGCCCCCTGCCTGGACAGCATAGAGATAATCATAGAAAAGGTGACTGCATGACCAGCTTCCTTGAACCTATCCTTGCCCCGTTTATCGGGCTGATGTTGACCAATATAGTCATCATTCTTATCAAAGTCGCTATAGTTATCGGAATAACGCTTCTGCATGTTGCCTATGCTACCTATTGGGAGAGAAAGGTTATTGGCTTTATGCAGTACAGGCTTGGTCCCAGAGAGGTTGGTTGGTTCGGATTGCTGCAGCCTATTGCTGACGGTGTAAAGTTATTTTTCAAGGAAGATATCATACCAGCGACTGCGGACAAACCGATATTTTATCTGGCTCCAGTTATCTTTTTTGTATCTGCACTTACATCTCTTTCTGTGTTGCCCTTCTTCGACGGATTTGCAGTGGCGGACATCAATATCGGTCTTCTTTTCCTCCTGGCCATGTCCTCCATCGGCGCCTATGGCATTGTGATGGCAGGGTGGTCGTCAGGATCAAAATATTCATTCCTTGGCGGGCTGAGGGCGGCTTCGCAGGTTATCAGCTATGAGATTGCGATGGGCCTGAGCCTGGTTGGCGTTATGATCATGTCAGGTTCTCTCAATCTTACCGAGATCGTGAAAGCACAGGCCAACTATCCGACAGGTTTTTATGCCATTCCCCAGGCGCTCGGTTTCTTTGTCTTTTTTGTTGCCATGTTCGCAGAAACGAACAGACTGCCCTTTGACCTCCCTGAGGCAGAAAGCGAACTGGTTGCCGGGTATTTTACCGAATACAGCGGGTTCAGGTTTGCGATGTTCTTCCTTGGCGAGTACACAGGCATGCTGATCATGTCTGCCATAGGTGCGCTCTGCTTTCTTGGCGGTTGGACATTGCCCAGGTTTATCATGGACCTGCTGCCGTCATTTGTGTCCCAGCTGCCGGCCATTGTCTGGGTTGTGGTCTTCCTGGGCAAGGTATACTTCTTTATGTTCATGTACTACTGGGTGAGGGCAACACTTCCCCGGTATCGCTATGACCAGCTTATGAACATAGGATGGAAGGTCCTCATTCCGCTTGCCCTGGTGAATATCGTATTTACCGGCACGCTGAAGATCATGGGATGGTTCTGATGAAGAATTCATTGATAAAAATAATGTTTTTTACCGAGATACTGAAGGGTATGGCCCTCACGTTCAGGACGCTTTTCAAGCCGGCTGTGACGAGACGGTATCCGAAAGTAAAGGTGCCTGCTCAGCCCGGTTACCGGGGTCTGCATGCACTTGCTAAAGACAATACCGGAAGAATGAAGTGTGTGGGCTGCGGCCTCTGCGGAGCGTACTGCCCGTCACAGTGTATTCATATTTATACAACAGAGGGCGAAGACCATAACAAGGTTGTTGACCGGTATGAGATCGACCTTGTCAGATGCATCTTCTGCGGATTCTGTGTTGAGGCCTGTCCCTTTGGCGCCATAACCCTGAGCGAGCAGTATGAATACGCCAGCTACTCGAAAGATGCATTTTATATGAACAAAGAGAAACTGCTTGCCAACTGGGACAAGTATTTCGAAGGTGAAAAAGGAAATCAGTATTTCAAGAAATTCTGGAGGCCTCTGACCGAAGACTTCAAGGGCAATCCTGAACAGGCAATGTTTAGTAAAATACCGGGAAAGGAAAAACGATAGGCATGCTGCAACAATTGTTTTTCGGCTATTATGCATTTACGATCATCGTCCTGTCGCTGCTTGTCGTGACACGCAAGAATCCAGTACACAGCGTGATGTGGATGCTGCTGCTTTTTTTCCATATCGCAGGCCTGTACCTCTTCCTGAATGCCGAGTTCATTGCAGCGATCCAGGTGATTGTCTATGCCGGCGCAATCCTGGTCCTTTTCCTGTTCGTTGTCCTGCTTCTTAATCTTAAAGAGGAGATCTCGATCAAGAGATTTGTCGGTTCCTGGCCTGCCGGCCTTTTCGTTACAGGCCTGCTCTTTGTCTCTGTGGTGATTGCGCTTGGGTCTTATGTTCAGGGGCCGACCGGCAAGTATTCCATAGAAGCTGTCAGGAGCGAGACGCATACAAAGGCCCTGGGAAAGCTCATGTATACCGATTATCTGTTCCCCTTTGAAATAGCGTCCCTGATTCTGCTTGTGGCTGTCATCGGTGCGATAGTCCTTGCAAAAAGGAAACTGAGGAGTTAATGATGGTTCCTTTGAACTGGTATCTGATCCTGAGTGCAGCGGTCTTCATGATAGGAATGTTCGGTTTCCTCACAAGGAAGAATGTCATCATCATGTTCATGTCTGTTGAGTTGATGCTGAACGCCGTGAATATAAGCCTAATATCGTTCAGCCATTATCTTCAGGATATGCGCGGCCATATCCTCGTATTTTTTATCATCACGGTGGCAGCAGCAGAAGCAGCTATAGGGCTTGCGATCATCCTTGCACTTTTCAGGAACAAGCAGACAGCACATGTCGATGAAATGAATGAGATGAAGGGATAGAATGATGACCAGTTATGCACTGATACCGTTCCTGCCGCTCGCTGCCTTTGTGATCAATATTCTGTTCGGCAGGAAATATCTGAAGGAAAATGCTCACTGGGTCTCTATCTCGGCCGTTGCAGGGTCATGGGTAGTAGCAATGATGGCGCTTGTGGACGTATATTCCGGCGCAAAGATCAATTATGACCTGTACACCTGGATCCTTTCAGGAGGGTTTAAGGTCTCTGTAGGGTTCCTCATAGACCAACTCACTGTGGTCATGCTGATCGTTGTCACGACCTGCAGCCTGCTCATCCATATTTACTCGGTCGGTTATATGCATGGTGATCCAGGATATTACCGGTTCTTCTCCTATCTCAGCCTTTTCACTTTCTCGATGCTCATGCTCGTCATGGCAAACAACTTTCTCCAGCTCTATTTCGGATGGGAAGGTGTAGGCCTCTGCTCGTACTTCCTGATCGGTTATTACTTTGACAAGAAGTCAGCATCAGATGCAGGCAAAAAAGCATTTATCGTGAACCGCTTTGGTGACTTCGGGTTCGGCATAGGAATCTTCCTTATTTTCCTTACCTTCGGGAATGTATATTACGAACCGGTATTCAGTCAGGCGGGCAGTTTTGCAGATACGACCGTGAACTTCCTCGGCTTTGACGTGCATCTTATGACACTAATAGCACTGCTGCTCTTCTGCGGCTCTATTGGAAAATCAGCACAGATGCCGCTCCATGTCTGGCTGCCGGATGCGATGGAAGGCCCTACGCCGGTCAGCGCGCTCATTCACGCAGCAACCATGGTCACTGCCGGTGTATTTCTTGTGGCACGCTGCAGTCCCATATTCAGCCTCTCAGAGACAGCGCTGATGGTCGTTGCCCTCACCGGAGCGATAACCTCGCTTTTCGCGGCAACCATAGGTCTTGTGCAGAATGACCTAAAGAGGATCATTGCGTACTCGACGATAAGCCAGTTAGGGTATATGTTTCTTGCCTGCGGCGTTGGCGCATACACTGCCGGTGTATTTCATCTTTACACCCATGCATTCTTCAAGGCGCTCCTCTTCCTTTGTGCAGGAAGCGTTATGCATGCCATGGGCGGAGAACTCAACATTCAGAAGATGGGTAACCTGAAAAAATACATGCCGATCACGTACATGACCATGCTGATCGCATCCTTCAGTATCGCCGGTATCCCCGGGCTTGCAGGATTTTTCAGCAAGGACGAAATACTCTGGCTCGCCTATTCAGGCCCGAGTTCTGTTGGCAAGTTTGTCTGGCTCATCGGAACCCTTGTGGCTTTCCTTACGGCATTCTATTCGTTCCGGCTTATCTTTCTCACGTTCCACGGTTCATTTCGGGGAACCCACGAGCAGGAGCACCATCTCCATGAATCTCCCAAATCCATGACCATTCCGCTGATGGTCCTCTGTGTCGGCGCTGTGGCAGCAGGGTGGGTCGGTATTCCCCATCTGGTTGGCGGCGGCGCCCATTTTGCAGAATTCATGAAACCGGTGTTAGGCCATCCTGAAGGGCACGGCACGCATGCAGAGGAGTGGATGGTTATGGGCATATCCGTGCTTGTAGGACTTGCCGGGATCGGTCTTGCATATTTCATGTATATACTAAGACCCGAACTGCCTGCCCGGATAAGCCAGCAGTTTGCGGCAATACACAAGGTTCTCTCTAATAAATATTATGTTGATGAACTCTACGATTTCATTATAATCAGGCCAACGATCTGGATTGCCAAGAACGTTCTTATAGGGGTGACGGACGCGCGCATTATAGAGGCTATTGTCAATGGCGTGCCCAGTGCGATTGCGGCCTTCAGTTCCGGCCTCAGAAAAGTTCAGACAGGACTTATGCAGCACTATGCGACCATTATGGCGACCGGCATCCTGCTGATTATTGCCATGATGCTCCTGAGGTAGATGATGGAACAGACGATAAATAATACATTAGGATTTCCGATACTGAGCATGCTTATCTGCTGGCCGCTGGTCGGAGCAGCCTTTATACTGTTCATCAACCGGACGAATGAAAAGGCGATCAAGATGGTGAGCCTTCTGTTCAGCGTTGCAACGTTTCTTCTTTCGATCCTTCTCTTTACCCATTTTGATAAATCAACGCATATGATGCAGTTTGTCGAACGCCATGCATGGATACCGTATCTGAATATAAATTATCATCTCGGCCTTGACGGTATCAGCGTGCTCTTTGTTCTGCTTTCAACACTCGTCACGATCCTTTGCGTGCTGATCTCATGGGAATCGGTCAGGATGAAGATAAAGGAATTCTTTATCTGTCTCCTGGTGATCGAAGCCGCCATGATCGGGGTCTTCTGCTCCCTTGATTTTATGCTCTTCTACATATTCTGGGAGGCAATGCTTATTCCGATGTACCTGCTTATCGGTGTGTGGGGCGGCCCAAACAGGGTATATGCAGCAGTGAAATTTTTCCTGTTCACTCTTGTCGGAAGCGTGCTGATGCTTGTCGGCATCATCGTCCTCTACTTCTATGCAGGCAGGACCTTCAATATACTCGAACTCATGACAAAGGCATACCCGTATAAGATGCAGTTGATGCTCTTCTGGGCATTCTTTGCGGCCTTTGCCGTTAAAGTGCCGATGTTCCCGGTGCATACCTGGCTGCCTGATGCCCATACCGAGGCGCCGACTGCGGGCAGCGTTATTCTTGCCGCAGTGCTTATAAAGATGGGGGCATACGGTTTTCTCAGGTTCTCTTTGCCGCTGCTTCCTGATGCCTCCAGGGCGATGGCACCGATCATGCTCGCGCTGTCAGTAATCGCCATTATCTACGGCGGTATTATCTGCCTTGCACAGACAGACCTGAAAAGGCTTATCGCATACAGTTCCGTAAGCCATATGGGGTTTGTGACCCTCGGTATCTTTGCCCTGAACACGCAGGGCGTTGAGGGCGGCATACTCCAGATGCTGAACCACGGGATTATTACAGGCGCCATGTTCTTAAGTGTGGGCATCATCTATGAAAGGACGCATACCCGGGTTATCGCTGATTACGGCGGGGTTGCTTCTGTAATGCCGAT
This sequence comes from uncultured Nitrospirota bacterium, assembly GCA_947085015.1. Lineage (GTDB taxonomy): Bacteria > Nitrospirota > Thermodesulfovibrionia > Thermodesulfovibrionales > UBA6898 > UBA6898. Next base: position 60,221 of record CAMTUV010000007.1, read on the forward strand.
ATACGCATCGCTTTTTATTGTCTTTACGTTTGCATCCGTAGGTCTGCCTGCAACAAACGGCTTTGTGGGTGAGTTCCTTATTCTTTTGGGCGGCTTTAAGGCGAGCCAGTGGGCCGGGGTGCTCTCGGCAACAGGCATCATCATCGGCGCAGGGTATATGCTCTGGCTTTATCAGCGCGTATTCTTTATGGAGACGAGCCCCAAAGTTGCAGGACTTCAGGATGTAAGCACGAGGGAACTCATCACACTCCTTCCGATGGTTATCCTGATATTCTGGATCGGCATATTCCCAAACACCTATCTGAGTTTCATGCACCCGACAGTTCAGCACCTCCTTGAGAGGGTGAATGGCGGAGGCGCACCGGCAGTAGCAGTCAACAGCATCATGCAGATTCTGAAATGAGACCGGAGGATTACTATAGATGCCCCTAATAATGCCTGACCTTACGCCTGTGATGCCTGAGATTGTGATGACTGTTGTTGCAATCGTCATGCTCATGGCAGAACTGGTGATAAAAAGGAAGGATACGATCGGATTTCTGACGATTATCGGCGCAGGCGTTGCTTCTTTTACACTTGTGGGTTCCATGGGAACGACCTTTAGCGGCATGTACGTCTCTGACGGGTACAGCACCTTCTTCAAACTCATCTTTCTTATCAATCTGATCCTTACGGTTCTGATGTCGTCGAAATACCTTGAGACCCTGAAGATCCACTTCGGCGAATACTACAGCCTTATCCTGTTTGCAACGCTTGGCATGATGCTTATGGCATCTGCTGCTGATATCATTGTTCTCTATCTTGGCCTTGAGCTTATGGCCCTGAGTACGTACATCCTTGCCGGCTTTATCCGCTATGACATCAAATCGAACGAAGCTGCCATGAAATACCTGCTTTTGGGCGCATTTGCATCAGCAATACTCCTGTATGGAACATCAATGATCTACGGCCTCACCGGCACGACAAACCTCAAGGATATTGCAGCATATATCGTAAAAACCGATCTTGCCTCAAATCCTCTGCTGATGCTTTCGATGATCCTTTTTGCTGTTGCCTTTTCCTTCAAGATCGCTGCAGTACCGTTTCATATGTGGGCACCTGATGCATATGAGGGCGCTCCTACACCGATAACGGCATTCATGTCAGTCGGGCCAAAGGCAGCAGGGTTCGCTGTGTTAGGTAGAGTCTTTCTCACGGCATTCGGCTCAGTGCATATGGATTGGGCGGTGATATTCATCCCGATAGCGATCCTCACCATGGCTGTCGGTAATATCGTGGCCCTTTCACAGACGAATATCAAGAGAATGCTGGCATATTCTTCAATCGCTCATGCCGGGTACATGCTCATAGGCGTTATAGCAGGAACGCCTGATGGCATGGCGAGCGTGCTCAACTATATGTTCATTTATGCATTCATGAACATCGGAGCCTTTGCTATTGTTATCATGCTCAGGACCGAAGGGTTCAAGGGAGAGGATATCACTGATTACGAGGGTCTTGCCAAGACCCACCCCACGGCAGCAGCCCTTATGCTTATCTTTATGTTTTCGCTTACCGGCATACCGCCTATGGCAGGATTTATGGGTAAGTTCTACCTCTTCATGTCTGCCATCAGTGCCGGGTACACCTGGCTTGTGATCATTGCGGTCCTGTTCAGCGCAATATCGGCATATTTCTATCTCAGGATCGTGATGCTTATGTACATGAGAGAGCCGAAAGAGACCGTGCAGCTGAACAGCTCTCCCGGATTGGCACTGGTACTTACCGTGACTGTTATTGCGGTTCTTTTCATCGGTATTCTGCCTTCAAAGGTACTGATGTTAGCAAGGCTGGCGATCGCTTCGTTTTAGAGCGTTTTGTGGTTTGTTATGGTCCTTAGTCCGAAAAACTGAATGCCTTTAGTTGCTTTTTCCCTGTCAAGCCCAGTAAACTAAGAGCCTGTAGTCACTCCTGGCTGTAAATCCCGGAAATGTACTTCGATGCAATAGTTTTGCCTTCTTATGGCGTTGGAGATATTTTAGACAAAATGAGGTATCAATGAAACGCGAGAATTTGAGAAACATAGCAATTATAGCCCATGTTGACCATGGCAAGACAACGCTTGTTGACGGCCTGCTCAGGCAGTCCGGCACCTTCCGCGCCAACGAGAGGGTGCAGGAGCGGGTCATGGATAATATTGATCTGGAACGCGAGCGCGGTATTACGATCATGGCGAAAAACACGGCCGTGGATTATCAGGGCACGAAGATTAATATTATCGACACTCCGGGCCACGCTGATTTTGGCGGCGAAGTCGAGCGAACGCTCAAGATGGTCGACGGCGTTCTTCTTCTTGTTGACGCCTCAGAAGGTCCTCTGCCCCAGACACGGTTTGTCCTGAAAAAGGCGCTTGAATTGAACCTCCCTCCAATAATTGTGGTAAACAAGATAGACAGGCCTGATGCACGCATCCAGGATGTGCTGAACGAGGTCTATGACCTTTTTATTGACCTCGATGCAACTGAGGACCAACTTGATTTCCCGATTGCCTATACGAATGCAAAGTTGGGCACTGCAAAGCTTGACCTCAGCGAAGAAAATGTAGACCTGAAGCCGCTCTTTGATCTTATCCTGAAAACCATTCCTGCTCCTGAGGGCGACGAAAACGGAGTACTCCAGCTTTTGGTTACGAATATCGATTATAACGACTATGTCGGCAGGCTTGCGATCGCAAGGGTCTTTTCCGGCACGGTAAAGGTTGGAGAATTAGTGGCTGTTGTAAACGGTGACGGAGAGATCGTCAAAACAAAGGTGACCCAGCTTTATGGCTTCCAGGGTCTTGACCGTGTTGATATCAAAGAGGCTTCAGTTGGAGATATTGTTGCGCTCGCAGGTATTGAAGGCATAAACATTGGCGATACTATAACCAATCTGGAAAATCCTAAGCCTCTTCCTCGTATAACGGTTGATGAACCGACCATATCAATGGTTTTTGCGGTGAACACCTCCCCCTTTGCAGGCAAGGAAGGAAAATATGTTACATCAAGAAACATCAGGGAGCGGCTCGAAAAAGAGCTGCTCTATAATGTTTCGATCAAGGTCGATTTCAGCAATATGGACGCCTTCAGAGTCATGGGCAGGGGTGAGCTTCAGCTCGCCATCCTGATCGAGATGATGAGAAGGGAAGGGTATGAGCTTTCTGTTTCGATGCCCGAGACCATTACAAAAGAGATCGCCGGCAAGGTGCATGAGCCGATGGAGATGCTGGTGATAGATGTGCCTGAGGAGTATGTCGGCGTTGTTACCCAGCAGGCCGGCATGCGCAGGGGACGGATGCAGAAGATGCAGAACAATGGCCACGGAAGAGTAAGGGTCGAGTTCAGGATACCTTCGCGCGGACTTATTGGGTTTCGTTCCCAGTTTCTGACGGATACGCGCGGCACTGGCCTTCTGAATCATCTCTTTGACGGGTACGAGCCCTGGCAGGGGCCCATATCAAAGCGTACGACCGGCGCCCTCGTTGCTGACAGATCAGGCAAGACAACAACCTATGCACTTTTCCATCTCCAGCCGCGCGGCACGCTGTTCGTCCAGGAGAATATTCCGGTATATGAAGGCATGATCATCGGCGAGAATTCCCGGGACAATGATCTTGACGTGAACGTTATCAAGGAAAAGAAGATGACGAATATGAGGGCCTCAGGAGCCGATGAGGCGCTTCAGCTCATACCCCAAAGACATATGAGCCTTGAGCAGGCCATAGAATTCCTCAAGGAAGACGAGCTTGTTGAGATAACACCCCAGTCTGTCAGGATGAGGAAAAAGGTCCTCCAGGCAGGCAAGAGGCCCAGACACAAAGACGTATAAAAAACGGTTAGACCATTGATTTCATGAAAGCGGCGGGTTTCATCCGTCGCTTTTTTCTTATCCTGTGTAATGCAAATATTCTCCTTAAAGATCATGGCTATTGACCTGCATAGAGAGGGTAAACTATTCTACAAGGGTATCTATGGGCCGGAGGGCTGAAGCCCTTATTCAGGAGGTAGCGTGCAGGTGTCAGCAAAAACCCTTACTATTTTGTTTCTTATCAGCTTGATCGTGGCTGGTCTGCCGGGCCGCATCAAGGCCCAGCCTGCTCAGACAGTTACGGTAATGCCTGACGAGGATCAGGATGACGAGGATGATGAAGAAGTTGATTCCGAGCCTGCTCCCGTTGGACCGGCATCTCCTCAGTCTGGACAGCAGCCGGCGCCACAAGTCGCAACTCAGCCCACACAACAGCCCAAGCAACAACAAACATCACAGCCCGTTACTCAAGGAGTGCGACAGCCTGCAGCTGAGCAGGCAGCACAACCAGAGCAGTTTGCTCCTGCGGCGAGACCTCTGCCCGGGGTGGCTGCGCCTCCTGCGCAACCTGCCTCCCCAAAACAGGCACGTTCAGGAGATGTCAGTTTCAACTTTGATGATGCTGACGTTTTTTCTGTTATCCAGACCATCTTTGGTGACGTGATGAAGGTAAATTACATTGTTGACCCGCAGATCAAGGGAAGGGTGAATTTCAGGTCTGTTTCCCCGATCCCCAGAGACAATGTCCTGCCCCTCATGGGGGTCATACTCAGATTAAATGGCATCGGCGTTGTTGAGGAAAACAGTCTTTACCGGATCATACCTATCAGCGATATTCCCAAGGAACCTGCACAGGTCGATATTGGACGGGACCCGAACAAGATAATGGTTACGGGTAAGGCTGTCATGCAGGTGATTCCGGTCAGATATGTGCAGTCTTCAGAAATGGTACGGGTGCTTACGCCCTTTCTCTCTGCACATGCCTCTATCATTGACGTGCCGAAGAGCAATTATATCATCGTCTCCGACACCTCTGCGAATATCAAAAGACTGCTTCAGCTTGTAGAGATCTTTGACAGCGAGCTGATCAGACAGGTGAGGCCTCAGGTCTTTGTCTATCCAGTACAGAATAGCAAGGCCAAGGATATCTCTTCGCTGCTGAATCAGATATTCCTTGGATCAAAGACATCTGCTGTTCCAGCCTCTGCCGCCAGAGCTGTAACGCCTTCAGGCCAACCCCCTGCTGCTGCCCAGCAGCAAGTGATACCAGGCCAGTCTGGAGCAGATATCCTTGTTTCCGATATTACCAAAATATTTTCGGACGACATTACCAATTCAGTCATTATTCTTACAACGCCCGAAGACTACCTGCTGATTGCGGACACGATCAAGAGGATCGATATCGCACCGCGGCAGGTGATGATCGAGGCTCTTATTGTAGATATTTCACTGACTGATGATATGAGCTTTGGCATTGCATGGTCTGCCGGCAAGATAAACTTTGATTCACAGGGAGTCAGAAGCAGGCTTACAGGTGACATCGGGATGAATGCTGATCTCCTGCCAGCGACTGCTGCCCTCGGCAGTGGCCTTTCGATTCTTGCGACTGATGCTACCGATATCGTCAGAGCGAAGATTGAGGCCCTTGCATCGCAGAACAAGGCAAAGGTAGTCTCTGCCCCGCATATACTTGTATCAGACAACCGGGAGGCACGCATACAGATCGGAGACCAGATCCCGGTTGCCACGTCAACCACTACCACGCCGATAGCAGGCGGCGCTGCAGCAACGAACACGACCACTTCCACTATTCAGTATAAGGATACCGGTACAATCCTGAGGGTCAAGCCACAGGTGAATGACAGCGGCCTGGTATCGCTGGAGATCACCCAGGAGGTCTCGATTGCTGATACTAAAAAAGTATTGGGCACAGACCACTTTGTTATAAGGAAGAGGGAGGTTACGACCAACCTGGTAGTACAGGATGGTCAGACCATTGTAATCGGGGGACTCATGAGTGAAACAACTTCAAAGGGCAGGTCAGGTATTCCCTTTCTGAGCAAAATACCGCTTCTGGGATATCTCTTCGGAAGCACGACGGACAACAAGCAAAAGACCGAACTTGTTATTTTGCTGACGCCGCGGGTCATGAGAAATCAGCACGAGGCAAGAGAGATTACCCGGGAATATATGGATAAGTTGAAGGATGTGAACAAGGACCTGAAAAAAGAAGGACTAATCCGTGAGTAAGAAAAGATAGAGCTGTTGAACGCATCAGCGGGCCTGCAGTGCTAGTAAGTATTTTTTCTGATAGAGTGAGCAACAGATGTTCGGACAATTAACCGAGCCCACACCATGGAAGACAATCATATGAGCAATCCTGCTGCAAAGAAAAAAAGCCTTAAACCCCACTGGCTGCCCATAGCAGCACTTATTCTCGGTCTCCTCTCGGTCGCTCTGATCGCCTTCACCCATAGGAAGTCTGTGCAACAAGAGCAGAATGTCCTGATGATGGACGCTGTGCATGAACTGCAGATTGAGCTGACCCTGTCCCATCTCTGGCTTGAAGAGTATGTCAATGGAGACAGGGATATCGATATGAAGCAGGTCTGGACCTCTGTTGACCTCGCGATAAAGTTTTCAGATGCCATGCTGCACGGGGGCATGACCCCGCATGGATATGCGCTGAGCCCCCTGTCTGACGCATCCCTGCGAAAGAATTTGGTCCAGATCAGGTCATCTCTTTCAGAATATCAGGAGATGGCTCTTGATAGATTCAGGGAGAATTCAGGGTCAGTGGCTGATGCCGGCCTTGACCTGAAGCATAAACATATTATGGCGATTGCCTTGTTCCTTGATGAAAAATTTGAAAAGATAGAGGCTGAGTACAACGCCGAATCAGAGAGGCTCTTCATAGCGATAATCATGACCTGGAGTAGTATTGTTGCTGTTGCTGTTGTCAGCCTTTGGAAACGGGAACTGCAGAGAAAGAAGTCAGAGGCGGTTATTGTCCAGGCAAAAAAGGAGTGGGAAGAGACCTTTGACGCCATGCCTGATCTTATTGCGATCATAGACAGGGAGCACAGGATTGTGCGTGCCAACAGGGCAATGTCCGAGAAAATGGGAATTGCTGCGGGCGATATCATCGGAAAGAAATGCCATGAGGTATTCCACAGATCAGGTATGCCGATTGCGACATGTCCCCACAGCCGCATGCTGGCAGACAACAGGGAACATACAGTTGAATATTACGAAGAGTCCCTTAATGCCTATTATCTTATCAGTGTCTCTCCTCTCTTTGACCCTGAAGGAGAGGTTGTCTGTTCTGTCCATATTGCCCGGGATATTACTGCACAGAAACGTGCTGCCGGGGCCATGAAGATCAAGGACAGCGCCATCGAGTCCTCGATCAATGCCATTGCCATAGGCGACCTCAGCGGCACTATTACGTATGCTAACCCTGCCTTCCTCAGGATGTGGGGCTATGCGGGGGAGGAGATCCTTGGCAGGTCAGGTCTTGAATTGGGCAGAAGCCCTGAAGAGGTTGCCAAGGTCATTGATGCTCTCAGGGATCAGGGGACATGGACCGGCGAAATGGAGGCGCGAAAAAAGGACGGCACAATATTTACGATCGAGATTTCAGCGAATATGGTCCAGGATGAAACGGCCAAGCCGCTTTGCCTTATGGCCTCGATCATTGACATTACAAAGCGTAAGAGGGCAGAGGAAGAGCTGAAGATGTACAGGGACGGGCTCGAACAGCTTGTTGAAACACGGACTATTGAACTTACCTCAGCAGTCACATTGCTCCATGCAGAGGTTGCAAAGCATCAGAGGACAGGCGCTGCCCTGCAGCAGAGCGAGGAGAAGTTCAGGCGGCTCTCACAGGAGTTCAATATACTGCTCGACGCAATACCTGACAGCCTTGTCCTGATGACCCCTGACCTGCGGATCAAATGGGCCAATCGGAGCGCACTGACCATGTTGGGCAGGGAGGGGATGGAAGTGGTCGGCAATTACTGTTATGCCATATGGCACGATCAGGACAGACCCTGCGATGAATGCCCGGTCCTGAAGAGTTATGATTCAGGCATTTTTGAGAGCAGTGAGATATCCACACCTGACGGCAGACTATTTGCTGTGCGGGCCTATCCCATAAGAAATGAACAGGGAGGAGTTGAGAGTGTTATAGAGATCAGCACAGACATTACCGAAAAGGCGAACCTCCAGGCGGAGCAGATGCGCTCCAATCACCTCGCTTCCATCGGCGAACTTGCCGCAGGTGTGGCACACGAGGTGAACAATCCAATCAACGGCATTATCAACTATGCCCAGATACTGATGAACAGGGCTGAAGCAGGCAGCAGTGATCATGATGTTGCAGAAAGGATCATCAGGGAGGGTGATCGCATCGCTGTTATTGTGAAGAGCCTTCTTTCATTTGCCAGGGAAAGAAAAGAGGAGAAGATGCCGATACAGCTTGGTCAGGTTCTTTCAGTTGCCCTTGGCCTGACCGAGATGCAGCTCAGGAAGAACGACATTGATCTCAGTGTCGAGGTTCCGCCTGACCTGCCGCTTATTATGGCGCATGCCCAGCAGTTACAGCAGGTTTTTCTAAATATCATCAATAACGCCCGCTATGCTCTGAACATGAGATATCCGGGGTCAGACCCTGACAAGATTTTCCTTATCAGGGGGAGCAGGATATGGAGGAACAGCAGCGAGCAGGTCTGCATGGTGTTTGAGGACCACGGTTCCGGCATGCCCAAGCATATCATAGAAAAGGTGATGTCCCCTTTCTTTACAACAAAGCCTGTTGGCGTCGGCACAGGGCTTGGTCTGAGTATCAGCCACGGGATCATTGTTGATCACCATGGTACAATCACCATAGAGAGCAGGGAGAAGGAGTATACGAGGGTGATCATAACACTTCCTGCATATGAGGCTGCTGCATGAAAAAGAATGTGCTTATCGTAGATGATGAAGAGAGTCTGAGATACACCTTCGAGACATTTCTCCGTGACGAGGGTTGTTCTGTTACTACGGCGAAGAATTTTAGTGAAGCGAAAAAGCGCCTTCAGGAAAAAGACTTTGACCTTGTGATCACGGATATCCTGCTGGGCGACAGCACTGGCGTTGACCTTCTCCGGGAGATAAAGGCAGGCAAGATGTCCTGTCCGGTTGTAATGATAACAGGGTTCCCGAATGTCGAGACTGCTGCCGAGTCGCTGCGCCTGGGAGCATTCGACTATATTCAGAAGCCGGTAACCCAGGATTCGCTCCTGCATGTAGTGCGCATGGCATTGAAGCACAAGATCCTCATTGATGAAAATGAGAATTATAAGGCGAACATAGAGGCCATATTCAGGAGCGTAAAAGACGGCATCATTACAGTTGATGCTGATATGAGGGTCATAGAGATGAACCGTTTTGCCGAGACCCTATGCGGGTATTCGAGGGCTGAAGCCATTCTTAAGTCCATTCATTCCCTGCCCACAGGATGTTCACGCAGGTGCCTTGATGTAATATCAGCTTCCATTGCCGAGAAAAAACTCGTAGATGTCCGGCGCGTCGAATGCCGGCATAACAGCAGACTCGAGCAGGTGGTAAGTGTATCGGCATCTCCCCTTGTAGGCAAGAGTAATGAGTTTATGGGCGCTGTCATGGTGCTGAGGGACGAGACTGAGTTGATGGCGCTTGAGGCCGAAATGATGGAACATCACAAGTTCCATTCAATGATCGGCAAGAGCGGGGCAATGCAGAAGGTCTTTGAGCTGATCGGACAGCTTGCAGATTATCAGACAACCGTCCTGATCAGAGGTGAGAGCGGTACTGGCAAGGAACTGGTCGCTGAGGCGATACACTATAGAGGAGTGAGGAGCAGCAGGCCCCTGGTGAAGGTGAACTGCGCAGCCCTGCAGGAGAACCTCCTTGAGAGTGAGCTTTTCGGTCATGTGAAGGGCGCATTCACCGGCGCGATCAGGGACAAGATTGGACGGTTTGAGCGGGCTGACGGAGGCACCATCTTTCTTGATGAGATCAGCGACATCTCAAAGTCAGTGCAGATGCGTCTTCTGAGAGTGCTCCAGGAGATGGAGTTCGAGCGCGTAGGAGACTCTTCACCTGTGAAGGTTGACGTCAGGGTCCTGGTGGCAACAAACAGGGATCTGCTCGAAAAGGTAAGGAAGGGTGAATTCAGGGAAGACCTTTACTATCGTCTCAAGGTTGTGGAGGTCCTGCTCCCGCCGCTCAGAGAGAGGCGGGAGGATATCCTTCTGCTTGTCAGGCATTTTATCGAACTCTTCAATAATAAGTTCCATAAAGATATTGATAATGTGTCGGTCGAGGTGATGGAACGCTTCATGACCTATGTCTGGCCAGGCAATGTAAGGGAGCTTGAACATGTAATTGAACATGCATTTATCCTCTGTACGAACAGGACGATCACAATCTTGCACCTGCCGCAGGACCTTTTTGCTTTAAAGAAGCAGGCTGGCGATGGCCTAAAGACCGCAGGAACTGATGAAGCAACAGTGATTTCAGTGGCGCTGAAGCAGGCGGGCGGCAACAAAGCAAAGGCTGCACGGATACTTGGTATGAGCAGAAGAACTCTTTACCGGAAAATTGCTCCTGGAAAGATGGGACACGAGGAAGAAAAATAGCACACCTGCATACATGACACACTTATGTGACAGTCATTTGTGTGTCATGTAACATTAAATATGCACTAATACTCATCCATCCTGATCTCCTGTCATGACGTAACAAATTAATTTATAAAGATAAAAAAGAATTAATATATATTCATGAATATATATTAATTCAGGCACGTCTTTTGATAATGCTATATTATGTTTGGTCTTCAAGAAAAAAAGTGATAACATTGGACAATAGAGATGATAAGGCGAAGTGCCCGTATCTGAGGGATCCTTTTGAGGACTGTTATTGTTCTCAAATGAACAGTCAGATGGCGGAAAAGGTGATCAAATTCTGCGGAGGAAATTTTGAGGAATGTGATATCTACAATAAACATGTCAGAGAAGGAGGAAGGGCTTATGTCTGATCCTTTAAGGAATATTAGGAAAAACCGGTTTAATGATTTAACCACGATGATAAAAGGGGGATTGTCTCATGCGAGCTAAGTTCAGCTATAATCTGTTTCTGTTGCTATCCTTTCTGTTGATCGTCTTTTTTGCAGGCAGTCCATTGGTTCAGGAGGCTGAGGCCTTTACGCTGAATGTTGTGGGTTGTGATGCGGACAATAACTGCGCCACGCCTGTCAGCGGCTTCCGGTGGCTGCTTGAGGAGGACAACACCATTCAGAGCCCGCCTGGGGTGAGGGTTCCGGACAGTATCGGCCTTTCGATCCATAACAGCCATGCACCGGTTGCGGCAAACGGCAATTCCGGAAGTGCGAGTTCAGCTACGATTGCACTGCCTGCTGCCAATAAGTCCTACTATTTATCAGTGCTCCCTGATTCCGGATATGCGATGGGCGGTACCATGGTCGCTGCAAATGAGGCAGGCACAGTCACGGTCAAGGTGCACCAGTATCCGATACCGACAGCACAGATATCAGTCTTTATCTTTAATGACAATAATCCGATAAATAATATCTATGACAATGGCGAAGTTGGACTTGAGGGGTGGACCTTGCTGCTTCAGGACCAGGGTGGCCAGATGTCCCAGGACGCCTTTGGCAACCCCCTCGGCACGCAATACGACAGCCTTGGCAATGTGACCAGCACGGGCACCGGCATTATCAAGACCTGTACAGCCGCAGATGTAACAGGGGGTGTCAACTACTGCTCAAGGACCGGCGAGGCGTTCATAAAGAACCTGCCTCCTGGCAAATACGGCATTCGCGCTGTTCCGCCGACCACAGAGGCTGCCTTATGGATTCAGACCTCAACGATCGAGGGCACGCCCGGCATCGATGCCTGGCCGGCTGCCAATGAGCCTGCGACCTTCATAGAAGGATTCGGAACCGGTTTTTATCATGTATTCATCGGATTTGTGAAACCGTCAGCACTTCCACTTGCGTCAACAGTCGGAGCAGCCCAGGCTGGGGGCGGCCAGATCACAGGCAAAAATATCTTCACGCACTTTACCCGGCCGGGAGACCCTGTTGCATTTCCTGACGGCCCGCCTGTGGGCGGGTGTTGGATAGGCCTGAATAACCTTGCAGCAGCTACAGACAGGGGCCTTGCTGCAGTGCCGTGCGATGCAGCAAGCAACTTCACCCTGAACAACGTACCTCCAGGCAACTACCAGCTCGTCACCTGGGACAAACCACTTGATGCGCTCTTTGGCTTCCATTCAGTGACTGTGCCTGATGCCGGAGGCCTTGTAAATCTTGGCAATGTGCAGTCCTTCCGCTGGTTCGGTACCCTGAAAGGGTCGGTCTTTTATGACGCCAACCAGAACGGCTTCAGGGACACGGGTGAGATCGGCATGCCGAGCGAGGGTGTTAATATCCGTTTTAGGGACGGCTCCATGTACCAGGCCACTATTACAGATGCTACAGGTGAATACGAATTCTCAGAGGTCTTCCCCTTCTTTAAATGGCTCGTACTTGAGCTCGGATTTGCTACGAACAAGCCGACCGGCATGACCGCTGTCGTTGACCATGGCGGCACAATACCTCCTCATAACGGCTGGACAATGCCATCGTTTGACTCACTGAATCCGCAACCGCAGACACTTGCTTCTTCAGGCTTTGCAGGCGGTATCAACCCAAACACCGGCAACAATCTTTCGAGAACAGAGGCAGGTCCTGTGCTGACTTTGGGAATGCAGCTGTACCTGAACCAGACCAATTATGTTGACTGGGGCAAGGTGAATTACAATACTGCAGCAGGCGAAAACGGCGGCATCGCAGGCATCGTCTTCTACTCCACAACAAGGGCTGAAAACAACCCGCGGTACGCAGTCGGCGAGCCCTGGGAGCCGGGTATCCCGAGGGTGCAGATGGCTCTTTACAGAGACTCTGACGGAAACGGGGTTATTGATGATATAAACGGCATTGCCGGCATCCAGCTGGCGGATATTGACAATTATCCGCTGGGATGGAGCGAAGGCGGTCCCATGGGGCCGGAAGATGTGAAGCGCAGCACTGCAGGCGGCACATCCTTTGATCTTGGTGATGCACTTGAGGTTGCCTGGACAGACAGCTGGGACGACAATAAGCCGACAGATTGCATACAGAACCTGCCTGCCATTCCAGGCGTGCAGCCCTGCTATGATAACTACAGCACCTGGAACCAGGTGAGACCCGGTCTTTTTGACGGAGGGTACGCCTTCGGGTTCCTGACCGGCGCTCCTCATCTGGCAATAGGCACATATATTGTTGAGGCAGCCCCTCCGCTTGGGTACGAGATTCTGAAGGAGGAGAACAAAAACGTTGACTTTGGCGATGAATACGGGCTGAGCATGCTTGCACTGCCTGCCCCCTGCGTCGGCACTATTTACAATACCGGGAGCGATCATACAGTTCCTGCCTTTCTGACTCTGTTTCCCGGGCAGGCGATACCGGCTCCGTCAGCAGGACTCGTGACCCCGTTATGCAGCATGAAGCAGGTCGAGGTTTTCCCTGCCAAGAATGCAGCAGCTGATTTCTTTATGCTCACAGAAGTACCCAAGGCAGGCAGGGTCGTCGGCTTTGCAAATAATGACCTGTCTGCCGAGTTCAGGGACTTCAGTCCTGTATTCGGCGAAAAGGCAGCGCCTGCCTGGCTTCCTGTATCATTCAGGGATTGGCAGGACAATGAGGTTGCCCGCGTCTATGCTGATGAGTTTGGTTCTTATAATGCCTTACTGCCATCTACCTTTACCGTCAATCCGCCGATACCTACAGGTGTTTCGCCGAATATGATCACTGCAGTGCTGAACCATCCGTTTATGCCTGATGGGAGCATTGACCCTTACTACAACCCGAGCTTCAGTATTACTCCATGGACATTAGATTACTGGCCCGGCAAGACGACCTATCTCGATACGCCTGTTGTGCCTGTTGCCGCTTTTGCCGGCTTTCCCGAAAACGGTCCTGATGTCGAGCCGGTGAGCGGCACGCCTGTTATCACCGGTGTGAACAACCCGGGAGTAAACGGACCGGGACCTATTGCCTGTATTGCTGACGGCACAGAGACGCTTACCATCACATCCTCAGGCAATACGCAGGTGCTAAATCCCCTCTTTGATTCTGCTGTTGCCGGCTCCCAGCAGTTCATCACGCGTGACTACGGGTTCGGGACAGCTACAGGCATCGTAATGCTGGGCAGCACTGTATTGCCGATTAACAGCTGGACAAACACATCCATAAATGTGACGATACCGGCCGGGGCATCTACCGGCCAGCTTTCGGTTACCCGGGGTGACAATGCCAATGTATCGCTGATGGGCATAACAGTGCATGTCAGCACCAGCCTCTGCGCCAATGTGGTCCATGTATCACAAGGTGCAGGCGCGATCCAGGCAGCTATCGACGCTGCCTCAGACGGCGATCTGCTGATCGTGGCTCCGGGCAACTATAACGAAAACGTAATCATGTACAAGGCCGTCACGCTGCAGGGCTCAGGAATCGGTTCGACGGTTATCTTTGCCAACCCTAACCCTGCTGCGAAGCTGAAGGCCTGGCATGATAAGGTGGTCACAATACTCGGTGGCGATCTCCCTCTTGCTATGGAGGCCCCGGGCATCATGGTCTTAGGGGATGCTGGACATACGTTTGATGCAGGAAGTCCGACCCGCATAGACGGCTTCAGGATTTTCGGAGCGCTCGCAGGTGGCGGTATATATGTATATACAGATGTCTCATATATGACGATCAGCAATAACCGGATAAGCGGCAATCAGGGCAATAACGGGGCAGGCATTACGCTCGGGTTCCCCGAGGTTCCGGCGAATAACACGAACAATTCTATTGTCTATAACCACATATCCAGGAACGGCGGCATACAGGGCGGCGGCGGCATATCCCTGTATAACGGGTCTGACAACTACCTGATAAGTCATAACCTGATCGGCGCCAACTTCTCGAGGTTCAACGGTGGCGGCATTTCGCATGTCGGGTTGAGCAATAACGGCATAATCGAAGATAACGCCATAATCTTTAATGAGGTGGCCTTTGGCGGAGCAGCCTTTGGTGAAGGAGCCGGCATCTTTGTTGGAGGCGAGATTGTTCCTGCGCAGCCAGTAGAGGGAGCAGGCAATGTGACCATACGGTCTAACCTTATCCAGGGGAATCTCGCCGGCGTCGGAAACGGCGGCGGCATACGGGCCCTGTATTTCAATGGAGAAGATACGAACGGTACACTTTCGGCATCCTGGCATGAACTGAATATATACAACAACATGATCGTGAATAATGTCGCGGGACTGGCAGGCGGCGGTATTGCGCTTCAGGATGCGGCAAGGGTGAATATCTTCAACAACACGATCGCAAACAACGACAGCACAGCTACAGCAGCCAATGCCTTCCCAGCAGGTGTTGTGCCGGGAGATACTGCGGACTCAACGCCGCAAGGCGCAGGCATCGTGTCAAATGTCCATAGTTCGGCCCTTACAGCGAACACGGGCCAGGCATTTTCAAGCCCTGTGCTGTTCAATAACATCCTCTGGAACAACAGGTCGTTCTACATGACCAACGGAGGCGCAGGAGCGCTCACACCGGCAGGATCGCATCCGAGCGCCCTTTACAGTGATATATGGGATCTCCAGGTGAGCGGTGTTGCGGGCAGCCTGGACCCGCAGTCCTGTTTGCTGACAGATACAACCGGATACGCCGGCACCAACACCACAGGAGACCCCCTGTTCATACTGAATTACCTGAACGGCCTCCTGACAGCTCTTGTTACTGACGAGGGAGGCAACGCCATAACCGTGCGCTTCAGGGAGGTCCAGGCCTCGCTCGGCAATTACCATATCAATGACTTATCGCCTGCACTGGATGTTGCTGCAGCATTGTTTGGCGGTGTCTCCGCACCGTCTGTTGACTATGACGGAGAGGCAAGGCCGTATGGCGCAGGCTTTGATATTGGAGCTGACGAACGGGTGGCTCCTCCTCCTCCCGTGCTGATCAGCCCGGATGGAATAATTACCTCACTTCCTGTTGTCTTTACCTGGAATGCGGTGACCGGCCAGGCGACAACCGTGGTTGCTTACAGGCTTTATATTACGGACGCTTTGGGCAAGGTGATACATGACGCATGGTACACCTCCCAGCAGGCCGGATGCGTGCTTGGCGGCACATGCAGCATTACTCCTGCAATCAAAAAACTGAAGAAGAGGGCTCCCTATGTCTGGCAGGTGATGTCCAGAAACAGGCTCGGGGTCGAGGGGGCGTTCAGTCCGATTGCGGTCTTTGCGCTGGTAAAGCCGGGCTCGCCGGGCTTCATCATACCGATTGCGCCGACAGGCACAATAACGGCAGCCATGCCTACCTATCAATGGACAGGCTCTGCTGATATGACCAATTATCAATTGTTTGTGAGCCTGGTGGTTGGCGGTCAGATCCAGAAGGTGATAAAGGCAAAATACACGGCTGCTGCGGCAGGATGTGCTGGTGGCGGAACCTGCTCAGTCACGCCGGCAACAGCCCTGGCTAACGGCAATTACCAGTGGTATGTGGTGCCGAAGGGTTCAGGCGGGAAGGGACCACAGAATCTGCCTGTGGCCTTTACCAAGGAGTAGGTGTGATGACCATGAAAAGAATATATATAAAAAGAAAAACTGGATCGGAGAATAAGATGAAAGAAGCTTTTATAGGGTTATTCATATGCCTGACGCTGATCTTCCTTGTCGGCATGGCAGATCAGGCAGGTGCAGAGGTATTTACGCAATGTCCTCCTGATACGGACGGCATTGATACTGACGGGGATGGGGATGCAGACAATGACAATGTCTGTGTGCACCTCAGCGCAGGTGACGGTTTTGTCACCATGGCTGACGGCAAACCGCTGTACATATTCGGATTTGGTGATATGGACGGGTTTGCGGATGCAGACATTATGACCAACGGCATGCTCGCAGCCGAGTTTGCTGCGCCGACCATCAGGGTAAGGGAAGGGCAGCGCCTGTATATTACGCTGAGCAATGCCGGCATGGCTATGAGGCCCGATCTCTTTGACCCGCATACAGTTCATTTTCACGGATATGGCAATGCTGCTCCGATATTTGACGGAGAGCCCATGGGGTCGTTTGCCATTAAGATGGGATTCAGCCTGACGTACTTCTATAATATTAATGCTCCGGGCACGTATATGTATCACTGCCATGTCGAGGCCACAGAGCATATGCAGATGGGCATGTTAGGCAACCTGTATGTGCTGCCCAAGCAGAACATGACCATGGCAGGCAAATTTGTGTACAACGACGGAGACGGGACTACTGCCTATGACAGGGAATATCCGATTCAGATGCAGGCCTTTGATCCGATCTTCCACGACAAGAGCCTCACGATCCAGCCGCTGCCGTTTGCATTGCTGAAGGACACGTACCCCATGCTCAACGGAAGGGGCTATCCTGATACTGTCAATCCGCTTGCTCTTCCTGTGCCGATGGATGGAGGGGTTCCTCTGAACAACGGCACTCAATCCCAGAAGGTGAGCGCCCTGATTGAGGCGAACACCGGAGACCAGGTGCTTTTGAGAATATCGAGCCTTTCTACAATAGAGTATTTTACGCTGTCCTCGCTTGGCATCCCGATGAGGGTGGTAGGACAGGGCGCACGGATATCCAGGGGTACAGACGGCACAGACCTTTCGTACATGACCAGTTCCGTAACCCTTGGAGGCGGTGAATCAACTGATGTGATCCTTGATACCGCAGGAATAGCTCCGGGGACATATTTCCTATACACCACGAACCTGAATCATTTGAGCAATGATACCGAGGATTATGGAGGCATGATGACTGAAATAATAATACACCCGGGTGGCACACTCCCGCCGCAGGCGTTATGATGAGCAGAGGAGGGATCATGAAAATGCGATTGAATAAACGCAGTATTTGGCAGGCAGCCTGTCTTCTTGCTATGGTTCTGCTGATGCCGCTCATGCAGGCTCAGGCGGCAATAGACGGGGTGACAGGTAATACCTTTAATCTCACAGCAAAGGCCGATTATATTATCACGCCTGACAGCAACAGCATCCTTATGTGGGGATATGCCCTGAACAACGGAACCATGCAGTATCCGGGGCCGACTATGATCGTCAACCAGGGAGATACGGTCACGATCAACCTGACCAACAACGCAGCAATGCCGCAGAACGTCTCGATCATATTTCCGGGACAGACTGATGTGACTGCCACGGGAGGCGCGATCGGTATTATGACCCGCGAGGCTGTGCCCGGTGGTGGTGTTGTCACGTATACGTTTGTTGCTGCCGAGCCAGGGACCTATACCTATTACAGCGGCACCAGTCCTGAACTGCAGATAGAGATGGGGCTCGTCGGAGTTATTATTGTGCGTCCTGCGGGATACAATGCTGTTACGAACAGAATAGCCTATAACAGCGCTGATACCGCATATGACTATGAATACCTCTTTTTTATCAGCGAAATAGATCCCCGGATCCATGCTGCGGTTGCGACCGGGAATAGAACTGCTGATAACGCAGCCTTTTTCCCTGTATACTGGTTCCTCAACGGCAGGGCTGCGCCTGACACTATGCTCGACGCCTTTGTGCCCTGGCTGCCGACCCAGCCGTATAACTGTATGCCGAGGACGCGGCCGGGCGATAAACTCCTGCTGAGGCTCGTTGGCGGCGGCCGGGATATGCATCCTTATCACGAACACGGCAATCATACGAGGACTATTGCAAAGGACGGCAGAATCCTGAAGGGGCCTGCCAATGAGGACCTGTCTTCCCTTGATTTTACCACTACAGTTATTCCAGGCAGCACGCGTGATGCGCTATTTGAATGGACTGGAGCTGACATAGGATGGGATGTGTACGGTGCGATTGACACTGCCTGCATAGATACAGGGGCAGTACTCGGCAGCATTGCCAATGACGGGCTGGATGATAATACCGGACTGCCCTGTCATGATACGACCTGCACGGATGTCAGCCCGGCTGACGGTTTTGACGATGCTACCAAGGAATACTGCTCTGATCATGGCAAGCCTTTCCCTGTAACCCTGCCGAGCCAGCAGGCGATCATGAACGGCCAGTTTTACAGCGGCAGCCCTTTTCTTGGAACCATGGGGTCGCTTCCTCCTGGCGAGGGCGGATTTAACCCCAACAGCGGCTTCCTCTTCATGTGGCACTCTCACAATGAGAAGGAAATTACCAATAACGACATATTCCCGGGCGGAATGCTGACGATGATGATTATCGAACCTCCCTCGGTGCTGCTCAGCAAACCCTGAGAAAAGGAGGAATGAACGATGATCAAGATGAAGAAATTGAACATGATGACAATGATGCTGATGGCATTCGCCGCCCTTTTCCTTATGGGGGCGATGTCGCAGGCAGCAGCTGTGGATTACTGGCTCGATGTCCAGGCCTTTGACAAGCTTATGCCTGATGGCGTGACGACAGTACAGATGTGGGGGTACGCAAGCTGCTCTGACAACACCTTTGCCGGTTGTTCAGCACCGACCGTGCCGGGACCTTTGCTTACCGCAGCCGCTGGCGACACGCTGAATATAACCGTGCGGAACAGCCTGCCTGCTGCTGTTCCGGGAAGTGTGTACTCTGAACCGACTTCTCTTATAATCAATGGTCAGCCCGGCACAATTACTCCGGTATTCTTTCCTGCAGATGCTCAGGGTCGTCAGCGCGTCAGATCATTTGCGGCTGAGGCAGCTGCTGCCGGAGGCATGCAGACCTATACCTTTGGTCCGGTCAAGGCAGGCACCTATTTATATCAGAGCGGCACTCATCCATCAGTTCAGGTGCAGATGGGTATGTACGGCGCTCTGACAGTTACCCCTGCAGTTTTGACCGAGGCCTACCCCGGAGCAGCCTTCACCTTTGACAAGGAACTGGTGCTTCTTTTTAGTGAGATAGCGCCTGACATCCATGCAGCAATTGCAGACGGCTCGTATGGCACAGCAGGGGGTATCACCAGCACCATTGATTACAAGCCAAGGTACTTTCTTATCAACGGAGAACCGTTCACTTCACCTTACTCTTACCTGTTTGCGGGACTGATGCCTGACGACAGAATACTGCTCAGGTTCCTGAACGCAGGTCTTGAGAGTCATGTGCCGACCGTAATGGAGCCCTATCTCAATGTCATTGCAGAGGACGGGTACCCGTATGCGTTCTCGAAGAAAAATGTCAGTATGCTTCTTCCTGCTGGCAAGACCATGGACGCTATCATCACACCGACGAAGGTCAGCACCATAGTCCTTTTTGACAGAAGGTTGAGATTGACGAATGATTTTGCATCACCGGGCGGCATGATGGTCAATATCTATATCGGCGACCTTACCCAGCCGGTGCTTTCGTCTCCAACAGGGACCATAAACACAAAGACGCCGACCTACATCTGGAGCGAAGTTCCGGGAGCTGATTCATATCAGCTTTATGTCAAGACAACCGCAGGCGTTCCTGAAGTTGACGAGGTCTTTAGTTCCACAGTATGCAACGCAGGGATCTGTTCTGCAGAGTCAGCTGTGCTATTGAGCGAAGGCCCACATATGTGGACCGTGCGTGGCAGTAATGCTGCTGGCGACGGGCCATGGGGCGTTGCCCTGTCGTTTATCGTTGATACAATCCCGCCGACGCCTGTTGTGCTCGGTCCGAGCGGTGTAGTTGCAAAGAAGCCGAAGCCGGCATATTCATGGAATTCGGTTACAGGAGCAGTTTCATACAGACTCTATATCACAGATGCCGCAGGTCTGCCAATATGGGATGTGTGGTACACCGCAACTGAGGCGGGTTGCGCCGCTGGCGGAGTCTGCAGCGTGACGCCTGTGTTGAAACTTAGAAAGAGGACCCCTTATTTATGGCAGGTGATGGCAAAGAACGCGGCAGGCATTGACGGGCTGTTCAGTTCTCCCACACTATTTGCCATAGGAAAAGCAGGGACCGGATTTGCTACACTTATTGCACCGACCGGGGCCATAACAACGGCAACGCCGACATACCAATGGACAGGGCCTGCGGGGGGCACCGCGTATCAGCTGTCAGTTAACAGGGTGGTCGGCGGGGTAGTGCAGAAGGTGATTAGGGTGAAATATACTGCAGCAGCTGCAGGCTGCGCAGCAGGCGGTATCTGCTCAGTGACGCCTGTGACGGTATTGACTGACGCAGACTATCAGTGGACTGTCGTGGCAACGAATGCATCAGGCAAGGGTCCAATCAGTCTGCCGATGTCTTTCACAAAACAGTAAGAACTGTTATAAGTTGTTTGATGGGCGGAGGGCGCAATGTCCTCCGCCTTGCTATTTCAAGGAAGGATGTTGTAAATAATAGACCTATGTTTTTCGGAAGAACCCATCACGCTGCTTATCTTTGCATGAAACGTCTGACAGAGGGATTGATGAGCCTCGCGTTTCTGTTTGTCGTGCTGCCCACAGGCAGTATTGCATATGCAGATCCTATCCCTGCTCAGCCTGGCCAGGCCAATGATCAGAAGAAATATCTACTGGAAACATGGGGCATAGAAGCTCTCAGCATCAGACAGTCTGCGGGCGGTTCAATGCTCGATTTCCGGTACAGGGTCCTTGACAAGGACAAGGCAGCGCCGCTGTTTAGCAGAAAGGTTAACCCCTATCTCATGGATCAGAAGAGCGGGGCTGTTTTCGGTGTGCCTTCTTCTCCCAAGGTAGGTGCTTTGAGGCAGACGCGGCCTCCGGAGGTCAAGAGGAATTACTTCATCATATTCGCCAATCCCGGCCGTTTTGTAAAAAAAAGCAATGCAGTCACAATTGTGATCGGAGAGCTGAAGATAAAAGACCTGATCGTCGAGTAGCAGAAAGAAAAACCCCTGCCGTGAAAGAAGTCCCCTTTATTATCTCTTGATAGATCTGAATCTCTTGCGCATGTCTTCAGGAGAAGGCCGAAAGGTCTGAGCAGGCTGAGTCTGAGGAGTGGCCTGGCGCTGAATAGCTGTTTCTGCCGGCTGTTTTGCAGGCGAGGGCGTCTGAGCAGAGACAGGAGCCGCTGAAGCGAGATCCGCTGCCTTTCCCCTCTGACCCTTCTGGTCGTCAAGCCTTACTTCCATGACTTCCTCTCCCCGAACCATCACGACTCTGTCGGTCATGATCTGCTTAAGTGTGAAGCCGCTCAGGCGGTCACCCTGCTTCAGCACCCTTTGCCTTTTCCCCCTGCCCGGAGTGCTGTAAGGAACCTTCAGGTCGTCCATAAAGACTTTTTTCACCTGCTCATCCAGGATCGTGCCATACAGGACAAAGTCAGGCTTTGGCAGAGGCTTTTCCTCTTTTTTCTCAACAGGGATTATCCTCTCGGGATGAAAAAGATTCTTTTCTGCTATAACGACATAATCTGACAACACAGGCAACGTCTCTGAAGCCGGAGCTTTCTCTTCATCCACCACAGCCGCTTTTTTTGATGCAGTTAGTGTCAGCCCGATATCCCTGCTGAAAAGGGGGTATAGGCCATAACTGAGCAGTAGTGCGAGCAGACATGCCAGAAGCATATTCATTATGTTTATGTTCCTGAGGATGTACCGGATCATTGGTTGGTCCCTGTAAGTCCGCTGACGTCGAACCGGACAGAAAGGTCCATCGGCGCCCTGACATTTCTCACTCTTACATCGAGTTCCTTGACAATAAGATAGGGTGTGCGCGTTTCGATTGCATACAGCGCGTCAGAAAGACTTCGGACATCAGGCATTACAGAGTCTACGGTGACAGTGATGACCTTGAAACTTTCAAAGGCTTCTGCCTTGCCCGACCGTTCGCTCAGAATTGATCCGCCGCGGCCTGCGATCACAGACCTGACCGTATCCTGGAGACCTGCAGAAACGATCGAGATGGTCTGGCCATCCGTGAGCCTGCTATCGCTGGCCTTACGCAGTTCCCTGAGAGTGGCCGCCTTCTTCTCCAGATAAGGTTTTTCCGCAATAAGCGCCATCGATTTTTTCAGCACGCGCACTTTCAATGCCTGATCCTCGCGGCTCTCGGCAAGATCCTTTTGAACGAGTGTATAGCGCTGATAGAGAAGAAGCAGGGAGATGACGATCAGCAGCGGTATTGAAATGACCATGAGCCTGCTCTTCTTCATTTCTTTTGCGCCCCGGGCTGCTCATCTTTTTTCACACCCTCGATCTCCATCCTGATCGCAAAGCGGTCGGCATTCAGCTTCAGGTCTCTGGTCACTGCAGAGGCAAGCTCAACTTTGCTGAAGAATTTCGAGGCTTCTATCTTCGGTATAAGCTCAGTTGCAGATCCGCCTGCGTAACCTTCTATCTCGACCTTGTTCCCGGTGACCCTGAACCTTGTGAGCCAGGCATTGTTCGGCATCAGAGAAGTTATCTCCCTGAGCATCGCAAGACTGAGGGGCCGTCTGCTTCGGAAGCTTTCGATAGTTTCTATATCGGCTGTGAGCGTCCCTATCTCCTTCTTCAGGGTCTCGACCTTCTTTACCTCATCTCTGTGCGCTGCGATCTGTCTGTCTATCTCCGCTGAACGCCTCTTCTCGATTTCGAGCGGGGCATAGATATAGACGATCAGGACAGTGAGGACTGCAAGAATTAGGGTCACAGTCAACAGGAGAGGGGTCTTTTCCTTTATCCGGAGGCCGCGCGACTGCAGGTCGAGTCCCTCAGCCCTGGGCCAGAGCTGCTCAAGCAGAGAGCCTGCTGCCAGAAATGATCCGGGCCCGCCTGAACCTGCCGGCAGTATTTTTTTTGCAAAGGTATCTGCCGGTACTACAGTCAAACCTGTTTTCTGTCCGAGATACGCTGCCAGAGCTGAACCGTCATCAGGTGACTGCAGCACAATCTGACCAGTGGTTGAGGCTTGCTTAAGCCGGGTGACAAGTGGTCCGAGATCTCTCATGAGTGTCTCGTCAAGGCGGCCTTCGCCATCTTTTTTTATGGATAGCACCTGCTCGACAGCAGCGTTCAGCGTCAGCACAATATCATAGGCGTCCGGAGTCTCACTCAGGAGGATGGCATCTTTAATTCCTTCAAGATATTCCAGAAGCGTGACAACAGCTGTTGTTTCACTGCGGACGCCAGTGACGGCCATTCCCTTGTCAGCAAGGGCATTGATATACGGCATGATGGCATCAGCTTTTGCTGCTGCTGTGAGGACCATGATCCTGCCCGCCTTTCTGCCCAGGATCCTGAAATCAAAGAGTGCTTCGTCAGCACTGAACGGCGTCATGCGGTCCAGCTCATAACCTATGGCATCGCTCATGTTTTCCATTATCGTGGCCGGAAATTCCCTGGTCGCGAATACGGTCCAGGACTTCGGCACTGTAAACACGAGAGGGGGATTCTTAAGGCCGAATTCTTCAGCGGCAATGGCTACGGTTGCAGCAAGTGTTTCCGGGTCAGGAAAGCCTGATGGATCGAATGTAAATTCCTTGGCATGCCTTATGGAGATGCGGGAGATAAAGCGTGCCCCTGAGACGATAGTAATTCGCCCCTTTGCGAGCGATACTGCCATCCCGTTTCTGTAGGATACGGCTTCATCCGCAGCGCTGAAGGAGAGCATGTTCCAGAGTGACCGGAATATGTTCCCGGCCATCTCCTGAGAATACGATGCAATAGAAGTGATCTTCTTTGCTGTTTCCATTCCGGTCACCGGGCAGCCCCTGCAGGGCTCTTATAATACAGATATCGGTAATGGCTGTTGTCCCTGAAAGTTACGGTAGCCTTCACGCTGAAGCCCGGCTTGCCTGCCTCTCTGTATCCGAAGGAATCTATGGTATATACAGGTGTCCCGGCTATGCCAATATATACAGTTGCAGCGGCATAGTCCTGTCCCAGCAAGCCCTGGAGATCTGCAGTACTGAGGGTTCCCTTTTCCTGCCTCTGCTCAATAAGCGCGGCCGCTCGCTCGCGGCCGATGCCGGGTACTGAGGCAAGCAGATCCTCAGAGGCTGCATTGATGTTGATCTTTGCTGTCTTTGAATGGACAGTCAGAAGGTCAAAAATGCCTTTGCGGTCCTGACGGCCAAAGAGTATTTCAGGTGTCATGCCTTTCACGAGAAGCAACTCCTCCACGCTGTCAAAATTTGCATTTTTTGCCGTATAGGGAGAGGGAAGGCTCCGGTAGTATTCCGATTCCGCCCCATGAAGCCTGTGCGAGTCGCTGTCTCCGCTATCTTTCCAGTCGAGCAATGAATCGACGATCGTATCGGCCTCATCGGTTGTTGATCCCCTCATGATCAGTGCATTTTTCAATATTATACCAGATGCATCTGTGAGCATGTTGATATCGAGTTTGCCTGATTCTTCTGTTATGCTGACTGCACAATGGCTGTCACCTATATCCATGACAGACAGCCGCCCGTCGGTCTTCCAGATATCGGTCTTGTCGGCCTCCGGAGTCTGCCTGCGAAGCAGGAGCTCGATGATACCCCTCTCGATACCGGCCTCGGCGAGATATCGCTTCTCGATCATCACTCTGAAGTTCAGGGCAGCGAAAGACTCTGTGCGGGTGAGGGAAGTAAAAGAAAAGGCAAGGACCATAAGGATCGTTATTATCCAGAGTACGATCAGAAGGGCAATGCCGCGCGACGCCCTTTGTTCTGCCATGGCCTGACCTCTCATTTTATTGCCGCAGTTCCCTGCAGACTGATCCAGTCATCATTCCCCCGCGCCATAAGGGGGATAATAAGCGAGAGTTTATTATCATCTTTCGTGATCGAGAGCATGACCTTTTCCGGCAGTTTCGAATTATTGTCCCAATGTTCCTGCCATTGGCCTTCTTCGGAAATATTATCGCGCCCGAAATAGGAAAAACGGATTTCATCGAAGGCAGTCAGCAATACAGCCTTCTGCTTCTGTCCGGCATCTCGTATCTGTTCGGAGGCGGTGAGAGAGAGCTGCCCGTCATTGTCGGGTTCGACGGCATAGAAAACAGTGACGAACCCTCCCTGCCCGGACCAGAGAGAATAGGTCGTGGCAAGACTGAGGGAACCGCTCGTGCCTGAGAAGACAGATGTTTGGGCCCCTCCCTCCCCGGTGATAAAGGGCAGTGAGGACTGCACCTGACTCTTGACCGTGCTGAGTGTGGTCCTTATCCTCTCGATCAATTCTATCTTTCGTTCTCCTGACTCAACCGAGCGGTGGGCAAGCCGCATGACACCAGTCACGATCAGCATGATGATGCCGAGGAGGGCGATGGCAATCAGAAGCTCTAGAAGAGTGAAACCTCTTTGATGATAGCGTTGCCTCATTGATTTCGTCCTGCTGTCTTCATGGTGCGGAGTGAAATTGCCCGTTCTTTTGAACCGCTCGTCCAATGGAGTGTGAGGACTATTTCGTACAGTCCTGCAGTAAGCCCCGCAGTCCTTTCGGCAAGCACGGGCGAAACCGAGCAGTCTATCCTGTGCCCATCATCGGTTGTTTCGGCCCAGGTGCGTATGCCGAGGTCGCCGCTTATGATTTCGCGGAGTTTTTCATCTGCCTTTGCTGATGCCCTGACATAATCGTCCGACGCTGCAAGGGCCCGGAGATCAGCAGAGAAGAGCTGAAGGATTACAACGAGGGCGATGCCTGCCAACGCGGTTGCGGCCAGCACTTCAAAGAGAGTGAAGCCTTTCTCGGCAAGCTTCATAAGGGCGGTATCTTTTCGATCCGTGCTGCAACGACCGGATCGATGCGAATCAGCAGGGAGCGGCGCGGGATTGCAATAAGAATAGTTTTCCCCTCGAGGCCGGCCGCAGGATCAAAGCTGAAAAGATGCTTCCCGCTTTTCATTTCTTCGGCAGAAGGGAGCATGACCGAGACCGTAACGTCCTTGCTGAATGCCTTTGAACCTTTTCCCTCAAGACCGTATCTGCTGCTGTCGAGGTCAACTATAACTGTTTGCACCTGCCCATTCACGATCGAGGCTGAGCGGGCCCGTTTCATCATAGCAACCAGTTCTCTGGCTGATGCATCGAGCGCGGCTGAGGATGAGCGGTTTGAAAAAAGCGCAAGAGACAGGCCTGCGATCAGCGTCATGAGAAAGAGTACAACGATCAGTTCAAGGAGGGTAAAGCCAGTCTGCCTGTTTCTTGTCTGCGCGGTCATGTTCATAGACTCTGCTGGCGAGGCTGAACAGGAATCACAGAATAAACGATAGAGGGCAGCATGGTCAATTGGCATTGAGCTTCTGCCCCCTGTCCTATGCACCCCATCTTCAGAAGGGGAGTTCCGTGATGCTGAATATCGCCGTAAGCATGGAGATGACGATGAAACCTATTACCACAGCCATAAAGAGGATCATGGCAGGTTCAAGGAGACCCATGAATCTCCTGATCTCGACCCGGAGGCTCTTTTCATAGGTCTGTGCCACCTTGAGGAGCATCTCGTCGAGCTGTCCTGTCTCTTCGCCTACCTTTATCATCGAGAGTGCAAGCTGCGGGAATACCCCTGTGCGCACCAGCGGATCTGCAATGCCCTTGCCCTCCTTGGCTCCTCTGAATACTTCATCGATCGACGTCGAGATGACACTGTTGTTGATCACGTCTTTTGCGTTGGAAAGGGCCTGTAGCATAGGCACGCCGCTTTTCAGGAGCGTCCCAAGCGTCCGCGCAAAACGGGCCGTTTCCAGCTTGCGGATGATCTCACCCGTGAGCTTGAGCTTGACTCCATCCCAGCGGAACTTGCCCTGCACAGAGCTGACGGTGGTCCTGAACAGAAGGTACGATGCAATAAAGGCGATCAGAAATAGCCACCAGTAGGATTTCAGGAACCCGCTGAACAGAAGGAGGAGCTTGGTCGACAGAGGAAGCGCGCCGCCTAATTCATCGAATATCACGCTGAAACGGGGCAGGATATAGGCGAGCAGAATTATGATAGAAATTCCTCCTGTAAAGACCAGGATCAAGGGATAGATCATAGCCGAGACTACGCTCTCGCGGAGCTCTTTTGCGGACTCAAGAAATTCGTTTAACTTGTCCAGCACGAGGTCGAGTACGCCTCCGGCCTCTCCGGCCTTGATCATATTGACATAGATATTCGGGAAATAGTCCGGATGTTTTCTGAGCGCCTCAGAGAAGGAACTTCCTTCCCGTATCGCCCTGAGAATCGACTGGATGATCCCTTTCATTTCCCTGCTCGATGATATCTCGACAAGAATATTGAGGCTTCTGTCGAGGGCAAGGCCTGCTCCGAGAAGCGCTGACAGTTCTGTCGTGAAGGTGAGCACTGCGTCTCTCTTCTTTTTCATGCCGAACGGAAGGGACAGATTCTTTTTTGGACTGCTCGCTGCTGTTGCTATTCTGAGCGGAATAGCACCTGTGCCCTTAAGACGCGCTATTGCAGAGAGTTCATCCGGCGCATCGATAACGCCTTCGATGATTTCGCCCTGCTGCGTCGTTGCCCTGTAGGAAAAGACAGGCAATCAGACCTCCTGGGTGACCCTGAGCACCTCGCTCAGGGTTGTGATGCCTGCCTTTACCTTGTCCGTGCCGTCCAAAAGCAGGGTGATCATTCCACCTCTGACGGCAGATCCTCTGAGCTGGTTTGAGTCGGCATTCTTGAGGATCAGTTTGCGGATCTCCTCATCGCTTACCATGAGTTCAAATATGCCTGACCGGCCGTAATAGCCTGTGCCGCTGCAGTGTTCACAGCCCCTGCCGATAAAAAGCCCGGTATCCGCCGGTAAGCCAAGGAGCCTGAGCTCCTCGCCGGCTGCGGTATCATGGTCCTCTGTTTTGCACGAAGGGCAGATCACACGTACGAGTCTCTGGGCAAGCACTCCCCTGATCGTGGATGACAGGAGAAAGTTCTCCACGCCCATCTCAAGAAGCCGCGTGATGGCGCTTGGCGCATCGTTTGTGTGAAGGGTGGAAAAGACGAGGTGGCCGGTTAGCGCAGACTGGATAGCTATCTCTGCAGTTTCAAGATCCCTGATCTCACCGATCATGATAATGTCGGGGTCCTGCCTCACGATATGTCTGAGCGTACCGGCAAAGTTCAGCCCGATCTGGGGTTTCACCTGGATCTGGTTTACACCCTTTAGCTGATACTCAATAGGATCTTCTACTGTGATGATCTTCTTCTCTGGTGAGTTGATCTTGTCGAGCGCACCGTAGAGCGTCGTAGTTTTACCACTACCGGTCGGGCCGGTGACCAGTATAATGCCGTTGGGCTTCTGTATGAGTCTGTTGAAATCAGTGAGCACCTTCTGCGGAAATCCCAGGAGATCGAGATCAATGGTTATTCCCTCTTTTCTGAGGATCCTCATAACGACGCTTTCTCCGTGAAGCACCGGTATGGTAGAGACCCGCAGATCTACTTCCTGAGTTCCCACCTTCAGCCTAATCCTGCCGTCCTGGGGAAGTCGGCGCTCGGCAATGTTGAGCCTCGCCATGATCTTGATCCTTGATACAATGGCGGCCTGAAGCCTCTTGGGTGTGGATTCCACATCGTGGAGTACTCCATCGATTCGATATCGGATCTTTAACTCGTCGTCATAGGGTTCTATGTGGATGTCACTCGACCTGTCTTCAACTGCCCGGGTGATGAGCAAATTGACCAGTTTAATGATAGGGGCTTCGGACGCAAGATCGCGGAGATGCCCGATGTCCTCTTCTTCGTCTCTTATGAACTCAATTCCCTTGTCTCCCATATCCTCAATGATCTTGTTGATGTTCTGGGATTCTTGTCCAAAGAACTTTGCCAGATAATCGTCTATGACCTTCTCGTCTGCGGAATGCACAACGACCTCAGCCGAGGTTGCCACCCTCAGTGCATCGATAACCATGCTGTCCAGAGGCAGCGGCATGACGACTGTAAAAATGTGATTCTTAAGTTCAAGGGGAATTACCTTGTGTTCGCGGATAAAGCGCGAGGAAAGACCGTTGATCATCAACGGCATTTTGGGCAGATCTTCTACAGCAAGATGACGGATGTTCTGCATAGGTAATTCTATTATAAAGGAAAGCCGCGATAAATCGCAGTATTGGTTGTTGTGAAAGTCAGCTGTTACGGACGATAAACAATAAAGCTGGGATTCAGAAGATTCTCCTTGTTATATGACATAGGCTCCTGTGAATCAGCCCTGAGGACCCTGCCGCCTGCCTGCTCTACAATTGCCTGTCCTGCTGCAGTGTCCCATTCCATGGTGGGGCCGAACCTTGGGTACATGTCTGCCCTGCCTTCGGCAACAAGACAGAACTTGAGTGAACTCCCTGCAGCCAGAAAATCGACCTCACTATATTTTGTCTTCAGGTCATTGATGAACTGCTCGGTTTCAGGTGACATGTGTGAACGGCTGCCGATGACCGTAACGCGATGGTCAAGGTGCAAGGTGCAAGAGGCAATAGGGAGCCTTGTTGAAGAGTTGAGGATCATATCCAGGGATCCTGAAGAGAGCATAGTACTCTGCTCCAGCTTGAAGGAGCCCAGACCCTCAGCAGCAAAGTAGAAGATATTTTTCACCGGCAGGTATATGACGCCGAGCAAAGGTCGCCCGGTCTGTATCAGAGCAATGTTCACCGTAAATTCACCATTGCGCTTTACAAATTCCTTGGTGCCGTCAAGAGGGTCGACCAGCCAGAACGTATCCCATGCCTTCCGCTCTTCGTAGGGCATATGCCTTCCTTCTTCGCTCAGAAGAGGCAGCTGGCAATTCGGCAATTCGGCAAGCCGGCTTGCTATTATCTCGTGCGAGTGTCTATCCGCAAGCGTAAGCGGGCTCTTGTCATCTTTCTGTTCGACGGCAAAATCAGAATCATAGACCTTCAGGATTGCCTGGCCTGCTTCTCGGGATATGCTGAGCAGTTCCGGAAGGACAGAAGAGAGTCTTTCTCCGATAATATGTATCATTTGTAAAGACTCATATTATCTTCGCTGTCTTAAGAAATCCGAAGATCTTCTCTACGCTCTGGTCAATGGTAAGAAGGTCGGTCTCTATGGTGATCTCAGGGGATGTCGGAGGCTCATAGGGGTCGGATATGCCGGTGAAGAAGAGGATCTCGCCTTTTCGGGCTTTTTTGTAAAGACCTTTGGGGTCACGCTCTTCGCAGATAGCGATATCGCACTTGACATACACTTCAATGAACTCCTGGTGATCAGCATCGAAAAGAGCCCTGATTGCATCCCTGTCTGCAGTGTAGGGAGATATGAAGGCTGCTATGGTGAGCACACCGGCATCAACAAGCAGCTTGGCAACTTCTCCGACGCGGCGCAGATTCTCTTTTCTGTCTTCAGCACTGAAACCAAGATCTTTGCAGAGTCCGTGGCGCACATTGTCGCCATCAAGGACAAAGGTGTTGATCTTGTTATGAAACAGTCTGTGCTCAAGTTCTGTAGCGACAGTGGACTTGCCAGAGGCTGACAGGCCTGTAATCCAGATGAGCGGCGACCTGTGAGCATTCTGCATCCACCGGTCCTTCTTCGTGATCTTGGCCTTGTGCCATTGTATATTGTGGTCTTTATTCATGGGTTCAATTGCCCGAAAATCATATTGGTTCCCCTGTCAGTGTTTTTTCAATCGTATTTGATATTCAAAGATGAATACCGTCTGGTCAATACACATATTTATGTTATTGATTTTGCAGGATTATTGCAGAAAATGTAAAGTGGCTCATCAATAAGGAGCAGCGAAATCTCAGGGAAGCACTTGGCCGGGAAATACATACCAGAAATCGGGCAACGGATCTGAGGAAAACGCATTGAAGCCTCAATATGTGTGCTCAACAAGGCAGGCTCTTGAGCTGCCTGCCTTGTTGAGCGTCAGAATATTACTTCTTTGTTATTTCGTATTTCCCGTCTTTGTCAATCTGGATAACTGCATTCAGAAAACGGGTCTTGAGGCCTGCTTCCTTAAGTTCTTCAAAGACGCTCTCAGCACGGATACCAGTGGCACAGTGCGTGATGATCTCCTTGTCTTTTGGCAGTTCCTTGAACCTGTTCTTTACGGTGCTTTCAGGAATGTTCGTGGCTCCCTTGATCATGCCGTTTGCGGTTTCATCAGATTCCCTGACATCAAGAATCAACTTGTCAGGAGAACCTTTTTCTGCAATTGTCTTAAATTCTTCGATCGCTATTTCGCCTGGCCTTGGCTTTGGCACATACGATATGGTGGCAGCGAGTTTTCCTTTGTCTGTTTTGCCGCTATCCTTTGTCCAGGCTGCAATGCCGCCGTTCAGCAGAGACGTATTGCCATATCCCCAGGTCCTTACAGTCTTGAATGCTTCTTCATCAAGCTTGTCTGCATAGAGAATGATAGGTGCAGACTTGTCAGTCGGGAACCTGTCTTTTGCTGCTGCCAGATCTTTTGCAGTAATGGAGACCGCTCCGGGGATGAAGCCCTTCTCAGCTTCCTTAACATCCCGCAGGTCAATAATTACATGGGCAATGTCCTTGTCCATCAGCTCTCTGATTGCTGTTGGTTCTGAAACTAATAGATTGCCTCCCTTTTTCCAGGCAGGAAGACCGTCATGGAATACTTTTGTCTTGGTGTAGCCTGCTGCTTCTGCCCGACGGGCAGACTCTGGGCTCATCCTTCAGGTAACGCCGCCGCAGTAGAAGATCAGAAGAATATCTTTGTTCTTTGGAAGAGCCTTTTCCTTCAGTTCATCGAACTTCGCATTGTCAAGAGAAACAGCATGGGGAATGTGTCCTTCGTTGAATCTCGGCTTTGGTCTTGAGTCCACAAGCAGATATCCGCCGGCTCCAGGTCCCTCGGCCACAAGCTTTGTCATTTCTTCAAGTGAGACGAGTTTTTCGGGAGAAACCTTGACAGGTGGTTTTACGGTCAGGCTTACTGCGTAAGGTTTTTTCTCGTCTCCGGTGAACTTGATGCCAATCTCTCTATCTTTGGAGATCGACATGAGCTTGTCAGCGCCCATGATCGTCAGGTCTTCACCGTAATTGATGATCCATACGAGCTTCTGACCCACCTGAACATTTATGGTCCTGAACTTTTCTGAAACTGATACAAGGGTGCCTCTTACCACGTCTTTTTCAGGCTGGTGACACTGTTTGCACGGAGCCAGCACCGTTGGCTTTTCTGCAAATGACAGCCCTGCTGTTCCAACAAGAACCACTGCCAATACTGCAGTCACGAAAAATAAGTGAATTCTCCTGATAATCATAAACAACCTCCTGTCTAAAATTATAATTATAGGTTAAGTTTATTCGGTACTCCTTAACTTGTCAATACGTAAGCAGGGCTTATAGCAATGAGTTCATATTCTATGGCTAAGAGTGTGAGGAACGATCTGATGCATTGAAAAAACCTATTGAATTTATTGGCGAAATAGGGAAAATATAAGCAGAGGAAGGTAATGGTGTAAACGGATAAAGCTGGAAAGACAGCAATCCGTTAATATAACAAACTATAAATGCAGTAACGCTTGTAAGCATTTATCCATATGCTCATATACTCAAAATAAAGGAGACTTATGAGACCTGTAACGACCTTTCGAGTCATACCAAAGATTCCTGAGAGTATAGAGAAACTGAGAACACTTGCCTATAATCTCAACTGGAGCTGGGATTATGAGGCAGTTTCTCTGATCAGGAGAATGGATCATGACCTCTGGGAGGAAGCTGACCATAACCCGGTCAGAATCCTCGGTATGATCAGCCAGGAGCGGCTCGATGAGCTCTCGAAGGACGATGGATTCCTTGCCCATTACCGCAGAGTGACGGAAAAGTTTGAGCGGTACATGCAGGAACCAAAATGGTATGACAAGCACTTTGGGAAAAAGGATGCGATCATTGCCTATTTCTCTCTTGAGTTTGGTATTACTGAGGCCCTGCCCATCTATTCAGGCGGCCTCGGCATCCTTGCCGGAGACCATCTAAAATCAGCATCTGATCTTGGCATACCCCTTGTCGGTGTCGGGCTCCTTTACCAGTGCGGGTACTTCAGGCAGCACCTTAACTATGACGGCTGGCAGGCAGAAAGCTACCCGATCAACGACTTCTACAATATGGCCATTGAAGAGGTGAAAGACCAGGATGGCAAAAATCTTGTCGTGTCTGTTGACCTGTCAGGCAGAAAGGTGTATGCAAAGGCATGGCTGGCGAATGTCGGCCGCGTCAGGCTCTACCTTCTGGACACAAATATTCCGCTGAACACAGGACCTGCCCATGACATTACTGACGAACTCTATGGCGGAGACAACGAAAAAAGGATGCAGCAGGAGATGGTGCTCGGTATCGGCGGCATAAGGATGCTCGAGCAGCTTGGCATTATGCCGGCAGTCTGTCATATGAATGAGGGTCATTCAGCTTTTCTGGGGCTCGAGCGCATCAGGATTCTGATGCAGGAACAGAAGATGTCCTTTAAACAGGCGATAGAGGTTGTAAGGGCCGGCGGCGTATTTACTACTCACACGCCAGTGCCTGCAGGCATTGATGTTTTCCCTTCTGACCTTATGAGGAAATATTTCTTTGACTATGTAAAGGAACTGGGCATCAGCTGGGATGATTTTCTTGCCCTGGGCGCAGACAGTTACGAGAACCGGCATAATGGCTTTTCCATGGCAGCTCTTGCATTTCATCTTTCTGAACAGTCCAACGGCGTGAGCAAGCTCCATGGACATGTTTCAAGGAATATCTTCAGACACATATGGCCCGGACTTCCCGAGGAAGAGATTCCGATCACATCGATCACGAATGGCATTCATCACAAATCCTGGATATCTCATGACGTGGCGTCGCTCTACTATCGGTACATGGGAGAAGATTGGATCCGGAAGCCGCAGAACATGAACAAGAAGGAGCACGTTGACGAGATACCGGACGAGGAACTCTGGAGAACCCATGAGAGGAGGAGGGATAGACTGGTATCCTTTGCCCGGAAGAAACTGAAAAAACAGCTCATCGGCCGCGGTGCGCCGATTACCGAGATCAAGACAGCAGAAGAGGTCCTCGACCCAGAGATACTCACTATTGGCTTTGCCAGGAGGTTTGCTACATACAAAAGAGCTGATCTTATTCTGCGTCATCCGGACAGGCTTGCCCGCATATTAAATAATGAGAAGACCCCTGTGCAGATCATCTTTTCCGGCAAGGCGCATCCCAAGGACACTCCAGGCAAGGAACTTATACGTGAGCTTGTTCACCTTTCCCAAAAAGAGGAGTTCAGAAAGCGCATAGTGTTTCTTGAGGACTATGATATTGCCATTGCGCGCTACCTTGTGCAGGGCGTTGATGTCTGGCTCAACACGCCTCGCAGGCTTTACGAAGCATCAGGCACAAGCGGCATGAAGGCCGCAGTCAACGGCGTCCTGAATATGAGCATCCTTGACGGCTGGTGGGATGAGGCGTTCAAGCCTGGCATTGGCTGGGCGATCGGCAAGGTGGACGAATACGCAGACATCAACTACCAGTATGATATTGAGGCAAATGCCATCTATGACCTGCTTGAAAAGGAGGTCATCCCGCTCTTCTATACCAGAACAGACAAATTGCCCCGCGGCTGGATACATTACATGAAGGATTCTATCAGGAATCTTTATCCTGTATTTAATACCAACAGGATGGTTATTGAATACACAGAGAAATGCTACAACAGGGCGGAGAGTCGATTCCGCCTTGTTACGCAAAATAACTTCGAAAATGCAAAGGCGCTTGCCGGGTTCAAGGACGGCATTGCAGGGAAGTGGTCGAAAATAAAGATAGAGGACATACGATCGGATGCCGAGGAAAAAGTGATGATCGGACACTGCCTGACAGTGCTCGCAACCGTGAATCTTGGAGAAATTAACCCTGATCATATTGATCTGCAGGTCTTTCATGGGCTTTTGGACAACACAGGTATGATCACCGATGGAGTTTCGGACAGCCTTAAAGACATCAGAAAACTGAGTGATGGCAAGTATGAATTCTCGGGCTGTATTAATTGCACGCTGAGCGGGATGCAGGGGTTCTCGATAAGGATTCTGCCGAAGCACGATCTGCTTGCGAATCCCTTTGTGCCCGGACTTATCAAATGGGCAGTATAAAGAGAAAAAGCGTATGCGCGAAAAGAAGTAAATGCGAATAAGAGTACAAGCGCTGCAGAGGTAAGTGCGCATAAACAGAGAAGCTCTTTGCGCATATGAGCTTCGAATGATTGCTTTTATAGCAAGGAGAGACGTATGAATATAGATGAACTTATTTCTTCTCTTAAGAACGGACCCGGCCTTGAACGGGCAAAGGCAGCTGAAGCCCTTGGAAAGGCCAAGGACAAAAGGGCAGAAAAACCGCTCGTACAAGCCCTTCATGACAGGAACTCAGCGGTGAGGAATAACGCGGCATTTGCGCTCGGCATGATCGGCGCCTCTGAAGCTATTCCTGACATTAAACCGTTGCTCAAGGACCCTGAAGAATGGGTACGCAAAAGCGCTGCAAAGGCTCTGGGACTACTCCGTGCATACGGGGCAGTTGACGAACTTGTTGCAGCAATGAGTGATCCTTCCTATATGGTGAGGAAGAATGTTGCGAGAAGCCTATGCCAGATCGGCGGAGAGACCGCAGAGAAGGCTCTTGAAAAGGCAGTGTCAGACCCTGACCGCATCGTTGCTCATGCTGCTAAGGAAGCTTTGGAAAAACTGCGCAACCGCTGAAAGAAAATAGCCGGATGATAACAACAGGGAAAAATACTTTTGTGATACGTATTGCTTTCATGATGATCTTTGTAACTGCGTCGATTTCTTCTGCAGTGGATCAAAAGATAAAGGTGAGGGTGCCTGGCATAACTTGAGCCTCTCAGCCATGGCGGCCAGTGACGCAGCCAAGTCCATGCCCGGCATATTGTTTGTGGATGAAGACATGGTGAACGCCACCATGACCATTATTTATGATGATGCTAAGACGGATATTGATAAGATAAAGGCAGCAATGAAAAAGGCCGACTTTCCAGCAGAAGGCGCGCCGGAAATTTTATAGAAATGAAGGAATTCGGGCACTCGAAATAATTATGTACCAGTAACATTCCGGAATTTGAGACAAATAAGAGCGCGGTGCAAGACATGCATCCGCGCTCTTATTTGTTGGACGGCAGTTATTTCTTTTTCGCGGCAGTTTTCTTGACAACTTTTTTAGCAGCAACCTTTTTTGGAGCGGCTTTCTTTGCAACAACTTTTTTAGCAGCAACCTTTTTGGGAGCGGCCTTCTTTACAGTTTTCTTCATTTTATTCTCCTTTTTTTGTGCGGCTGATTTTTTCGCGTTAGTTTTAACTTCTGCCTTAACCTGTTTAATAGCCTTGCCTGTCTTTGCAATCTTTCTGAACGTTACTTCAGCTTCGAATTTATTCTTTGTCTTGGCCCTGGCTTTTTCAGCCTGGACCATTGGCGGATGGTCCTTCTTGACTTCCATATGATAGTTTTCTTTGACTGCGAGTGCACCGAAGCTTTCGAATACGCCGAGAATATTATCCTCCTGGATAAGCGTAATCTCCTCGCCATTAAGCACAATCTCTTTTGTCATGTAATCTATAAACATGACGTGCTGACCTGGCTTCAATACCGTAGGCACAAACTTCTTTTCTTTTTTGCCCTTGCCCTTTTCCTTTTCGAATTTTCCGGGACCGATGGCCTCGACAACGCCTTCAGTCGGTTTACTCCTGGCAGCGTCAGGAATGATAATGCCGCCGCTGGTCTTTTCTTCAGGGTTGCTTCTTTTGATCAGAACCCAATCATGGAGTGGTCTAAAACTCATGTATGATACCTCCTGCAAAAATGGTGCTGCTTCATTATACTGCAAGAGGATGCGAGAAGGAAATCGAAGTGAAGAGTTTTTCAGGAGAGAGCTGCTCAAAGATGTTTGCTCTAGCGAGATCTTTTTGTTTGTGTGCTTAATAAATCACAATTGGAAATCACTATGGTTTCTTTATGTTAATGTCATCTTTAACAGACCTTACACCCTGCACAGAGAGGGCAAGTTTTATAAGGCGTGTCTTGATCTCCCTGCTCGGTGTCGTGCCGCTCATGGTCACTTCTCCCTGCCTGGATACAACCTTGATATTCAACCTGTTGAGCTCCGGATCAGCTGCCATTTTGTTTTCTATGGACTTTGTTATGGTGAGATCGTCAACAGGCTTCTCAATCTTCGGGCCTTCGAACGTTGCGCATCCAGCGGCCAGGGTGATTATGCACGTCAGGACTGTGACGAGAAAAAAAGAACGGCACTGCAGGACCAGCATAATCAATTTCCTTTTATGCCGTATTTCTGCTGAAGGTCAGCACTGCCGGCAATATTCCTGATCTCGCCTGTCTCGATATTGACCTCAAAATAGAAGCCGGTGGGTGTAACACCATCAGTCGCTGTGTAAGTGACAAGGAATGATTTCTCATCCACCTTTCTTGCGATCCAGCCGATGACCTGGAGTTTGTCGGAATTTTCTTTCGTCCATTTGTTCATGAGGGTATCGACGGTTGCAGAGCGGTCAAGTATGTGCGACTTTTTCACTGACGCTATCGCCCAGTCAGGAGTCTTGTCAGCACTCATGTCAGGGGCGTCGCTTCTTCTTTCAGGCAAAAGCGGCTGTGTTGAAGGCTGGACAGGAATAGATTGCAATGGCGGAGCAGAAACGTTTTTCTCAGGCACAGCCATCTGATCGGGCGGGGAGACTGGCGCAACAATCGGCTGACCGGATTTTTGATTCGATAAAAAGAAAATTCCTGTAGCGATGAACAGCAATACAATACCAACTCCTACAGCAATCTTTTTTGTGTTGCCGTCTTTTACTCCGCTGTCCTGTCCTTTGTGTATCTGTTTGAAGACAGCGTACGCATCATTGATCTTATTGACTCGCTCGTCCAATTTGCTGCGGGAGAGGTCGCCATGTGCATCTGCCGGTGTTTTCCAGACCTTGATCAGATACTTATACGTCTGCTCAACTGATTGGGCAGGCGCATCCTCTTTTAACCCGAGCACTTCATAAAACGCGTATCCGCAGGTGCATTTCTTCAGTTCATTATCATTGGTCTGTCTGCATTGGGGGCATTTCCACGCCATGGTGTATCTCCTTCTGAAGTCATTGTAGCAGACTGCAGGGAATGCTTCAAATGCAAAAGGAGACCGTTATAGAGCTCGTGGTATAATTAATATACGACAATTGGTGTCGATGTATGATGCGATAGCATGAAGAGAAAAAACTGCAAGATAATCGCATAAACAGGTTTTCATATTTTCTTCATGAAAGGGGTGTAGGATAACGTTATGAAAAAGATAATTTTAATTCTGTTCTTAATTCTTATCGGGAGTATTTCCATTGCTAATGCAGAGGCAAACAAGAATGCTGAT
This sequence comes from uncultured Nitrospirota bacterium, assembly GCA_947085015.1. Taxonomy (GTDB): domain Bacteria; phylum Nitrospirota; class Thermodesulfovibrionia; order Thermodesulfovibrionales; family UBA6898; genus UBA6898. The sequence goes on from CAMTUV010000007.1 coordinate 99,378, forward strand.
GCGCAGGGAGCGAAAACATATATGAAACCATCTAAAGAGGAACTGAAAAAGAGACTTACTCCTTTGCAGTACAAAGTGACCCAGGAGGATGGCACAGAGCCTGCATTTAGTAATGAATACGCAGACAATAAGAAGGCTGGGATCTATGTTGATATTGTCTCAGGCGAGCCGCTCTTCAGTTCGCTCGACAAGTATGATTCCGGCACTGGCTGGCCGAGCTTTATCAGACCCCTTGAGCCATCGAATATCGTTGAGAAGACGGATCGGGGCTGGTTCACTACACGGACAGAGGTGAGGTCCAAACATGGCGAGGCCCATCTTGGTCACGTCTTTAATGACGGGCCAAAGCCCACTGGTCTCAGGTACTGTATGAACTCGGCAGCACTCCGCTTTATTCCAAAGGAAGATCTCGAGAAGGAAGGATACGGGAAGTACAAGAAGCTTTTTGAGAAGTAATCTTTATCTGTGGCGGCTGCATGGAAAAAGACAATATATCAGAGCCTGAGCCTGTTGAATTTCCGATCAACGGAGTTCTTGACCTCCACACATTTCATCCGGGAGATGTAAAGGATCTGCTTCCTGATTACCTGCATGAATGCAGGATGAAGGGCATCCTTGGGGTGAGGGTTATCCACGGGAAGGGAACAGGAATGCTTAGAGAGACGGTGCATGCCATTCTGAGGAGACTGCCTGAGGTCGTCTCATTTAAACTCGCTGACGAAACTGCTGGAAGCTGGGGCGCGACACTCGTTGTGCTGAGACCATCTGATTAAGCTCTTTTCGTCTGTCGTTCCTGTTTTCCCTCAAACTGCTTGAACTTTCTAAAGGCAACGGAAAGCGTAGATGATTCACAGATGGCTGCTGAGATGAGCATCACGTCAAGGATCTCCTCTAAGGTCGCACCTTCTTCCATTGCCCTGCCCATATGTGCATCAAGGCAGTGTTCACATCTGAGCGCTGTTGCTGCGCTGATTGCTGCAAGTTCTGCTGTCTTCTTGTCTATTGTGGCAGGCTCGCGATAAACAGATATACCTTTTAATACATAAGGTGAAAAGGTCTTATGCCTCTTCTTTAATGTGCTCAGAAGGAACCCAAGATGGCCGCTCTTGTCTTCGAGCATCTCCGACAGGCCATTGGCCAGGCCCTCATCTTCCATAAGTTCTTTCGCTTTCTTTACCAGTTTCTTATTATCCTTTGCTGCCATAGAGCACCTCCCAATTCTTTCCACGATTATATCAGAATCAGGACGACTTGCTGGATGTTGCGTAATGTAAGGAACTCACAAAAGTATGTTATTCCCGCAAGCGAAGCGCGTCGGGAATCCTTCTTAAAGAAAGATTCCACACCACAAGGGAGTGCAAGCGGACAAGCCGGAATGACAAAAGGGATATGAAGATCGAAGGTCCTTGTGGCAAGAGAGCATTAATCTTGTGTCTTCTGTGACTTCAGGTCTTGACCCTTTCAGAGTCTTTGATATACCGTATCCGGTGAGGATTATGTGAGACGTTATCTTAGAATAATTTCGTTGCTGATTGGGCTTGGGCTGCTGCTCTATTGGGCTGTGCCGTCTCAGTCAAAGTTGAACGCGATAGATGAGATTAAAAAGCGAGGGTACCTGCTATGGGGATCTGACGCCGAGGGCGGCGCTCCTTATATTTTCCCTGACCCGAAAGATCCTTCAAAGCTGATCGGATTCGAAGTTGACATTGCCAATGCCATAGCCCGCGAACTCGGCGTTAAGGCAAAACAGTCCCAGAACGCATGGGACAGCCTTGTCCCCGGCCTGCAGAGGGGTGACTATGACATCGCGATGAACGGCATAGAGATCACACCCCAGAGAGAGCAGGAAGTGCTCTTCTCGATGCCCTACTATATATATACTGAGCAGCTCGTTGTCAGAAAAGATGAGACAGCTATTCAGACGACAAATGATCTGAAGGGCAAGAAGGTAGGCACTCTATCAGGTACTGTTGCACAGGATATACTTACGAAAATCGGCGGGGTAGATGTCAGGATCTATCCGGGCCAGGTGGAACCGTATGAAGATCTTGCCATCGGCAGGATCGATGCTGTATTGCTTGATCTTCCGATTGCTGCATATTACGGCAAGTCGAACCCGAAACTGAAATATGCCGGAATGCCGATGGGTGAGGGTTTTTATGCTATTGCTGTGCGCAAAGGAGATGTTGACCTCCGGAAAGCGATAGACGATATCCTCGTGAAACTCCTCAAATCAGGCGAACTGAAAAAGATATATGAAAAGTGGGACCTCTGGAACGAGACGCAGGAAAAGCTTTATAAGAATATGAATGAGTCGTCAGGGTACAGCGGACTCGAGGAGAGCAAGAAAGCTCCGGTCTATACCTTCTTCCCCATGCTCCTGAAAGGCGCTGGCCTGACGATCTTCCTCTCAGTAACTTCCATGGCACTTGCCATAACCCTTGGTCTATTTATCACTGTTGTGAGGCTGTATGGTAAGGCGCCCTTCAGCAATCTTGCTATTGCATATATTGAGGTCTATCGCGGCACTCCGCTCCTTATTCAGCTTTATATCCTGTACTATGGACTTCCGAATATTGGCATTTCCCTGAGCCCTTATGCTGCTGCATTTCTTGGCCTGGGCATGAACTATGCCGCATATGAAGCAGAGCTGTACCGTGCAGGCATCAGTGCCATCCCGAAGGGACAGATGGAGGCTGCGCTGTCGCTCGGCATGACTCAGGGCATGGCCTTGAAAAGGGTCATTCTGCCCCAGGCCTTCAGGATTGCGCTGCCTGGCGTAACAAATGACTTTATAGCGCTTTTTAAGGATTCTTCTTTGGTATCGATCATCGCGATGGTCGAGCTCACCAAGACCTATACGATACTGGCTGCCTCGACCCTCAGATTCTTTGAACTCGGGTTGATCGTTGCAGTGCTCTACTTTGCGATGAGCTATCCGCTTTCTCTCTTCGCGCGCCGCCTTGAGGAGAAGCTGAAGGGGAAACGCCGATGATCACTGTCAGAGATCTACATAAGACCTTTGGCGAGCAGCAGCTCTTTAAGGGCATCAACCTTGAGATCAATAAGGGAGAGGTGGTTGTCTGTATCGGGCCGTCAGGCAGCGGCAAGAGCACATTCCTGAGATGTATCAATGGCCTTGAATATTTCGACAAGGGCGAGCTCCTGGTCGATTCCCTTGAACTGCATTCGATCAAAAGGGTGAGACCTGATAAGGGAGACCTTGAGGCAATACGCAGAATACGACTTAAGGTCGGCATGGTCTTTCAGCAGTTTAATCTTTTCCCTCATATGACCGTGCTCGAAAATATCATCGAATCTCCCATGAACGTTCTCAACGTGAGCAAAGAGGCAGCCACTGAGCAGGCAGTATCGCTTCTCAGGAGGATCAATCTTGAATCAAAGGTGAGCAGCTATCCTGACCAGCTCTCGGGCGGCGAACAGCAGCGGGTTGCGATCGCACGAGCCCTTGCAATGAAGCCGGAGGCAATGCTCTTTGACGAGCCTACATCGTCCCTTGATCCTGAAATGGTCGGCGAGGTGCTTGCGGTCATAAAGGGGCTGGTCAACGATGGTATGACAACAGTTATCGCAACGCACGAAATGGCTTTTGCCCGTGAAGTTGCTGATAGGGTTGTGGTGTTCGATAAAGGCGAGATCGTAGAGATCGGGACGCCTGAAGAGATATTTGCCAATCCAAAGGCTGAACGCACAAAGACCTTCTTGAGCCGGGTGCTGAAGGGTTAAACCGACACATAGCCCCCCTGGTTTCTCGCGTTGATTATAAAATACGAACTGAAATGTTGACCCGATGGCTGTGGTTTAGTGGTAGAATATGCAAAAGGAGGCGAAGTCAATGCAGACCATTTCATTAAAAAGTAATTCATCCGACATGGTTATTCCCCTTTTAAAGCATGCTATGGCCAGGGAAAAGCGCATTCTTATTGAGACCCTCAGGATAACGAAAGAGAAGATCAGCAGACTATCAGGGACTCTTGGTGTTGATGTCGAAAAACTCATGAAGGGCGAAGTTGAGCATACAGATGCAAACGATATGCAGCTCATTGAACTTGAGGGTGAAATTGAAATATCGAGACATATCGAGGCTGAACTGAGAGAACTTGAATCTGTCGAGATATGCAGGTAAAGGATTATGTCTCGTCAATTCTTGAAGTAATTGCCTCCTGCCCCTTTGTTGAAGCTCAAACCCTTGCATTTGAAGAACGCCCGCCTGATGCCGCATTTCTTTTTGGCACTATTAGGTTCTCAGATTCATCGAAGCTGCATTTTAAGGAATTTGTGCTCCTTGCATCCGAGGGTGTGACTGTTCTGAAATACGGGTACAATTATCTGACTGATGATGGGACGCTGATTTTTCGCTATGACAATGCCTATGATCCCAAAGCGAAGAAATTACCGACATATCCTGAACATAAACATATCTCTAATGACTTGATTTCTGTCAAACGGCCTGAGCTAAAAGAACTCTTGAAAGAGATTTCTGGCTTCTTTTTAGACAGTGCCGAGACGTTAGACTAACTCCCATGCAAACATCCGCTTATTTCATTTTGCTGGCCTATATCCTGATACAGGGCGCAAGCTACTGGCTGGACTATATCAATATAAAACATATGAAGCAGAAGGGCCTCGCCATTCCGCCCGGGTTTGAAGAATATATTAACGAGGAACTCCTGAAGAAGACCCATGCGTACACGATCGAACATAATACCGTCGGCCTTGTCGAGTCCGTGGTCAGCAACATCATTACCCTTGTCTTTATCTATGGAGGACTGCTTGCGATCTATTCCTCATGGGTATCATCTCTTTCAGCCTTGTTCATGATCCAGGGAATACTCTTTTTTCTTATTCTGAGTTATGCAGGGTCCCTGCTCTCTATTCCCTTCAGCCTGTACAACACCTTTAAAATAGAGAACAGATATGGCTTTAATACCATGACAATGAAGCTCTGGGTCACAGACCTTATCAAGTCAACGCTCATTTCGACTGTGCTGATGGGGATTGTGCTTGTCTGCGGGCTCTGGATCATACAGAAGAGCCCTGAGCTCTGGTGGCTTTATGTCTGGTCCTTCTTCTTTGTATTTAGCATTTTCATGATGTATATCTCTCCGTACGTGATCGAGCCGCTCTTCAATAAGTTCACGCCCCTTGAAGGCGATACCCTTGAGGAGCGGATAAAGGCCATGATGGAAAAGACAGGCATAAAGGTCAGCCGAGTCTTCAAGATAGATGCATCAAAGCGCAGCCACCACACGAACGCGTACTTTACCGGCATTGGCAAGACAAAAAGGATCGTACTCTATGACACTCTGTTGAATAAAATGGACGAAGACGAAGTGCTTGCAGTGCTGGCCCATGAAGGCGGGCACTGGAAGAAAAAGCATGTAATCAAAATGCTCGTTGTCTTCGAAGCGCTTTCTTTGGCTGGTGCGTACATTGCCTTCAGGGTCATGAAGGCAGGCATCCTTGCAGAGATATTCGGCATCCAGGGGAATACGTTTTTCGCTGAATTGGTCATTCTGGGTTTTGTATTCAACATTGTCTCGTTTCCCTTTACGCCATTATTCAGCGCTTTTTCCCGTAAGCATGAGCGTGAGGCAGACAGGTTTGCGGTTGATCTTGCGCCGAGACCTGATGCGCTTGCAACATCCCTGATTAAACTCTCAAAGGACAACCTTGCGAACCTCCATCCCCATCCCCTGTATGCAGCATTCCACTATTCTCACCCGCCTGTTGTGGAAAGGGTGAAGAGAATATATGAAATGGCTAAGGTCAAGAGGAAAGATTAGTCTTGAAGGTTGTCAAATCTGAATTTGCTTGCTTCCAAATACTGCTTTTCGCTTTCTATGGCGATCCATTTTCGCTGGAGTTTTTCGGCAACCGAGCCAGTGACATTGGAACCGGCGAAAGGATCAACAACGATGTCCTCGGCGTTCGTCAGAAGTTTGATAAAGAACTCGGGAAGTGCCGCAGGAAAGCGGGCGGGGTGCATCTTACATCCTGCCTCTTTGCAGCGGATAGTGTATTTATCGTTTGCAGCGTTGTTGCCGAATCGTAGCATATTATTGGGCGTGCTGTTCTCTTCAATTACGTTTGAAGGAATGGCACCACCTGATTCAATCCCTTTGAAACTTGCACGGATGACATGCCCGGAGGGCCTTACTGTTTCTCTAAGCGTTCGCTTGTTAAGACGGATCATGTCTGCGCTGTAGGGTTTTAAGACTTTTGTGTTGTCGGCTTTTGGATGCGGTGTCTTGGAAAACCACCAGACGTATTCCACGGATTCCTTAATTCTTACTCGCCTGACGGTGACCCACTCGGCTGGCATTGGCATCTTGGCCGGGTTGTACCAAAAGCATTCCTGGGCCAAATAAAAGCCGATGTCTTCGACCAGTGCCATAAGCAGTTTGAAGTGATACAGTGACTTTGTGGGTTCACCCTTGTTGTAACTACCGCCTATGTTCAGCACAAAACTTCCATCATCGGTCAAGACCCTGCGTATCTGTTCGGCGAACGGCAGGAACCACTTCACATAGTCGCTCTTGCTCGGGTTCCCATACTCCTTCTTGAAATGCAGTGCATAAGGAGGCGAGGTTACCACAAGATTGATTGAATTATCAGGCACGTCTTTAAAGACTTGTAAAGAATCCGCAAGATAGGTTACACCGTACTCGGTTTTATAGAACGGCTTGAACTGCCCGATCAGGGAATCATGGTCGGCGGTTCTAAATTGAAACTGTCTTTGTACATCCATCAGTAACCGTCCTTGTCCTGGTGTCTTCTTTTTTGAATTAAGTGTCGAATATTACTACATTTATGCTATTTTATACCACATGAGAAAAGCCGTTCATGATACAAGTCATTAAATATGAACAATAACATAATTGGTTGTCATTGTCAACCTATTAATGGACAAGATAGCAATTGATCTTGATGATTGGATCACGCTTGCTGAGGCTGCACGGCTACGCAGCACAACGCGGCAGGCTATTTCAAAGCTGGTTCAGCGCGGCAGGCTGGAGACCTTGAAAATAGCGGGGCATGTATTTGTAAAAAAATCGTCGGTGCTGTCATTTGTTGAAGGAACGCCCGGAAGAAAAAAGGGATACAAGAAAAAAAATGTCGCCCCTTGATGAAGTCAAGAAAGCATTAAACGAATGTTCCGAACAGGAACAGCGGTTGATTTTTGATTACCTGCGGTCAAGGTTCCTGATCCATCCTATTGAAAAGCAGTTAAATACAACAGCCGAGGTAATTCTTGAGGCGATAGCCCGAGCCAGCGACTTGACCTTAAGGGGCATTCGTGGAATCATCGCCGAGGCTTCATTTAAACAGAATGTCGCTAACCATTTGACTGGTTGGAAAGACGTTACTCCTGCCGGTGATAGTTCTTATGATTTCCTGCTTGAAGATGCCAGAGGGACAATTAGTATTCAGGTGAAGATGCAGAGGCTTAAGGATAGTAAGCCTATGTCTGCTAAAGCAGGATACAAGTTTCTTTCTGAAGATAAGTATGTCGTTGAAACGCAAAGAACACGAGGCGGTATCGATAAGAAAACAAATTCCAATACTCGCCCATATAAGTTTGGGGAGTTTGATATTCTCGCTGTGTCCATGCAGCCATCCAGTGGCAACTGGAATGACTTTATGTATACTGTGGGAGCCTGGCTTATTGCGAGACATGATGACCCTAATCTGCTTTTAAAGTTTCAACCAGTGTCAAAGGCAACTAATGACGAATGGACAAACAACCTTCTGCAATGCATTGAATGGTTCCGGTCGGGTCAAGTCAAAAAGATAAGCCCATAAGCCTTGTCAAATAGAACTCAGTTCTTGATAAGGCATAGAACAATTTTATTTCATAACAAAGCGCCGCATTAGAGATAGCGCACTGTCCTATAATCACTACAGGCACAGGATTGTTTTCCGCTTCGCCCACAACTCCTGACCTTTCATGATTATGCGGGAGGGCTAAGGCTTCCGCCTATTCTCCATTTATAAATTAAGGAGATCACACCTTCAACCGCAAGCTTGCTCAGGAGTGATAAGGAGATGTTAATCACGCGGTATAGCAGCGTGAACGGAAGGTTTTTGAAAATCTTTTCGATATATAACTGCTTGATATTAAACAAAAGAGTGGCGGGAGCGTGTGGGAATCGAACCCACCCTGCCCGCTTTTGGCAGGCAACACTGGATTTGAAGTCCAGGAGGGACACCAGAACCCTATGCACTCCCGTGCTTGATATTAAAGGATTTTTCGCTAATTAAGCAACCCCGTTTTTGCCGGGTTAAATTGCTTGTCACTGAATTTTGAGATAAGGTATACTAACAGTCCTAAAGACAGTGGTTTGCATTCATCTCTATATAATAAAAACACAAACATGCGCATCGAAAAAATCGAACTCATAGGCTTCAAGTCCTTTGCGGACAAAACCGTGTTCAGCCTGCACCCGGGGATAACCTGTATTGTGGGCCCAAACGGTTGCGGCAAGAGCAATATCGTTGATGCCTTCAGATGGGTGTTGGGCGAGCAGAGCGCAAAGAGCCTCAGAGGCGAGAAGATGGAAGAGGTCATCTTCAATGGCTCTTCTTCAAAGAAGCAGAAGGGCATGTCAGAGGTGACGCTCATCTTTTCCGGACTGACCAGTGTGGCTTCTCCGGACAACGGCAACAGCCCGACCGACCTTGTCTCGGTTTCCCGCAGACTCTATCGCTCAGGCGAGAGCGAATACCTGATCAACAAGCAGCCGTGCAGGCTGAAGGACCTCAAGGACGTTTTCCTCGACACAGGTCTTGACTTCCGGAGCTATTCCATTTTGGAGCAGGGAAGGATCAGCGCAATCCTGAACTCCAAACCCCTGGAGAGAAGGTTCATCATCGAAGAAGTTGCCGGAGTCATGAAATACAAGGTGAGAAAGGCAGAGGCGCTTTCGAAGCTCGAATCCTCACGCCTTAATCTTGCCAGGATCAGCGACATCATCTCAGAGGTGAAGAAGCAGATCAATATTCTTGACAGGCTCGCAAAAAAGGCTGAGCGGTACAAGAGGCTCAGGGCAGAGCTCAATGCAATAGAACTGAAGATGGCCCGCAGGGAATACCAGCATATAACCGACTCTCTATTGGCAATAAACGAGGAATACGGCACGCTTAAAGAAAAGGAAGCAGTTGCAGGAGCCGGGATAACAGAGATAGAGAACAGGACCCAGACAAGGAGGATCAACCTTGTCGAAAAAGAGAAGGCCCTTGATCTTGTCCAGAAGGATTTTCAGGCTGTTGAAAAGGATATTGCCGAGATCAACCGGCTCATCTCTGTCAGCGGACAGGACATTATCAATTATGAGGAGTTCCACGCAAAGTTCCTCCAGCAGGCAGAAGAGATTGTTCAGCGAATAGCTGGATTGACTGCCCGGTACAGCGAGCTTGAGGGCAATAATGCGCGGATCTCTGAGGAGATCGAAGCTGCCACTGCAATGCTCAGGGAAAAGATCGATGCATTCAAGGGGATCGAACAGGAGTTGTCAGAAAAAGAAGATTCAATAGAGGAGAAGAGGCGTCAGATCTTCGCCATATCCGAGCAGATCAGCAGGACCAGAAACGAGAAATCCAGACATCAGATCTCTTTTGATTCCCTTGAGAAAAAGGAAGCGCTTGCGATCACTGACTCAGAAGAATCCAGAAAGGTGCTTACAGGGGTAGAATCAGCAATAACTGCGGCAGAATCAGAGATCCTCGGCAGAAACAACGAGGCTCTTATGCTGAAAGAAAAGAGAGAAATGATCGGCCAGGAACTCTCCTCGCAGAAGGCAAAGCTGGAGAAGATAACAAGAACGCTTGCTGAAGCACGGGAAGAGTTTGCCTCTTTTTCTTCAAGGCTGGATTCGCTTAAGGAGATCGTGCTCGATAAGCCGACGAGAGAACTGCTTGCAGCAAGCGGCAATGTGCGGCTCCTTGCTTCTGTTTCGGATGTATTAGAGGTTCAGGCAGAATATGAGAAGGCAATAGAGAGCGCCCTGTCTGAAAAGGCTGATTCATTTGTTGTTGAGGCGCCTGAGGACATTGAACATGCGATCGATGACCTGAAGGGGAAATCTCTTGACAAGGCATCCTTTATCACCGTAAATCCCCCTCCCTTTACCCTGCCGTCTCAGATACCGTCCGGCATTGTAGGCAAGGCTTTGGACTTTGTCCGAATCAAGGAAGGGTACACCAGTGTTGCGGAGAACCTGCTTGGCAACATTATGGTCATGCAAGATGTGAAATCTGCGCTTGAGCTGCGGAAGAGTACAGACCAGTTCCTGCTGGTGACAATTTCCGGCGAGGTGATAGAGCCGTCAGGAGCTGTTATTGTTGGGGGAGAACGAGGTATCTTCCGCAGAAAACGCGAGATACGAGAACTCGATCAGCAGATAGAAGAAAAGAAGTCTGTCATAGAGGCGATAAACAGTGAGATGCGCCTTGTTCAGGAGTTTATACAGCAGAAAGAGGAAGAGATAAGGTCGGTCGAGAATGCCCTTCACAGTTTTGAGAAGGAGATCTCGCTTGCGCGCATGACGGTTGAGACCTATTTCTCAGATAAAGAGAGGATTGGCAAAAAGCTTTCCTATCTTACGATGGAACTGGAACAGATAATCCGTGAAAAGGAATCCCTAAAGGGTTTTATGGCCCGCGCCGAAACAGAGGCTGTTGCGCAGGAAGCACAGAAGGCCGGCATGGAGCAGGAGATGCAGGATCTTCAGGAAGGCATATCCCAAAAGAAAGAGGAGATAGAGCTCTTCAGGGCAGAGGTTACAGAACTGAGGATGCAGACAGCAACAAACCGTGAAAGGCTTGAAGCTGTAAAAAATGAGATGGAGGCATCCGTCAGCACGCGGGAAGAACTCAGCAGGAAGAAGGACGAGGTCGGAAACGAGCTCGAGTCAAATCAGGCGAGAATATCCATGAGAAAGGCCGAGATCAGCGATCATGAGGTACGGCTTAAGACACGTGTTACTGAGGCAGACGGCCTTGGCCAGGAGATCGCCAGACGGAAAGAGGAGATCGCCCTTGAGCATGAAGAGCTGTTTGCTGTTGACCAGGAGCTCAAATCCCTGAGGCAGAATGCTTCTGCAACTACGGCAAGAATAGCTGAACTGGATGTTGCCCGCGCAGAGCATAAAATGCGCATAGAGAATATAGTCGACAATATCATGACGAATTATGGCGAAGAGATCAGCCAGGTTGAGCTCATGGAGATTACTCCTGAAGAAGAGGAGAAGGTCGTTGAATTGAGAAGCAAGATCCAGGAGATCGGGCCGGTGAATCTGGGAACCCTTGACGAGTATGAGGAGCTTCGCACGCGGTACGAGTTCATGACAAAACAGCAGGATGATCTGAACAGGTCTATTACTGAACTTGAAGAGGCAATAACAAAAATAAACGGTACCACACGGAAAAAGCTGAGAGATGCTTTCGAGGCCCTCAGGATAAAATTTGCCGAGGTCTTTTCAACGCTTTTCGGAGGCGGAAAGGCTGAGCTTATTCTTACGGATGAAGGCAATATTCTCGAGACAGGCATTGACATCATAGCCCAGCCTCCTGGGAAGAGGGTGCAGAACATTCACCTTCTTTCAGGCGGTGAACAGGCGCTTACAGCACTGTCACTCCAGTTCGCCAGCTTTCTTATCAAGCCTACGCCTCTCTGCATACTTGACGAGGCAGATGCCCCTCTTGATGAATCGAATACCGAGCGGTATGCGAAGATGCTCCAGGGCCTTTCGCAGGAAACGCAGTTCATCGTTGTTACGCACAACAGGACCACCATGGGCGTTGCCCAGCATCTTTACGGGATTACCATGGAGGAAGCAGGAGTTTCAAAGGTAATCTCAATGCAGTTTGCCGAGGTCTGAGATGGATCATAGAACTGCGCTCCGCGTTGAGGTGAATGGGCAGATGAGCGGCAAGATGATCCTTGTGGAGAGCCTCGAAATTCTGGATATCAGCATGACCGGCATCAGATTCAACTGCATGAGACGGGTGGACATGAACAGTCCGCACAGGATCAAGATAGAAATGAATGATCTGTCAGTGACCCTCAGGGGAACCATTATTAGGGCTTCCTTTAAGGGGCTGCACCAGACAGAAGAAAAGAGCCTGCCCTGTTACGACGTGGCAATGCATTTCGACTATATGACTGATGATGACAAGAAGAGCCTCGAACAGTTTATCAGCATTCTCTATCATGAATGACCTTTCAGCACTCCTTCCCGGAAAAGTATCCCTATCACCTGAAGACCTGCTTTGCTACGGCTTTGATGCATCGGGTCTTGAAGCATCTCCAAGAGCTGTAGTCTGGGCAGAGGACGTGCTTGATGTGGTAAAAGTCATGCATTATGCCGATGAGCAGAACATTGCGGTCATCCCCAGGGGAGCCGGCTCAGGCATGACCGGAGGATCGATCCCCAGCCAGGGAGCTATTGTTCTGAGTACAGAGCGGATGAACAAGATCCTTGAGATAGACAGGGACAACCTGACTGTTTTGGTTGAGCCCGGAGTGATCAACGGCAAGCTGCAGCGGGAACTTGAGCGCTATCATCTTTTTTTCCCTCCTGACCCATCAAGCATGAACTTCTGCACGATCGGCGGGAATGTGGCCGAGAATGCAGGTGGAGCGCGCGCCCTGAAATACGGTGTGACCAGGGATTATGTCATGGGCCTTGAGGCAGTGCTCCCGGACGGAAGGATCATCACTACAGGTGTCAAGACCGCTAAAGGGGTTGTCGGTTATGATCTCACCAGGCTCCTTGTCGGCTCCGAAGGAACGCTCGCTTTTATAACCAAGATCAGACTTAAGGTGCTTCCCCTGCCTGAGGATGTAATAACCTTACTTGCACTCTTCAGCGAGCTTGAACCGGCCGGCGATGCTGTGCAGCAGATCATCTCGGAAGGTATTGTGCCGAGGACCCTCGAATTTCTGGATGCCGAGACCATACGGGCAGTTGAGAACTACAGGACCATAGGCCTTCCTCAGGGAATTGAGGCAATGCTTCTGATCGAACTCGATGGCGCACCCGCGGTTATCACGCGCGATGCTGAAACGATAACTGCCCTATGCAAAAAGCTTCATGGAGAGATCATCATGGCCGAAAACGAGCTTGCGCGTCTGAAGCTTTGGGAAGCGCGCAGGGCCATCTCACCCGCACTTTTTCATATCAGCCCAACAAAGATCAACGAAGATATTGTTGTGCCGAGGTCCAGGCTGTCAGAAATGCTGAAGAGACTGAAGACGCTCTCTGAAACTACGGGAATAAAGATCGTGAATTTCGGCCATGCAGGCGATGGCAATATACACGTTAACCTCATGGTGGACAAGGCAAACAAACAAGAGTATGCAAAGGCGCAGAAGCTTGTCCAGGAGATATTCAGGATAACTCTTGAGCTGGGCGGTACGATCTCAGGCGAGCATGGTGTGGGCCTGACCAAGCAGAAGTACATTGCCATGGAGATCCACCCTGCAGAGCTGGAGCTTATGAAGAAGATCAAGCAGGTCTTTGACCCAAAGAACCTGCTGAACCCCGGCAAGATATTCCCGTAATACGACGGTATTCATGGACAACATTCTTCTTGCACTGGCCGTTGTCTCATCAGCCTTCTATGTCTTCGGCTATTACCGCATGCCCTTTGTGTTTGCAGGTCTTATTCTTCAGCTCGCGTATCTCTTTGTCCGGGGGGTCTCGCTTGACCGCATGCCGCTTGTGGGTCCGCATGATACGCTCTTCTTCATGTCTGCCTCTATCGTGCTTTTCGCCCTGCCTGTTGCCTGGTGGATGGAAGCGCGCAAGAAAGTGCTTAACGCGTCCGTGGGCATGGCTATTTTTTTTATAGTTCTGTCGCTTCTGTATAAGCCGCACAACAGCCCGCTGCCGCCGGTGCTTCGGACCTTTTGGTTTGAAACGCATGTGGCACTTTCCTTTTTTTCCTATGCCCTGTTCGGGCTTGCTGCCATTGTCGGGGTGATGTTTTTAATTAACAGGGAACGCGAGTTTTTGGTTATTCAGTACAAGGCGATTCTGGTTGGGTACTGTTTCTTCTCTGTAGCAATGATCTTCGGCGGCATATGGGCATATCTCGCCTGGGGAACATACTGGCTCTGGACTCCCAAGGAACTCTGGACTGTTATCCTCTGGCTCTATTACAGCCTGTACCTGCATGCGCGTTTAAGCCCGTGGTGGATAGGCAGGCCTGCTTCAGTCCTGGCAATAGCAGGTTTTATTATCGTCATGTTCACGTATCTTGGGGTGAGCCTCTTTATGAAGAGCTCACATAGTTTTTGAGACCGTAATGAGTAATGGGTGATGCGTAATGAGTAATGGGTGATGCGTGATGAGTAACGGGAAGATAAAGAGATGCATTTAATAAAAAAAATAGTAGAGTTTCTTGTCTCGCTCAGGACAGCCATCTGGCTCCTGATAGCGCTGATCTGTCTTCTCCTCCTGGGGTCGCTCATCATGCCGAACCATGAGGAATTTCTTGCACTTCATACGGTTGCGCTCTTTGACTGGATGCAGGAGATGCCGATGAGTATTACCTGGTGGCTCTGGGCCTGCATTGCAGTGCTTTCCCTTCTCACTGCCAATACGCTGGTATGCAGCATCGAGTCGCTCGTAAGAAAACGGGAATCGCGTCAATGGCTGCTGATCATTTCTCCGCAGGTCATGCATATGGGTTTTCTTTTTATTCTGCTCGCCCATCTCCTCAGCTCATATGGCAGCTTCAAGGCGATTACTTATGCGTACCAGGGTTCAGTATTCCAACTGCCGAACAAGCTCGAGGTGAGATTCAACAAAGTTAATGCTGATGTTGATGCAATGGGCTATGTAAGGGACTGGTCAGCTGATATAGAATATTTTAAAGACGGCAAAACTCTCTCTCAGGACAGGATACTTCCGAACAGCCCTTCATTCAAAGAGGGCCTTGGCATCTACATCAAGACCGTGAAGGTGGCTCCCTTTCCTGTTGCCATGATCGAGGTGAGCAAAGAGCCCGGAGCGCCCTGGGCACTTGTCGGAGGAGTCCTCTTTATGCTCGGCATGATCACGCTCCTTTTCCTGAAGATCAGGCAGGAAGAGCCCAGTGATCATGCCTTGAAGGATTGACAAACTTTCTCTGTACTACCTATAATCTTTAACACTATGGACGAGCATTTACAGGAACTCTACGAACTGGGCAAAAAGCTCTTCGAAGAAGGAAAATACAGCGAAGCTGAGCCGATCCTCCGCGAAGTAATCAGGACAAACCCTCGCTATGCAGATGTGCAGAACAAACTCGGTGTTATCAGCAACCTCAATGGAGACCTGAAGGCTGCAGCAGGCCACTTTGAGAAGGCCCTTGAACTTAATCCGCGGTACACAGAAGCATCTCTCAATCTCGCAGTAACGTATAATGACCTTGGTGAATTCAAGAGAGCACAGGAGGTCTTTACGGTTGCAGCGCAGATCGCGCATCCTGACCCCAACATGATCGATCCTTACATTGCAGGAAAACTTGCAAACGAACATTTCAAGGTCGGTAATATGTATCTCGAGTTCAACATGAATGACGAGGCGATAGAGGAATATCAGAAGGCAGTCAGGCTCCATCCGAAGCTTGCTGATGTGCACACAAAGCTGGGCATAGCACTCAGGAATAAGGGTAAAGCAGAAGAGGCGATCGTGCATTTCGTAAAGGCTAAGGTGATCAATCAGAACTATGGCCCCGCCTGGGTGCAGTTGGGTCTGAGCTATTACATGGAAGGCCTCACCGGCCTTGCCTTTGAAGAGTGGCAGAAGGCCCTTGAAAACAACCCGAACCTGAAGGAAGCAGAGAACTATCTCAAGCTCTTGAAAAACGAGGAAAAATAACCTGCCGTGTCCCTGCTTGGTGTAAGGGATCTCAATATTTTCTTCCGGTCTGCAACAGAACCCGTAAACGTCGTATCAAACCTCAATTTCAATATCAAAGAATCCGAGATATTCGGCCTGGCTGGCGAGAGCGGCTGCGGCAAGAGTATTACCGCTCTTTCCATACTCGGGATCCTTCCTTCATCGGCCCATGCTGAAGGAGAAATAGTGTTTAAAGAAAAGAACCTCCTTACGCTTGACCGGGAATCGATAAGGCGGATACGCGGCAACGAAATATCGATGATCTTTCAGGAACCGATGACCTCGCTGAATCCCGTGCTTACCATAGGGTATCAGATAGCAGAGGTGCTCGTGACCCATAAGGCCATGAAGAAGAAAGACGCCATGGACAAGGCAGTCGAACTCCTTAGGTCAGTAAAGATCCCCTCACCAGAACTGCGGGCAAGGGAATATCCCCACCAGATGTCTGGCGGCATGAGGCAGCGCGTTATGATCGCCATGGCCATAGCCTGCAATCCGGCACTTCTTATAGCGGATGAACCGACAACAGCGCTTGATGTAACTATACAGGCCCAGATCCTTGAGCTCATTCAGGGGCTCAGGGAGGAAAAGAAGATGTCGATTCTTTTCATTACCCATGACCTTGCTATTATCTCGGAAAATGCGGCCAGGGTCGGCATTATGTATGCGGGAAGGATCATGGAGCTTGCAGAGACAAGAGATATCTTCAGCAATCCGCGCCATCCCTATACCATGGGGCTGCTTGACTCCCTTCCCCAGGAGAAGGGTAAAGACCTGAAGCCGATACCCGGTTTTGTGCCAAGGCCTGAGGCTCTTCCTCCGGGCTGCAAATTCTCTGACCGGTGCAGCCATATGCGTGACTATTGCAAACAGCAGGAACCGCAACTGACTGAGATCGCATTGAATCACTTTTCGCGGTGCATAAGGGCAAAAGAGATATCATGGAGCTACTGAACGTCCGCGGACTGACAAAGCATTTTGCGATGTCCAGCACCTTTGGCAAGGCTAAACAGGTTCTCAGGGCTGTTGACGGCGTCAACTTTTCGATCAACGAAGACAGTGTTGTGGCGATTGTCGGCGAGAGCGGCTGCGGGAAATCAACAGTTGCCCGCCTTGTGCTCAGGCTAATAGCTCCGACATCCGGCAGAGTTCTGTACAAGGGAAAGGATGTCTTCAGTCTTGATACAAAAGAGCTCAAGGCATTCAGAAAGTCTGCACAGATCATCTTCCAGGACCCCTTTGCATCGCTTAATCCCAGAAGAACGGTTTATGACACGGTCTCAGAACCTCTGGTAATCCATAAGCTTGCAGTATGTGCTGATATGAGGGACAGGGTGGCTGGGATTCTCAGCACGGTAGGGATGGGGCCTGAGACCATGAACCGCTATCCGCACGAGTTCAGCGGAGGTCAGCGGCAGAGGATCTGCATAGCACGCGCACTTGCTGTTTCCCCTGAGCTGATCATTGCAGATGAACCCCTTTCCGCTTTGGATGTTTCGATACAGGCTCAGATATTGAACCTGCTCCATGAACTGAAGCGCACGTCAAAGATAGCGTTTCTTTTTATCAGCCACGATTTGAGGGTTGTCCGGTATTTTAGCGATGAGGTCAATGTTATGTATCTCGGGAAGATCGTAGAGCATGCAACAACAGAAGAACTATTTAACAAGCCGTATCATCCTTATACAGAGGTGCTTCTTGCCTCAGCTCCGAAAATCACAAAGCGTGAAGAGTTTCAGGACAAAGACTCTTCACACCTCACGCCTCGCGCCTCACGGGCTATTGACCTTGGCGACGTGCCAAGTCCTGTCAACATCCCTTCTGGTTGTCCGTTCCATCCGCGCTGTCCAAAACGTTTTGGTCCCTGCGACAAGAGTATTCCTGAACTGAAAGAAAAAGACGGAAGGCTTGTGGCCTGCCATTTGTGGAATTAAATCGATAAATCACACCCGATGGTTTTGGTTAGAAGTGCCTACTCCTGTCCGCTACAGTTCCAAATTTCTGTCATTCCGGCTTGACCGGAATCTTTCCGAAAGGATTCCCGACGCGCTTTACTTGCGGGAATGACAGCAAAAAGAAGCATCTAAATAATGGATACACTTCTGTCTCTTTTATAGCAGTTTTTCGATCTGTTTTCTGACCTCACGATCTGTCCAGTCATACTCACCGTAGAATTTCTCTACAATAGTTCCGTTTCTGTCTATCAGAAATGTGGTCGGCATGGAGAAAACCTTGTACAGTTTGGATACCATGCGCTGTTCGTCATGAACGACGGTAAAATCAATGCGGCTTTTTGCCAGGAACTCTTTTACTGGAGAAAGGGCATTGTCTGTTGATACAGCGACAACTTCAAACCCCCTTGACTTGATCTCGTTGTAGAGCTTATTCATGGATGGCATTTCTGCCTTGCAGGGAGGGCACCAGGTTGCCCAGAAATTGAGAAGGATGACCTTGCCTTTCAGCGAAGAGAGGGAAACAGTTCTTCCGTTTACATCCCTGAGCGTGAAATCAGGAGCTTTGGCGTTTGTCTGCTTGTCAACCTCAAGAGGTGATACAACATTCTTGTCCCCTCCAGTGGACGAATGCGGCCCCATTGCCAGCAGGGAAAAAAGAGAGATTATGAACAAGAATCGGACTATTTTCATGATGGTATCCTTTGTATCATTGTAATGATATTCAGGCCGATTATCAATCAGCTCATCACTGCGAAGCCTTGTTATTCATATGCAGTCTCAATGTTGAGACTGCCCTTGAAATCTTCTCTGTTTGGGGGAGTATTGAGATGATCCTGTCTAAATGGCTACGCTCTTCGGCAAGCCTGAATGAAATTGGAAAATTGAGGTCATAAACCCAGGTGAGCTGCATGATGCCAAAGTCATTAAGCGTTTTCAGATCAGAGAGCCGGGAAAGCCTTTTTTCCGTAAGGCAGGCCAGAACGTTATCAGAATATTCCGGCCTGTCAGGTAGATCGAGGCCTGCAGCTGACTCCCTCTCTGAAGGATCTTTTTCGTAATATTCGGCAAATACGCGCCAGATATCGAGTTTGTCAGCATCGCGTATCATCTTAAGAAAGAATTTTTTGTCGGGATCGAGTCCTTCAGGGATGGCATATGCATTATGGAATCTGACAGCATCAAGGATAAGCTCCTGCTCATCAAGGGGCAGTGAGCTCAGCACGTTCTTTTCCTCGATCACCTCTGCACCGAGCCTGCCGTGGTTCACGGAGTCGCTGTCCCTGAATGTCCGGTATTGCGCATACTGAGAGAACCTGCCGATGTCATGCAGCAGGCCGATAGTCTCGGCAATAAGCACCTTATTTTTGTTCTGCAGCACTGTCTGAGCGATCGAAAGCATATTTGCAGAGACATTCAGGGAGTGCTGCTCTTTCAGGACGAAATTCTTCTGTTCTTCTTCGTTATCAGAGAAGAATGATCTGCAGTAACGGGAAAACCACTGTTTAAGGTTCAGAAGGTCAATAGGGTCCACGAAAAATCCCGGGGCTATTTGGGCTCAACAGGATATCCTGCCCTGAGCCACTCCTCCCAGCCGCCGATAAGAACATAAACCTTTGTGAACTTCTTTTTGAGGAGCATCCATGCCGTCCAGGCACTGGTGTGTTCGTTTGGTCAGCTTCAATAGAAGACGATCGTCTTATCCTTCGGATACTTCCCGGCCCATTTTTCGATCTCCTCAGAATCTTCCCATACAGCGCCCTTGATCTTTGTGTCAGCCTTTTTCCATTCTTTTTCGACGCGCACATCGATGATCACAAGGTCTGGGCTGTTCAGCATTGCGCTGAGTTCCTCTTTGGTGATCCTGGGAGCCTCAGAAGCAGCAGAGTAGGGGACCGCATATGTCAAAATGAGGGAGAGCGTGAATATGAACACTAAAGGGAAATATTTTTTATGCATAATGACCTCGCATGAAACTCTTATTTTCATTTCTATTATAAAACAATTACCGATACGCATGAAACTAAAGCACTAATGATATCGCAAGTAAAGCGATATTCGCTGCTATTCTGTCATTCCGGCGGCTCCGTCCAGCCTACTGTTGGCTTGACCGGAATCTTTCTTTGTTTTTCAGAAGGCTTGCACTCCACAAGGGAGTGCAAGCCGACGCGCTCCGCTCGCTTAAGGCGCCTACTTCTGGTGCGGGAATGACAAAGTGTGAGGCTTTGTCGATGAAGCCTTGGCCAGTGAGATGTTATAATTAACTTTATGGAAAAGCTTAAGCCCCATATGGTCCCCAAATATGTGATCTATGCTTTTTTTATCCTCGGTCTTGTATCTGCGATCGCCTTCAGGGGAATCATCATCTTCCAGCACCTTGAGCCGAAATGGGTCAGGCCTGTCTGGTATATCGGCACTGTAGGGTATTTCTTTTTCTTTCTGTACCGGTACATGATCTCGAAAAAAAGGAAGCATGCCATCGAGAAGTATCAGCTTATCGAAAAACTGAAGGCTAATGCCTGCCTTGAGGAGCAGGACCGAGAGGTCGTGCTCTATCTCCTCTCTTCCATTAAGTTCTCTCTTGAGGATATCAACTACGCGCTTATTTTTATCCTCTCGGTCCTTGCGATAGTCGCAGACATCGCCCTGACCATGATGAAGTAGAGAAAAGTGTTCTTTGGGATATCAATAAAATGAGTTTTGCAGATTTAAGCACCCTCAAATCTACACGACAACTGTCAGGTATTATCTCTGCCATTAAGGAATGCTATCAAGCCAATGATATTAAGTGCCAAGAATATACTATTACTAAAAATATTAGAATTGCCTGTCGTTCCGGTTCCAGTTGCCACCTGATTTCTCAAAGGATACGGTTACAGCGGTTACAGAGGTGTTTAGGGTCAACTCGGAGAAATAAAAAAATAGATAGTCGGCTATTTCGCTAAGCCGGAAGGCCGACTGGCAAGCAATTACTGTTCAGGGCAGTTTACTTGCCGGTCTAATGATAAGTCGCAGAACAGGCTCAAGTTTGACAAGTAAGTCAAAAAACATGAAAACCTTTATGGTCTGTATCCCAGACCAATAATTCATATCTCCATGCAAGACGGCATGTCTATTGACCTCCTCTGGATTTGACGCCTTTGTATGCCACGAGTAATAGCGAGAGGCGAAATCGACAAACGATGTCAAATACACTCCTGGAAGGCGAAGGTCTTTTTCGACAGTGTCAGCGACTCTTACTTGCGCTGGCAATATGACAGCCTCTTCAATGTCAGTGAAAACCCCATACCCCGGCTTGACACTTTCGGGAGTGAGATTGGCAATCTTAAATGCTTTCACCAGTTTATCTACTGAGGTATAGAGATCATCAGTTTGAAAATAATCCCGCATCAGATGGTCAATAATGGGGAAAATAGCAGGGATACAAATTCCCCACATTTTAGCATTATAAGCTTTCTCTAAATCTGAAATAACCTGTTTTTTTGATTTTAACAGTGGACTGGATCGCCAAAATGCAAAGACACCTTTCGCAGCTCTATGGAATCGCCTCGATAGAAACTGATCAATAAGTTTTTTCCGTTGCAATTCGGGCAGACGCAGCGTTTCAAGGTTTAGGAGTCGCACATTGATAGAACGACGCCCAAGAAGTTGATAAAAAGGCGACGGCCATTTGACAAATGCCATATCCCTTGTTGAATTATGAAGCTCATCTTCAAGATCAAGATAAGAAGGAAAGGGCCATCCAGCCCTACGAAGACCATCGCCAAGCGCTACAAAATAATTCACAGTGCTTGTTCTTGTGTAAAGCGAAAATGCCTCAGTAATCGACTTTGCCCAGCGATGGTCAAAATCAGATGGTTTACGCTCAATTTGGTCAGCGAGAGCTTTTAGATTCTCAAGCAGTTCCTTTGCAAGCTCCTCAGGTGACTTAGGCATTTTCTCTCCTAAATGAGTCCAATTCCGGCAGCAGAGTGCCACAGACATGCCCGCTTTTGACGAAGGCCTACGCTATCACCGCCGCTGCTAATAAGTCCCGAACAACCTACTTGTAAATCAAGTTGAATAATTTATTGGCCTGTTCAGGGTCAAGATTTTTTAATATCTTATACTGCTCAAGTGCCATGCCTCTATCGCTTAATCTTAAATAGCTCAATCCAAGATAATAGTAAGCAGCTGCATAATCAGGCTTAACTCTTATGGTTTGCTTGAATTGCTCTATGGCATCTTTGTTCATCCCTAAGTTCGCATAGTCCGCTGCGAGATTAAAATGAGCATCAGCAAAATCAGGCTTAATCCTAATTGCCTGTTTGGTTGCCTCTATGGCCTCTTGAAGTAAGCCTGCTTTGGCATACACAATTCCGAGATTATGATATGGAATTTCAGCATCAGGCTTAATCCTAATTGCCTGTTTAGTTGCCTCTATGGCCTCTCTATACATCCCTAAGGCAATATATACACCCCCAAGATTGTAATAAGGAACTTCCTCATCAGGCTTAATCCTTATCGCCTGCTTGTATGCCTCTAAGGCCTCTTTATACATCCCTAAGCCTTTATAGGCAAGTCCAAGGCTATTATGAGCATAAAAATAATCAGGCTTAATCCTAATTGCCTGTTTAGCGGCCTCTATCGCCTCTTTATACATGCGTGATTCCTGATAGGCCAGTCCAAGATAAAACCAATACTCTACTGTCTTCTTGTAATCCTCAATCTCTGCGTCTTTAAGCGGAGTTACTTTCCCTCCGCGAATGTAGTTCTGTATAAGGCTTGCCGGCATTGCAAAATTAAGGTTTTGCCCGCCTTCAAGAAGAAAAGTGGCGATACCCAGAACCTCACCACGCTCATTAAATACAGGCCCTCCGCTGCTGCCCGGTGATATCGGAGCGGAAATTTGAAGCACTTTCTTCTCTGAAGTCAGTTCTCTTATCCCGCTCAATATGCCGTCAGAGATTGTATTTTCAAGCCCCTTTGGGCTACCTATGACATAGACCTTTTCTCCTATATTTGCTTGCGATAGATTGCCAATCTTCAGGGTTGGCAAGCCCTTACCGTCAGCCTTGAGTATTACAACGTCATTTGCCTGGTCTATGTGCAAGAATCCTTCAACTCTTAAAACCTTAGAGCCTGCCTTTATTGTTATGTCAGCTGCATTGCTAATAACATGGTAGTTTGTCACTACAGCCCCATCTGCCCTTACTATAAAACCACTACCCTGGCTAATAGCCGCCCCCTGACTGTCATAGGCTATAATTACCACAACTGCTTTGCTATGGTCCTTGAATATTTTATTAGCGTCAGCAGATACAATAGAGGGGCAGAGAAAAAGCATGAGTAAAAGCATAAAAAAAGATGAAATCTGTTTTTGATTCAAGATGGAGGTTATCATTGCGGCTTCTCCTTTAGACGTTCCTAATCTGACAGTACTACGATATCATAGACAGCATAATCTTAAAACCGTAATCAGTGATTTATACGTATGGATAAATTCGACGAACAAAAATACATTGATGGATTAATAGCCTACACTGAGGATACGCTGAGGTTTCTATCAAATCAGGA
Source organism: uncultured Nitrospirota bacterium (assembly GCA_947085015.1). Classification (GTDB taxonomy): domain Bacteria; phylum Nitrospirota; class Thermodesulfovibrionia; order Thermodesulfovibrionales; family UBA6898; genus UBA6898. The sequence continues at coordinate 122,800 of CAMTUV010000007.1, forward strand.
TAAAGCAAAGCGAGAGCGGATGGTTTGTGCCGCTTTCTTAAGATGCTTAGGCGTTCAATTTTCGAAAGAAGATTTAATATCGCCACGGGATGATCCGCCAGATGTAAAATTTAAGGAAGCTCGCTTCGAAGTGAGAGAATTGCTTGATGAGGGCAGAACTCGTGGAAGAGAATTCAAGGAGAGATGTGCAATTCTAAAAAAAGAAAGAAATCTGAGTGATAGTTCTTTGCCTAATAACACGCCGACCCCAATTTCTTATGCAAGCCTATTCGAAGCAATCAACTCTGCCCTATCCAAGAAAGCAAATCTTTATCGCATGCGGGGCTGCGCTTCGATAGATGCTCTTCTTTATATAAATATGGGCAGTAGCTTTCTCGATATTGCTACAGCCATCCCTGATTTCACATCACTTATTTTACAAGGTTGGAGGTCTGTCTCTTTCGTTTTTATTTCATATAGCCATGTCATCTTTGCGAACAACAGTGCCCCAGATTTTCTGAAAAAATATGAAGGACAGACGAGGAATGCTTGGAATGATCAGGATACTTTGTTCGATTTGGATTGAGAGTTAGAATTATGAAAAACAATAGTGAAAGCTGACAAGCCCTAATTATTCTTTGTACGGCTGCACAAACTCACCGGTGAAACCATCCCGCCTTGAACAAGATTCATCGTTACATTTCCGGAACCTAAAAAATAGCAGGGTGTAGGCAACAGTGCTCTAATTAATCCGCAGCATAAGAACAAACAAAAAAAGGCCCCGATATGTTCGGGGCCTTTTTACTCCCATGGAGGGGCATGGAACGGTTGGGGATTATTTTACCTTTTTCATCTCTGTGCCGCAGGTGCACTTGCCGGGGTTCTGGCTGATGGTGTCACACTTGCACGTCGGGCCGCAGGCGCATGCATACTGGCCGGTTGTCTTAAAGGTGCGCTCTTTTTCCCAGCCTGCTGCCTTCAAAGAGGCCTTGCCTTCCTCGACCTTTGTCACCGGAGCCTTGACCATCTCCGTGCCGCAGGTGCATTTGCCGGCATTGTTTGACATGGTGTCGCACTTGCAGGCCTCGCCGCAGTTGCAGGCATAGACCTCATCTCCTGCCTTGAGCTCCATCTTCGACTTAAGACCTGCGTATGCGACTGCAATGAGCCCCAGTACAAGCACTGCGCTGAATATGATCGTAACGGTTTTCTTCATCTGTTTTTATCCTTTGTGTTAATTGACTGTTATCTGTATGTCCGGATAACTCATCAGGTTGTATTTTCTGTATCGCTCAAGGCATGGCAGACAGAGCCCATCATCTTCTGTCCAGCCCGAAAAGTCATACTTCACCTGATCAACTGCAAACTGATCAGTCATGTTATGCAGGTGATGCACAAGGTAGAAGACCTCTCTTCTGCATATACAACGTCCTTTGGAGGCTATTGTATGAAACAGCCTCTTACTGACAGCTCTTGCAGGTTTTGATGCCCAGCAACGCATAGGGAGGGCAGAAACCGGTCAACCCGGTCATCAGGGGAATTATGCCGAGATATGCCCATGCTGTCTGAGGCCCTACGAATGCCAGGGAAAGTATGCCAAGACCTGCTGCGACCCTGATGATCCTATCAATAACGCCTACATTCTTTTTCATCTATCTTCACCTCCTCTTTTCGTTGTTCTGATAATATGTTAAGACAATAGCGTCAGTAAGTATGTGACTAAGTCACAGAGTCTCAGTCTGACCTGGGTTCAGGTCACCAACGGTAGGTGCCTTAAGCACCAACAGTAGGTGCTTTAAGTACCAACAGCAGGTGTCTTAAGCAGAGACCCAACCCCGCCCAAAGAAGTCACCGTGGAGAATGACGCGCCCTGACTTTTGACGTAACGCGCACAAGCCCTGCTTTTTCCCTGTATTTACGAATCTTTAGCCCAAACTATTTGGTTTGACTTGGTTTTTTTTGATGTGATAAAGTAAGGCCATGCAGCCAGTGACTATCTTGAAAAAGGGCTGAAACGTTTGTTGTAAGCATGTTCGTGACATTATTGCCGTTGGGAAGGATTATCCTTCCTGCGAGGCCGGGAGTCTTTATAGCAACTCAGAATAGCAACTCAGATGTCTGAAAATGTGATCGTCTTCCTGCCGTGATGGGTCACGCCCTTCATGTTTTCAGCCTGCTGCTGCACTACCGAGTGATTTGACCGGATGATCGTGGCCCAGGCCCAAATAGAGCGGTTGCAGATTATCACCCCTGGAGCGTTGATTTCACAATATAAAACAAGGATACCCTGGAAATGAGCAGAAAAAGAGAGAGAACAGATCAAATTGATAGAGCCGGTCAGAGACCAGCTCCCGCTCGCCGAAAGACAGGGATTGGGCAGCAGCCGATACAATTCGAAAAGAACTCGATGAAAAAGGAGTGGTCCTCGAAAACAAGAAGGAAGGAACTGCCTGGAAGGTCAAGATCTCCTGAGGGGTGGATCTATGGCCTGAATCCTGTAATGGAAGCACTCAGAGCAGGAAGCAAGGTATCCTCAGTCTATATATCAACATCACGCAGGGAGAAGGTTCTTGATCTTGAGCAGGCGCTTGCACTCCGGGGTACGTCGGCAAAAAGGGTTGACGAATCTTTTTTTGAGGAGAAGTTCCCAAAAGGGCATCAGGGCGTTGCCGCACGCATAGAGTCCAGGAGTTATGCTGATCTTGAGGATCTGACAGACATCCCTGAGAAAAAAGGACAGGTGCCTCTTTTCCTTATTCTTGATGGTATTGAGGACCCGAGAAATTTTGGTTCGATCCTGAGGGTTGCTGATGCAGGTGGAGTGCATGGAGTGGTGATACAGTCGCACAGGTCAGCATCTCTGACACCTGAGGCTGTCAAGGCATCTGCAGGGGCTTCAGAGCATGTGGTGATATCCATGGTTCCCAACATCAAGCATGCTATCAGTTCGATGAAGGAATCAGGGGTCACTATTGTTGGTGCCGAGGCTGAGGGAGATAAATCGGTATGGGATATGGATTTCACGGGCTCCATTGCATTGGTTATTGGTTCAGAGGCTGAGGGAATGCGCAGAACGGTTAAGGAGCATTGCGACTATATAATAAAGCTCCCCATGCAGGGGAAGGTTAATTCCCTCAATGCCTCAGTTGCTACAGGGATTATCATTTTTGAGATAATGCGCCAAAGGATGCAAAAGAACAAGGTTCGTAAAGAAAAAAAGGCATAATCAGGCGAGGCCTTGTTTTTTTCTGGTTGACTGTACTATAATCGTACCCTTATATTACATATTTCCGAAACACCCATAGGTTTACTGTTGCCTTTTTCAGGCATTTTGATTTTTCGGCATTGCCGACGTAGCTCAGTTGGTAGAGCAGTTGATTTGTAATCATCAGGTCGGGGGTTCGAATCCCTTCGTCGGCTCCAGGATAGCAGCAGCGATTGGGGATCAGGTTGTGAGGATCGGGATTGACTAATCCCTAACCCCTAATCCCAGTAGAATGCGGAGAGGTACCCGAGTGGCCAAAGGGGACGGGCTGTAAACCCGTTGGCTTCGCCTACGGAGGTTCGAATCCTCCCCTCTCCACCAGCAACCAATTGCTGTGAAGAGTACTATTAATGAATGGCAAGGCATAACGAGCTATCATTTGTCGATATTTGTTTAGCATTATGCGGGAATAGCTCAGTGGTAGAGCGTCAGCCTTCCAAGCTGAGGGTCGCGGGTTCGAATCCCGTTTCCCGCTCCATGAGCAGTAACATGCCCATGTAGCTCAGTTGGCAGAGCACATCCTTGGTAAGGATGAGGTCACCGGTTCGATTCCGGTCATGGGCTCCATGAAAAGCAGTTGTTAGTTTTTAGTTGATAGGTTTGAGTCATAAACTAAGAACTATAAACTGAAAACTAAGAACTTATTATTGAGCAAGGAGGCGAAATGGCAAAGGCAAAATTTGAGAGGACAAAACCGCATTGCAACGTGGGTACGATAGGACATGTAGACCACGGCAAGACGACGCTGACCGCAGCAATCACGAAGGTGCTGGCAATGAAGGGGCAGGCAA
>CAMTUV010000008.1:0-10645 GCA_947085015.1 uncultured Nitrospirota bacterium
AACCTCTCAGCGTTATCCTTATTTTGTAATTTAACCATTTGGGTTATCTCCTGTTATAAAAGATTCTTGGTCGAATCCCTTATTTTACAGGGTAACCCAGATGGTTTGCTTTTTTGGCGTGCAAGATTCAGGTATCTACTTCTTGGGCTGGGCCTTTGATTCTTTCTTTTCAGCAGCGGCCTTGACCGCGATCAGTTCCACTTCGAATATCAGGGCTGAATTCGGGCCAATCTGCTGTCCTGCTCCGCGTTCTCCATAGGCAAGCTCAGATGGAATAAAGAGCTGCCATTTCGAGCCCTCTTTCATGAGCTGCAGAGCCTCTGTCCATCCCTTGATAACTCCCTTTATAGAGAAGGTAGCAGGCTCTCCCCGTTTGTATGAGCTGTCGAACTCAGTGCCGTCGATTAGGGTGCCGCGGTAATGGGTTGTGACCGTATCAGTCTCTTTCGGAGACTTGCCGCTGCCTTCGGTGATGACCTTGTACTGAAGACCGCTTGGGAGGGTCTTTACTCCCTCTTTGCTCTTGTTTTCTGCAAGGAAGGCTTCTCCTTCTTTTTTGTTTGTTTCAGCGAGCTGCTTGGTCTTTTCTGCCTGTTTTGCAACCATTTCCTGCTGGAACTTCATCAGGGTCTCCTGTATTTCCTGTTCAGCCAACTGGAGCTTACCCTCTGAAACCGCATCTCTGAGACCTCGTGCGAACATATCTGCATCAACCTCAATGGACTGCCGTTTCATCTGCATGCCTGTGGCTACTCCCATGCTGTAGCTGAGTTTGTCCTTGTCGGTTTTCAGTTCCTGCACTTCTGCTGAAGCAAGGCCAATAAAAAGAAAAAGACTTAATGCGGTGAGAAGAAGTTTCATTATGTTACCCCTTTCAAAAGTTTGATATGACATTATGCATGCAGGACAAAATCTTATCAAGGATTCGAGCATGGGCATAATTCGTCTGCTTCATGCTTGAGGATCTTTGCGATCTCTTTATCGAGGCCGCTCTTTTGCACAAAGGCCTCCTCATTCATGTCTGCGATATCCTGTGCAAGGATGATGTCTGCCTTGAAAAGGGTATCGAGCATGTTTTTTCTGACAGAATGCAGGATCGTGACCGGGTAAAGTCTCTTGTCCTCGATCATCCGTTCGAGACTGTTTTTCTCCGGATACTTCCAGCTTACGATCTTCAGTCCTACACATTCAGCATAGCGGATGGCATCTATCGAACAGCGGGTGTTGGTTACAAGCCAGCCGTTATGAAAGGCCATCTGCTTCTCCGGGCTCATGTCAGCCGCTTTTTTGATATCCTGAAATCGGGCATGAACGTACAGAGCGATCTTGACGTCCGAAACCTTGCCTGCATTACTATGGTATTTGCATTCAATGACTGAATAGGCATTGTTGTTGCTCGCAACGACATCTACCTCATGATCTACGCAGTATCCTTTGATAATACGGTTTGTTTCGACCATATATCCGTGGTGCGCCATGACCTTCCCAATATATTGTTCAAAGGGATATCCTGAGGGGCCGAGGGCGAATATTGCCTTCTTTATCGAATAACGCATGCCGGATGCCATATTGTGTTTTCGCAGCAGCCTTCTGGCCTGTCTGAATATGTCTTTGGTGCGTGCTTTTGGCGGCAGCTCTCTTTCTATGTCTTTGGCTATCTCATTGGCAACCTCAGAAGAAGCGCCTGAACGCACAAGCGAATTGATCAGCTTGTTGATATCAAAGTCCTCATTAATGCCTGAGGATTTTATGATTTTTGTTGCCATAGTTGATTTTACCTTATTACGGGCATTCTGATAATAGCTTTACTTCAAAGTTGCTTTGCGGCAGACAGAAACACCGTAAAAGATCTGCAATGACAACAAGACTTAATTGAAGCTCACGTAAACGCAGATGTCACTATCAGCGATTTTCAGAAACACGTTGGCTGGATGGATAAAGGGTTTGTAGGTGTTGCAGGCAGCTCTTTTCCGGCATTCCCGCCTGCTGCTGATTGATGTTTTAATGCAGGGGTAGGATTTATTCCCCTGTGATATAATCAGGCAGGGCGCTGATCAGGCAAGTACAGTGAATATAAGATCGCGAATATATAGGGAGGAAACATGAAGCTTCATAAAGAAGTTCTTTCGATGATAGGCAATACACCTTTGGTGAAGATAAACAGAATGACAGGTCCTGATGATGCCGAGATATGGGCAAAGCTTGAAGGTTTTAATCCGGGAGGTTCTGTCAAGGACAGGATAGCGCTTGCTATGGTAGAGAAAGCGGAACAAGAGGGCAAACTTAAGCCAGGAGGAATTATTGTTGAGCCAACGAGCGGGAATACTGGCATTGGGCTTGCGATGGTTGCTGCTGTCAAAGGGTACAGACTTATTCTCACTATGCCGGATACCATGTCCATGGAGCGGAGGCAGCTTCTCCAGGCGTATGGAGCTGAGCTTGTTCTTACTGAAGGGAAAAGAGGCATGAAGGGGGCAGTAGAACGGGCAACGGAGATCAGTTCTGAGAATCCATCTTATTTTATGCCGCAGCAATTTGAGAATTGCGCTAATCCTGAGGTTCACATGAAGACAACTGCAATTGAGATCCTGCATGATCTGGGTTGTGTCCCTGATGGTTTTGTGGCAGGCGTTGGGACAGGCGGCACGATCACTGGTGTAGGAATAGTTTTCAGAGAGAAGAAGCAGGATGTATGGATCGCAGCGATAGAGCCTGCTGCATCTCCTGTGCTTTCAGGCGGAAATGCAGGCCCTCATAAGATTGCCGGTATCGGCGCAGGTTTTGTGCCTGGGGTCCTGAATACGAAGATCTATGATGAGGTTATCACGGTCACTGACAGCGATGCTGCTGAGACAGCCAGGGCAATGGCAATAAAGGAAGGAATTCTGCCCGGCATATCTTCTGGAGCTGCAATCTGGGGCGCTCTCAGGGTGGCAAAGAAGCTCGGCAGAGGAAAGAAGGTAGTTGTAATCATCCCGGATAGGGGAGAACGTTATCTCAGCACCGGACTTTTCGCGCCTGAGTCGCCTTAAACATCGGGCGTAATGGAGGCAACCCTGTTTCTGCCATCTCTTTTAGCCTTGTAAAGGCTGTCGTCAGCACGCATAAGCATCTCGTCAACTGTTCTGTCAGATGATCGCAGGGATGCAATGCCGAGGCTGACAGTTATGGATTTCTTGAGTGTCAGACCGGCGCGCAGGTAGAGGTTTTCTTGAATGTTTATTCTGATCCTCTCAGCAAGGGCCAATGCAGATCCGATGGATGTATCAGGCAGGATCACAAGGAATTCTTCTCCGCCATAGCGGCCTGCGATATCATAGGTGCGTATAGAGTCCATGATCAGCGCAGCTGCCTCTTTCAATATCTTGTCTCCGATCAAATGGCCGTACGTATCATTTACTTCCTTGAAATGGTCGATGTCAAGCATCATGCAGGAGAGATCATTTTTTAGCCTTTGAGCTCTTTCAAGCTCTTCATTAAAGCGCAGGAGAACATGCCTCCTGTTTGAGAGGTTGGTCAGTTCATCAACGATTGCCATGGTTTCTATCTTCTTACGCGCCTGCGCGATCTGCTTGGTGAGCCTATTTGTGAAGACAAATACGAATGCAAGGATAAGAGATATGCTAATAAAGCCAAGGGAGATGATGATAATCGTGTTCAGCTGTTTGAGGCTGTTCAGGGTAGAAATGTCGAGGGTGACACTTATACCTCCCCGTACTTCTCCGACGTTATATCCCTGCTGAGCATGGCATTCAAGACAGGATGATTCTACGTAGAGAGGTGCCATGTACCGGAAGAAGTTTTTACCACCATTGAGTTCATCTTGAAAATGTTCTGTTTTTCCATTGGCAAATCCTTTCAGCGCTTCTTGCTCAAAGGCATCTGGCGCATTTTCGGGATTAAGGGGATTGAGGCTTGTGATATGAAAGCTGAAGAGGCCTTCTTTCCCTGATAATTCAGATATCTCACGCGTCATAAGAGCGGGATTCTTCTTGGTGAAAATGCGACCGTCTATTGTTGTGATGTCAGGATTCGCAAGATAGGGATTTGATAGCATTTCAGGAGTTTTCTCTATGTACACTCCTCCGTGCTGAGAGTTCCATTTGCGAGCAATCACAATACTGTTAAAGAGAGAGCGTGCTTCAGCGCGGGCCTGCTCATAGATGAGCGTTCTGTTTGTTACAGTCACAGCAGTAAAGATCGCCGAGAGGGACAGACCAACAAGGAGGCTTATGCTGATGACGAATCTTTTGTATATATTCTTTTCTTTTCGTGGATTCATGGCGGCTCCAAGTATTCATAGTAAATTGTATATTAATGCATGGGGCGGTTGAAATGCCAGTAAATAATAGATAATTACGTTGTTGACGGACTATTCAATGCTGCAGGTTCTTAACCATTCCTCTATCTCGTTTCTGGAGGCTTTAGCATTAAAAGTATGCCAGAGCTTCTTTTCCTTAGGAAATGGAGCAAGGGTGTCTTTGAATTTTCTGAATGAGCCTGGACCGTCCAGCACCCTGCAAAGTGAATCTTTGAGAGTCTGGTTCTGGATGGTATCGGCAAACTCTCTCATTGCAGAGTACGTTTTTGCTGGGTTTCGCTCCGGGACCCTTATATAGTTGTTGTGTTCATTCATGAAGACATCCAGGGCAAGTTCTATTTCGTCTTCCATCCATTCCGGAATGTCAGGGATCTCGTCAGGTTCAACATCCTCGAAATCAGCAATGTCATCATAGCTTTCTGACAGAATTTCCCAGGCCTTATTGATAATGTCCTGGGACAGGATGATCACCTCTCCTGTATTTCTGTCCAGGAAGTAGTCAAATGCTTCTCTTTCCGTATCTTCCTGGGCCTTCTGTATTTCGTCGAAATTGCTCATCAAAGACTTGCTGCAAGTGCGTGGAGGATCGGATAGGTCTCTTTTGTCAATGCGGTTTCCTGCTTCAGGTATTCAACTGCTTGAGGTATGTGCTTGAGAAAATGTGTCTTGCCTTTTTCCGTGGAAAGAAAACCGTATGCGCCTAATGCCTGCATATGACGCTGGAGCCTGCAGGGAAGAAGGGATCTTCTGAAGTCAGCCTCATTGAAACTATTCAGGGCCTGCTTCATGCATGTTATATAATATGTAACGAGCCTGTCCCTTAGGGCATCTTCAATCCGGTAATAGGGGTCCCAGAGCATGGACGCCATATCATATGCTGCCGGGCCCAGACGTGCTCCCTGATAGTCGATCAATCGCGGCATGTTGCCTATTGTGACCATGATGTTCTGTGACTGAAAGTCACGGTGAAGAAGGGTTTTGGGAAAGGCATCAACGTTTTTTGCAAGTCTGTGAAATTCAGCAGAGAGTTCCGGATCTGAATTATTAATTTGTTTTATGCCCTTGATAAAGCGCTCCATGAAATAGCCTGTCTCCCATCTGAGATGGTCATAATCGAATACTCGTTCCTGCAGCATGGGACATTCGGATATGCGATCAGCAACTACCGTCTGCAGTTGAACGACAATGTTGAGAATCTTTTTGTATAGAACTTCTATTTCGTCCGGAGATCTCCTGCATTTGAGCCACGAGTACAGGGACATGTCCCCGAGGTCTTCGAAAAGGGCCTGCTTGTTCGTTTCATCAACAACGAACATATCCGGCACCGGAAGGGAGCAGTTCCTGAAGAAACGCGCGTAAGTGACATGGCGTATATAATCCTGATTAGCTTCTCTGCATGTCATAAGTATGGCAGTCTTGTCTTTGTGTCTGATCCTGTGATAAGTTCTGTCTGATCCTCCGGCGCCTATGGTGGTTGCATCGGCAAAATCTTCCCTTTGATCAAACCATTTTCTGATTGATTGGGTAATTGGGATTGTTTCTCTGTTTTGTGCTGTGCTGAGAGGTACGGAGAATTCCGGACCGACAATGGCGTTTTCTATCTGTGTATTGGCGGCAATCTCTGTCCCTGGCAAGAGAATGCTGTTGCTCAGACTAGCTGGCGCCTGAATGGTTACGCCTTCTTCTATCGCGACAGTGCCAATAAGTTCTGTCTTGCTGCAGTCAACAGACTTATGCACATAGATCGTTTCTCCATCTTTTCTTAAGGTATCAAATACTGCTGCTGCGTACGCATCAGGTGTTCCGATATCTGTCCATGCAGCACCTGAAAAGTCCACTGTACCAATAGACTGTCCTGCTGCAACTGATTTCAGCCATGCATCAACAACGCTTGAATTCCCTTCAGGAAGGTAATTCAGAATCTCCGGAGAATAGACTGCAATTCCCATAAATGCAGTTTTGCATAATCCTGAGTTCTCTTCTTTTGTCATTTTTCCGACTGATTTTAGAAAACCCTTATTATCAATCCAGACATTGTTGAATTTCTCAAGATCATGAACTGCCAGAGTTGCGATATTCCGTGATTCACAATGTCTTCTTACCAGGTTCTCAAGATCTATATCAGTAAGGATGTCTGCGTTATGAACAATAAAGACCGAATCCCTTAACATTGACTCGGCATTCTTCAGGGCCCCGCCAGTGCCAAGAATAGAGTTCTCATGAAAAAGTCTTATATTACAAGGAGTTATATAGTTCAGTTTCCAGTTCTCGATCTGTTTTGATTTATGATGTGTATTGATGCCAATGATAGCTGGCGAAAGGGAGGAAATTCTGTCAAGAACAGTCTCGATAATTGGCTTGCCGCAGATCGGCAGAAGAGGTTTCGGAATATGGTCTGTTATTGGCTTGAGCCGTTCTCCGTACCCTGCCGCTAAAATGAAAGCTTTTATTATATTCACTAATAGATCAAATGGTTCTTTCTTATTTTTTTGTCAAAATCATGAAGCTCATGGTTCCACCATTTCTCCATAGTATCAAGGGAAGTGCCATCTTCAATATCTTTTCTAAAACGGTCAGTGCCTGCAAGAATATCGATTGGCAAGATATTTTTTTCGTATTCATAGGGCGGCTTGTTCCATCTGAACTTTCCAGGGTAAAGATCATGGACAGTCTTGAGGATTGCAGAGGCTGTCTTGAATGGCTTGAATTTTTCCCTGTTTGTTATATGTATCTGTGCGCCACCGCAGAGTTTCAATGTATGCTTCTGAAATGTCGGAAGAAAGTGAAGAGGTCTGAAGACTACCCCTGGGAGGCGTAAATCCTTAAGCCTGGTCACAAGGACTTCAGGTTCAACAAATGGAGCTCCGAATATTTCAAACGGCCTGGTTGTTCCCCTGCCCTCGCTTAAGTTGGTTCCTTCAAGCAGGCACATTCCTGGATATACTGTTGCTGTATCTAAGGTTGGCATATTTGGAGAAGGGAGAATCCATGGAAGCCCGGTGTTATCGAACCACATCTCTCTTTTCCATCCCTGCATAGGAATGATTTCGATATCTAATTTATTATAAAAAGCATCCTTGAGATACAGCCCTATTTCTCCAATAGTCATGCCGTGGCGTACGGGCAGCCTTTGCAGTCCCACAAATGAGGAGTATTTTGGTTTAAGAACAGGACCCTCGATGGCCTTTCCGTTTATCGGATTGGGCCTGTCCAGGATGACTACAGCCTTATTCTGTTCCTCGCAGGCCTCCATAACGAGTGCCATGGTCCATATGAATGTGTAATAGCGAGCGCCTACGTCCTGAAGGTCGATCACCATTACGTCTATGTTGCGTAACATTTCAGGGGAAGGTTTTCGCGTTTTACCGTAAAGGCTGTACACCGGGCTTCCGGTTTTCTTGTCCATGAAGCTGTTCCACTCGATCATGTTGTCCTGAGTTTCTCCGCGGATCCCATGCTGCGGACCGAACAATGCGGATATGTGGAACTTCTTTGATTTGAAACAGTTATCAGCAGAATGGGAAAAATTGTTGGTTATGGAAGCAGGATGCAATAGCAGACCAATATGTGCTGATGAGAACTTTGCAGGCCATCTTTTAACTATGAGATCAATTCCTGTTTTTACCATAGGAGACATAGATGGCTGTCAGCGTGGAGGCTTATTCCAGCAAGAGGTCCCTGATCACCATGGTCAGTTCTTTCAGGCGGATCTCACGGTCATGTTCAGTGACTTCAAATATTTTAACATCTTCTCTTTTCTTGATATCACTTATAAGGCCGATTCCTTTATCCGCAATAGTGGCAATGACAGGTTTTTTGGCGTCAAGGAGAGCAAGAATGATCTTGCTGAATTTTTTTGATTCGCAAACTGTTTTCGAGATCTCATCGATAAAATAGAGGCCGGTCTTTTTTTCTCTGGAGAAGGTCTGATCGAGAAATATATCAAATCCCTTCATGTCAATCTTGTATTTACCAACACTTACCTTGCTCTTCAGCTTTGTATGGGCAAAAATCTTGTTGTCACCATAGAGATTGTTTGCTTCAAAGCCGGCAATAGCTCCTTCCTCCATGAGCTCATCGGTCACAAACCCCACGGGATTGAATTCCTTAAAAATAATACAAAGTCTCTTGATAAGCGTTGTCTTCCCAGCGCTGGGAAGACCTGTGATCAGAATGTTATTCATTGCATTAATATGTCAAGAAGCCTGTTAAGCTCCTCAAGAGAATAGTATTCTATCTCTATTTTCCCCTTCTTTTTGTTTTTCTGAACAATATTAACTCTTGTGCCTAAGTGTCTCAAGAGCTTTTCCTCAAGAGATGCAATCTGAGGGTCATTATCACGTGATATTTTAGCAGATTTCTTGGTTTTTTTGGCTAATAATTCGGTCTCTCTTACGTTTAGCCCATTTTTTATAATTTTTCTGGCTGCCTCAACCTGATTTATCGATCCCTCGACTGCAAGCAGTGCCCTTGCGTGTCCCATGCTCAGTTTTCCTGCATAGAGCATATCCTTTATTTCTGCAGGCAACTTAAGAAGCCTCAGATAGTTTGCAATAGTTGCCCTTTCCTTACCAACCTTGTCTGCAAGGTCTTCCTGGGTCAGGCTGAACTCAACTATCAGGCGGTTGAAGCCCTCTGCAGTTTCAATAGGATTGAGCTCCTCTCTCTGGATATTCTCGATCAATGCCATTTCAAGGGAGTCGCGCGAGTCGACGTTCTTGATAATTGCCGGAATTTTTTTCAGTCCTGCAAGAGCAGCAGCCCGCCACCTTCTCTCTCCGGCAATCAGATTAAAGGAACCATCTCCAGACCTCGAAACAAGGATCGGCTGCAGCACACCTTTTTCTTTTATTGATGCGGAAAGCTCCTTCAGAGCGCCTTCATTGAATACTTTTCTCGGCTGCTGCTTGCCAGGCATTATTCGATTTATATCAATGTGACTTATATTTTCTCCCTTGTCAGGGATGAGAGCGTCAAGCCCTCTACCCAGTGCTGTCTTCACGCAATATCTCCTTTGCCAGGGCAAGATAACTCTGAGCCCCCCTTGACTTCATATCATAGAGCATTGCCGGCTTCCCGTGGCTTGGAGCCTCACCCAATGCTATATTTCTCGGAATCATCGTCTGATATACTTTTTCTCCAAAGTGTTTTCGCACCTCTTCTACTACCTGATGAGCAAGATTGTTCCTTGTGTCAAACATGGTCAGTACAATGCCTTTGATGTCCAGGCGGGGGTTAAACGATCCCTGAATGCGTCGTATTGTTTTTGTAAGCATGCTCAGGCCCTCAAGGGCGTAATATTCGCACTGAACCGGAACCAGCACTGAGTCAGAAGCAACGAGTGCGTTCAATGTCAGCAGGCCAAGGGATGGAGGGCAATCTATGAATATATATCGGTATCTGTCCTTCAGGTCTTCCAGTGCCCTAGCCAAAATACCCTCCCGACCTTCTTTTTCGATAAGCTCAATTTCTGCTCCGAGCAGATCTGCGCTGGAGGGAACCAGGAAAAGCTGTTCTATTTGTGTGCATACCACTGCCTCAGCAAGCGAACATTCACCTGCAATTACGCCATATAAGGTTTTTTCAACTTCATCCCTATTTATCCCGAGCCCTGAGGTTGAGTTGCCCTGAGGATCGATATCAATCAGGAGTATCTTTTCTCCTGACAATGCAAGCGAGGCAGCAAGATTTACTGCAGTAGTCGTTTTGCCTACCCCGCCTTTTTGGTTTACGATGGATATTACTTTATTCATGGGCATGCATTATAACATAGAGACCGGCAACTATTTAAGGCATTTTTGATTATTTTGCCTCTGTTCCACGTGGAACATTCTGGTCAGTGCCGGTCAATATCTGCAGATTGTTCCACGTGGAACAATTTCCTTGAGACAATATATAGTAAAAAGCAGCAAATTCATTAGAATAAATAAGAATTATCGAAAAATTCAAAGATAATTGCCCATAATTACAGAAACATATCGCGCCATACTTCCGAAGTCTTCTCTCCAATCATATGGCCTGGTTGTGATACAATCAACCCTATCGCTGCAATAACTAGAGTCTGTTTATAAACTTAAACGCTATGTACTACAATAGGTTACGCTGGATTTCACAAAAAATCAAAACAGTGTAACCGAGGAGAGAATGAAGAAAGTATTGAATGATTTGAAGCTGAAATTCGAAGCGGCCTTTGGGCCTTAGCCCCTGAATTGGCTTTGATAGATACCATATTGGAGCAGCATCCGGAGTTGTTTGAGATAGTAAAGGGAGATATTGTTGGGATAGGGAAAGACAGCGCAACGGGACGGCAGGACAGTCCGACAG
>CAMTUV010000009.1:0-79868 GCA_947085015.1 uncultured Nitrospirota bacterium
GCTCCGCCGCCCGGCCACGTAAGGTTTATCCCTTCGGGAACGGCGGATGAGGCTGCCGGAAGCAGGAAGAGCGCCATAAATAGCATGACGGTACCGAACAGGTGCTTGGACATCGTACGCCTCCACGGAATAAGACTTGCTGGGATAGTATAGCATATTGTTGCACGTAAAGATGCGGCAAGAACTTTTTTCCTCCATGACGGACACTGCTCCCCGCTATTCGTACCGGAGCGCGTCGATCGGATTGAGAAGAGAGGCCTTGTACGCGGGGTAGAAACCGAAGAAGATGCCGATGACCCCGGAAAAACCGAAGGCCAGCACGATGGACAGGGGCGAAACGACGGTGGGCCAGCCGGAAATGGACGACAGGACCATGGCGGTCGACACCCCGGCAATGATGCCGGCGATGCCGCCGATCAGGGACAGCGTAAGCGCCTCGATGATGAACTGGAGCCGGATGTCCCAGGTCTTGGCGCCGACGGCCATGCGGATGCCGATCTCGCGCGTCCGCTCCGTGACCGAGACCAGCATGATGTTCATGATGCCGATGCCGCCGACCAGGAGCGAGACCGACGCGATGATCCCGAGCAGCATGGTCATCATCTTCGCCGACTGTTCCTGGGCCTGCAGCAGCTGCGTGAGGTTCCGTACCGTGAAATCGTTGTCCTGCTTCGGACCGATGCGGTGGCGCTGGCGCAGAAGGTCGGTGATCTGGCGTTCGGCGGCAGGCAGGTCCTCCGCGCTCCGCGCCTTGACATACATCATCCGGATCATGCCGGGGAACGCCGTGCCGAAGACCTTTTTCTGGGCCGTGGTAATGGGAATGAATATGGTATCATCCTGGTCCTGGCCCGTGGGAGACGGCCCTTTGCGCTCGAGCACCCCGATCACGGTAAACGGGATATTCTTGATCCTGATGATCTTTCCGATAGGGTCCATGTCTCCGAACAGATTATCCACCACGGTCTGGCCGAGCAAACCAACCTTGGCGCCGCTTTTCACATCCTGGTACGTAAAAGGCCGCCCGCTGGAGAGCGTCCAGTCCCGCCCCGTCAGCATGGCCGGCGTCGTGCCCGAAACGCCGGTTGACCAGTTCACGTGGCCGTATACGACCTGGGCGACGCCTCCCAGCACCGGCGCCACATCGGACACCGCCGGGCATTCCCGCTGGACGGCCTCCGCATCGGCCAGGGTGAGCGTGGATTGCGTGCCGGCGCCCATCCGCACCCCGCCCGCGGTCGTCGCCCCGGGCAGGACCAGCATGATGTTGCTTCCGATGCTCGTGATAAAATCCGATATCTTCCGGCTCGCTCCGGTCCCCACCGCGACCATGGCGATAACGGCGGCCACGCCGATGATGATGCCGAGCATGGTGAGGCCTGAGCGCATCTTGTTCACCCGCAGGGCCCGGAAGGAGATACGTATGGTAGAGGGTATGTTGATCACATGACGGCTCCAAAGAGTATTCTGTCATTGCGGCTTGTCCGCAATCCTTCCGAGAGAAAGATTCCCGACAAGCGGGAATGACACTCAATCATACTGAGAGAAGAATTACTCGATACTTCACTCATGATGCCTTCCTCAGCTCATCACTCACGATGCATCCGTCAAGAAAGCGGATGATGCGCCTGCTGTACGCTGCGATGTCTGCCTCATGGGTCACCAGCATGACCGTAATATTCGCCTCAGAGTTCAGTTGTACAAAGAGATCCATAATCTCGGCACTCGTCTTCGTATCGAGGTTTCCGGTCGGCTCGTCAGCCAATATGAGAGGAGCATTGTTCACCAGCGCCCGCGCAATCGCAACACGCTGCTGCTGGCCGCCTGAAAGCTGATTCGGATGATGATGCTCCCTCCCCTCGAGCCCGACCTTTCTGAGTGCTGCCATGGCCTTTTCCCTCCGCTCGGAAGCAGAGACACCGTTATAGAGAAGCGGGAGTTCGACGTTTTCTATTGCTGCTGTCCTCGAAAGCAGATTAAACCCCTGGAACACAAATCCGATCTTCCTGTTCCGTATCTCAGCGCGCTCGTCCCTGCTCAGACCTCCCACATCAACACCGCTCAGCAGATAGTTGCCGGTTGTCGGCTTGTCAAGGCAGCCAAGGATATTCATAAGTGTAGACTTGCCTGATCCCGAAGGCCCCATGACTGCAATGAACTCGCCCTCTTCGATCTTCAGGGTTGTTGGACAGAGCGCCCTCACATCAATCTCTCCGAAGGTGTACGTTTTGCTGATGCCCTGCGCCTCAATCAGGCTCATTTAGAACATCTTCGGTGCCGCGGCAGCCGGCTTGCCATTGGCCTTGTCAGTAGATTCAACAATGACATCCTGCCCTTCCTTAAGGTCGGTGGAAAGAAGTTCACTGTGCATGCCGTCGCTGATTCCTGTGCTGACTGCAATGCGCTTTGGCGCGTTATTCTCGAGCACCCAGACACCGGGCCCTTTCTGCTGCCTCGCAGTCCGGGTCTTATCCGGTGTGGCGGGACTGAAGCGCAGCGCTGCCTTTGGCAGCTTCAGCACATTGCTATGCGTGGATGTGATGATCGAAACATTTGCGGTCATCCCGGGCTTGAGCTTGAGCTCAGGATTGGACACCTTGACCACAACATCATAGGTGACAACATTCTGGGCCGATATCGGAGCATTCCTCACCTGAAAGACCTTTCCCTTAAACATGGTCTCAGGATATGCATCAACCGTAAAATCAACATCCATCTCTGTTTTAACCTTGCCTATGTCAGCCTCGTCAACATTCGTGTTTATCTGCATCTTGGTAAGGTCCTGGGCTATGGTGAAAAGTGTGGGCGTCTGAAAACTTGCTGCAACGGTCTGGCCCACATCCACGTTCCGTGAAACAACAATACCGTCAACAGGGGAAATTATCCTCGTGTAACGCATATTGGTCTCTGCTGTTTTGAGCGTTGCATCTGACTGCGCAATCTGCGCTTTTGAGGCACTCACTTGTGCTTTGGCTGTAAGGAAGTTCGTCTCTGTAGTATCGAGGTCGCTTCTGGCAATAAGATTTTTCACAAAAAGCTCTTTTGCCCTGTTCATCGATCTTTGGGAGTCTGCAAGCAATGCCTCTGATTTTTCGAGGTTCGCCTTTGCCAGCAAAAGCCCTGCCCTTGCCTGCTCCACCTGGGCCTGAAAGGTTGCGGGATCTATCTGTGCGATGACCTGGTTCTTTTTTACTGCAGAATTGAAATCAACAAATATCTCTTTCACCGTGCCTGAGACCTGCGTGCCGACAAGCACTGTGGTAACTGCATTGACTGTGCCGGATGCTGTCACAGAGGACGTTATATCACCCCTCACGACCTTCTCGGTCCTGAATTTTACGTCATTTCCCTGGTTGCTGCGCCAATAAAAACCGGCAACTGCCAAAACAGCGACAACAGCAATGACAGCAATGATCTTTTTCATCTTACCTCCGGACAGTCAGAAATCGATAGTGATAGTTAAATATTTCAACAGGTTAATAGTTATATCACACGGCACTCAGCTGTCTCACATTCCTCTCTGTTCAGTGAACATTCACGCTCAGTTCAAAGTCACCAGGGCTCGTAGCAGCAGCCCTTGCTGCCTCGAACGTAATGACCCCCTGACTATAAAGATCCATGAGATGCTGGTCAAAGGTCTGCATGCCGTATTGGTCCTTGCCGGTAGAGATATAGTCGCGTATATTTCCCATCTTATCCGGATTCTCAATACAGTCAGCGATACTGAGCGTATTGCGCATCACTTCAATGACCGCGATACGGCCTGCGTTGTCCTTTCTTCTGATGAGCCGCTGTGAGACTATGGCTGTGACCGCTTCAGCGAGACGCTTTCTGATGGTAAGCTGCTCTGAAAGATCAAAGACGCTGATGATCCGCTGTATCGTCTTCGGAGCGTCGACCGTATGAAGCGTGGACATGACGAGATGTCCGGTCTCCGCAGCCTTCAGGGCAACATCAATTGTTGTCCTGTCCCGCATCTCTCCGACCATTATGATATCAGGGTCCTGGCGCAGTGCCGCGCGCAGGGCCTTTGAAAAGCTCTCAGTGTCAGATCCGATCTCACGTTGGATAACAGAGGATTTGATCTCATTATGCAGGTATTCAATAGGGTCTTCGATCGTCACGATCTTGCAGGGCTTCGTATTATTAATGAGATTGATCATGGATGCCATGGTCGTTGATTTGCCGCTTCCGGTGATCCCGGTGACAAGGATAAGACCCCGCTCCTCCAGGGCCAGGTCCTTGATGACCTGAGGCAGACCGAGAGCATCAACCGACGGTATGTCATAGGGCACGATCCTCAGAACAATGGCGAAGGAGCCCCTCTGGCGGCAGATATTCACCCTGAACCTGCAGACCCCAGCAAGGGAGTAAGAACAGTCAAAGTCCTGCAGCGTCTGTATGAATTTTTCGGTCTCCTCAGGCAGGACCGTGTGCGTCTGTTCGATGATATGATGGACTAATACATTCGCTTCCGCCATCTTCAGTGGTTCGAGCGATTTCACGGCCGCAACATGTCCGTGATGCCTGAACTTCCACGGTGACCCCACACTCAGATGAACGTCAGAAACGTTCATCTCCTTTGCCTTATGAAGAACTTTCTGAAAAAGAACAATAAGATTATCCACCAGAACCATCCTGTAATTAAAAATTTGAAGGGAGTGATTACTTCAGTGAATAGTTTACCATTTGGGCATCTAAAACTGCCCTTTTTGGGACCGTAATACGTATCTTTTTCGGTCTCTTTTAGTAAAGATTGAACCATGAGAAAAAAATGTGGTAGCCGGTGGGGGACCGGCTACCTTAGGAGGGGTTTTGCTAAGGGTTTTTGCCCTTGTAATGATAATATCCTGAAATCATGAAACCATTATGAATTATTTATTAAATTTATTTAATAATCTCCTCTTGTCTGAT
This sequence comes from uncultured Nitrospirota bacterium, assembly GCA_947085015.1. Taxonomy (GTDB): domain Bacteria; phylum Nitrospirota; class Thermodesulfovibrionia; order Thermodesulfovibrionales; family UBA6898; genus UBA6898. The sequence goes on from CAMTUV010000009.1 coordinate 4,915, forward strand.
TCCCATGGCCTTTTCAAGACTTGCAGCCGCAATCTTATAATCATAGAGAGCCTGGATATGCGCTGCCTTTGCATTGTTCAGGGCTACCTCTGCATCCGTCACCTCAATAGGGTTTCCTACGCCGGCTGCATACCTGCCGCTGGCGATCTCGTGATTTTCTCTGGCCTGGCGCACCGTGATCTCGGCAGTGGTGATCCGCTCTTCTGACTCGTTAAGGTTGAGATAGTTCTGCTGCACCTCAAGCAGCACATTCTGGCGCAGTGCCTCCTCATTTGCAGTAAGTATGTTCAGATTTGCCTTTGCCTCTGAAACCTGGTTCTTTGTCAGAAATCCGCTGAAAATCGGTATAGAGAGGGTCATGCCAGCAGTCCAGGAGCCGTCATAGGGGTCAAACATCTTTCCTGCCCAGTTCCAGGAGGCATTGCCGGTCAGCATCGGAAAATAGCCTGTCTTCGCAACATAGACTGCCTTTTCTGCAGCAATACGCCGGGCATTGAGAGCCTTCAGTTCAGGCCTGTTGTCATAGGCCTTCTTCACCGCATCCTCAAGCCCAACCACATATTTTGCAAAAGAAAGGTTGTCCTCAATGGCATACTCTGGCGCATCAGGCACTCCCATGGCATTATTGAGCGATACCATGGTGAGGCGAACGGCATTCTCTGCCCTGATAAGATTCAGCCTTGCATTGCTTAGATCAACCTCTGCCTTTGTCACGTCGAACTTCGGTTTTGTGCCGACCTCGTAAAAAGCCTTTGCCTGTTCAAGATGCTGCCTGAACTGATTTACCGTCTCCTCGGCAACAGCTCTGTTCCTTTTCGCCCGCAAGTGGTTGTAATACGCCTGCTTCACATTCAGGATGATCTGCTCTTCAGTATTATCAAGGTCAGCCTTTGATGCCTCTATATTCTGTTTCTGGATATTCACATTCGTCCAGGTCTTGCCGAAATCGAAAATGGTCTGCCTTACAGAGGCGCTGCCCGAATACTGCCACTGAGTGTTTGGGACAATAGGAGGCTCTGGCGTTCCAGACGGAAGCGCTGTGCTGGTTTGGACTCCGACAGGCTCATACCGCGCATATCCGGCCGTTGCATCAAGCGTCGGCCAATAGCCTGCCTGAGCCTGTCCCTTCTTCGCCTCGCTCACAGCAACCGAGCCCTGACCCGCACGTACGCTGGGATGCTTCTTGAGCGCTATGCCTACAGCACGGTCAAGGTTAAGCGTCTCACCCTTCTGGATCAAATCCTCTGCAGCAGCAGGGACGCATACCGCAGCCATCATAAGCATCACAAGAACTGTTTTTTTCATATACTTTTCCTCCTCATTATCCATAACTATAATGCAAAAACTGTAAAGTAATGCTTCAACAGACAGGGAACCATAACGCCCCCAACCCCCTCTTACCTCAAGAGGGGGATTATTCCTCCCCTTAAGATAAGGGGAGGTGAGGAGGGGTTATGATTTCTTCCCCTCGCAACTTAATGTTTACATTATATATCTTATTCATACCTGAATATTCTCCGGCTTCTGCCTGTGCAGATTCACGCGGTAACGCTCCTTTGCCCATTCCTGCATCCTGTCCATGTAGTAATAAACTACCGGCGTTATATAGAGTGTCAAAAGCTGGGACACGAGCAGTCCGCCGACTACAGCCAGTCCGAGAGAGCGGCGGGAATCTGCGCCTGCGCCGAACCCGATCGCAATGGGAAGCGTGCCCATGAGCGCTGCCATGGTGGTCATCATGATCGGACGAAAACGGACAATAGCCCCCTGATAGATCGCATCAAGCGGTTTGAGGCCTTCACGCCGCTGCGCATCAAGGGCAAAATCGATCATCATGATCGCATTCTTCTTCACAATGCCGACCAGCATGATGATGCCGACAAAGGCATACAAGTTCAGGTCCTTGCCAAAGATCATCAGGGTGATCAGCGCACCGAATCCGGCAGAAGGCAGGCCCGAAAGAATGGTGAGCGGATGGATGTAGCTCTCATACAGTATGCCGAGCACAATGTAGATGACCACAATCGCCAGGATAAGGAGCAGTGCGAGCCCTTTGGTTGAAGCCTGATAAACCTGAGCCGTGCCCTGGAATCCCGTAGTGATCGAAGCAGGCAGTGCCTTTGCCTCCTTTTCAACCGCAGCCACAGCATCGCCCAGCGGCGCACCCGGCTTCAGATTAAAAGAGATCGTGACAGCAGTGATCTGGCCCTGGTGGTTGACAGACAGAGGACCAAGTCCTTTTTTCAATACAGCCAAAGAGGAAAGCGGCACTAATTGTCCCGTGTTTGCGCGAACATAGAGCATGCCTAAGGCAGAGGGGTCCAACTGGTACTGCGGTTGCAGTTCCATGAGCACTCTATACTGGTTCGACGGCGAGTATATCGTAGAGACCTGACGCGCACCGTATGCGGAATAAAGCGCATCTTCGATCTGCTGTGCGGTGATGCCTAACGATGAAGCCCGGTCCCGGTCTATGTCGAGCGTAACCTGCGGGTTCTTTATCTGCAGGTCACTCGTAACATCCTGCAGCATCGACAGGCTGCGCAGTTTTCCTTCAAAGGCTGCTGCATTTTTATAAAGGTCGTCCGTCTCCGGGCTCTGCAGTACGAACTGGTAATGGGCCTTCGAAAGGGTTGCCTCAAGGCGTATAGGAGGCGGGTTCTGCATGAACATCATGATACCAGGCACAGCCATCACCTTGGGCCTTAACTGCTGAATGACCTGGTCTGCATTGAGTTTGCGCTGATGGCGGGGTTTGAGCTTCATGAACATAAACCCGCTGTTTGAACCGACCCGTGAGCCGCTGGCACCGACAGATGACATGAAGGCCTCAACATTAGGATCCTGAAGCACAATTACTGCAAGTGCCTGCTGATGCCTCTTCATCTCCTCAAAGGATACGCCCTGAGCGCCTTCAGTCTGGGCAAAGATCGCGCCGATGTCGTCTGAGGGCAGAAGCCCTGTCGGCATCTTCATAAAGATCCAGGCTGTCAGCACGGTCATGATCAGCGTCACTGCCATGACTGTCCGGCGGAAAACGAGCACGCGCTTGAGTGTCCTTTCATACAGATTCCGCAGACCATCAAAGAACCGCTCCATAATGTTGTAGAGCCGGCCGTGTTTCTGCTCTGCGTGAGGCTTCAGAAATCGGCTCGCAAGCATGGGTGTCAAAGTCAGGGAAACAACGCCTGAGATCAAAACAGCCACGGTAATGGTAACGGCAAACTCGTGAAGCATGCGGCCCATCATCCCAGCCATAAAAAGAACAGGAATAAAGACCGCAACAAGAGATACAGTCATCGAGATGATCGTGAAGCCGATCTCGCGGGACCCTTTCAGTGCAGCCTCCATCGGCTTTTCTCCCTGCTCCATGTGGCGGACAATGTTTTCGAGCATCACAATGGCGTCGTCCACCACAAACCCGACCGAAAGGGTAAGCGCCATAAGCGTTATGTTGTTGACCGAAAAACCGAGATTATACATGACAGCAAATGTACCGATGATCGAAAGCGGCAAGGCAAGGCTCGGTATGAGCGTGGCTGACAGATTGCGCAGGAAGAGAAAGATCACCAGGATCACCAGGCCAATGGTCAGGACCAGGGTAAACTTGACGTCTGTTACTGACTCGCGGATCGTTTCCGAGCGGTCAAAGAGAACATTGAGATCAACCGATGCAGGCAGCTGGCTCCTGAAGATCGGGACCTGCTTCCTGACGCTGTCAACAACCTCGATAGTATTCGTGCCGGGCTGGCGCTGAATGGCCATAACAATGGCACGGGTTGACTTTCCGGCGGTATTGTACCAGGCAGCGATCTTGTCATTCTCAACACTGTCTGTTATGACTGCGATATCCTGCAGCCGCACAGGAGAGCCATTTCTATAGGCAACGATAACCGGCTTAAACGCCTCTGCATTGTACAGTTGACCTGTGGCCTGGATCGTAAAGGCCTGTTTGTCGCCCTGAAGCCCGCCGGTTGGCAGGTTCACGTTTGATCGGCCGAGTGCTGCGGATACTTCATCAATGCCGATCTTTCTGCTTGCCAAAGCCTGAGGGTCAAGCTGCACCCTCACCGCATACTTCTGGGAACCAAAGACCTGCACCTGCGCTACACCGCTGATTATCGATATACGCGGCGCAATGATCGTGTCAGCGTACTCGTTCACATCCGAAAGCGGAAGAGTCTGCGAACTCAGCGCAAGATAGATAACAGGCTGGTCAGCCGGATTGACCTTCTGATATGACGGCGGGCTCGGCATGTCCTGCGGCAGCTGGCGTGCTGCCTTTGAGATGGCAGCCTGCACATCCTGGGCCGCTGCGTCAATGTCGCGCTCCAGGGCAAACTTGAGCGTAATAATTGATATGCCCTGGCCATTGGTCGAGTTCATCGAGTCCAGACCGGCAATGGTCGAGAACTGCCGCTCCAGAGGAGTCGCAACTGCACTGGCCATGGTCTCGGGACTGGCACCGGGCAGGTCTGACCTTACCTGTATGGTAGGAAAGTCGATGCTCGGCAGGTCATTGATCGGCAAAGCCCGGTACGCAAACAGGCCGAAGATCATGACTGCCAGCATGACAAGGCTGGTCATGATCGGACGTTTTATGAAAAGCTCGGAAAGATTCATTTTGCTTTTCCCTTGGCCTCTGCTTTTGCTTCCGGCTTATTCTCTCCTTTTTGCTTTTCCTCTACTTTTACCTTATCCTCAGTCTTAGCCTTATCTTTATCCTTTTCGCTCTGCCCTTCGCCCTTTGCCCCTTGCCCTTCTTTGACTTCCACCTTTGCCCCAGGCGTGAGTCTGAGTTGTCCGTCAGTCACCACCCTCTCACCAGCTTTCAAGCCGCTCTCTATGACCGACTCCTCACCAAATGTCCTGCTCACCACAACGAGCCGTGCTTCCACGGTTGCGTCGTCCCTGACAGCAAAGACGAACTGGCCCTTCTGTCCGGTCTGCACTGCCTGAGTCGGTACGACAACCGCATTGCTCTGGGTCATAAGGGTCAGAAGCAGATTCACGAACTGGCCAGGCCAGAGTTTCCTGTCACTATTGGCAAAGCTGCCCTTCAGTTTTATGGTTCCTGTTGCTGTGTCAACTGCATTTTCGATAAAGGTAAGCCTTCCCTCAACAGGGTTCTTGTCGTCCTTTGAGAGTAAGGCTTGTACCTTAAGCGCGCCTCCTGCCATGTATTTTTTGATCTCCGGAAGAGTCTTCTCAGGAACAGCAAAGCTCACATTGACAGGCTGTATCTGGTTAATCGTCACCATAGGGGTGTCAGCATTCGCCTTGATGAGATTGCCTTCGTATACCATGAGGCTGCCGGTCCTCCCTGAAAAGGGGGAACGGATCGTGCAGTATGCCAGCTGAAGCTGCGCGTTTTCGACCTGTGCCCTGGAAGCCTGGGCCATAGCCTCAAGCGCCACTGCATTCGTGCGCACCTGTTCATACTGGGTCTCGGAAACATATCCCTTCTTCACCAGCTCAGCATACCGCCGCTCTTCTGCACGGGCATTCTCATACTGCGCACGGTCTCTGGCGAAGATTGCTTCAGCCTGCTTCAGTGCAGCCTCATAGGGCCGGGGATCGATCGTAAAAAGCAGTGCCCCCTTCTTCACATCCTGGCCTTCAGTGAAGTGGACTTTTGTCAGGGTCCCTCCCACCTGTGCCTTGACCGCAACCGTTGACGATGCCTCCACATTGCCGATAACGTTGATCTGCAGAGGCACTGCCTTCTGCGCTGCAACGCCGACCGTGACCGGCACGGGCGGTGTGCCTGCCAGCTTCTGCTCCTTCTTCTTGCAGGAGGCAGTGGCGAACATGATCGTAAAGACCACTGCCACAAGGAGTGCGGCTGAGAGACGTGATATTAAGCTAAGCATTGTTTTGACTCCTTATTCCGTTGAGAATTAATTCATAGAGTGATCTGCCGTACGTCTTAGGGCTCCGGATATCTCCTGTCAGGTAACCAAGGATCGCACCCCTGAGCGTCACAAGGATCATCAGACCAGTTTCCGGGCAGTCCATAGAACGCAGGGTACCATTACGCACCCCTTTTTTCAGAACATCAATGATGATCCTGTGCTGTGCCTTGAAAAAGGCATCCCTGATCGGCCGCTTAAACTCAAGGTCATATTCCTTAATACCGGTAGAAAGCATTTTTGTCTTTGTGACCGCAAGCTCCATATACAGATCAATCAGCATGCGGAGCGCTGTCAGCGGCGCTTCTGAGCGGAGCGCCTCCACGCGGCCGAGAAATTCATCCATCTGGCTTCTCATAAGGCCGGTATAGAGCTGCTGCTTGTTGGGGAAATAGAGATAAATGCCACCGATGCTGATCTGCGCACGCTTTGCCACCTCGCGGATCGAGGCCTTTTCATATCCTCGTTCTGCAAACACATCGCACGCAGCAGTGAGGATGTTGTTTTTCGACTCGTCTGCAGTGCGGCGTTTTGTGATACTCTTTCGGACCTTAACGGACATTTCCAAATGCCTCCGCGTTAACCCTGTTCAGGTGATGCTCAGACAGATAGCTCGCCCCCTGATAATAACTGATCGCCTCATCAAGAAGTTTCTGATCTGCGGCCGCCTCTTTCTGTTTCTTCGTATCCGCTTCGTAATGATAAAAGTGGTTATTTTTTCTCACGTTCAGGACAACGAGTTTGTTATTTTTTTCATATCCAAGCTGTTCATAGGTCCCCATAAAAGCACGTTCCTGGTTCTGAGACATCCTGAGCATATCTTTGCCAAAGAACCTGGAATTATAGCTTATGTTGAGCATGCCCATGACTGTCGGCGCGATATCGATCTGACTTGAGAGCCTGTCGACCGCTCCGGGTGCCAGATGCTCAGGAGAATATACAAATAGCGGAATCTCATATTTTCTGACTGGAAGAGCCACCTTTCCCGCAGAACTGGCACAATGGTCTGCCACAAAAACAAAGATCGTGTCACGGAACCAGGGCTCTTTTTCAGCGTCAGCCAGAAACTTGCCGATAGCATAATCAGCATACTTTACCGCACCGTTGCGCCCAGAATGGGACGGAATATTGATCCTCCCTTCTGGATACGTATAGGGCCTGTGGTTTGAGGTTGACATGATCAGACCGAAAAACGGCTTGCGGCTTTCATACGACTTGCGGAACTCTTCGATGGATTTACGGAAAAGGTCCTCATCGCTTACGCCCCAGGCATTCTCAAAAACAACCTCGTCTTTAGTAAAATTTGCCCTGTCAATGATATGGTCCACGCCGTTGTGGCTGAAAAAATAGTTCATGTTGTCGAAGTACCCGTACCCGCCGTACAGGAACTTTGTGTCATAGCCAAGGCCCTTCATAAGTGCCGGCCAGGAAAAGAGGTCCTCGTTATCCTTGCGCTTCAGAGTGGATCTGCCCGGCGTTGGCGGCAGAGAAAGGCTGATTGCCTCGAGCCCTCTGTCGGTCCGTGTTCCCGTAGCATGCATATTTGTGAAGAAGACGCTTTCCTCTGCCAGCCGGTCAAGATTGGGAGTAAGACCTTTCTTATTCCCGAATGCGCCGAGAAATTGAGAGCTCAGGCTTTCCTCCACAACAACCACAATATTCAGTCTCTTTTCAGGGCCTTTATGACTTATCTTCCTCGTAATGTTATAAATATCATCGCTTAAGAAACTCGCATTCTCCTCATGTAGCAGGGTCCGCAAATTTCTGAAAACGTCCTTGCTGTCCAGCGAGGAATAGAAGGCCTCATAGTTTATCGTGTTGTTCCTGAAGGCCGCGAAAAGGCTGTAAATACCGTTTGCAGCAAGCTCATTGGCATAGGTGTTTGAGGATATATGCGCCAGAGGCAGGCTCATAAACACGGTACCGACAACAGGGATCAGAAAAAAGAATGCTCCCTTTTTGATTCTCTGCCCCAGGCTGCTCTCCTGAACAACTGCAAAATAGAGTTTTCTTCGCATAAGGAATAGCGCCGTCGCCGCACTGACGCCGATGGCCGAGAATATAGGAACAACAGGATAGGACTCAACAATATTCCGCACAACCTCATGCGTGTACACAAGATAATCTACAGCAATGAAATTGAACCTGACACCGAACTCGTCAAAAAAGAAGAATTCAGCAACGCTGCTGAAGAGAAACAGATAGGTTGTCAGGAAGACCACACTATACATGACAATACGGTGCCGTCTGTTGCGATACAGCCGATCAGGCATCAGGATAAGGTACAGGACAAATGGAAGAGCAGCATATCCTGCAGTCACAAGATCAAAGAAAAATCCCATGCCGTAGATCTTGAGGAGCAGCAGCGGTTTCGCGTCAAGCAGGCGCAGGCTCTTGATCATGAGAAAAATCCTGGTTAACAGGGAAAGACTGAGAAAGGCAGCGAAGAAGACAGTGAGTATAAAAAAACGATCCCGCGCTTTTTTGCCGGAACTGCCCGTGGGGGTGTTGTGCGTTGCAGCTGTCACAGGGTTGCTCGATGATACTGCATTTGATAGGGCTCCTTTAATGCAGCAGCCGCTTACCGGATGCTGAGCTGAACATACGTTCACATGAACGCCTGTTTATTATCACGGGGGCCGACTGGTTCTGTCAAGGTGGAGCGTTAAAAAAGGGGTTGATCGGGATAACAGGATAGAGCGGAGAAGCGAATCAAACTCAGAGGCACGTGTCAGTTATGCCTCATACAGCGCATCCAGCGGACTCTTGGGTGCATTGCTCATATTCCTGAGTACATGGGTCGTCTCCAGATTCTTGTGGCCGAGAAGGCTCTGGACTTCCCTAATGTTCACGCCGCTCTGGAGCAGATGAGTCGCAAAGCTGTGGCGGAGCGTATGGACAGAGCCATGTTTTACAATATTTGCCTTGCCAACAGCTTCTCTAACCGCATTCTGAATCGCTGTGTCAGTGATATGGTGTCTGGCTATCTTGCCACTTCTCGGGTCAACAGAGAGTTTCGATGACGGAAAAACATATTGCCATGCCCATTGTTTGCCTGCATTGGGGCATTTACGCCCAAGCGCATCAGGCATGAAAACCTCGCCGTATCCGGCTGCAAGGTCTTTATCATGCAGTGCCTTGACCCTTGCAAGATGCTCTTTCAGCCTGTCGATGACAGCAGCAGGCAGAACTGTGGCGCGGTCTTTATCTCCTTTGCCGCTTCGCACAAAGACCGTTTTGGCGTCAAAGTCAATGTCCTTTACACGCAGGCGAGCGACCTCCATAAGCCGCATTCCTGAACCATAAAGCAGTTCGGTTATCAATTTTGTCAGACCGCTCATTTGTGCAAAGAGGGCTTTGACCTCCTCAACCGAGAAGACAACCGGCAGTTTCTGGCCGCGCTTGGCTCTTACAGTGTCCTTAAGGTCGCCAGTCTCTTTGGCAAGCACGTGCCGGAAGAGAAAAAGAATGGCATTGAATGCCTGATTCTGCGTTGAGGCGGATACCTTCTGCTTAAGCGCAAGGTGACTCAGGAAGTCCTTGAATTCCCTGGATGAAAGCTCAGACAGTTTCCTGTCGCCCTGCAAAGCATAAGAGAGAAAACGTTCAACCCACTGAAGATAAGTTCGCTCGGTGCTGTGGGAATAATGCCGGAGTCTGATGAGACGTTGCACTTCATTAAGCGCTGAAGGCAAATCGCCTGCCTGTATGGCCTCGGGCAGTTGTGGGCGTGTTTTCCCCAAATAATGAAAGTAATAGAGCTTGAGGGCATCGTCGGCCTGACGTGGCTGCCAGTCGAGGATCTTATCATCCGCCCTCAGCGCATCAAGAAACTCGATGATAGCCGGCTCATTTTATTCACCGGTTACCAGCTCCCTCCTTCGGCCAAAGGTCATAAAGCGGCTTACCCAAAATGCAAGATAGGGGATGTTCTTCTCAGGCGCAAGTTGCTTTTCCAGAAGATATTTCTGGAACTCCGGCAGCACTTCCTGGTTACTGGACAGTTTTCCCATATTTTACCAACTTCCTTTTTAGTCCATATTACCATGAAATACCTTTTAGCAAATCAGCTATTTTGTTTTATATCAGTGAGTTGACTGCTATGTCGAATTAACAGAATGTGCTATTCTTGAGCCATGTTATCGGAAATAACCAAGTTGAGCGCTCCGCTTTCAGGAAAAGTTGCAGCCCTTGTCTCTGTCTCGAATTATTTTCTCTTCTTTGGCAGCGATATCATAAATACCCTGAAGCACAGGGGTTCTGTATATCAGAGAAGAAAAGGGTTCAGTAGTTCGTTCAAAGCTCCGGCAAAGAAAGGCTTTATCCATAAATGCACAATCTGCGGCATGACCGAAAACGAGGATATTGCGATGGAGTTCAGATACTGCTCGACCTGCGAAGGGGATTGCGAATATTGCATGAACCATCTGAAGGCACATGAGCATATAAAAAAAGCTGAGGGCTGAGGGCTGAGGGCTGACGAGAATGAGCTATAAACATTTTATCAATACGAACTGCGAATTTCTGCCGTGCCACAAGCTGGAGGACTGGAAGTCCTGCCTCTTCTGCTACTGCCCGCTCTTTCTGCTCAGCTGTTCAGGCAACTTCAGCATCCTGCCCTCTGGCTTCAAAGACTGCTCCCAATGCGTGATCCCGCATACAGAGGATGGGTGGGAAATGATCCAGGAACAGCTCCTGAAGCAGCTGTACCATCAGGACAGACAACACAAACTGCCTTACTGATAGTTTGAAGGTGTTTAGACTATAGGTTATTAGAAGCCATCTCAAAAATAGAACCGACGACAAAGGAACTCTGTCATTCACGCAATCCCGATCCGAAACTTTTCGGGATCGGGAGGTCGGGAATCCTTCTTTTCCTGAAAGATTCCGGGCAAGCCGGAATGACAATCCGTAAAGAATAATCTCTTTTTCTGGAACTTAGGCATTTTTGAGATGAGTTAGAGTCTACGGTTCTGCCTATACCTAACAGACTACAGTCTAAACTATCTGGGTAGTTTCGAAGAAACATCTTCTAACGTATAATGTCTCTTATGCAGGATATCCTTTTTCCCTTTGGTCTTATCATCCTTGCAGGTGTGGCATGCAGGAGGTTCAGGATCGGCAGCATTGACGCTGACTCGCTCCGACAGGGCATCAATGTCATGGTGCTGAACATCTTTCTCCCTGCCCTTTGCATAAAGACACTTTATACCTCCAGCATAGATATAGAGACAATACTGATTCCGGCAACCGCAATAGTAACAACGCTCTCGACACTGGCCATTGCTGTGATGGTCTATACACTGTTAGGCAGAATAATGCATCTGAGCCCGCAGGAAAAGGGAGTTCTTGTAATCTCGGCTGCGTTTGGAAACGTCACGTACCTCGGGCTTCCGGTGCTGACCGGACTGTATGGTCCAGGGGCCGCAAAATACGCCCTCTTCTATGACCTCCTTGCAACAACCCCTGTGCTCTGGTTTGCAGGCGCATCACTGGCGGCCCGTTACGGTGAGAACAGGAAGATGAACCTGCGGGAATCGATTATGGCAGTCGTCTCGCTCCCGCCGATCTGGGGCATAGCCTGCGGCATTGTACTCAGGCTCGCAGGCGTCCCCCTTCCTGCTTCTTTCCTGAAGGCTCTTGATATGCTTGGCAGCCTTGTGGTCCCGCTCATGATCTTCAGCATCGGACTGGCGCTTACGCTTCCGCGGGTCAGCCACGCGTACACTATCATCCCTGCAGTTATCATCAAAATGGTGGTTTCTCCTTTCATCTCGTTCACGACAGCGCAATCGCTCGGCCTGCAGGGACAGGCCCTTTCCTCCACCCTGCTGGAGGGCGCCATGCCGACCATGGTCCTTTCACTCCTGATCGCAGCGCGGTTTAAGCTCGATATTGCCTTGTCTGCCTTCATAATCGTTGTAACAACAGTTCTCTCTTTCTTTACTCTGCCGCTCGCTGTCCATATCACCGGTCTGCTGGTCAAGTAACAGCAGGACATCCCGGCAGGAACAGCTCCGCATAGTTTCAGTAGAATATTTATGCAGCAAAATTATTGATTATGCCCTTGGTTTTCACTATAATGGAACCAGATTTAGCGTATAAGGCAAAAAGGAGGATTTCTCATGAAAAAGATTACAGCTTTTATTCTGGTATTGGCGTTTCTTGTGGTATCGGTACCTGTATTTGCAGGCACGGAAAATGATGGTCCCGTTGAAGGCGATATACTCATCGCACGGCCCCTTGGTATCGTGTCAGTTGTCGGCGGTGCAGCGCTCTGGATCGTTTCACTTCCCTTTGCAGCGATCACCGGCAGCCTGTCAAAGACAACAGAGACCCTTATAACCAATCCGGTCAAATATACCTTTGCACGGCCCATCGGCGACTTTGATTATGAGCCTGCTCCAAGCCAGGCAGACGGGAACAAATAGCAACAACATTGTATCCCCGGCAGTCACTGCTGATGTAATCTAAAAAGGGAGAAAATAGGGATTGCAACCCGGAGACTGTCAGGTTACAGCCCTTTTCCTCGGTGCTCACAGAGACTTCCTGATCCAGGAAAACCACGACTATGTTCAGAATACTCCTCGCTGAAGACAACAGGGACAACCAGGCAGTGTATCGAAGGATGCTCGAAGGGGCAGGGTACGTTATCGACATTGCCGAAAACGGCAGAGAGGCGGTAGAGGCATTCAGGAAAACATCCTATGATCTGATCCTGATGGATCTGCAGATGCCGGAGATGGACGGCATGGAGGCAGCGGGGCAGATCAGATGTCTTGACAGCGGAAAGAAAGTCCCTATTATAGCCTTCTCTGCACTACCTTCTGACCCTCATGGGCAAATATGCCTTGACCATGGCATGAATGATTTCCTGAACAAGCCCTGCGAAGAAAAGACGCTGCTCTCCTGCATCGAAACGTGGCAGGACAAAAGGCCCATAGTTCTTATTGTCGACGATATGAAGGAGAGCAGGCAGTTGCTGAAACACTATCTGAAGGACACCCCCTATGCCTTTTTATCGGCCCAAAATGGCGTGGAAGCAATTGCAGCCTTCAAAAAAAATGACCGCATATCCCTGATCCTGATGGATATGGAGATGCCGGTCATGGATGGATATACCGCAGCGAGAACCATTCGGTCTCTTATGGGAAAGAAGAATATTCCAATCATCGCAATGACAGCCCATGAGGGTGAACATGAGGTGCAGCAGTGCCTCAGGGCAGGCTGCACAGGTTACCTCTGCAAACCCGTAACATGTCAATCGGTTATGAAGGCTCTCTCGGAACATCTGAAGAGACCGGAGACCGTCTCGCATTGCGGCCAGATAAAGGAGCCTGCTGAGAACAACGTGGTCGAGATCGATCCTGATATCGCTGAACTGGTGCCAGGTTTTCTCCGTAACCGCAAGAAAGACACCGCACTGATTAGTGAACTACTTGCAGAAGGAAACTTCGGCGATATACGCGTCCTCGGCCACAGCATGGCAGGGAGCGCAGGAGGGTACGGCTTTCCGGAGATCGGGAAGATGGGAAAAGCTATTGAAACAGCTGCGCTCGGCTCGCAGACAGAAGACATTAAGAAGGCCAACAGTATGCTAAGAGAATATCTTGAAACAATAATCGTCGTGGAGAAGAAGGTCTGAGGCGGTCTATTTCAGCAGCGCATCGACCTTTGTCAAAAGATCGCTCTTCGAAAAAGGTTTCACCATAAAGGCATCAGCCTTGAATTCGACCACCTCGAACTGATATTTCTGGGTCTTATAGACACTTGACATGAGGATGACCTTTGGCTTCTTTGCCAGACGCGGTTCTTCCTTGATCTTCTTGCAGAGATCAAAACCATGGATGCCAGGTATCAGGCCGTCAATGATCGCAAGATCAGGCTGGTGCTGAAGGGCAAGCTCAAAGGCTTCATCTCCACGCCGGGATATAAGAAGCTCATGGCCGGAATCCTTCAGAAAATGCTGCACCAGGGCGAGCGTATCAGCGTCATCCTCAACGATCAGGATCTTTTTCTCTTTGCCTCTAGATGTTGTCATAACCCTATTCCTCTTGTCAGAGAAATCCTATTTCCCGATGCCTATATCCTCAGGATGGAAACCCGGGATGAATTTTGTCTTCCTTGTTGTCATACTGATAAAAAGACGCGCGATCAGATCATGCATGATGATCGTCTTTTTATTTTTGCTCTTCGCCAGGTAATCTTTAATCCTCTTTTTGAGCTTGAGGTCTCCTGATACCTCTATGAGGATGTCAATGTCTCCGCTCTTCCTGACAAGATCCATCGGCTTTGTGGTCGTGAATATACCTTTGGAGGCTGCCAGCCGTATGCCCGGGGCTTTTTCACTGATGTCAGCCACACCAATAACCTCAATATACCGGTAACGGAGAAATTCCTTGAGCAGGGGCGTCCCTGTTCTGCCGGCCCCGATAAGACCTATCCTAACTTTGTCTGCCATGACCCACCTCCGCAATATTTCCGTAAATTATATACCTTACTGATGGAAAAAGAAAAATGCCATCTTAACGGCTGTCTTGAGGAAAAGTGTCAGCCTGCCGCTTTGGCGAGTTCTTCGGCTGCACTAATGTATGTCGCAGAGTTATACTATAACACTGAACAGGAGGATTGCCATGACCAGCAAAATGATATATATCCCTTTACTGATCTGCCTTTTTTCCCCACTGCTGCTCATGCCCGCATGTGCTCCGCAGGAAATTCAACCGCAGCAAAAATCTGCGTCAGTAGCATTGGTGCTTGGCGCTGGGGCATCGCGCGGTTTTGCGCACATCGGCGTTCTCAAGGTCCTTGAGGCCAATAAGATCCCTGTCCATATGGTCGTCGGAACAAGTGCAGGCAGCTTTGTCGGCAGCCTCTATGCATACGGCTTCACGTCTTTCCAGCTCCAGAAGATGGCCCACTCTCTTGATAAAAATGAGATCATTGACCTGACAGTTCCGGACAACGGATTCGTCAAGGGGGAAAGGCTCGAAGAATACATCAACACCATGGTAAAAAACACCCCGATCGAAAAGATGAGGATTCCCTTCTATGCTGTTGCAGCCAATATCCAGAACGGACAGGAGGCGGTATTTTCACGAGGCAATACCGGCACGGCAGTCAGGGCGAGCTGTTCAATACCCGGCATTTTCAGACCGGTGAAAATTGACGGCAAGATGTATGTGGACGGCGGCGTAGTCAGCCCGATCGCTGTTGATGCGGCCCGGCGGCTCGGCGCAAACATTGTCATTGCTGTTGACATCTCCGCTGACATTGATGCACGGCAGCCAGAAGGCACGGTCGAAATGATCCTTCAGGCCATCGGGATCATGCATTCGAAGATCTCGGCCATACAGCTTGCAAGGGCCGACGTGATAATACGGCCAAAGGTGGGCCGTATCAGCTCCGCAGACTTTGATAAAAGCGTTGACGCCATGATCGAAGGGGAAAAAGCAGCACTTGAAGTATTGCCAACAATTCAAGCCATCATCGCAAGACTGAAACAGGAAAAGAGGCTGGATTAAGAACGATTAGCCGGCAGCGGCTACAGATCACTGTCGTCGAACTTTATATTGACCGGATGTTCCTGCATCAACTTCATGGTCTCCTTCAGCTGGGTATTGCCCGGATCATCTGTCAGTGCCTGTCTCAGAATAACAATAGCCCCCTCGGTATCCATCATCTCATATCTGAGCAAGGCAAACTGCAGCCGGAGAGCGCTCCTTTCAGCCGGAGTCGCCTGTTTCCTTTCGGTCAGCTGACGAAGGATCTCTCCTTCCCTTCTGGATGCCTCCATCCCGAATTCAGCTCTCTGCATATCCTTATCATAGCGGATCAGCCTGACCGGATGGGCATTCCCCAGGATTAGAAAATATATACAGATTACAGCAGCCAAAGCAGGCAGGAGAATCCGCTTGGCCCTGATCCATGTGATCACCTCCACCACAAAATATGCGGCAGCAGGCCAGAAGACAAGAACAACAGGCAGTCTGTAACGCCATGACACAAAGGTCATCAGGAGAGCAATAAGATAGGAAAGAAAAAAGAGATGGGTGATCCAATAGAGCCTGAATTCCCGCAGGGAAAGGATCAGCCCGGCCATGCCAAAAGGCAGGAGAAGCGTTATATTCGGCAGGTTAGAAAGAAAGGGAGAACGGCTGGTAAGATGCTGGAAGTTCCCATTGTTCATCACCTCATAAAAGTTGAAGAAGAGCTGTAACTTTTCCTTCATAAGCAGCATGAAAGCAGCCCTCTCACTGATCGCAAAATCATAGGCCTTCTTCTTCCAGTGCCGGGATACCTCTGAGGCCGACAGGCTGCGTCCTGTCTCCTTTTCAGCTACCCTCCTGGCATCATAGAAATGACCGACAGAATTCGGTCTCACACCATCCACAGCACTGTATCCGCCCCAGGCGCCTTTATGATTTCCTATGTACATATGTATTCCGTCAAGAGTACTGCTGACCGCAAAATCATGGGCAACATAGTAGTTTCTGAGTGCAAAGGGAAAAAGAGCTACGGCCAATCCCCCGGCAAGCAAGGCGATCCTCAGAAACCGTTGCGGCAAGGACTTCAGGTAAGTAAGGCGTTCTTGCATATAAGTTTCAGATCGGCCGGCCATGAGATAGACACAGGTAAAAAAGATAAATATTGCTACCTGCGGATGAGTGGCGTAAGTCAGCCCCATTACAAGGCCCGTAAGTGCCCAGTAACGTTTTCTCTCTGCTCCTCTTGCAATGACCAGCATCAGGAGGGAAAGGGACAGCAGAAAAAGCTCAAGGGATGTCTTATACATGCTGGTATCAAAAACAATAAAAGGGCCATAGAGCGCAACACCGCAGGCAGCAGGAAGTGCAATACTCTCCTTTCTGAAAAGCTTTTTGGAAAATAGGTAGGTCAAAATGATCGTACCGGAGCCCACTACAATATTGGCGATGCGCGCTGTCCAGAAGGAGTCGCCGAACAGGGCATAGAGGCCTCCCAAAAAATACTTATAAAGAGATGAAGAATAATAGTACACATCGTTTCCCAGAAGAATGTCACCAGAGGCTATTCTGCGGGCAAGTTCATGGTTGAGGGCAGAATCGGATCCCGGGAAAGGCATATCGAAATTCGGATATGCCGATATCTCGTGCAGATAGATAAGCCTCACGCAGAGGCCGGCGAGAAGTACAGCAAGCAGCATGACCGGTCGCTGAAACAAGGCATCAGGCAACTCTTGTTTCTGTGCAGAATGAGATGTCGTTACAGCCATAGGTTATAGCATGAAAATACCAGTTTCATCGTTCTTTTTGCATACTTTTTCGTGCTCTGCCATATCATTTAAAACAGCTTGACATTTATATATCCAATTGATATGTTATGCCATTATGAAAAACATACTATACACCACCAAAGCCTTTTGCCTCACCATTTTAGTCATCGTTATGGCATCCGTATCGTATGCTGATCTTGCCCCGGACTATGAGGTGAACATGTCGAGGGGAATTGCCAGGATCGACAACAGGGATTACGATGATGCGGTCACGATCTTCAGGGAAATCCTTAAGGCAACCCCTAATGACGCCAACGCCATGCTGATGCTCGGCATTGCCCTGAACAGGAAGGGGGCATTGCGGGATGCCGAGAGCGCGCTTAGGGACGTTGCGAACAGGCAGTATGACCTGGCCCGCACCAACTATGAACTCGGCGTTGTTTATTACAAGCAGGGAAAATACTCGGCGTCCAGAGAGTACCTCAAAAAGGCAGAGCAGAATATGCCCGACCCTTCTCTGGCCGGTTCTATTGCCGGCTTTAATGCAGACATTGACCGTCGCGAACATACCAAACGGTTTAACCTGCAGGCAACAGCAGGGCTCCAATATGACAGTAATGTTACACTCAGGGGCTCTGGCGAGGATTCCTTCGTCAGCCTGAACAGCTCGCTTTTCGATAAGGAGTCTCGTAAAAGATCCGACTCCCGCGCAGTTCTGTTCCTGAAAGGCAGCGCACTTATTACTGATGCGCCGGTCCGCACTGAGGCAAGCTATTCCTTCTATCAAAGTCTGCACACAAGTCTCTCATCATATAATGTTCAGAACCATGGGCTCGAACTGAAGGCATCGTACAGCCCGATAGACAGGGTAATGCTTGAGGCCCGGTATATGCTCGATTATACGTTCCTCGGCAGCAACGATTTCTCAAACATACAGACACTGAGACCTTCGATCCGGCTGATGCTGATTGACAACATGCCGACCACTCTGGTCTTTGCATACGCGAAAAAGAACTTTTTCAGCAGCGACCAGTTAGAGGACAATGCCGACAGAGGCGGCTTTAACGTCAGTGCCGGTGTGGAACAGAAGATCCCTGTAACCCACAATTTCTTCCTGACCCTCTCATACTTCTATGACAACAATAATACCAGAGATGGACTGTCCAGCTATGTCGGGAACAAGTATGCCGTAGCTGCCCACTATGATCACCATAATCTTTGGGCCTTCGGTGCCAGGTTCGAGTACTTCAATAAAAACTACCCGAAGTTTACTACAGATTTCTGGGGATGGGATGGCCATAATTGGGGATACTGGCGTGTCAACAAGAGCGAAATTTCGAGAACATTTGAAGCGTATTTCGTAAGACCGATAAACCAGACACTGTCAGTTACTGCCAACCAGACCTTTGTAATCAACAGGTCGAAATTAATTTCTTCTTCCTATGACCGTTCTATAACGGGGATATTCCTCACTGCGAGGTTTTAATCAATGAAAACTACATACATCAAGATTGCAGGAATAGTCATCTGTTTGGGGCTTATGGCAAGTCTGGTCATGTCGAGCAACAAGGCCGGAGAGATCAGGGCATTGAAAGGCAAGGCATCTATCATACGATCTGACAAGGCAGCAAATGCCTCTGTCAAAGATACGCTCTTGCTCATGGACACCGTAGAAACCGACAAGGATTCAAAGGCAAAGATCCTTTTTGTTGATGACAGTCTTCTGACCCTCGGCGAAAAATCCAGACTGTTAGTCAAGGAATACCTTCTCGGCGATGACAAAAAAAGAGGACAGTCGGTCTTCAATTTGATCGATGGCAAGGTCCGCGCTATAGTGGGCAAGAACAAACTTGAGATACACACTCCCACGGCAGTTGCAGCAGCAAGAGGAACCGTTTTTATAAGTTGGGTAAACAAGGGAGGCTCTTCACCGTCTTCATGTCTTGGTGCACTCCAGGGTGCGCAGGAAGGCTCTTCATGTGTTGCCGTTATCACGGGTGTTGTTGACTCCAGCAATAACGATGCTTCCGTAAAAGGTTCAGAAGAAGTATCCGGCGGGTACATGAGCTGCGCAAATAAGGGGATGCCCCCTTCCAAGCCTGTTCCAATCCCTCCGGATTGTTTAAAACAGCTTCTTGAGGATACAACAGTTAATGAGGCCCCAGGCCTTGAAGTTCCACAGGGCGGCCCCGGTAATGGCGGATATGAGGGAGGCTTTAGGGTCCCCCCTGTTGAGCTGGAACCAAGGCTCCCTAAGCAGAGTGGAGGATATTCATACCAGTATGATTAGATTACTACGCTGACTATTCCGAACAGTTCAGCTATCAGAATCAGATAGGACAATCGCCTTTGGCGGTTGTCCTATCTGATTTTTCAGGCCGGGAACAAGCGCATCATATTCAGGAGATACCTGCGCTGTTCAACGGTGATTAATCAGGGAAACATATGCGCCGCACACTTGTTCATAGGATAGATTTAGCCATCAGTCTCATCTCTATCGTCTTCTTTGTATGGCTGTCAGCGGTCAATCCGGCCATTATCGAAGAGCGGATCGAGACGATGACCCTTATCTACCGTTTTCAGATCAGGAATCTCATTCAGAAGCCTCCTGTGCCGAACAATATCGTGACCGTGCTGGTGGATGAAAAAAGCCTCTCCGAATTCGGAAGATGGCCATGGCCACGGACTCTCCAGGCAGAGCTTATGACAAAGATACTTGATCAGGACCCCAAAGTGCTCACAATAGATATTATGTATCCTGAAAAATGGGCTGGCGACGGGAAGATTGCCAGGGCTCTGGCGCCACACAAAAAAAAGGTTGTTCTGGCAACAGCATTCAGTGTCCCGGAGAATCAGGAAGAACTGAAAGAAGGGCCTGAGGCCCCGGATTACCTGGCAGATGCTGCCCTGCTAATAATAAAAGATATGAAGCTTGGGAAAGCGATACAGGCAGATGGCATTATCCCTCCTGTGGCTGAGATAGGCAAAAACGTACAGCTGGGTCATGCATACAACCGCAGAGACATTGACGGCAAAACTATATGGGACATACCCTATCTTGGATACCATGATGACTTCTATCCCTCCCTGGCTATTCAAACGGCAAGAATAGCTCTCGATATCCCGATGGAAGAAGTCGTTCTTTATATGGGCAGGGGCATTGCCATCGGCAACAGGATTGTTCCCTTTGACCCCTTTGGAGGGAAAGTGCTGATCAACTATTTGGGCAGCGAGCTCACCATCCCCCATGTCTCTGCCACAGATGTTTTGAAGGGCACTATAGACAAGACATTTTTCAAAGACAAGATCGTTTTCCTCGGCACATCAGCCATATCCACACACGATATCATCGTTACACCCTTTTCCGCAGATATGCCGGGGGTTGAAAAAAATGCAACGATAACCGAGAACATCATCAACTCCAGGTTCATCATCAAGGCATCCCGAACAGTCGAAATAGGGTTGATCATCCTGACCGGTCTCCTCTTTGGCTTTGTCTATTCACGCCTGAGGGCACTGCAGGCATCTCTCTGCTCCCTGGCAACCGTTATCGGATATCTGCTCGTTGTCCAGGTCCTCTTTACCTATTACGGCATATGGATGAATGTCTTTTATCCTGTGACAAATATGCTGGTCATCTTTGCCGGCGTAACGATCACAAAATATTTCCTCGAAGAGAGAAAGGCTAAAGAGATCCGAAGAATGTTTTCCAACTATGTTACGGACCAGATCATTCAGGAGTTTATCGATCACCCTGAGCTGGCAAAAATCGGCGGCGAGCGCAGGGAATTAACCATTCTTTTTTCAGATGTCCGCGGCTTTACTTCCTTTTCCGAAAAGTATTCTCCTGAAGAAGTCGTTGCCATACTTAACGAATACCTCGGGGAGATGACAGATGTGATCATGAAATGGGGCGGGACCCCTGACAAATTCATCGGAGATGCCATACTGGCCTTCTGGGGCGCTCCGATGCGACAGGAAAACCATGCCGAACTGGCTTGCCGATGTGCAATTGACATGGTCAACCGTCTTTCCAGCCTGCAGGATAAGTGGCGTGCAGAGGACAAACCTGTTCTTGACTGCGGCATAGGCATAAATACAGGAGAGGTCATTGTGGGCAATATCGGCGCTGAAGGCAAAAAGATGGATTATACTATTATCGGTGATCACGTAAACCTCTGCTCCCGCATAGAGGGACTGACCAGAAAGTATAATGTAACCATCCTTATATCAGAGCATACGCTTGCAAAGATAAGGGGGGCAGTGGAAAGCGCGAAGATAGGGCATGTTCATATAAAGGGCCTGGATAATGTAGTGGTAAAGGGCAAGGAACACCCGGTAAAGATATATGAACTTACGTCAATTGACGACAATGCCCCGTCACGCGTAACAGAAGTCTCGACTGAACAGATCACCAGATTAAAGGAAAAATAACCATGAAATACCAGATCGGGAAACCGGGAAGAGTGGTCGTTGTCCGTTTCGAGGACCATGACGATATCCTCTCACATCTTGTGGATATAGCAAAAAAGGAAAGCATCAGGGCAGCAGTAGTTCATCTTGTGGGCGGCATGAGAGAGGGAAGCATTGTCGTCGGCCCTGAGACTGACAAATTCCCGCCGGTTCCGGTTTGGAAGAAGTTAGGGGAAAGCCATGAGGTGGTCGGATTCGGCACGATCTTCTGGCAGGGTGACGAACCAAAGGTGCATTTCCATGGGGCCTTTGGCAAAAAAGATATGGTGAAGGTCGGCTGCCTCAGGGCAGATTCAGAGACTTTCCTCGTGCTTGAGGCTGTGATCACAGAGATCGAAGACGTGACAGCCCGGCGCGAACTCGATCCAGTATCAGGAATGGTGCTATTGAAACTCGATTAACCTGACATATTGTACAGCTATAATGTTGGCCTAAGACTCAGATAGCCATAGCTTAGAATTCCTGTTGCACCCTCCTTAATCCGGAGATGTTGATTTCTTGCAGTGGTCCTGAAACTATGCTTATAATTAGGGTAGAGGGGAATAAATGTGCGAACGATGTCAATAAGTCAGGCTAATAGATATTATGAGCGATACGTTTGAGAGAATCCTTGAGCTTATTGCTATAGGTGAGGTCAGGATTTCGAACCATGGCTACGATGAATTGGCGGATGACGGTCTCCTGGCGAGAGAACTTATTGCAGGAGCAAAGTTCGGCAAGGTTGTTGAAGATTATCCGGAGTATCCGAAAGGCCCATGTGTGCTCGTGCACCAGAAAGACAGCGAAAACAGATCTGTACATGCGGTATGGGGTATTCCAAAGAATGCTTCTTCACCAGCTGTATTGGTAACTGCTTATAAACCCGATCCCTTGCTATGGGGGAAAGATTTTATGGAGAGACGAGAATGAATAAAAAGCGACATCAGAAACTTGTTCATGAAGGGAGTTACGTTGCAGAGGTAGATATTGAGTTCATCAATGCTGCTGAAGGGTGGTCGCCGTATATCTCGCTGGAAGACGCCGAAAAACTTGACGACGTTAGGGTTGCCTTGCGCAGCGGGGATATTGCCGCTGCAAGTAAATTGGCCCGTGTTTATCATTTGAGTCCTGTTTCATAGGCGTATGATATGATATGGGCATTCAATTAGAGGGTAATGTCAATCATATATATAAATATAGAAAAACATGACTGAGGCCTGAAAACTGCTCTCAGTCCTTGAGTTGAACATGAATGAATGATTACAAATTCACGGACTATTTTGAAAAGGAAGTTCTCAGAAAGCGGCCATATCTTAAAAAAAGGAGTGGTGCATTCAGGTTATCGAGAACTCTCTCCGGGTCGAGCCTCAGGAACATAATCGCTACCGGTTTTGGGGTAACATTGATGAGCTTGAAGGACGAATATTAAGAGTGATAACACTGGAAGACAAAACAACGATTCACAATGCCTTTCCAGACAGGAGGTACAAACCATGAAATTGAATTATTACCCTGAGACCGATTCCCTTTATATCGACCTGTCGGAGAAGACGAGCAAAGAGAGCGTGGAGATTTCTGAAGGCGTTGTGCTTGATTATGACGCAGATGGCAAGTTGGTCGGGATTGATATCGACAATGCGAGCACAAAAGTTCAACTCAAAGAACTGATTCTGAGCAGGCTCCCGGCTAATGTACATACTGTCGCGGCTTAAAGACAGGACTGAGCTATGAGTGCTGAGAATATGGTCAAGGTCGGCTGCCTCAGGGCTGATTCAGAGACCTTCCTTGTGCTTGAGGCTGTGATCACAGAGATCGAAGGCGTGACCGCGAGGAGAGAGCTCGATCCGATTTCAGGAATGGTGCTGCCATGGCGCAAATCCGCGTTTCTGGCAATAAAATTCATCACTTTAGCCTGATCCCGATATCATCGCCAACAAGGACCGCGTTTGTAGAAGGGGTGTTTATGCGGCCATTGGGGCCGGCTGAAATGATCCATGCGGGTCTCCCGGCTATTCTAAATCCATTTGCATTTGTCAGATAAGCATTTCCCCAGGGATCCTGACTCACAACAGCTATATAAGGCCCTTTCCAGTTTTTGTAGCAGGCATTATTATTGTTTGATAAGTGATCATCATATGCTGAAGTTTCATCTGTATCAAACCACATCATCGCCATGTCGGCCGGCAATATTCCCTGGCCATAAAGAAGTGTGACATTGCTCCCGCAGCCGCTGTCCATGTCCGGCCATTGCCCGGTATCTTTTTTCATTACGATCATTGCGGTCGAGATAGACTTAATATCAGCAGAAGCCCTTGTGATTTTTGATTCATCAATCTCCTTGAAGATCAAAGGGACAAGAATGCCTGCAAGAATTGCGATAATTCCTGCAACTACTATCACCTCAATCAGCGTAAAACCCTTCCTGTTTAACTTCTTCATTGTTATTCGGCCTCCTGATGGTATAATAATATCTATTAGAAGTTATTATGTTTTGTGAACACTTGTGTCCATTATCTTACTGCTTTAGGTCTGGTGTCAAGCTGAAAAGTGAGGAGATGAAGAGGAAATGAAAATGAAAAATTCTATTTCACATCCGCCCGTTAATAATAAAAGCTCCTTCCTGCTGTTTTGGATAGGCCAAGGCAGTAAGAAGAGAGTCACCATGCACAAAGCCATGGCAAACGTGAGACTGCACATCGCATCTATCTGTCTGGTAGCATTAGTGACAATGCTGGGCATGGCCGGTTCAGTTCATGCTCACAGCGTTGGGCAGGTGCAGACCACCAAGTTCCTGGCCCCTGAAACCGTCGATATGCTCGTGGCTCGGGCTGGTTTGGGAACCCCGGGACTGCAGGTAGGCGATACGCTCAGCTATATCATCCAGTTTTCGCCTGTTGCCAACGCTGCTAACGTCGGCGCCGGCGGATATATCACGGATTACCTCCCCCCTGGCGCTGAAGTGATAGGGGCCTCAATCGTCAACAAGGACAGTTCCGGCAACTTCTACACAATCCCCCCGAGCCTGCCGGGCGGTATTGATCTGGGCTGGGGCAACCGTGGACAACAGACTTTTGGCGCACCGTTCAATGTTAGCACATACGATTCAACTGGCCGCTGCACAGCGGCTGGGTACACGAATAACTGCAATGGCCGCCTGACTGAACTTTACGCAGATACCGGCATTTTTTTCTCAACTGACCCCCGCACAGCCGTGTTTCCTGCATTGCCCACGCGCATCCAGGAGGCAACTAACGGCTACAACATCAACCCGACCGGCGCAGGACAGCTCCTGCCGATCATGGGTCTGACAAATGCCACTACCCATAACCTGTGGGACGCTAATCAGACCAATGCCTTTGGCAGCACAGCTCTTGCAATTGCAGGGTTGGCAGCTCCCAAGTCAAGCCAAATCAACCTGATAACAGCTGGAAAAATCGGACAGGGCACCACCCCTTACAACGCAGGCTCTGCAGTAGCAGGGCCTCAGACCGGCTATCAATTGGATGACACCGGCCAGGTGGGTCCATGGCAACGCATTGCCTATCTTGGGTCCCGCATCGGGGATAACACGCTGGGGCCAGCCACAGCAGCAAATAACAGCACTACGGCTGTGGGCGGCTCTTCAACCAGTATTGGCTGGAACCTTTCTTCATCTAATCCACTCCCCTCAGGCACCAATGCTGTGCGTTGGGCTGTCGGCAAACTTGTGGTGGGTGAGTTAAAATATGTCAAAATCAGCCTGCGCATCACTGACACGGTGCCGATTAACGGAATAATCAATTCCTCTGAGGTATTCGGCGGCGATGCAGCCGACGCTGATGACGGAAAAGACAATGCTTGGCGCTATCATGTGCCGAGCGTGGCAGACAACAACTCAAATCTTTATGTGTATAAAAATGTGATCTGTGTCTATTCCGGTGGAGTCTGCCTGCCCTCTAATGGCTCTTATATCCCGGTAAATGCCAAGGTTCGCTACCGCATCGTGTATATGAACACGGGCAATGTCAACCAGACTAATGTCATCCTCAGTGACAAGCTGCCCTGCCAGACTGCGGCCAACCCCGTCAGCAATATCACTATCATTAGCGGGCCTATAGGTTTGCCGGCGCCGAACCCACCGGTTGTCCCTGCAGGCGACTGCACAACTATTCCCTTCACCCGTCAGACCTTTAACTTCCCAACTTTAGCCACTCTGACCCCGGGCGCAGGGGGATCTATTGAACTGGATGTTCAGACCAATGCCGCCCTCAACAACACGGTAAGCAACACTGCAAAAATGGTCAGCACAGAGATTCCTTTGGGTGTGTCCTCGCACGCCAACTCCTATGTACAGACCGCCCCCAATCTGGTCATCACCAAGACCACCAGCACGCCAACTGTGGTGGCAGGCGGAACAGTGAGCTACACGATAACAGTTACCAATGCAGGCACTGCTAATGCGACTGCCATCAATGTCTATGACATGCTGCCTACAATGGGTGGAGCAGCTAGCGCTAACACGCGTTTCAGCTACAGCGCGACCACATCCATTGTCCTTGATCCTGCAAATCCTCCGGGCAGCGTGCTGCCCGCGCCCACGGTTACTACAGCCGTGCCTCCCACCGAGACCCCTTATAACACCGGGGGAGTTTCGTCCAACCAGCAACAGGTGCTATGGGCCTTCGCCGGCTCGACCCTGGTTCCAGGAGCCAAATTTACCATCACCTTCACCGTGACTGTGGGTGCAAGTGTCACAGCTTCAGCCACACCCTATCTCAATACCGCAGTTGTGACCTACACCGGCGGCATCGGGCGTTCAGACACAACAGGTGTTGCAGGCGTCACAGTTACCTCACCGCTGTCTGTTACCAAGAGTCTTGAATCTTACTATGACACTGCCACCGCTTCATGGGTGCTCAACAATGGCAGCAATCAGATCCCTGTCAATGCCAGGGTGCGTTACAAAATTGATTACACCAACACCGGCGGCAGCGCCATTACCAATGTGATACTGACTGACACACTGCCGTGCCAGACAGCAGCAGCTCCGGTGAGCTACAATGGCGTAGCCAACACAGTCAATATCGTCAGCGGCCCGATTACTGCCCCGACCGTTGCTACGCTTAACGCGATTTTGGCAGGCAACTGTGCTACCAGCACACGGCAGAGCTTCAGCTTCCCTACACTGGCAACCCTGAATGCAGGACAGACCGGCCAGATAAAACTTGATGTGCAGACCAATGCTGCTGCCGGCAGCATCGTGGTCAATACCGCAACCCTGACCGGAACTGGGGCAGCGCCTGCGAGCAGCGAGGTGCAGGCGTCAGTCCTCTCCATAGCAACATTGCGGATCACCAAGACAGCATCAGTTTCAAGTGTAATTCCAGGTCAAACGCTGTCGTACACTCTCACGGTCTGGAACACCGGCACAGCAGCAGCAAACAATATGGTGCTCTATGACTGGCTGCCGACCAGCCAGGCCGCAAATGATGTGACTACGCGTTTCACATTCGTAGCAGGCTCCAGCACTTTTGTCGGCAGCATCTCCCCGGTGGCGCCGACTGTAAACCGGCCGCCAACTCAAGCGCCTTATAACAATGTACCCGCTGGTTCGAACCCAAACCTGAACAATCAGGAAGAAGTGGTCTGGAATTTTGGTGCTCAGACCCTGGCCCCTGGCGCCGGCTTTACCGTCACCTTTCAGTCCACGGTTGGCATCAACATGCTGAATCCCTCAAGCTATCGTAATTATGCGCGTGTAGTGTACACCGGAGGGCAGGCCGATTCCGGCGCGTCTTTTGTCCCGACCCTGGTCAGCCTGTCCGACTTCAGCGCATATAACAGCAACGGCAGGTTTGTCATTCAGTGGTCCACGTCTTCCGAGACAGACACAGCAGGGTTCTACCTGTTCAGGCTTGATGAAAAGACCGGCAGATACCGGCAGATCAACAGCAGGCTTCTGCCTGCGCTGCTCACTTCGCAGCAGGGCGGTACATACAGCCTCATCGACAATGGCGCATCTTTGGATAACGTCAACACCTATCTGCTTATGGAGATCGAGGGCAAAGGCAGGAAAAATACATATGGTCCTTTCGCGGTCACAGCAGGAGCAGGCAATGCTGTAGAGAATCAATACAGCTTTAATCCGCAAGCTGCTGCTTTCCTCATCAAATCTGACGGAGCAGCCGGTCCTGAGGCAAAAAAGGTAACAAGATACGTTGACAGTGAAGGGACCCTTGTCATCTCAAACAGCAACAGCAAGCCTTCCCGCAGCGCAGACAGCACTGTTGTTGACGAGGTATCAGACTATACGAGAATGGCAAAGGTCATGTCTGTTGTAAAAAAGACAGCTCTGGATGTCAGGGCAGAGGCAAAGGCAAAAGCCGGTTTCCTGAAAAGGCTGAAGTCAGGCACTATGGTCAAGATTCCGGTCAGCAAAGACGGGCTTTACTATACGGGCTCTGCAGAGATTGCCTCGCTGCTTGGGCTGACAGATACTAACGTTAAACAGCTGATCAAATCAGGCAAACTAGCATTAAGCAATCAGGGCAATACTATCGCCTATATCCCGGCTGATGGTATGGAAGGTCTGTTCTTCTACGGCCAGGGCATAGACAGCATGTACACGAAAGAGAACATCTACTGGTTATACAAGGGTAAGGGCCTGCAGATGAACAGTCTGGAAGGTAACGGCCCTGCCCCTGCAGGATACAGCATGTTTACAGAAACGGTCCATGCTGAGCAGGACACGATAGACGCCCCGGTGCTGGCCAATGGCCCGGAGTCTGACTACTGGTTCTGGGATTATGTGATAGGCGGCGACCCTTCCCTGGGCAGAAAGCTTTTCGAGCTTCAGGCCTTTGGTGTTGCGGACAGCTCATCTGAGGCTGTCCTGGCAGTAAATCTTCACGGCGTTACTGCTACCTATGTGGCCAATGAACATCATGTGAGCATCAGCCTCAACGGTACGGTTATCGGCGAAGACCAGTGGCAAGGCACTCAGGAGCATGTCGTCAACCTGAGTTTCAGCCAGGGACTGCTTTATGAGGGGACAAACTCCATAGAGGTAAAAGGCCTGCTCGATGCCGGAGTTCCTTACAGTGTATTTTTTGTGGATTCCTTTGATCTGACATACAAGCGGTTATTGGAAGCCCATGATGATTCGCTCACATTCAGCGCAGCAGGCGCTCTGCCCCTGACTGTGTACGGCTTTACAAAGCCCGATCTTTTTGTCTTCGATATTACTCACCCGGACAAGCCAATCTTGAACATGGCAGCGACCATTGACAGCGCAGACGGAAACTACAGCGTCAGCTTCACACCTTCACCAGGTTCACGGTATCTGGCAGCAGCCTCTGATGCAGCAACTGATGTTGCCGATGCGTGGGCAGACAGCCCCTCAACCCTTGCATCCAAAAAGAACAAGGCCGATTACATCATCATCACGACAAAAGAACTTGCTGCAGCTGCTCAGGAACTTGCAGATTACCGAAAGGGACAGAAACTCAAAACCATGGTTGTAGACCTTGAAGACATCATGGATGAGTTCAACTACGGCATTTCAAGCCCTAAGGCTATTCATGCTTTTCTCGCTTACGCCTATGCCAACTGGAAGAAGGCGCCGAAATATGTTCTGCTTGCCGGGGACGGGACGTACGATTACAAAGACGACATGGGTATCGGAGACAATCTTGTGCCTACCCTGATGGCTGAAACACCTGATGGTCTTTCCCCTTCTGACAATCTTTTTGCGGACATGGACAACGACCATGTTCCTGATATCGCAATAGGAAGGCTTCCTGTTCTGACTGCTGAAGAACTGCGGAGCGTGATCAGCAAGATCATTGCCTATGAGAGTAGCGCTGGCAAACGCATTGTAATGCTTGCTGACAATCAGGATGACGGGGGTAATTTCCCCTCTGACAGCAATGACGTGGCAGCGCTTGTTCCTGCGGGGTACTCTGTGGGTAAAATATATCTTTCATCATATACGCTGGAGCAGGCTCGGCAGCTTCTTTTCAATGAAATAAACAACGGCACTGCACTTCTGAATTACATAGGCCATGCAGGTGTGAATATCCTGGCTAACGAGGGATTGCTTAAGCTGAGCGATGTGGCGGCCATGCAGAACAGCGGAAAACCTTTTGTGCTGACCGCCATGACCTGTACGGTAGGGAACTTTGCCCTGCCGGGATATGAGTCTTTGAGCGAGGCCCTTATTACAACAGACAGCGGAGGCGCTGTGGCTGTCTGGGCTCCTTCCGGACTGTCGTATAATTACCTGTCAAAGGTCCTGGATGAGCATTTCTTCCTGGGTGCATTCGGAAACAGGGGCGTTGCTTTAGGAGATGTGATCTTAAATACGTTCAGGAATTACCGTGCAACAGGCGGTCCTGCATACATCATGGACATTTACAACCTGCAGGGTGATCCTGCCCTGAGGATGCGGTAAATTGGGCAGGCTCTATGAATGATCAGAACGCTCTTGCAAGGGAAAAGCTTTTTGCGAAGAATAAGGACATCGTAACGCGTACCATTACACGGGAACTCTTCATCGTTCCTGTCAGGGGAAAGCTGGCAGATATGCAGAGGATCTTCACCCTGAATCCGGTCGCAGAATATATATGGAATTCCCTTGACGGACGCACAAGCATCGGAGATATCCGTAACGGCATCATATCAAATTACGAAGTAGAAGAAGAACAGGCGGATTCAGATATCATGGATTTCATCACAGAGCTTCTGGAAGCAGACTTGATCAGGGGGTGAACAGGGATATGAAATGTTCAGAAGTTATTCTCCCTGATAACATGCAGTATCTCCGGGACTTCACAACAAGATCGGCCAGGCTTCGCGTGCCGCTTTCCGGCAGCATTGATCTTACCCATCGTTGCAATCTCAGATGCCTCCACTGTTATTTAGGCGATCTTTCCGACGATCTGCTCATCGACGAGATGGATACGGGGAGAATAATTACCCTTCTTGATGAGATCTGTAAAGCCGGCTGCCTCTATCTCCTTTTCAGCGGGGGAGAACCCCTCCTGAGAGAAGATTTCCCGGAAATTTACCGCTATGCCAAAGAAAAAGGGTTTTTGATAACCGTATTTACGAACGGCACACTGGTATCAGACAACATTGCAAGGCTTTTCGAGGATCTGCCGCCCCGCGTAGTTGAGATAAGCGTATACGGCGCTACTGAGCCGACGTATGAAAGAATTACCGGTGTTAAGGGTTCATACCAACACTACCTTTCCGGGATCAAGAAACTGCTGGACTGCGGAATAAATGTCAGACTAAAGACCATTCTTATGACTCTGAACAGTCACGAATTTTCTGATATGGAAAATATGGCAAAGGAGTTCGGGGTGAAGTTCCGTTTTGATGCAGCGATATTCCCGCGTTTAAACGGGGATATGTCTCCTATGGGTCTCAGGGTATCGCCTGCTGAGGCAGTCGATAAGGAATTTTCAGATAGTGAACGGGTTATCCAGTGGGAAAGGTTTCTTGACAATCACCGGCTTGCATCTTCGTCTGATGACCTCTATCAATGCGGGGCAGGGGTTACAGGATTCCATATAGACCCCTTCGGAATTCTACGTCCCTGTCTCATGACAACCACACTATCACATGACCTTCTAAACGGAAACTTTCCCGCCGGCTGGAAAGAAATTACATCACGCATCAGGGAAGAAAAAGCAGATCGTGATTTTACCTGTCATACCTGCGAAATGAAACTGCATTGCGGTTATTGCCCTGCTTTTTTCTTAATGGAAAACAAGGATGCACAGGTGCGTTCTGAATACCTGTGCGCCATGGGAAACAGCCGGCACAAGAACTTGCAGACTATCTGCTCAAAAGGAGCTCAGCATGAATGATGAAAACAGTGAAATAAAGGGCAAACAGGCGTATGAAAAACCGAGGCTCAGGATAATCGAACTGGCCGCCGAAGAAGTGATGGGTATCGGATGCAAAACTACAACGAGTCCTGGACCTGTCACTCTCTGTAACACGGGAACCTGTTTTACCATCGGCTCCTGAAAAGGATAAATTTGCGCATTATTGCCTGTCATCCCTTCCTGACTTTTCACCAGCATGCAGAGTTTCCTGCCTTCTCTGCGCAGGCCTGATGGAACACGTTATGCATATGGAGATCGCGGGCATTAATTTTGCCGTCAGCTGCCAATATCCACTCTCAACAGACAGGCTTTCTTCGACCTACAGTCAGTTCATAAAAGGAACAATTACGTCTGGGGGCGACATAAATATCAATGTCAGGATTGAGACCGGCACTATGCCTGATACCAGGCAGATGACAAAGATCTTTGATACAGGCCAATCATGGTCCATGTTCAGGCACCATGATGATTATTTCCTGTCGTTCAATATCCCCACAGCAAACAGCCAAACCATCTGGCTCGCAGCGTTCAATGCTCTTTGCGACAACATATCGATTTACTGCGGTGACCTGCTCATGAACAAAGAGGATGGGCATACAACCTGTTTTACTCCGTTGAGCTACCCTCTGGACCAGCTTCTGATCATGTATATACTGGCTGCAAAGATGGGTGCATTGCTTCATGCCGCTGGTGTCGGCATCAACAACAGGGGCTACGTCTTCCCCGGCAGATCAGGGGCAGGCAAAAGCACCCTGTCACGCCTCTTTCTCGAAAAGGGTAATGCGCAGATGCTCAGCGACGACCGCATTATAATCAGAAAAACAGACAACAGATTCAGGGCATTTGGTACCCCCTGGGCAGGCGATGCAGGGATAGCTGAAAATACAAGCTTTCCCTTGTCAGGGATATTTTTTATCCATCACAGCGAAGAAAACGTGATAAAAGCGATAAAACCGAAAGAAGCAGTGGAAAGGCTTATACCTGTGACCTCTATCCCATGGCATGATGAAAAGGCAATTCAAAGTATGCTTGCATTCTGTGAGGACCTGGTTCTGAATATTCCAGCATATGAACTGCATTTCAGGCCTGATACAGATGTCGTGACGTTCCTCGAAGATTTCATAGCCAGAACCAACGTCTGATCATGCCCTCAGGCAGTGCCAGCTTGTTGACTGCACTACAAATGATGCCGTAGGATAAAACAATGCAGAACCAAACAGCCACACATTTCAGGGAAATGGCCGGGTCAGTGCTCAGAGATGGCGCAGGACTTTCATTCCGCGCAGGCGGGAGGTCTATGTCTCCTTTCATTTGTGACAATGAAACAGTCATCATTGAACCTCAGACCGGCACGTTGCGCATCGGAGACGTAATCCTTTTTGAATCCGAAGGCCAACAGTTGATACTCCACCGCATCGTGAAGAAAACCGTGGACGGTTATATAACAAGGGGTGATGCGACCTGTCATTATGACAAGACAGTGCCACATGGCGCAGTCCTCGGCAGGGCTGTCCATATTGTTGGCGGACTGAACTTTCATCTCAGATTTCCCCTGAGCGCGCTCGTTGCGCTTGTTCTCCGCCTCAGAGAACGGCCTATGCTCTTCAATATGCTGAGGAAACTCCGGATTTTTTTACGTTGACAAGAGTAAAACAGAGGACTGTCGCCACATGCGACTCGCCGAGGAGAGAGTAACAAGTGCAGAGGACTGAGCAATTCAGTCCTTTTTTTTACCCTTGACATTTATCTTGCATTCCTATTATATTTGGGTAAAGTAATTCCAAATATGGACCAAATATGGAAATGATAAGCCGATTCTTAACGATTGAAAAACAGAGCTTTTTTCTGCTCGGACCGAGAGGAACGGGTAAATCAACCTTCATCAAGAACACGTTCCCGGAAGCCCTGTACATGGACATGCTTCTCCCTGATATTTTCAGAACGTATTCTGCGCGGCCTGAGAGACTGCGTGAAGCTGTTCATGCTCAGCAGAATAAAAAGAGCGTTATTATCGACGAGATACAGAAAGTCCCGCAGCTCCTTGAAGTGGTGCATAGTCTGATCGAGGAAAAACGTGGCACTCAGTTTATTCTGACAGGCTCAAGTGCCAGAAAGCTCAGGAAGGCAGGAGTTAATCTCCTCGCCGGTCGGGCGCTGATGAAACATATGCATCCATTTATGGCAGCTGAACTCAAGGAAAGGTTTAATCTTGAGAATGCTCTACAGACCGGCATGTTGCCTGTTGTTCTTAACAGCCCTGATCCATCAGCAGCGCTGCATGCCTATGTTGATATGTATCTCAGGGAGGAAATTCAGATGGAGGGGCTTACGCGGAACATAGGGAATTTTTCAAGGTTTCTTGAGGCAATAAGCTTTTCACACAGCGCTGTGCTGAATATGAGCAATGTGGCACGGGAATGTCAGGTGGAACGGAAAGTGGTGGAGGGCTACATTGGCATTCTTGAGGACCTGCTTCTCGCATTCAGACTTCCGGTCTTTACCCGAAGAGCAAAACGGGCAGTTGCCTCGCACCCGAAGTTCTACTTTTTCGACGCAGGGGTATACGGCATACTGCGGCCCTCCGGTCCTCTTGATCGGATAGAAGAAAAAGCAGGGGCTGCGCTGGAAGGAATAGTAGCTCAGCATCTCAGGGCGTGGCTCGACTATCGCCATCCTGACTGCCGCCTCCATTACTGGAGGACCAGCGCCGGTTCTGAAGTTGATTTTGTAGTTTACGGCAAAGACCTGTTCCTTGCTGTGGAAGTGAAAAATGCCGCAACCATCCATCCAAAAGACCTTCACGCGCTAAGGGCATTCGGTCAGGATTACCCTGAGGCCAAGAGAGTGCTGGTGTATCGCGGAAAAGAGAAGTTGCTCAGGGACGGTATTCTGATTGAGCCCTGTGACGAATTCCTCTGTGGACTCAGAACGCAGGCCTGAGAGTAAGAACAACTCAGTCCTTATTCGAGAGATTGACATAGAGCGTGATCCCTGTAATAATAATAATCATGAACTCCCCCAAGATATTGACAGTCGCACTCTCCTTTATCCTGCTCTTTGCGGGTCCGGCCTTAGGACAACTGCTCACTGCAGAGAAGGCATGCGAAACTCTGAAGGCCTCTGTCAGGAGCGGCGCAGAACCCCGCTCGGCTCTCAGAGATGTCCTTAAGACAAAGCCTGAAATCTGCCCCATTGTTCGCTGCGCACTCGAAACCGGAATACCGCTTAAGGCTGTGCATATGGCAGCGCGTGACGCAGGTCTGCAGGACAACGCTGTTACCCAGTGCGCAACATCAGCCTGCAGCCAGACCTTCAGACTCTTTGAAACAGATGAAGTCTGCAAGGTAATAAAGCAGGAAGTCGAAAAAGGCAAGGACGCTGCCATACTGACCCTCGAAAAGCTCCGTCAGGGTCACCAGGCCTGCACAGTGCTCAAGTGCGCAGTGGCCTCAGGAGCTGACCTTGACGCAGTGATCAGGGCCGCTCGCGATGCAAAAGTATCTGATGACATTATTTCCCGCTGCTGCATGGATGGCTGCGCAGATCCCTATCGTGTTGCCGGGATCCTTCGTGAACCTGACCAGATCATCCCCATTGACACCACAAAGCCCGGAGGGACAAAAACCGGGTATCTCAGCCCATCGCGGTTCTGAAATAACTTTTTCCGTATTCTTATTTTCAGGCTTTTTCTTCTGCTGCTTTAGTCGATAGTTAAATATCCGACGCTAATTATTACATAAAATTACGAAGTTTATGGGATAATAATCAGAATGGATGCAGGTAAGAAAATAAAAAAGAAAGAATTCTTCCTGTTGTTCGCTGCGCTCTGCAGTGCATGCATATTCCTGTTTGCCCGGCCCGTTGTTGCAGTAGAAACAGCTCAGACAGGTACATCTCTGCCTGAAAATGCAGGTACCAGGCAGGCCACCCAGACCACTCAGGTCGAGGTGGGCCGGTTCAGCGATATCGGAACAGCAAAGGCATTTCTGCTGAAGCTCACTGATAGCGGGTACAATGGCGGCATCGAGCAGCAGAAAGACAGCAGCGGACAGCCGGAATATCAGGTTTATCTCTTATTGCCCGCTTCTGTTGGGGAAGACGCAGGCTCTGAAAGTCTGACATGGTCTCTTCTGGGGAAAAAGGGCAAAAACATTCATGCTGCTCTTACCCTCACAGGCATCTTCACAGACAATGCGTTTAATACTAAGGCAAACCGCAAGAGCGACTTTTCAATGTTCCTGACACCAGAGATCTGGCTGAACCTGCCGCGCACTGACAAGGCAGTCTCGCCAGGAGGCCTCTCACCGAGCTCTGCAGGCGGCCATCTCCTTGACGCGCTTTTGGGCGAGCGGCTCTTCGGGTACCAGGCATCACTCTATTACCGGACTGACCTGCCGCTGATCGCATCAGAGACCTCACCATACGGCAACACCGCTACACACAGACTTGGAGCAGGCCTTGCCTTTATCGGCAACAGGTTGTCGCTCACGTTGTCTGACCAGTTCGAGAAGTCCTATCAGGAACGGGAAGCCGGCCAGCTCATCAGGCCAGATGCCCGCGACCGCTATGACGCTAACCGGTTCAATGCCTCCGTAACCTATGACACGAGAAACCGCTTGATCCTCAGTCTCGATTATGTGAACTTTATCACCAATTTTAATAGCGAGACAGGCAAGAACCTTGACCGGTACGACTATGGCCTTACCCCTTCAGTACGGTACAGGCTCACGCCCAAGATCAACCTGTTGGCTGAATATACGTTCTACTCCGTTTCCTATGACAGAAACAGCTCTCTGGACAGCAGGGAGCACTATCTTCTTGGAGGCCTCGAATGGAAGCTGACAGAAAAATCGTTCGGACGCTTCAAGGCAGGATACGAAGTCAAGGACTTCAAATACAGTGATCATTACAAGGGCTATAGCTTTGAAATTCAGTTAGAGAACAGGCTGACGGCAAAGACACAGTTCAGCCTCTCAGTATACCGCAAAACCAACGAGGCGCGGGTTGCAGGGACTGCCTTTATGATCGCAACAGGAGCACGTCTCTCTCTCACCCATATGATAACCTCAAAGATAACTGCA
Source organism: uncultured Nitrospirota bacterium (assembly GCA_947085015.1). Taxonomy (GTDB): domain Bacteria; phylum Nitrospirota; class Thermodesulfovibrionia; order Thermodesulfovibrionales; family UBA6898; genus UBA6898. The sequence goes on from CAMTUV010000009.1 coordinate 41,489, forward strand.
GCTCTCAAGCTTTCTTACCTCAACAACAGGCACAGGGGAACCTCTCTTTCATCCCTCTCGGAAACAGCAGTAAACGACAATATCTATCAGGCCGGCATAGAGGTCCAGTATGCCTTTCGCAGGTGGCTCAGGGCCCGGGCTGAATACCTCTTCACTGTAAAGAACTCCTCAGACCCTGCCTTTGAGTACCGTTCCAACACCCTGCTCTTCGGCCTTACCGGCTCGTTCTGAGCAACCTCCTCTCCTGTTCTCAATTGGCCGGAAGTAAGTGCATCAGCTACCCAAGGTCACGTCAAAGTCGGGTTCAAGTTGTCATTCCCGCAAGTGAAGCGCGTCGGCTTGCACTCCCTTGTGGAGTGGAATCCTTTTTAAGCCAGGGAAAGATTCCGGACGAGCCGGAATGACAGGCAAAAAGATACTTAGCAAAGAAAGTACTTTTAGAACAATGAATTATCGTCAACAATGCCGTTACCCTGTCAGCTACCAAGAGCAGGTGCTTTAGGCATCAGAAATGGTCTATAATTACAGGGAAATGAAAAAAATAACATCTATTTGCCTTGTCATGGTCTTTTTATCTTTCTTCAGGATTGCGGCTTACGCTGAACTTGATTACATGATAGGGCCTGACGATGTGGTCAAGGTGACTGTGTACAACCACCCTGATCTCACTGCCACGGACCGCATAAGCGGTGACGGCATGATCATGCTTCCGCTCATAGGTGATGTGAAGCTCGCAGGCCTTTCAGTAGAACAGGCAGCAAAAAAGATCAGCCTGCTCCTGAGCGACGGCTTTATCATGGACCCGAAGGTCTCGGTCTTTGTTATGGAGTTCCGAAGCCGGAAGGTGATGATCATGGGACAGGTCTTCCGCCCCGGCATATTCACGCTCAGCGGCAACACCACCTTCCTCGAACTGCTCACGCTCGCCGGAGGCCTTACCAAGGAGGCCGGCGACAAGGCAACCATTAAACGCAAGGCCCTCAACGCAGGCAAGGAAGGAGAAGGGTTCATCACCATAGACCTCAGAAGACTCATTGAACAGGGCAACGCGTCACTCGATGTCACGCTCATGGACAATGACAGCATATACATCGCAAAGGCAGGGGTTTTCTACATCACCGGCGAGATAAAAAAACCTGACGCTTACAAACATGAGGAGGGCATCACCGTGATCAAGGCTGCAACCATGGCCGGCGGGTTCTCAGACAAGGCAGCGCCCGGAAGGATCAAGATCATCAGAAAAGTGGACAAACAGGAGAAGGTGCTCGAGCGTGCAGGTATGGACCAGGTCGTCCTTCCTGACGATATCATCATCGTACCGGAGAGTTTTTTCTGATGTTTGAAGATAAAGATATCCATCTGCGCGATTACCTGCATGTCGTAGTAAAACACAGGTATAAGGCCATACAATTCTTTGCCATCATCTTTGCGCTGACACTGCTTGTCACGTTCTCGACCACGCCTATCTACATTGCGACCACAAAGGTCCTGATCGAAAAGAGCGAGCCTGCAAATCTTTCCCTCAACCCCTACTATATGTCCTATGACCCTGATTTCGGTGAGACCCAATACCAGCTCATCAAAAGCTTTTCCGTTGCCCAGCGTGTCGTCAGAATGCTCGGACTCGGCAGGCAGGCAGATACTGCAGCAGGCAGCGAAGCAAACACAAACATCATTACCGGAACATTCAATTGGTTCCGCGATCTCATCTCTACAGTCCTGCATGTCGGAGGAGCAAAGCCGGCTCCCTCAACCTCTGACTCTGGGTTGCCTGCAGAAAAGGAGGAGGACCCCCTCAGGCTCTATCAGCAGGCCAAGATGATCAGCGGGTCCATTATAGTTTCGCCAGTAAAAAACAGCAAGATCGTCGATATAAGCTTTGCGTCCGCTGATCCGAAAAAGGCTGCGCTCATCGTCAACACCGTTGCCAAGGCCTATATCGATGAGGTCCTCGACATAAAGATGGGATCTTCACAGTATGCCCTCAAGTGGCTCACCGAAAAGGCAGATGAGGAGCGGGCCCGTCTCAACCAGACCGAGAAAGCGCTCCAGGAATATATGCGCGACAAGGATATCGCAACGCTCGAAAATAAAGTGACTATGGTGCCGGAACGCATCTCCGAGATCGCGATCAAACTGGCACAGTCAGAAACAAAACGGAAAGAGCTGGAAACCCTCTATAGTGCAGTGAAAATCTACGCGGTGAACCCGGAGGGAGCTGATGAGATCCCGGCCATTGCAGCTGATCCGGTCATGCAATCCCTGCGGTCCCAGATCCTCAAGGCAGAGCAGACTGTTGGCGATCTTTCACAGAAATACGGTCAGCGGCATCCTGCCATGGTCACTGCTGCCGGCGACCTCAATGTGCTCAGGGACAAAAAAAAGGAGCAGGTCAGGCGCGTGGTCGCAACGATCAAAAACGAATACGATATTGCCAGATCAGGCGAGGAGAGCCTGCGCAGACTGGCAGGTCAGGTAAAGGCTGAAACCCAGAGTCTTGGAGAAAAATTTGTCCAGTATGGCGTGCTAAAACGCGAGGCAGAAACGAGCAGGGAACTCTTCGAAGCTATCGTCAAGAGGATCAAGGAACAGGGCATAACTCAGGATATCAAGACCGTCACTGTCTGGGTGATCGAAAAGGCTGAGGTCCCTGCCAGACCTGCCAAACCTAACAAGTTCAGAAACATCCTCCTCGGCCTTGTTATCGGTCTGATGGGCGGCATTGGACTCGCCTTTTTCGTCGAGTATCTCGACAACACCGTCAAGTCGGCAGAGGACGTTGAACAGAGGTTTAACGTCCCGGTCCTCGGTATCATAGAACTCCTCGACAAGCAGAAGGGCCCGGCTGACGACATTGTATTGCGTGAGCCTCATGCCAACATCACCGAAAACTATCGGGCGGTCAGGACGAGTATCATGCTCTCGACTGCTGACAGGCCACCAAAACATATACTGGTAACAAGCATCGCACCGCAGGAAGGCAAAACGACCACAGCGGTGAATCTTGCGGCAATACTGGCCCAGTCCGGCCATAACGTACTGCTCATGGATGCAGATCTCCGGAGGCCGCGTCTTCGCCGTATCTTCGGGATCGAGACCGATTCAGGGTTAAGCACCTATCTTGCCGGCGCTTCTGACATAGAATTCTTCACGCCAAAAGGGATCGAGCATCTGCAGGTCGTACCTTCAGGACCTGTGCCCCCAAATCCCTCTGAGCTGATCGGATCAAAACACCTGCAGGACCTGCTTGCTTCATTGGAAGAAAAATTCGATTTCGTGGTCTGGGATTCGCCGCCGCTCTTTGCAGCTGCCGAGAGTCTTGTGCTGAGCAAGATGCTGAGCGGAACGATCATTGTCACACGCGCAGGCAAGACCACGTACAAGGAACTTGAGCGGGGGATCAAATCCATGCAGGATATCGAAGCGCGTGTCCTGGGCGTTGTTATCAACGGGCTGAACATTAAGGAGAACATGCGGTATAACTATAACTACCGCTACTATGGGTACTACGGGGCAGAGGAACATAAGCCTCCCGGAAAGCTTCCGCATGACTCCTGACAGGGGCGTCTCCTCTGTTGTATTAAGGGTCTCAAAATTGAAACTACATCTATTAAGAAAATCCCTCCTAACCTCCCTTTGCCAAAGGGAGGTATTATTAACCCCTCTTTGGCAAAGAGGGGCGAGGGGAGATTTGTTCAATGTAAATCCTCTTTCGTCGCTGTTTATAATTACTGAAGATCCCTGTTGCTTGCTGCCAGCCCGGATGTGAAAACTGTAACAGAAACTACTGTCTTCCGCATCTTCCTCGGCACACTGATATTCTGCCCTCTTGCATTCGGCACGGTCGAGACCTGGTCTATCCTTATCATGGAGGCAGGGGTCTTCTCATCTCTAGTTCTGTATTTTTTGTTCATAAAGGAACAGGGGGAACCGGGCATCCTGAAAGCCCCTGGCATGTTGCCTCTTGCAGCGCTGCTCTGCTACATGCTTTTTCAGGCCATTCCTCTGCCGCCGGCAGTGATAGAGAAGATCTCCCCTGCAACGTTTGCGCTTTATCGCCAGTCTGTCTGGATCGCTGACCCCGGGGCATGGGCAACGCTCTCCCTGTTTCCGAAGGGGACTGTTTCGGAGTTCCTGAGGCTCTCCTCCTATGCAGGCGCATATCTTCTGACAACACAGTTTCTGTCTGACAGCGACCGGCTTAAAAGAACCGTTGGCCTGCTTTCACTATTCGCCGCAGCGCTGGCATTCTTTTCGATAATTCAGCATCTGATGCCCAACGGGAAGATCTACTGGGTCAGAGAACTGACGCAAGGCGGCATTCCGTTCGGTCCCTATGTCAACCGGAACCACTTCGCCGGGCTTATGGGCATGCTCTTCCCGATCGTTATGGTGCTCTTTCTCCTTTCACGTCCTTCATCACGCGAGGAATCATTCCGCAAAAAGGTGTCGGACCTCATCGACAGATCCCTCAGAAATGTCCACCTGCTTCTGGGATTCGGTACGGTTGTTGTGGCGCTCTCAATATTCCTGAGCCTTTCCCGGGGCGGCATCCTGAGCCTCTGCGTCTCCCTCGCTCTCCTGGGCTTTCTTCTGAGCAGGCGGGTCATTACCCGAAAGGGAGGGCTGCTCCTCATTGCAACGGTCATCGTCATCTTGTACGCGGTCGGATGGTTTGGATGGACTCCGGTATTTGAGCGTTTCCGGGCAATCAGAACACCTCAGGGGGAGATTTCAGAACTGCGTCTCGAAATCTGGAAAGACAGTCTCGGCATAGTGCGCGACTTCCCCCTGACCGGAACAGGGGCCGGTTCCTTTATGCATGTGTACCCGGCTTACCGGACAATACGCGGCGAGGGAATCGCAGATCATGCGCATAACGATTATCTTGAACTGCTGACCGATGGCGGTATCATCGGTGCCGGCCTCTTTGCGTGGTTCATGGCAGCGGTTCTGACGCAGTCCTATCAGGCCTTCCTGAAAAGGAAAGACCCTTATGCACGTCATCTCTTTGCCGGTGCGCTAGCCGGCATCACGGCATTCCTTCTGCACAGCATTACCGACTTTAATTTCTTTATCAACGCCAACGGCCTGTACCTGTTCCTGCTGTTAGGCCTTGTGGTAAATGCAGCCCACGTCCGCTCAGCAAACGGACAACCTTCACTGCTGCATACAGGCGGACCTTCACTGCGGAAGATCATTGCCTGGGGCTTTGGGGTACTTCTGCTCCTGAGCGTCCTGTTCAATACAGGGCAGATGCTCAGTTCGATACTCCGGACCGAGGCCTCCCGCATCTCCCTGCCCAAGGCGTCTCCGGAAACAGTGGCCTATCTGCGTGATACCCTTGTTCGCGCCTCCTTTCTTGACCCTCTTGAGTCTTCGCACAGGTATTGGCTCGGCCGCGCAGCAGCAGGACTTTCAGACAATATCTCAGAGCAGCGCAACTACCTCAGCGCAGTGCGCCTTTCACCCTCAAATGCAGGATATCTGCAGGCCCTTGGGTCAGCATTGGAAAAGACAGGCGATACTGCGGCAGCCGGGAAACTCTTTGCAGAGGGCATGACCCGCGCACAAACCAACACCGGCGTAATCAGGCAATACGGCAGTTTTCTTCTGAGAGCCGGAAAGAAAGACGATGCGCTCAGTCAGTTCAGAACTGCACTCGCACTGGAACCGGAAAAGATAAGGGACTATACAGCTCTCCTGGTGCTTGAAGGCCTGTCTGATACAGAGATCTTGAGCATCATCCCTGAAGATGCAGAATCACGCATCACGTTTGCTGAGTATCTCGATGCAACAGGCAGTCAGGAAAAGGCGCTCTCTGTATATGAAGGGGCTGCTGCTCTGCTGCGCAGGACCCGTCCCGAATCTCTTGGGATATACTGGAGGATATCGCAGTTCGCATCAAGGAAATCCCTTATCGCAGAGGCGCTCGGCGTGTTGCAGCTTGCAGGAGAGCTTTCCCCAAAGGACATCGGGATAAGGATGGCAATCGCAGGCTATTATGAAAAATTGGGCAGCAAAGATCAGGCAGTTGCCACATACCAAAAGATCCTCAGTCTTGATCCTGAGAACAAGACTGCAAAACAGCGGCTGCAGGCGATCACGGCAGAAACGGCAGCAACACCCTGAGGCGTCTGATCACTTCCCGTGCAGTTTCTTTTCCCATTCCCATGCAGTCCTGACAATATATTCAAGATCGTCGTGCATAGGCTTCCATCCAAGTTCCTTACGGATTCTCGATGAATCGGCAATGAGCGCAGGCGGGTCGCCTTCCCTGCGGTCAACTTCCCTGACCGGAAAATCAATGCCCGTGACCTGCTTCACCATCCGGACAACGTCCCGCACGGAATATCCATGCCCGTACCCGCAATTAAAAACCCTGCTCGCCCCTCCGCTGGAGAGATGTTCAAGGGCAAGCATGTGCGCATTGATCAGGTCATCGATATGGATATAGTCGCGGATACAGGTGTGGTCAGGAGTATCATAGTCTGCGCCGAAAATGCTCAATTCCCTGCGCAGACCCAGGGCTGTTCTCAGAGAAACAGTGATCAGATGAGTAGCATCCCTGCATCTCTGCCCAAGCCTTGCATGAGAGTCAGCGCCAGCCACATTAAAATACCGCAGTGCTGCATATCTGAGCATGTTGGTCCGGCTCAGGTCCTGCAACACCTGCTCAACCATGCATTTTGATGCTCCGTAAGGGTTAATGGGCAGAAGAAGCGCTTCCTCTGCCACTGGGCTCTTATCCGGAATGCCGTACACCGCTGCAGTCGATGAGAAGATGAATTTATCCACACCATGCCTGATGCAGGTCTCGATAAGATTCAGGGCATTAACAAAGTTGTTTCTGTAGTACTTGGCCGGTTCCCTGACTGACTCATCAACCACAATATATGCTGCAAAATGGGCGATTGCATCGAACTTCTCCGCACGAAAAAGCTCATCAAGCATGGCAGTGTCCGCCAGATCAGCCACAACCAGCCTGCCGTACAGCACCGCTTCCCTGAACCCTGTTGACAGGTTATCAAGAACAACTATGTCGTGCCCCTGCTCCCCGAGCGTCCGCACCATATGGCTGCCGATATACCCTGCTCCGCCTGTGACAAGTACCTTCATAATGCGAACCCCCTTGCCTCCTCAATAAAACGTAACGCTACTTTACCACGAAATCCTGGCCATTTTCACAGACATTCAGGCTGGAAAACCAAATAAATTGCTTTTTGGAGCACCTTTTTTTTATGCTAATTAAAATAACTAATTGGAGGTTTACGGTGTTAACTATTTCTGAAAATGCGGCTGTAAAGGCAAAAGAGATCCTCAAGTCTGAAGGCAAAGAAGGCTGGGGACTGAGAATATTCGTTCAGGGCGGAGGCTGCTGCGGTCCAAGCTACGGCATGGATATTGACGAGCAGGCTGCTGCCGAAGATCAGATTGTCGAGAAAAACGGGCTGAAGGTCTTTGTCAATGAGGAAACCTTTACAAGCCTGACTGACAAGGAGATCGACTTCATCAAGACCGAACAGGGTGAAGGCTTTGTAATCAACAAGATTGGCGGGGAAGATCCCTCCTGCGGCACAGGCTGCGGTTCCAGTTGCGGCGGCGGCTGCGACTAACAATACATCGTTATGTTTCCGTATCAGAGACCAAGAAGGCTCAGAAAGAACGAGACGATCCGAAGGATGGTGAGGGAAACCTCACTATCCCCGGATAATTTCATCTATCCGCTCTTCGTCACACACGGCAAGGGTATCCGCAAGGAGATCAAGTCCATGCCCGGCTGCTATCAGGAGTCTGTGGACATGGCGGTCAAACATGCCAAAGAGGTCTTTTCGCTCGGCATACCTGCTGTCATCCTCTTTGGCATACCTGAGCATAAGGATGAGATCGGCTCAGGAGCCTTTGACCCCCACGGCGAGGTGCAGAAGGCGATCAGGGCGATCAAGAATAAGGTGCCGGACCTGTATGTCATTACCGATGTCTGCATGTGCGAATATACAAGCCACGGCCATTGCGGCGTTGTAAAAAACGGCGAGGTGCAGAATGATCCGACCCTTGAGCTTCTTGCAAGAGAAGCGGTCTCCCATGCAAAGGCAGGCGCTGACATGGTAGCACCCTCTGACATGATGGACAACAGGGTCGAGGCAATACGGCTCGCTCTTGACGAGAACAGCTTCTCTGAGATCCCGATCATGAGCTATGCTGCAAAATATGCCTCTGCTTTTTATGGTCCGTTTCGTGAGGCAGCAGAATCAACGCCTGCATTCGGCGACCGCCGTTCTTACCAGATGGACCCTGCAAACAGGAGAGAGGCTCTTAAGGAAGTCGCCCTCGACATCGAAGAAGGCGCTGACATCGTGATGGTAAAGCCTGCCATGACGTATCTCGATATCATCTCTGATGTTAAGGAGAGTTTTGATATCCCTGTTGCTGCGTATAATGTGAGCGGAGAATATTCCTGCATCAAGGCTGCAGCAAAAATGGGCTGGATAGATGAAGAGCGGGCGATGATGGAACTGCTGACATCGATAAAGCGCGCCGGCGCTGATCTGATCCTGACCTACTTTGCCAAAGACGCTGCAAAGGTGCTGAACAGATAAAGACCCGGCCATCCCGGCAAGGGCACCCTGTCAGATCCAGACCACCTTTTGAAAGTCTTTCATCCCCTCAACGATATGATTCGTTGTACCGCGATAACCGACCTTCAGCACTGATTCAAGGTTGTAGTATTTGAGGCACGTTCCGCAGGAGAAGATCTCCACACCCATATCAGCAAGATCCCTGAGCACCGGGATGACCTCCTCATTCAAAGTAGTCAGCTTCACTCCGGCATTCAGAAAGAAGATCGTATGCGGAATTTCTTTCGTTACCTTCATTGTCTCGAAAAACCCTTTGACCAGCATCTTGCCGATCTCCTCCTCTTTTCCTAAGGAATCAGTGGCCACTACAAGCATGAGATGTTTCTCGGTTTTCTGCATGTCTCTCTCCTTTTCCTGAAAGGATACATCTATTGCTCCCTATTTCTCAATCAGGTCTTCACTATTTTCTATTGTGGAGGGGAGTAGTGCGAATCGAACGCACAATAGCCAATTATATGGCTATAACACTGGTTTTGCAGACCAGGTGAGGACCATCCCCTTACCCCCCAAACAGGGATAACCCATGTATTTCAGAATGTTATTCATTGGCTTCCCGTTAACTATTTATTCATTGAAACATTAAAGGATAGAATATATTTGCTCTATATAACAAATAGATAAAGTCTATTTATAGGTATGCAGGCATAGGCATAACAATGGTTTTATGGGACCGCAATTTAAGACCCTTGAAAAATGCAGTTCTGATGTTGTAACATTAGCGCATTGCAGAACAAAGAAGCTTCAGCAATGACAAGCCCTGAAGGGCTGATTAAAACAAAGTAAAATAAACAAATCAGGAAAAGGCCATGAAGGCGGGTACCAGAAGGTACTGACTTTCATGGCCTTTTTTCGTCTGGGAGGAATCATTGTTAAGAGTTGGTGTTATCGACGGTCAAGGCGGAGGTGTTGGCGCTCTTATCGTGAAGAGGCTTAAAGAGGAGTTCAAGGACTCTATGGAGATTATTGCCTTGGGAACCAACGCGGCGGCAACCTCGGCAATGATAAAATCCCGTGCAAACAAGGGGGCAAGCGGTGAGAATGCGATTATTTGGAATTCAACCAGGGTGGATGTAATTACGGGTCCTCTGAGTATTGTCCTTCCCAATGCCATGCTTGGTGAGTTGACGTCGAGGATGGCTTCGGCAATAGTCTCATCCGAAGCTGAAAAGGTTCTTCTTCCTCATAACCAGGAGGGGATCAACCTTGTGGGCCTCAGGAAAGAGCCTCTTCCTCATATGATCGAACAGCTTGTAATGAGAATAAAGGAGATATCAAATGTGCGAGGCTAATGCATATGTCTATCATGACGGAGTAGAAAAGCTTTACCTCGAAGGGGTCGATATCCTGAGACCCGAAGGGGACAGTTTGTTTTTGACAAGCCTCTTTGGTGAGCAGAAGATATTTGAAGGAGGTATCAGGGAAGTCTCCCTTCTGCATCATAAAATTGTGCTTGAGAAAAGATAGTTAGTCTCCGTCCAAAGAGTATTTTGAATCAAATGAGGTCAGATAATGACCTGATGTGAGTCCTGCAGGGCTAAGTCGTAAGCAGTCAACATTACTAATGAAAGAAAAAGGCCATGAAGGCGGGTACCTGAAGGTACACCTATTCATGGCCTTTTTATGCTTTTGGAGGATTTATGGCTCATACAGTCTGCAGTCGAACGGCAAGCGTCACATTCTGGGACGGATACGCCCCGTGGTACAAGCTCTGGATGGAGCACAACCACTATCACAACAGGATTATCGAAACACTCACCACCATGATTGAGCCGGGGTGGAAGGTGCTCGACATCGGTTCCGGCAACGGCGTTCTCTCTCTTCCGCTCTGCGCTATGGGCTGCGAAGTGACCTCGTTGGAACCATCGATTGGCATGAGAAATCTGCTCTTTGAAGAAGCTATGCAGAGGGGAATCGACTGGATCGGAATAGATGACAGGAGATGGGAAGACATCCCGTCTTTTCATTTTACGGATTATGACCTTGTCATGGCCTGTAACAGTCTTCATCTCACGGGTGCAGGCTTTGAGCCGTCCCTGACAAAGTCCTTCAAGACCGGTGCAAAGAATGTCTTTGTCGTATCCGAGCGTTTGCCTGAGATAAAAATACCCTGGCAATTTGGCGATTATTCCATGCTCTTTACCAAAGCCTATGAAACAGAAAGTTCCTTTGCCTATCACCAGATGGCAGAGGTATTGGACCATCACACCTACAAAAAAGGTGGGCTGCTTTCCTCCCACGAAAAACTTGATATAAAGTCAAAAATAAGCTTTGAGAACGATAATATATGTATCAAAGATAAAGCGTATGTCGGCATGTACTGGTGGGCAAAACAAAATAAAAGGAGGTGAATAAATAAAGCAAAAAAGGCAGGAAAGCCTGTGGATAGGCTCCCTGCCGGATGGGAAATGCTGCAAGGCGCAACGAATCCCGCACATATTTTATCAGAAAAAGATAATACGGAGGTTTATTCATGAAGCAATTCTTTATGGCATTAAGTCTTATGCTCGGCATGCTGAGCACGCCGGTCTATGCAGCACATCCCCTAATTACCGATGACACCGGCACACAGGGCAAAGGAAAGTTCCAGGTCGAACTGAATGCCGAACATGCCAGCGACAGCGGCAATACTGAAACCGCAATAGGGGCAACACTTTCTGCTGGCCTATTGGACAATGTTGACATCGTCCTCGGTACGCCCTATATTTTTCTAAGAGAAAAAGACGAAACTGATCACTGGCGCCGAGATAACGGCATATCTGATCTGTCCCTCGCAGTTAAATGGCATTTCTATGAGCGTGAAGGTCTGAACTTCGCGCTAAAGCCCGGCGTGACCTTGGCGACAGGAGATGCGGCCAAAGGCTTAGGCGACGGCAAACCAACCTATAGCCTTTTTTTCATAACTACAAAGGAACTGGAACCGTTCACCCTTCATCTTAACCTCGGGTATATTGCGAACCGCAAAGAAGTTCGAAATATATGGCACTACTCTCTGGCAGCAGAGTATGCGGCCGCAAAGAGTCTCAAGATTGTTGGTAATGTTGGGGGTGAGACAAATCCTGACAAGGATTCAAATGTGCATCCGCTTTTCGTGTTAGGTGGGATGATTTACAAACTAACTGACAGCTTTGATATTGATTTCGGTATAAAGGCCGGATTGAACAAAGCAGAGGCTGATTACACCCTGTTGGCAGGCATTGCCTTCAGGTTTTAGGGAGGGATAACCATGCATATGGCAGATGCTTTGCTTTCACCGGCAGTTGGAGCGACATTTTGGGCTGGAGCATTGGGGACTATTGCATATTGCTCTAAAAAGCTGAAGGATACCATGGACGAAAGAATGGTCCCGCTTATGGGTGTCCTTGGAGCCTTCATCTTCGCAGCGCAGATGATCAATTTTACGATTCCGGCCACAGGTTCAAGCGGACATCTTGGCGGGGGTATGATCCTCGCTGTAATACTTGGTCCCTATGCAGCGTTTATAGTTATGGCCTCAGTTCTTACGGTTCAGTCTCTTTTCTTTGCAGACGGGGGCCTTCTTGCACTGGGCTGTAATATCTGGAACCTCGGCATATATCCATGTTTTATAGCCTATCCCCTGATATACAAACCGTTGGTCCGTTCCGGCGCAACCCCAGGACGAATTACTTTTGCCTCTTTGATAAGCGGCGTGATCGCCCTTCAGTTAGGCGCTTTTTCGGTGGTCATGCAGACCTTACTGTCGGAAAGAAGCGAACTACCCTTTGGCACATTCCTTCTGCTGATGCAGCCTGTTCATCTTGCCATTGGCCTTGTTGAAGGTTTTGTGACTGCAGGCGTGATAAATTTTATCAAGACTGCGCGACCAGAGATACTGGAAAGTGTTACATCCTCGCGGCAGCTATCATCTGATATTTCGATTAGAAAGGTCATTGTCGGCCTGCTGGTTGCAGTTGTGTTGACTGGCGGGGCACTCTCCTGGTTTGCCTCTGTCAATCCGGACGGCCTTGAATGGTCCATAGAAAGAACTTTTGGGAAGCCGGAACTTCCGGAGCAGGAACACGGAATAATGCCAGCATTAAAGAAGATCCAGGAGAACACGGCTTTTCTCCCGGATTACGGTTTCAGGAAGCCCAAAGCAAAAGGGGAAGACACTGAGGCTGAGAAAAAAGAGGAGGCTTGGCCAGCGATAGAACCTGGCACGTCCTTTTCAGGAATCATCGGTTCTATGATTGTGGTGGCTGCTGTTTTACTGATCGGATTTGCGATCAAGGCGATACAACGCAAAACAATCCCGTAAAGTGAGAATCAGGTAAATATGGCCACCACATAGGTTTTATGGAAGTGGCCTTATTTGCCTTAAAACATAGGCAGGACAGCGTAGTCACCGCAAGACAAGTAATTATTTCCTAAGCAGATAATCAACAAATATCTTATACAGATGCGGCAGTGTCCGCTTCCGGTGTGTGATGATATAAAACTGCCGCTTCATGTCGGCATTTTTGATCTTGATTTCCCTGAGCATGCCGCATTTCAGTTCATCCTTCACAGACCTGCGGGAAATTATCGAGATGCCCATCCCCTCTTTGACAGCCTGCTTAATGGCATCGGTCGAGCCGAATATACCGACAATATTTAACTGATGAGGATCTATTCCCTCTTTTTCGAGTATCTTTTCAAACTCGCGCCGTGTTCCTGACCCTTGTTCCCGCATAACAACAGGCAAACCTGATATTTCTCTGATCCCCATACTTTTTTTCGTTCCATGGACGCCCGATGCAACAGCGATAAGTTCGTCATCAAGAAAAGGCTCATAATGCACCTGTTTTACTTCCAATTTAGAGCCGACTATGCCGATCAGTAGTTCATGCTCGGCAACCCTATCTATAATTACGCGCGAATCAGAAACAACTATTTCGAAGAGGACAGACTGGTTCTTCAGTCTGAACGATGCCGTAATACCAGGGAGGATATACGTTCCGGGTATGGTGCTCGCACCGATGACCAGTTCACCTGCGATCTCCTTCTTCATGTTGCCTACCGCTTCCCTGAGATGAGTAAGCCTCTCGATAATTTCGGTGGCATGAATAAAAAGCACCTCGGCTTCTTTTGTGGGCTTGATGGATCTGCCAAGACGATCAAAGAGAACACAGCCTAACTCGTCCTCAAGGGACCTGATATGGTCGCTGACGGTCGGCTGAGAGAGATGCAGTTCTTCCGATGCCTTGGTAAAGCTTCTCTTCTTGAAGACTGAAAGGAAAACTCGCAGCTGATGAATGTCCATAGGGACTTATTTTACCACAGCATGCAGGCTCTCTACGGGGGATGACCCTACAGGAAAACCAAGATATGAAACAAGGTCATCCCTGAGCCTTTCGGCCTCAGCCTTGTCATTCGTTGAGATCAGGGCAAGAGTCAGTATAGGTCCCTGCAAAGCAAGAGAGTAGACAGTCAACGGATATCCTTCTTCGCCTGTCTGAAGCTGTTCATTAATGGTTAATCTATTAAAGTCATAAAGGGAGTATCTGCGGCTCCTGCTAAAGATCAACGATCCCTCATCTTTACAAATCGTGGCATCCTTCCGGTTGATTACGACTGTCGTGACCATTTTCAAGGACCAAAGCAGCATAGCAATAAGAACCAAAAGCAAAAGAATAAACGGCAGTTTTTCCTTGAAACTGCTGCCAGCAAAAAGGATGGAAATACCGACGACAAAGGCTGCAAAAACCATGGCACCCATTACGGCCCCTTGAGATGCCTCGCGGTATGACCAAGCATCCCCTTCCGGTCCATCACAAGATTTTATTGTGCTGCTGTATTGTCCTGACATATTCATAGTATGTTTCGCATCCCATGTCATTATCATGCGCAGGTAATTGGCAAGTCAAATATTGAATTTCTATCGGTTCTCGCCGTGCAATAGAGTTTTCCTATGAAACGAAGACTCGCTCTCCTACTAATAATGCGAAAAAAACAGACCCTTCACCAGATGCTGAATAGCCTCTTGATATTCTTCACTTCCTTTACCAATGTATCAGCCCTTTCCAGTGCATAATCCTGATAGGTCTTCACACGCAACTGTCCTGCGGTTTCCGTGATCTTGACCGCTCCATCCTGATCGGTCCTGAAGATGCGATTCCCCTCCAATGCGTCGAGCATATCACGGCTCGGATGGCCAAAGGAATTGTCTCTTCCGGCTGAGATGACAACAATGGATGGAGAGACCTCAGACAGGAAGCCTTCATGCGCAGACGATCTTCCGCCGTGATGCGGTGCCTTCAGTACATCGCTTTTCAGCCTTTTGCCGAGGTGCAGGAGGTTCTCTTCAGCCTCCTCCTCAACATCCCCGACAAAAAGAAAGGCATGCCTTCTGCCTGCAACCCTGAGCACAAGCGATGAGTTGTTCTCCTCTATGAACTCATTGCCCTCGATGGTGGTGAATTCGGGATAAGGATGCAGCACGGTCAGACTGTATTTCTCATGTTCTATCATATCGCCGCGCTCAAGGCTTCTGGGCTTTACCGGTAAAACAAGCTCCTCAGGATACTCGATCCGGCCATTGTCCCAAATCTCCTTTACAGAGAACTGCTTCAGGATATGCTCCATGCCGCCTGCATGATCCGGATGAGAATGGGTAATGACAAGGGCATCGACTGTTCTTCTGCCGAGATACTTGAGGAAGTTCGCTGTTTCATATCCTCCTCTGCCTGTATCCACTACCAAAACTTTATTGTCAGGAAGTTCTACAACCGCAGAATCTCCCTGCCCGACATCAAGGAAGGTTACACTGAGCTCCTTTGCGGAAAATAAACTCATTATCATATAAAGCAGGAAGGGCAGAAACGACAGCAAAAGCACTATCTTCTTTCTTCCCCATGCGAGATAACACAAGATCCCACTATAAAATAAGACGATCAGTACCAGGGGAAATGAATGAATCCTAATAGCAGCAAAAGGTATCTTCGCCATTATTCTGACAAGCCAAAGAGAGAGATCTGTAGCAAACCCCACCAGAGGTCCAAAAATATAATATCCGGTGAGAAGATATGCAAAAGATGAGATAAGGGCCAGGGGTATCACAACAAATCCGATCAGAGGGGCAGCTATCAGATTCGAAAGCGGGGAGATAAGAGACATATAGTGGAAATGATATGCTACAAGCGGCGCTGTACCGATGGTTGCTGCCAAAGTCAGTCTCAGGGAACCTTTCATGAATTCAATTAATCTGTTGTTCTTCTTTCTCTCCGCAATCTTCTCCTCATCATCTCCCTTGCGCTCAACAGAGAAGCCGATAAAAAAGACCGCGATGAATGAAAGCTGAAAGGTCAGGGTCATAATAACTTCCGGGTCCCAGAGTACAAGCATAAAGGCGGCAAGAAGAACTGTATTGAGCCAATATCCCTTTCTGCCCATCAGAAGGCCGACAAGAAAAAGACTGATCATCACAAAGGACCTGACCGCAGGGATACTCCCTCCTGAAATGCCCAGATAGAGCACCATGAGTGGAAAACAGATTATGGCAGCAGCCTGTTGCGGGCTCAGGTATATGGTCAAGCGCTGAAAAACAGTGTACGGCAATCTCCTTATCAGAAACAGGAAAAGGGTGAACATAACAACTGACAACAGACCAAAATGAGTGCCTGAGATGCTGAGGATATGGGCAAGGCCCGTTGCATTGAAGGCGTTCTTCAGGTCTTCATCAAAATGCACCTCACCGATGGTCACTGCTGAGAGGAAATCCGCACTATCCTTGCTGAAACGGCCCATAATGTGCTCATGAAGTGAGGCCCGGTATTGTTCGAAGATATTTCCAAAAACACTATCAGCTTCTTCCTGCCCCATAATCCCGATAACACGTGCAGTAAGAGAAACCCTGCCGCCACTGCCGGGGTTCAGGCGCGTTCTGTCCTTTCCCGTATGTACAAGAAGCTCATAGGTGTCGTCCGTATCAAACTCACCATCAGAAAAGAGCCTGATCTTCTGATCCTCCATTGCCTCGATCTCCTGCCCGGTCTCTTCATCAAGGGCTTTTTCGACGACAAAGTTCTGCATATCAGGAGAGGAGAGAGATGCGCCGGCTTTGGGAAGAAATCTGCCTGTTACCTCCATGGTCGTGTTCCAGGGCTGCAGCGGCTGATCAGTAAGAGGTGCTCTGAAGAGGGTAGTGACTATCCCCAGGATAATGACGATCACCCATCGGCTTTTTTTAATTTTTATGAGCCAGCCAGCAGCTGCGAGAAAAAGAACACTACTGCAGAACAGAAAATATCGGGAGATGAAGAAAACAATAACGCCGGAAAGAAAGCTCAGAAGGAAGGGCATCAGGCCATCTTTTCTTTGATTACCTTTGCAATGTTTCTGCCGAGCCTGTTGATCGTCTTCAGGTCCTCACCTTCAAGCATGACGCGTATCTTGGGTTCAGTGCCTGAAGGCCTGACAAGCACCCTGCCTTTGCCTGCAAGGGTTTTCTCAGCCTGCTGCACAGCGAGTTGTATGGCAGGAAAAGAGCGGATATCCTGCCTCTTTTCGATCTCAACGTTGATCAGCACCTGAGGGAAAAGCTTTACCTGCGCTGCCAGCTTTGAAAGCGGCAGGTTCCTTGCCTTCATCAAATCAAGCATCTGAACAGCAGTGATAGGTCCGTCGCCGGTGGTATTGTGATCAAGGAAGATAATATGGCCTGACTGCTCGCCGCCGAAATTATAGTCATCAGCCAGCATCTTCTCCACAACATAGCGGTCACCGACCCTGGTCCTGATCAAGCTGATGCCGCGTTTCTTCAGGAAAATCTCAAGGCCGATATTGCTCATGACCGTTGCAACAACCGTATTTTTTCTGAGGCCGCCCTGTGCATGCAGCTCAACGGCGCACATGCCCATGATCTGGTCGCCGTCAACGAGCCTGCCCTTCTCGTCGCAAAGGAGCACCCTGTCTGCGTCACCGTCATGGGCAATGCCTATATCAGCCTTGTTCATTAATACAGCCTTCACCAGGTCCTGCGTATGCAGGGAGCCGCAGTTGTCATTAATGTTCGTGCCGTTTGGATGGTCATGAATGGATATCACCTCAGCGCCGAGTTCCCGCAGAAGCCAGGGCGTTGTCTTGTATGCAGAACCGTTGGCGCAGTCCACGACCACTTTCATGCCTTCGAATGACACGCCTTTTCTCAGCGTTGACTTGATGTATTCGATATATCTCCCTGTTGCATCATCAAGCCTGAAGGCTTTGCCAACATGCTCACCCTTTGCCCTGTAACGCTCAAGGCCGTCATCTATGACCATGGCCTCGATCCTGGCCTCAATGGCATCAGGGAGTTTGAAGCCGTTGTATGAAAAAAACTTTATACCATTATCATAAAAAGGATTGTGCGAAGCAGAGATCACAACTCCTGCATCGATCCGGAGGGCACGCGTCAGGAATGCTATGCCCGGTGTCGGAAGCGGGCCTACAAGCGTTACATCCATGCCCATAGAGCAGATGCCTGAGGTAAGGGCACTCTCGATCATATAACCGGAAAGCCGTGTATCCTTGCCGATCAGCACCATGTTCCTGCCGTGGTGCTCCTTCTTCAGCACAATGGCTGCTGCCATGCCAACCCTCAGGGCTGTCTCAGGAGTTATCGGATACTTGTTGACCCTGCCCCGCATACCGTCAGTGCCAAACAGTTTCATCGCCTTTTCTCCTCAGGTGTTATCTTCACTTTCACTTTTACTTTCGAAATATCGGGCTTTATGTTCGTGCCTGACGTATCGAGCCCAAGTTCTTCTGTTACTTTCCCCGTAATATGCGAAATGTCAAACGGCTCGGTCCTGATCATATCGATCTTCCCCAGCTCTGATTTAAGACCCCTGATAACAACGGTCTTCGGTTCAACGACAACTGATATTACTGCTCCCTCCTCAGGCGAGCCCAACAGCTGCGGCTGAACAGAAACAGTCTTTTGCATAATCTCTTCCAGCTTCACCCTGACAGAGGGGGGTGCAACATTCGTCACCGTCATGGCAAAGGGCAGTTTCACATCTTCCTTGTTCACGGGATAGGCAATTTCACCCGGCTTTGCCTTGCCCAGGTCCAGAAAAACCCTGAGATTAGAGGCGTTAAGATTTTTCATAAACCGCTCCTGACCTCTGATGGTGAGCATTACCGACTTGGCAGTACTGTTAGCAATGCCGAGTTCAGCAGGAATATTCTTGAACTCAAGCGGCACCTCAAGCGATATTTCAGACTGACCCTGAGAAGTGACGAAAAACCAGAGGAAGACGGCTATCAGAACTGCCGACACTTTAAGCCCGAGATTCTCGAAAATCTTCTGTTTCATTTCTTTGCCTTCTTGCTTGCAAATATATCCGTCAGCATATCTCTGAGCGTACCCATGTCAAGTCTGCCTTCTATCTTGCCGCCCAGGACAATCGATATCTGGCCGGTTTCCTCGGACACAATGACCGCAACAGAATCCGTATCCTCAGTAAGGCCGATACCGGCCCGGTGCCGTGTTCCAAAGGACTTGCTCACTTCAGCGCTCAGGGTAATAGGGAGAAAGCACCCTGCAGCAGCAATCCTGTTGCCCTTGATGATGACTGCGCCGTCATGGATCGGCGACGAAGGATGAAAAATGCTCAGAAGAAGTTCCCGGGAAACCTTTGCGTCAAGAGGCGTGCCGACTTCAATATAGTCCTTAAGGCTCGTCTCGCGCTCGATGACAATGAGCGCACCGATTTTTTTGTTTGCGAGCGAAACCGCAGCCCTGACGATCTCCTCATGAGAACGCAGTTCCTCGGCAGTGGTAAATGAGGTCAGGAATTGCGCCTCTCCCATCTGCGCCAGCGCCTTGCGGATCTCAGGCTGAAACAGGACGATGATAGCAAGGACGATCTGGGCCCAGAAACTCTGGACAAGCCAGTCTATGGTAAACAGCTCAAGATAGCGTGAGGCAAAAGAAGCAAGGAGCAAAACACCAAGTCCGAGCAGCATCTGGACAGCCTTTGTCCCCTTGATGATAAGGAGAAGACGATAGAGGATCAGCGACATAACAAGGATATCAAGCATGTCAAGGATCCAGCGGTGCTGTCTCAGGAGTTCGAGCATTGTATAAATAAGCCTGCCTCTGCTATGAAGATGAAATATTATATATTATGCCCTGCATAAAATTACAGAAAGCAGCCGGGTGCAACGGATTAATCTTTATCCTGATTTCGCCCTGATATCAGGCAGACCGCAGATTTGACAAGATGAGAACCAATAAGGTATTTTATAGGACTGACGCGGGGTGGAGCAGCCTGGTAGCTCGTCGGGCTCATAACCCGAAGGTCAGAGGTTCAAATCCTCTCCCCGCCACCAAACAAATACAAGGGTCTGTCCCGAAAGCATTCGGGACAGACCTTTTTTTATTGTCCTGGATATTTTTTGGGACAAATTTCGTGCGGAACAGAAATAGATTTCCAAATTGCACTGCCTGCAAACTCTTTGTCGCTTACACCGGATAAACCTTTTATGCAGGCTTTTTTGACGCCATGACGTTGCGCATAGTAAAATACAACAGTATGACGTCATGGCAATGCTGACTCAGATCAGCATATAGCCTGCGCATTCCGGAATTCAGAGATACTGCATCCAGGGAGATTAGATGAAACGAAATTATTCCGTGCTGTTCATTATTGCGTTTGCGCTCTTCTTCGCTGCACCGTTGGTGCAGGCTGCAGAAACAATCAAAATCGGCATCTTTGACCTGCAGAAGGTGATCAAGGAATCAAAGACTTTAGACAGATATCGTCAACAATTGGGAAAGGATGCTGAGACCAAGAGCAGCCTTTTTTCAGGCAAGCAGAATGCTGCGCGCCAGACCGATGAAAAACTGCAAAAAGAAGGCCCCAGACTCAAGGTTGGTGAAAGGAAACTTCTTGAGGAGAAACTGGTGAAGGAGATGAAGGAGCTTCAAAGAATGAAGGAAGACATGGAGCTTGAGCTGAAAAAAGCTGACCGCGACCTGACAGAGAGGTCCCTGAGAGAGATCAACATGATCGTCGAGCAGATCTACGAAAAAGAGAACTATTCAATCATCTTTGAAAAAAGCGCTGCCGGGGTTATCAAATTCAGGAATACGCTGGATATCACCGACAAGGTCCTCACTACCTACGATACAAAATGACAGTGGCCCGGAAACATGACGAGCTCTCTTGTGGGGCTCGTCATATTCTTTTGACCGCTTTTCTCACTGCCTTGCCAAGAACTGTCTCCTGGGCCGAAAGAGCGCCATACGGGCAGACCTCAATACAACAGAAACACCGGATGCATTTGTCATAATCGAACTTCAGGCCTTTTATCCCGGGCTCAATAGCCTGGGCAGGGCAGTAGCGCCAGCACTCTCCGCACTGTATGCAGAGCGAGGCATTGCAGACCGGCCTCTGAACAAGATGCTTTCTCATGAAACCATGAAGTGCCTTTGGCCCAAACACCAGCGGAGACATTTCAGGCAACTGCATCTCCTTAACTGCAGGCAGTTCCCCGTCAATGACTATCTTCTCCGGCATAAGCCCCATGCGTGCTGCCATCCGGTTTGTAAGAAGCGTATCTTCCTCTATCCCAAGCATCCTGCAGACAACCATATCAAGCGCCACGGCATCATCACTTGCCATCACAACATCCAGTTGCCTGGGCCTGCCGCCCTTGCCCGGCCCCTGGCCTTCCATGGCAAGGATTCCGTCAAGGATTGTGATCGAGGGCTTGACCGCTGCATATATTCTGACAAGCAGCTCAGCAAACTTTTCCCTGTCAATGCCTGTCCTGAAATGCCACTCAGGTTTTCTCATTCCCACAATGCAGCCGAACATGTTTTTCACGCCGAGGGTCAGAAGCATCTGCGTATGGGTCTTGAGCTTGGGAAGATTTATGACAATATCAGCGTTCATTGCATCAGCAGCGATTTCTATTTTCTGAAACGGCGGACCGACATCTACAAAAATCGATTCCGTAAAGGGCCGGCAGTCAACAGCCAGTCCCTGCAGCGCCTCTGCAATACCGCTGTCCCTCATCACCTTGTCAAAGGTCCCCATGGCAGGGCTGTCAGATACCTGTGGCAGGCCGCCGCGCTCCAGCACATACTCAACAACTGCCCTGACCACCAGGGGATGCGTGATCATGGCCCTGTCCGGCGCAGCAGGCGCAAGGAGATTCGGCTTTATGAGAACACGACTGTTCTTTCGGATGGAGCCCTGATCAAGCAAGCTGAGGAGGTCAAAAAGGAGAGGTTTTAACGTCTGATATGTATATGCTGCCTTCCTGGCAAGGACTATGGCCAAGGGCTGCCTATGCGGTCCTTACCAACAGCTTTTGCGGCAGGCGGACAATAAACGTGGTGCCTTTGCCCGGTTCGCTCTCCACATCTATCCTGCCGCCGTGGTCCTGTATAATGCGGTAGCTGATCGAAAGACCGAGGCCTGTGCCCTTCTCCTTCTTGGTCGAAAAGAAGGGCTCGAAGATACGGTTCCTGACCTCGCTCGAAATGCCGTGGCCGGTATCAGAGAAGCTTACCATGATATACTCGCCTTTCGTGAAGGTCCTGATGGTAATGCTGCCCCCATCAGGCATCGAATGGATCGCGTTCGTAATGATATTGAGGAAGACCTGCTTCAGCTGGTCAACATCCCCTCTTGTCATCGGGATGTCACTGTATTCCTCTGTCACCGTGACTTTGCCCATGCGTGTCTGCGAGGAAGACAATACAAGAACTTCCTTAACCACGGCATTGATGTCTACTTCAGTCAGATGAAGAGGCTTCTTTCGTGCAAAACCGAGCAGCTGTTTTACAATGTCCCTGGCACGGAGCGATTCCTTCTCGATAATGTCAAGGCTCTTCCTTATGGATTCAATATCATCGTCTTCCTTTGAAAGCTCGGCAAATCCGATAATACTGGTAAGAGGATTATTGATCTCGTGTGCCACATTCGAGGCCAGTTCTCCGATCGCTGCCATCTTTGCTGACTGAATAAGCTGTTCCTGGGTTTCGCCCAGCTCTGCCATCTTATTTTGGAGATTTCGGTACAGCTCAGCGTTCTCCATGGCAACCGCCATATGGCTGGCAAGAATGATAAGGATCTTGGAGTCCTCATCAGTGAAATCTCCATTTTTATCAGAGACGCGTATAGCGCCAAGGATCTTTTCCTTGGTAAGGAGCCAGGCAAGCATCATATTGCGCTCATGTTCCTCCTCAGGGACAAGAGCACTGAACTGTTCGATATGGCCGGCATCGTTAATAATAACAGGCTGTCCTGCCGACTTCTGATACAGGTCAACGACCCTTTCAAGAGGCATCTGCAATGCAGTGCGCAACCCTGCAGACACCAGGGCTGCAGAAGCAAAAGGTGCAAAGATCTTCTGTTTCTCGTCAAAGAGCAGGAGGATCGTCTGATTCACCTTCAGGATATCCGAAATATCAGTGCAGATCTCCTGGTACGCCTGCTCCATCTCCAATATGTCATAAAAGGACAGGGTCACCTTATAGAGCCCTGACAGTTGCTCGATATAGTGCTCTGTCTTTTCATGTTCTGTCTGAAGCGCCGTGCTCATGGCATTAAAGCTGCTTGCCACCTCCCCGAATTCCGTTTTATCCCTGTATTCGGTCTTGTACCCCAGCTTTCCTGAGGCGATCATTCTGGCGGCATTCACCAGTTCGTACACAGGCCTTGTTATCTGACGGGTGAGCGTTGCCGCAATACCGAGGGCAAGAACAAACGACACAATAAGGGTGAAGATAAGTATGACCCTTGACTTTTTGATAGCCTTAACAGCATCTATGGTCTTATTTCTGAGCGTCTTGTCGGCAATATGTGCCATCTCCTGCGTTTGGGAAAGAAGCGTGTCACCAATACCTATGGCAACCATCTTAAGGCGCTCTATCCTCGCTTCGTTCGCCGTGCTCGTCACCAGATAACTGATGGCGTCCTTATACTGCTCCACCATATGATTGACATTTTTCAGGCGGACGGTCATCTCTGGATTATGGTGGCAGCTTATACAGTTATGGACCGACTCATCCATGGCCGACACATGGTCCACAATCGTATCCAGTTCCTTGCCAAAAACCGTGCCGGTAGCGTACAGGTTAGATTGCACGTTCTGAATGTTGATCACAAAGCTCTGTCTGATGATCTCGATCCTGTGAAGGTTTATGATAGACTCCAGGTCGCTGGTGATCCTGTATGTATAGAGCATGGAAAGACCTGCTCCCAGCGAGAAGATCAGGAAGAGAAGTGACAGGGAATATATAAGGCGCTTTCTCATCGGTATTTATAGGTCTTGACGTTTATGCCGGCCATTTTTGCCACATCATAAAAAGACTGAAAGTGGCTCTTTTTCGCCTCGACAAACAGGGAAGCCTCAAGCTTCTTCAGAACCTCTTTCCCCTCAGCATCCTTGTCCATGCCAAGCAGCGCGTCCCTGATCTGGGCGCGCCTGCCCTGGGGGAAATCCTTTCTGAGAAAAAGGGTGGTGTCAGGAAATTCCGGGGATTTAGCGATGATCGTCAGTTCGTCCTTGATACCATGGTCTTTCCTGACAAGCATCAGAAAGATCTTGCTCTTGGCCGTGCCGATATCTGCCCGGCCATCAAGCACTGAATAGATAGTAGAGCCGTGGCTTCCGGTAAAGAACGAATCACGCAAATAGGTTTTGGGGTCTGCTATCCCATGCTCCCTCAGAAATGACATGGCATACAGATATCCGGTGACCGTTGCCTTGTCCACAAAGGCCATTCTCTTGCCCTTCATATCTGCAACGCTCTTTATATTGCTGTCCTTTCTGGCAAAGATATAACTTTCAACTGCATAGGATCCTTCGAGATTAACAGGATGGGCAACCGGTTCTGCGTCGAGCTGCTCCATGGCAAGCGCACTGGTAAAGACGCCAAAAAAAGCGCCGTCCATCTTTCGGGTCATGAATCTGTCGAGCACATCGCCGTATCTGCTCAATATGGTGAATCTGACCTTTGTCCCCAGTTTTTTGCTGAGATAAGCAGCAAGAGGGCGATGCCTGTCCATCTGCGTAAAGATGTTCTCCTCCGGAATAAGACCGATCAGGATCTCCTTTTCCCCATGGACCGGAGCAGAAAACGCAAAAAGCAGCATAAGGGAAGCGAAGAAGCTCACGATTGGTCGATATATCATTTTATCAGCCGTGTTGCTTCAGTCACCAGATCCATCGGCAGTTTCCAGCCCATTGAGACAGCTTCTTTGAAGTTAAAGACCAGTTCCACATCATGGGCATTCTCAACCCTGATCTTTTCCGGGGAAACGCCCTCAAGAATTTTTATGACCTTTTCTGCAGCCTTCTCCCCCTGCTCAACAGGATTTGTGGCAAGAGTCACAACAGCATGGGACTCCCGGCAGAGCAAAAAAGAACCAACGGGTATTTTATGCTCCCTGGCAAATTCACTTATTGCAGGCATTGCCAGGTGACCGACAGAACTGCCTGTAATAAGGATTGCATCAAACCTGGAGCCGTTGAGCTTTGCCTTTGCCTCCTGGTGCCTCTTAATATTAACACCGTTAACCCTTATGCCATACTGCTCGGCAAGTCGGGATACCTCCCTGAACTGGTACAAGGAATCCTCCTCGTTGCCGTTGTATACGACACCAAGAGTTGATATCTGCGTCAACCCCCTCAGATACCTCAGCAGGCTTGATAGAGAAAGCTTTGTGGTAATCCCGGTGCTGTTCCTGGTTTTGATCTTGGACATGTAGGGCTCATATGCAGCAGCATAGACCATCGGTATCCTTGTCTGTTCATTTACCACGGATACCGCAGCAGGCGCTCCGTAGGCAACAATGATGTCAACATCAGTTGCTATCAGTTTCCTTGCCGCATTGCTCAGGGAAATGGCGTCAGGATAAGGCTTCTGGACAATAATCCCGGTCTTTACCGAGATCCCTTCCCTCACCAGACGCGCTATGAATGCCCGGTGAGCCTCCTGATAGTAAGGGAGGTCTCCCGGCATAATGACACCGATCGTATTTTCAGCAGAAAAACAGATCGACGGCAGGAGCGGCAATACCAGGAAAAGTATTCCGAGGGACAGAGCTACAGCTCTTTTTTTGATTATGGACATCCACGCTCCATTAATTCTGCATTGCTGTTAATGTATCATGCCCGATAGTCCTGAGCATCTTCCTGTTGAGGAAGTATAGGCAGCATGATCACATATTCAGTGCTGATGTAATAATACTATATACGGCAAGAAGAAAAAAACCTGCGTATGAGACCAGTGCGATCAGCAACAGTCTTTTCTGTATATTCGGAACGAAACTGCTCATGCTGCTGACCCTGGCAAACGGCTGGAGCAGCCCGACGCCCAGGCCTGAGATAACGCCGGCAAAGAGCGTCATATAAAACAGGTATCCGACATAGGCATACTCCTTCTTGAATATACAGAAGGGGCAATGATGTGTCGGAAGTTCGTATATATAAAGCACGATGACATGTACCAGAAACCATGCAGATGCCATAAACGTAAGCAGGCTGAAGGCTGAAAAAATATAGGCGCCCTTGCCCCGCCTGTAAAACAGGAGCCCGGATATGCCTGTGCCTGCCATAGCAGAATAATAGAGCAGTTTCATCGCAACAAGGGGGGCCGCATAGAAAAGAGGAAGGGAATCCCGCCCCTCTTTACTGAAGAGGCTGCCGCAGCAGGATGTTATCACATCAGCCTCAAGGCCAAGAAAATACCGCATCTGAAAAAACGTCTCAGCAAGCACAAATGGGGTTATACAGAGAAGCAGAAGATATTTTTTCCGTATGAGCGGATAATCATAGGCCCTGTTATCTGCATGGTTGACAATCAGCCAGAGGCCTGCAAGGATGAAGTTGACAAGCTTCAGGATAAAGGCCGGGTACCCGTAAGCATTTACATTAAGCGTACCTGCAGCACACATGGCTCCTACAAAAAGGCTGCAGAGACTGTCTGCTGTGTAGATAAAGAGAAAGAGAGAGACAAGCTGGAAAATAAAGGCATAGGACATGATCGTAGAGATGAGATATGTGCGCTTTTCAAGGACAAGCTGGACCTCACTGCCTGATCTGAGGTCCCACGTTCGGATGATCCGGAGGCCGAACCAGGAGGAATAAAGAAGCATTGCCGAGGCCATGAACGACCCGGCAAGAAGCGCAAGTATTGCAGGATGGAGGATCATGAATAATTCAGAGTGGGCTAAAGGCAAGAGGCGAAAGGCCGGCAGTACCTTTAGCCATTAGCCTCTTGCCCTTCTGCCTGCCGCTCTATCTTCCCGTCGCGCATCTCGACGATCCTGTCCACAAGTGAAGACTCATACACAATGGGGTCATGGCTTGCCATGATGATCGTCCTGCCTTCCCTGTGCAGCCCTGCCATGATCTCCATAAACTCTCCTGAGAGCTTTGTATCAAGATGGGCAGTCGGTTCGTCAGCAATAAGGATGGACGGATTGTTGATAAGGGCACGTGCTATGGCAACCCGCTGTGCCTCTCCACCTGAAAGCCACTCTGCCTTTGAGTCTGCCTTGGCCGCGAGATTGAACATGGCAAGCAGGCTCATCGCCCTTCCCTTCAGCGCCGCGTATTTTCCCCCTTTTGGATATGCAGGTATCATCACATTGTCAAGCGCTGTTATGCCGCGGATAAGGTTAAACTGCTGGAAGATAAAGCCGAAGGTCTCGCTGCGGACTGCAGTCAGAAAGCGTTCAGGAAGGCTTGTGATCTCCCGGGTGTTCAGATGTATCCTGCCGGCAGTGGGCCGCGTCATACAGCCGATAATGCTCAGCAGCGTAGTCTTGCCTGAACCGCTCGGCCCCTTCAGCACCGTCACCTTCGAGGCCTCGAGCGACAGGCTCGCATCAACTACCGCAACCAGCTCATTCGGTCTGCCCTGGTTGAAAACCTTTCTTACATTCTCAAGCACTATCATATATTCAGTGTCAGTCCCTGGTGTCAGTGATCAGCATCAACATATAACATCTTCTTTGCCCTTAGCCCTTAGCCCTTTGCCCTTTGCCCTTTGCCCTTTGCCTTTTGCCTTTAGCCTTTAGCCTTTCGCCCTTTGCCCTTCGCCCTTCGCCTTTTGCCCTTCGCCTTTAGCCTTTCGCCTTTCGCCTTTCGCCTTTCGCCTTTCGCCTTTCGCCTTTCGCCTTTCGCCTTTCGCCTTTCGCCTTTCGCCTTTCGCCTTTAGCCCTTGCCATTCACTCTTCACGGCCGTTACGTTCTCATGACCGAATCAGGATCCACAATGGCAGCTCTCCATGTAGGGACGATCGTGGCTGTTGTATAGGGAACCACGGTGAGAAAAAAAAGCGTGGCCACCTGGTATGCATTAATATAGGGCACGAGCCTGAACTGGGGATACAGCACTGCCCACCCTTTGAGCACAGGCTCAAACAATGCAGCAGAGCTGAAAAAGACATGAACATAGGCCAGGATCATGCCGGTCAGAAACGACGTGAGCGATATGACCGTGCCTTCCCAAAACTTCATCAAAATGACATCAGACGTCTCCCAGCCTGTTGCCTTGAGAATGCCGATCTCCTTCCTCTCTTCTGCGCTCAGACCGGACGCCTTGTCCCAGGCAAAGATGATAAATGCAAGCAGGGCGCCTGAGAAGATGACAAACATAATGCCGCCCCGCCAGTCAAAGATCGAGTCATAGGTCCTGAGGATCTCCTCGCGTACAATAGGGCGCGTGTCAGGGAGCTGCTTCTTTATCTTGTTTGCTATGGTCACTACTTCCTGGGGATTGCCTACAGTCACGGCAAGATCGGTCACCCTGCCTGCCGGTATGCCGAAGAGCGCCCTGAAATCCTGCTCTGACATGAGCACCAGATCAGAAGTTATCAGTTCTGATTCAGAAGACAACAACTCCCTGATCCTGAAACTGGTGAGCTTGCCGTCTATGCCGAAGAAGGGCATGACATTGCCCTCTTCAGTCACAGCAGACCTCGAGACCCCCTGACCGATGCCTATCTCTCCCTGCTGATAGTTAAACTCAGGAGGTACCATCAGCGTGTAGTTTGCCTTAAAGAGCGGGTCATAGTAATATCCCCAGAGCCGTCCCTCAGCGCTGCGCACACCCGTGATCTTTTTTATCTCATCTTTATAGTTCAGATCCATGAGGTCATGCCTGCCTGCGACCATGCGCTGGACAATGATCTCAGGAGCATCCTTCAGGATGAGCATCGCCTCTTTTTTGATGGCATGGGTAAAAAACATGATCGAGGCGAGCACAAAAACCACAACCGTGTACACACAGACAAGGGCAGCATTCTTGCCCTTTCTCCTCAGAAGGGACGAAAGAGTAAAGTCCAGGATATTCTTCTGTTTATCTATCCACATATCAATAAACGATAACGCCTCACGCTTCGCGGTCTTTTCCGGCTTTCCCGCTTGTTGGCTTTCAGTAATCAGCTCTCAGCAATCAGCTTACCAGCCTCTTACCTATTCACACTTTACGGTCGTTTAACTATTCACTGTTCACGGCCTCTTCTCATCTCTTTCTCACGATCTCCGGAACAGGCAGAAGCGAACCAGACGGGAAATGTTCAAACGAAAAAGGGTAATCCTGAAACGCGGTATTGCGGTCCGCCATGGAGGGATGGCGTGTATAACGCGCTTCGGTGAAGAGACAGAGGTCCGTGAGCTTCAGGTCTGAAACAAGCCGGCCCTCCTGCTGAAGGCGGGGGCCCGCTGCATTCCTCGCAGATACTGCATGCGCCATAAGCAATATAGCTATTGCCGCCTGCGCGGCAATAGCTATAAAAAATACCGTTGACCTTCTCATTTCCTCTGTACAGTGCAATATGTATCACTCGTCCCTTTCAGAACGCCATACATACCGCTACCGAACTATACTGTTTATCACGGGGTGGTAAAATTCACCTTCTTCACTGATTTTCCGCTCACCGTGACCGACCTGCTGTCCGGTGAAAAGGAATGACCCGAAGCCGCGGTTATATCAGGCACAACAACGTAACTGCAGTTCGGCAGGTCAGGAACAACATATTTCCCATTTATATCTGTAGTGGCGATCCATCCTATATCGCACCCGCTCACCGAGACACCAATACCGGAAACCAGATCACCCCTGAAGAGCGGCTTGATTACACCCAGAATAGAATATGTCTTGACGATAAAGTTCAGC
This sequence comes from uncultured Nitrospirota bacterium, assembly GCA_947085015.1. Classification (GTDB taxonomy): domain Bacteria; phylum Nitrospirota; class Thermodesulfovibrionia; order Thermodesulfovibrionales; family UBA6898; genus UBA6898. The sequence continues at coordinate 71,255 of CAMTUV010000009.1, forward strand.
CCCACATTACTCTTCGAAAGAATAACCTTCTGGGAAGGCTGCTGGAACGAAAAAGTAAGCTTAGAAGCGGTCACGGTATATGTTCCGGCAGGCAGGCCGGTTATCGTGAAATTGCCATCCTCATCCGTTGTTGCTGTGGCGGTTACAGGTCCTGACGCCGTAATGATTACGCCCTCCACAGGAGTTCCACCCCACTGACGTAATGTCTTCTTAACCAGCACAGTCCTGACCCTTCCGTAAATCGTCAGGAGTCCCTGGCCTGTGACTGCACCATTGAGGTCAATTCTCGGCTTGACAATAGGATTGGCATCATCCCTCATATCCGTAACCGGCACGCCAGTCTTCACCAGCCTGTTGACCGTAATATCTGCTGATTCTCCGGGAAAGGCATTATCACCCTTTAAAACAGCGATGGCTCCGGCAACATGCGGGGCAGCCATGGATGTCCCTCCATAGGTATAGCCGCCGGCTGTTATCATGGCGCCAGGCGCAAGCAGGGTCGTATAATATGCGTTATTTGAAAAGCAGACTATCTTATCAGCAGCAGTCGTTGCGTCACTACAGATGCCCCAGTCAAGTGCACCCAGATCAGCATCATACACAGCACCGACAGACACGGCAGCAGGCACGCACGCAGGCGAGGATAAGGCATCGAGGAATCCGTCATTGCCTGCTGAAACTGCAGAAAGTATTCCTGCAGCACGCGCCTCGGCTAAGGGTACAGCAAAGGGATCGAACGGACAGGGAGTGATCACTCCGTAATCAGGCACGCCAAAACTCATGTTCATCGCAGTGATATTGTACACAGCCTTGTTGTCGATGACCCAGTCGATGGCCGCAAGTATGTCTGCATCATTTGCCAGTAATTCCGTTCCAACGACAGAAAATATGTCCAGGCCGAGAAGGCTCGTGCCAGGAGCAACACCTGCCACAATAGCTGAAACGTTCGTGCCATGCCCGTCATCATCAGCAGAGGCGTCATCAGGCGCAAAATCATGGACGCAGGCTACGCTGCATCCTGGAACCACTGCAGGCAGAAACAGGCAATCACCCGGCACGCCGCAGGCGCCAAAGGCCGCATGAGCATAGTTAACACCTGTATCCAGCACTGCCACTGCAGTACCAGTGCCGATCTGTCCTGCAGCCGCCACAACAGGCTGGTTGATCAGCGGCAGGCTTTGTGCGAGAAAGGGCTTCATTGCCCTGTTGGGGTATATGCCCTTTACACCGGCCTGAGCAGCAAGTTTCTGCAGACCTGACAGGGATTTCACCTTCACGAACATGATTGGCAGAAGCTTATAGTCCTTCAGGGATTCAATCTCCTGCACTGTAACAGCACTGAGGGTATCCATCTTCATGGAGCGGTATATGGCTGACTTTGCGCTGACGATCGCGGCAGTATCGTGGCTCACGCCCGCTGCTGTCCGCATGCCCGCAGCCTTGCTGACCGCTGTTGTCTCATCGAGAACAACAATGACATCCTGCGGCGCTCCCTTTGATATGGCGTCAATGATTGAGGCCTGAGCCACCTTGGAATCACCGGGAAATGATGCCGCGTATGCGGAATTAAAAAGGCAGGGGAAGAATAATCCTAACATCAATAAAGAAAGTAGTGCCCTTTGGAGATGATGCTTATTGCCGTATCCCATGGTATGTCTCCTCCTTGAACATTAATAAATAACTTTCACATTCTACCATAAATAGAGATAATGCAACACTTTTTTGCTCGTGCCCAAGGCCTCATGGTCAGGGGTTTCAACAGGATGACATTCCGATTGTCAGAGGAGCGGCAAAAGATCTTTGAACTGTCCTGAAAGGTTCTCAGGGCTATGGGCCGCTGAAGGCAATTCCTGATACATTGGTATTGTTAATTGTTGCAGGTGTAATGCCAGGCGTAAATATATGGCCTGCTGCGTCGCCCGGGCTGATCGTATAACTGCAGTTCGGCAGATTTGACATCTTGAATTTCCCCTTGCTGTCGGACTGGCCAGCTGCTTCGATGCCACAGCCTGTTACGGTCAGGGAGACACCAGGCATTGCAGCTCCAGCCGCAGTCTTTACTGTTCCGGAGATGGTGTAGGTCCTGACCTTGAAATCCAGTGCAACATTCTTTTTCTTAAGGGTAACGCCCTTTGCGGCCGGCAAAAAGACAAAGCTCAGTTTTCCCGGTGTGACCGTATAACTGCCGGCAATCAGCTCCTCGAATTGATAATAGCCGGTGCTGTCAGTCAGAGTCTCTGCTGACAAGTCACCCGAAAGCGTTATTATCACATCAGGAAATACCAGCGATCCCTTCTTTGCCTTCACGTACCCTGAAATAGTAAACGCCCTGAAAAACGTAACATTATTCTGGTCAGCGTTGCTTACAATCACCTCTTTGGCGACAGGGGTAAAACTGTATCCCGCATAGCCTGGCGTTACTGTGTATGCGCCGTTGATCAGATCATCGAACATGAAGGCGCCGTCAGAGCCTGTTATCGCTGTTTTGGCAGTAGCTCCGGTCAGCGTAATTGTCACTCCTGACAGGGGAGAACTGTCTGCATTGGCATATACATGCCCGGCGATCCTGTATGCAGGAACAGTAAAATTCAGGCCTGTCACATTCGCATTGAGGTTAACCGGCGCTGAAGACGGTGAGAAGGCATAGCCCGGCCTGGTCGGCGTCACCACGTAATTGCCTGCAGCAAGACCTGTAACCCTGTAATTCCCTGCAGCATCTGTCAGCACTGAGCCGGAACTTGGCCCTCCTGAAAGAGTGACAGTTACCCCTGGCACAGGAGTGCCCTTCGACGTCCTGACAATACCGGAAAGCGAATAGATCCTGGCAGTAAAATTCACTCCTGACGCAGGGACAGCAACCGTCCTGATCAAGGGGCTGAATTCAACAGAAGGACTGCTCGGCTCAACAGTATAGGTGCTGCTATCAAGATCAGTAAAAAAGTAGTATCCGGACGAATCGGTCACAGCAGACCCGACGTACACCCCTCCGAGGAAAAGGTTCATGACCACACCCTCCACAGGGTCTCCTGCAGAGTCTGTCACCCTGCCTGAAATAGAGACGTCGAGCGCTGCAGCAAGGTTGATACGGGGTTTTGTGATCGGTGAAAGCGGGTTCCTTGTATCAGTTACCATTACCCCTGTGCTGATCAGCCTGTCCACGGTGTTGCCAACCGATTCCGCGGGAAAGGCATTGGCGCCGCGCAGCACGGCGACTGCGCCTGCAACATGAGGCGCTGCCTGTGACGTGCCTGACATTATCCAGCCGCCTGCAGTGATCTCGGACCCGGGTGCAAGCAGGGTAAGGAAAGAAGAGCTGTTAGAAAAACAGGTCACCTTGTCAGCAGCAGTCACCTCAGGACTGCCGCACAAGGCAAGACTGCCAAAGGCTGAATCGAACACAGCGCCCACAGACACTGCCGCAGGCACGCATGCCGGAGATGAAATGGCATTGGTATACCCGTCATTGCCTGAGGCGACTGTCGAGAGGATACCGGCTGCCCTTGCCTCGGCAACAGGCACGGCAAATACATCATTGGTGCATGGGGACGTTTCATATTCGCTGCCGCCCAGGCTCATATTGATCGCAACAATGTTATACGTGCTCTTATGCGCGATCACCCAATTCATGGCACCTATGATGTCAGAAACCAAGGCGGACAGACCATTGCCCGAGCCCCTGAAAATGTCCAGCGCCACAATCCGCGTATCAGGCGCAACCCCCATCACAATGGCAGCCACATTCGTGCCATGGCCGTCATTGTCAAGGAATCCGTCATCAGTAGCAGTGAAATCATGTGAACAGGCCACCTTGCAGCCAGGTCGAAGAGCAGGCAGGGACAGGCAGTCGCCCGGGGTATTTATGCCGCAGGAGCCAAAGGCAGTCCCGTCACCATACAGGGCCCCCCTGTAGTCTACTCCTGAATCAAGAACAGCAACTGCAGTGCCTGCACCAACAAATCCGGCTGTCTGTACAGCAGGCTGTCCGATAAGCGGGAGGCTCTCTGCAAGAAGGGGCTTTAAAACCCTGTTTTTGTATATGCCCCTGACCCTTTTGTCAGCCGCCAGTTTCTTCAGGCTGCCAAGGCTCTTGACGCTCACATGCATGGCAGGCAGGTGGCTGTAGTCTCTGAGCGCCTCAACCTCCTGTTCAATAAAATTCATCTTCACTGCGGTCTTCAGGGCCTGGCGAAGTGCGGACTTGGCCATAATAATGTCCGCAGTATCATGATCAGAGCCGGACCGGACCCGCATCGCTGCAGCCTTCTCTGAAGCATCGGTATCATCAAAGATCACAATGAGATCCTGAGCCTCGCCACTGGAAAATGAGTCTATAACTGAACGGTCTGCAACCTTGTTATCCCCTGGGAAAGATCCTCCGGATGCAAGCGATGCAGCAAGAAAGGATAAAACAAAGGAATATATCAGACTCCTCAACAACAAAGGCTTTTCACGGATGATCATGGCTGACCTTCTCCATAGTATTGACACTAATTAGAGTCTGTTTATAAACTGCGGGAAGCACAAAAAAGGCTGTCATTCCCGCAATCCCGATCCGAAACTTTTCGGGATCGGGAGGTCGGGAATCCTTCTGTAAAGCCATCAGAAAGATTCCGGTCAAGCCGGAATGACAAACAAAAAGCAAAAAAGCTGACTTTATAAACAGACTCTAATTAGAATTCTGCTCTTATTTTACCACAAGATTGGGTTATGAACCAGCTGAAATGCCCTTACTGCGCAATTATTAAGAAGATTTAATTTAGTGATCAGTGATCAGTAGTCAGCCATCAGCCTTTCGCCTTTCGCCCTTCGCCCTTCGCCTTTCGCCTTTCGCCCTTCGCCTTTAGCCCTTCGCCCTTCGCCTTTAGCCTTTCCTTGTCCCCCTTCTGCCCCCTATCTTTTCCCTTTACCTTATTTACCCTTTTTGGGTATTCTTAATTCGTTCAACGCATGAACGCAGCAGACTACAGCGCAGCAATTTCAGCAGTGGCTTCTGTCACGTGCCGGCGGTAGCCTGTCCGCAGCAGAGTCACAAGTTCAAAGTTCTACGTTCTAAGTTCTAAGATTTCCCTTTCGCTGTTTTATGGCTTGAACCTTGAACCTTCTCCATGAATGAACCACAGTTCAATACCCTCAGGGCTTTAGCAGAGGACAACACCCTTTCACAGCGTGATCTTTCGCAGAAGATGGGGCTGAGCCTCGGCAAGGTCAACTATATTGTGAATGCCCTGGTCGAAAAGGGGTACATCAAGGCAGAGCGGTTCAAGAACTCCAAGAACAAGATGGCGTACATGTACATCCTCACGCCCAAGGGCGTGTCTGAAAAGATCCAGCAGACCCAGGCCTTTCTGGCCCGGAAATCCCGGGAGTTTGAACGATTAAAGCAGGAGATAGAAACGCTGAAACGCGAAGAATCAGGCGTAAAGGCCCAGGAGTAACAGATGGGGATAGCCATTTCACTTATTTACGGTTCACGTTTCTGCGTCAGTCTAAACAGTGCCGGCTATTCGGCCTTTTAACGAGCCCTGTCACTATAAATGAACCTTAAAGATCAGATCATACAAGCAGCTTCAGGGCAGATCATCTATTCCGCACATGCAGTCGATGAAATGAACGCTGAGGATGAATTGATAACAACTGCTGAAGTGCGTCATATTGTTTTCCATGGAGAGATCATAGAGGCTTATCCGGAAGATAAGCGGGGCCACAGTTGTCTCATGTCAGGCGTGTTGGAAAGTGGCAGACCTGTTCACGTTGTATGTGCACCAAAAGACGATTATCTTGCTATAATAACGACATATATACCCTCTTCAGAAAAGTGGGCAGCAGACAATAAGACAAGGAGAAAACCATGAAATGTCTGTCCTGTAAGGGTGACATGGAAAGAGCTTTGGTTTCGTATACTGTAGATCGAAAGGGATATCACCTTTTCGTCGAGAAGATCCCTGCCCAGGTATGTTCTCGGTGCGGTGAGCGATACTACGCTGAAAAGGAAGTCGAGGCAATCCAGAATATGATCAAAGCCCTGGAAGATAAACTGAAAGATGTACTTGTAGCTGCTTAGCCCATCATTTTGTGCTCTGATGTTAACCCTACAAGAAAAAAAAGATAGCACTCTTTAGTATATGCCTCCCCGATTCACGCGTTACGGTCTTTGCAACTATGAGCAAGGAGATAAACATGTCAATGAAAAATCTTTCAGGTAAACGCATAGTGGTCACTGGCGGCGCAGGGTTTCTCGGTTCCCATCTCTGTGAAAGACTGCTCAACGATGGTCATGAGGTGATCTGCGTTGATAACTTCTATACGGGCAGGCGGGCAAACATTGCCCATCTCCATCCGAACCCATACTTCGAGGTACTGCGCCATGACATCTGCTTTCCGCTCTATCTGGAATGCGACGAGATCTACAACCTTGCCTGCCCTGCGTCTCCGGTCCATTACCAGTTCGACCCTGTTCAGACAACAAAGGTGAGCGTGCACGGAGCAATCAACATGCTCGGCCTTGCCAAGAGAGTTAAGGCCAAGATTTTTCAGGCTTCAACCTCTGAAGTGTATGGCGACCCTTCTGTCCATCCCCAGCCGGAAAGCTATTGGGGAAACGTCAATCCTATCGGGTTGAGGTCATGCTATGATGAAGGAAAACGCTGCGCAGAGACGCTCTTTTTCGACTATCACCGGCAACATGCATTACGAATAAAAGTTGCACGAATTTTCAATACCTATGGACCGCGCATGCATCCCAATGATGGACGTGTTGTGAGTAACTTCATTGTCCAGGCCCTAAAGGGTGAGGAGATTACGATCTACGGGGACGGCAGCCAGTCCAGGAGTTTCTGCTATGTGGATGACCTGATCAACGGGTTTGTCCGCCTCATGGACAGCCCTGATCAGTTCACCGGCCCAGTCAATCTTGGCAACCCCAATGAGTTTACTATCCATCAGCTGGCTGAGAAAGTTATCGCGATGACCGGATCAAAGTCCAGGATAATATTTAAGCCGCTTCCCTCTGATGACCCGACCCAGAGACAGCCGGATATATCGCTGGCACAGGCGACACTCGGATGGAATCCCGGGGTACAGCTTGAAGAGGGGTTAAACAACACAATCGATTATTTCAGGGGAATATGTTCTTCGGTTTGAGCCAGTTCGATTGTATCATCATTCACTATTCACGGTCTCTCACGCCTGTTAGCTTGTTTCACGCATTTTAGCATCCACGCATTTACGGTCTTTAAACTATTCACTATTCACGAATCACTATTCACGGTCTCTCACGCTTTCCAGCCTGCCAGCGTGTCGGCTTGTGTGCAGTGTAGACCTATAAGGATTGCTGGGCCAGTACACGGCAACTGGCCGAACTACTCAAAGTTATCAGATACCGGGCATCATTGCCATGTAAAGAAAGGCCAACCGACGTATGTTGTTGTTTGGCGTGAAGACAAGGGACAGGTCAAGTTAGTGGAGGTTATTTATGCAGGCACTCACGAAAAAGCACCCTACTGAAAAACAGGTTGAAGTCCGCTTCAGGGGAACCCCGGCAAATGTAACCAAACTGCGGCGTATGGCGCAAGCTCTTAAAGTGATGGATGTGTCCGAGTGGCAACTGGAAGAAAAAGAGTTTTACAGCATCGAAGAGTTGTCGCCAGAGCTGACATGGAATAGCGGCGGCGTATCCATCCGTGGTGCGCGCGGCAAGGAAGGATTAACACAGAAACAGCTTGCTGAACTGACCGGCCTTGCCCAGCATCACATCAGCGAGATGGAAAACGGCAAACGACCTATCGGCAAGGAGACAGCCAGAAAGCTGGCGGCTGCACTCAGCATCGATTATCGGGTTTTTCTGTAGAATTCCCCTTCATTTTCTGTATATTGCCTTAGGATCTGCACGTGAACTGGATACACAAATAAAAATATACGGTGCCCGGTACTTAGTGACCAGTGACTGGTAACAAATCACTATTCACAGTTCTTATTATTCGCTCTCAGCTCTCAGCGGTCAGTTATCAGCCATTCACTATTCACGGCCTCGCGCGCTTTCCAGCTTGTTGAGGAACGAGATCCCTCATAGCGGGGTCACCTTTTGATTAATTGACAATAGAAAATGACCATAGTCATATTACCAATCAGACCTTTTAGAGGTGTCCCATGGAAAAAACAGTATCGAAATCAAGATTCAAACCAAAGACTCTGGAATATTTCCGCCAGATTGAAGAGACCGGCAAAGCGGTGATTATTACTGATCACGGCCGCCCTGTCCTGAAAATAATACCTTATACCCCTAATCCTGAGGCAGGGCTTACGATTTTGCGGAATACGGTTATGAAGTTTGAAAACCCAACTGAACCGGTTGGTTCAGAAGATTGGGAATCCTTGAAGTGATCGTCCTTGATACACATGTCTGGGTCTGGTGGGCCAGCTCTCCTGAACTCCTTTCTGCAAAGGCAAGGAAGGCTATTGAGCATGCAGCTCTATATTTGGTTCATTCGTAAAAAAGTTGAAAAGATTAAAATAGCATTTAAAGGTAGGTGTGACATACAACTCTTTGTCATTCCGACTTGTTCGGAATCCTTCTTTAACTATATGATTTATAAAGAAAGATTCCCGACAAGCGGGA
>CAMTUV010000010.1:0-2290 GCA_947085015.1 uncultured Nitrospirota bacterium
CGGCTTGCACTCCCTTGTGGAGTGGAATCCTTTTTAAGCCGGGGAAAGATTCCGGACGAGCCGGAATGACAGGCAAAAAGATACTTAGCAAAGAAAGTACTTTTAGAACAATGAATTATCGTCAACAATGCCGTTACCCTGGGTACCCCAGAGAAAAGCTTATTAAAATAAATCATATATGATAAAATTGTCCTGAAATGCAGAGAAGACGAACAGAGAGAATTCCCCTGAACCTGCCGGCAAAGATTTTTTTGAGCGGGAAATCCTATGATGCAACCATAGTAAATGTTTCAGAAGACGGCATAGGGTCTGCAGTAACATCAGTTGTCGAGGCACCGACAAAATTCACTCCTGCAAGTAATATGGAGCTACATTTTCAGGATCCATCCGGCGCGGCTATTGACCTTGCCTGCGAACTGGCGTGGTTTTCCCGAAGTGAGGTCGATGCCCGGATGATTGTCATCGGCATGAAGATCATAAAACCTCCTCTTATGTACAAGGTATTCATAAAGAAACTCTATGATGCAAACCTGAAGGAAAAATCTAAAGAGCAGCTGATCTCCGATCTCCTGGATGCGCGCAGAAAGATCTCTGACCTTGAGGCGAAAACTGTAAAGCTGAGGCAGGAAGGCAGGGGGTTGCCGAAGAGTCAGGACGCGTATCTTGCTTTGGTCGAATCGACCGAGGATTCCATCTATATCATAGACAGGGAATGCCGGTATCAGTTCATGAACCAGATGCACCTGTCCCGCCTGGGTTTTACATCCGAAGAGTGTATCGGGCGTCCTTATGCTGATCTTCATTCCTCCTGGGAAGCAGATGAATTAGCCGGAAAGGTGAACGAAGTGTTTGAAACAGGGGCGTCTCTCTGCTATGAGCACCAGAGCAGCAAAGACGGCAAGTGTTTCCTCCGCACGCTCAGCCCCATTGTAGGTCAGGATCATGTGGTGGAGGCGATCACGGTCATTTCAAAAAACATCACTGACCGTAAACTGGCAGAAGAGCTGCTGTTGAATTCCCACCATGAACTCGAAAAGCAGGTGAGAGAGCGGACATCTGCCCTTGGTGAACTTAATGAAAACCTCCAAAGGGAGATCGCCGAGCGCAGACTTACAGAGGAGGCCCTGAAAAAGTCATCGGATGAATGGCGTATTACCTTTGACTCGACAAAAGATATGATGCTTATGCTGGATGATTCATTTAGGGTCATTCGGGTAAACAGGGCGGTACCCACATTTTTGGACAAATCCTATGGTGAGATCATACAACAAAATATTATTGAGCTTTTTCCTAAGATGGATCTGCAGTCTGATCAGCACCCTCTGAAGAAAATGGAAAAGTCAAAAAAGCACGAGGAAGCAGAGATCTATTATAAAGATAAAGACATATGGGTATTGGCCTCTGCCGACCCTATTGTGAACGACAGCGGTGATATGACAGGATCTGTCCATATCATTCGGGATATTACGGAGCAGAAGAACCTTCACCTGCAGCTGCTTCAGGCCCAGAAGATGGAATCCATCGGCCGTCTTGCCGGCGGAGTTGCCCATGACTTTAATAACCTCCTGTCTGCCATTATCGGGTACACGGAACTGACCCTGCTCAAACTGCCGGCTGAAAGTCCACTGAGGGATTATCTTCTGACTGTCAAGACAGCAGGAGAAAAGGCTGCTGAGCTCACACACCGTCTGCTTGCCTTCAGCAGAAAGCAGGTGCTCCAGATGCAGGCGTTTAATCTTAATACAAACCTTGAGAGCATGGTAAAGATGATGTCACGTATGGTCAGGGAGGATATATCGATAGAGCTCCATCCGGACTCCTCGATCCCCGCTATCATGGCTGATCCCGTACAGATCGAGCAGATCATGATGAACCTGATCGTCAACGCGCGCGATGCTATGCCGACTGGGGGGAAACTGATTATCGAGACTGCCAGTGCATACCTCGATAAAGATTTTATCATTCGGCACGAGAATGTTGAACGTGGTCCCTATGTGCTGCTCACGGTGAGTGACACCGGGATAGGCATGAGCAAAAAGCTCCAAGAGAGGATATTCGAGCCCTTTTACACTACCAAGGGCATGGGAGAAGGGACTGGACTGGGGCTTGCAACGGTGTACGGCATTGTTAAACAGCATAATGGATATATTTAGAGTCTGTTTATAAACTGCCGATTTTTTCAACGTGAGCACAGCTTCGTGAACTTTTTCAGTTTTTTGTCGTTTCATAGCGTCAAATAATCTCTATCACAGCCCACAGTATCAATTTCCCTGGCTTTTTGACGTGCATC
>CAMTUV010000011.1:0-60016 GCA_947085015.1 uncultured Nitrospirota bacterium
CAACCGCCTTATTGTCAGTGTTTGCTTATCTTCAACCACCCACTCAATGGTTTCGCCCTTCTCTATCTCAAGCGCCTGCGCCAAGGGTGCCGGACAGATTAAGTAATACTGACGGTTCTCGTTGCTCCTTTGAATAACCTGCACTTTTGAAATATAGCCCATCTCTATGCCTCCTCTGTTGAGATGGCATTATTATACCATAGCTATATAGCTATGTCATTGTTTTTTTAATTATTTCACAGCTTCTGAAGGGTTACCAAACAACAACACTATTTTGTCCTCATTCGTGTTTAAGTTGAAAGAGGTTGGTTTGTCATACAGAATGCATACATCTTATAGGAACGTCATTCCCGCTTGTCGGGAATCTTTCTTTATAAATCAGATAGTTAAAGAAGGATTCCGAACAAGTCGGAATGACAAAGAGTTGTATGTCACACCTACCTTTAAATGCTATTTTAATCTATAGGGCTATCCGCTTGACTCAAGTAGTCGCAATATGTAGTATCTGGGCATGGAGAATTACCCAGAGACGATACTGCAGTTCGAAGACCGCTTTGCGACCGAGGCTGACTGCCGCAATTACTTGGCTGAGATTCGCTGGCCTGACGGATTTCGTTGCCAGAGGTGCGGGCATATAGAAGCTTGGATTACCGAGAGGGGTCTTTGGCACTGCACCGCATGTGGGTTTCAGACGTCAGTTACTGCCGGAACCATCTTTCAGGATACTCGGAAGCCATTGCGGCTTTGGTTTCGGGCCATGTGGTATCTGGTTAGCCAGAAGCAAGGGGTGAGCGCACTCGGTCTACAACGTGTATTAGGGCTTTCGCGATACGAGACAACTTGGATATGGTTGCATAAGCTACGAGCGGCCATGGTTCGCCCTGGCCGTGACCGCCTGTCAGGCACGGTGCAAGTGGATGAAACATGCATTGGTGGTGAGCGGTCGGGCAAGCGCGGCAGAGGAACTGCTGGGGAAACACTTGTGGTGATTGCAGTGGAAGATCAGGGTAAACATGTGGGCCGTATTCGGCTTCGCCGGGTGCCCGATGCTTCCGCTGCCAGCCTAACCCTTGCGGTAAAGGAAATGATCGAACCAGGGAGCATTGTGAATACAGACGGATGGACTGGGTATGCGACTGTGGGCAGCAAGGGATACATTCATGAAGAAGTCCGTCCCTCGGCTGAAATCGGCGATAACCTGTTGCCGTTAGCCCATCGCGTAGCATCCTTGTTGAAACGATGGCTTGGCGGTACCCATCAGGGGGCTGTTCGCCCAGCTCATCTTGAATATTATTTGGACGAGTTCACCTTCCGGTTTAATCGACGATCGTCGGGCTCGCGCGGGAAGCTGTTCTACCGACTGATGCAACAGGCCGCGCAGCTTGACCCGGTGACAGGCAACGACATTCGGGGAGGGAAAAGGTGACTCAGATAACAATATATGGTGGTCGCTTGAGTCAAGCGGATAGCCCTATTAATCTTTTCAACTTTTTTACGAATGAACCCTATTTTGTCAGGAATTCCTGCACCTGATTTCTGGTCGTGATATGGTCTATCGGAATATTAGGCACGTCCTTATTGCCGGGGAGTGCAAGGGCATGGATAAACTTCAGACCTTTCTTTTCCTCTGTCATGGCAGCGATTAGCTGCTCTTTCGTTGCAGCCTTAACCGTATTGCCAATGCCGAATCCCCGCGCAACAAGTTCAAGATCTACACATGATCCGGTCAGGGTCTCCTGGCTGCCTGTTGAGCCGTACGAGCTGTTATCGATTGCAAGGATCGTCAGATTCTCAGGCGCGCAATGTGCTGCTGTCGCAAGCACGCCAGGGTTCATAAGCAGACTGCCATCGCCGTCGATCACGACAACATTCTTTTCTGATGAAAGACTGATGCCAAGACCGATCGGCGTCACCATGCCCATGCTGCCCAGCATATAAAAATTGGATGGCTGGTGCTTCAGTGCATAGAGTTCTTTTGACGGCCACCCCAGATTGCTGACAATGACCTTGCCTTCAAGATACGGCGACAGTATCTCGATCAGTTCATAGCGGGTATATTGCAGAGGCACAATCTCCTGCCGCATTTCAGGGATCATGCATGCAACTGGACGCTGCTCATACGTGGCAGTGCTCTTTGCAGAAGACCCTTCCCAAATCTCAGGGCTCAGGAGAAAGGCATGTATCTGACTTTTCTCATATGCTCGCTTCAGTTTCCGTGGTATGACGTTGAAATCCTCTCGAGAACTTATGATCGTATGGCGAATGCCAGCGCCCTTCAGTATCTTCGGCAGCCCCCTGCCCATCGGGAACTGGGCAGCGATCTTCTCCTGATAGATTCCCCTCTGGCTCACAAATATCGCTAATGGCAGTTCATAAAAATCGGTTAAAGAGAGCAACGCATTGATCATGTTGCCGATGCCTGAACTTTGTATGAACATGGCAGGCCTTTTCCCGGCAAGAGCAGCCCCTGCAGAGATACCGACGCCCTCCTCCTCACGCGTAAGTGGCACATGGAAGAACCGGTCAGCAACCATCTCAAGAAGGACCCTGATCTTCTCGCACGGCAGAGAAGATGTGAAGTCGATCCCTGCTGTCTTCAGTATGGCTATCAGCTCATCTTCCGGATTTTGCATAGCAATTCCTCAATCTCCCTGTCCGTGATCTTTTTTGAGACAAAGGTCGGCTCAACATTGTAGGTCTTCTTTTCCCTGCCAAGCCTGACTTCACCGCCGCCCGTAATATTCAGGAGAATCGTTTCCTCTTTTTTTACAGTATTCATCTGAACTGCCTGCCTCAGTGCGCCGACAGCAACGCCCGCAGCAGCAACAATATCTGCCCCTTCAAGATTGCCGAACAGTTCCATGGACTCAAAGACCTCCCGGTTCGTAACGCCGTACATAGCGCCGCTGCAGGCATGCATTGCGTCAAAAACACCGCCCTTGACCGAATACGCAGGATATCGCGTTGAAAGGACGCGCGTCGAGATCTGGCCGATGAGTTCAGGCCTGAGATCTTCAGGGAAAAGGTCTCTGCTCTTTTTTTCCCAGGCATGCACCATCGGTGCAAAAGGCAGATTCTGTGCAAGATGGAGTTTTGGAAGTCTGCTGCCGAATCGTCCATCGTGCAGAAATCTCTCTGACATCTCCCAGACACCAATACCGCCTGTTCCGCTGCCGACCGCCTGGAAATAATGGTCAGGCAGTTTCCCGATCTTCGAGACCGCCTCAAGGATCGTTGAGCCGAGACCGTCCCGCTTCGCAATGTTCTTCACCCCGCCCTCAAAGGGGAACCCGGAGATCGCCGCTATCCTCCTTGCCACGTCTATGGCATCAGAGTAATCTCCATCGCCAACCGCAAGAGTAGGAACCTTGGCAGACTTTTCAAGATACCACATCTCCATGAGGCACATTCTCGGAACAACAATTATCGCCGGAAAGCCAGCGACAACCGAGAGGTGAGCAAAAGACCGCGCAGTGTTGCCGGCAGATGCCACAATGAGCCCCTCAAGCTTATTTTCTCTGGCATTCTGGATAACAATGGCTGCCTCGAACTCCTTGAACGTGCAGGTTTCGAGCAAAGCTCCCCGCTCCGGCCAGAAACCGTTGAAGGCAATATAGAGATTTTCAAGCCCGAGGTGCCTTGCAAGCCACTCAGACCTGTACACAACCGTTCCGGGCTGCTGAAATGTCGGCGTATGCACAGGCAGCCAGTTGAATTTCCAGATGCCTCCTCCGCAGTCATCTCTGAAGGGATCTTTATATTTTGTGACAAGCAACGAGTTTGCGCAGTGCTCGCAGAAGGCACAATATACATCTGTCAGTTCCTTGTTGCATCCTCTGCAGGTTATAGTGAAATGACTCATTTTTCGACTCTCTCTACATATTGGGCTAAAAGCTCCATGATGTCAACGATCGGGATCTTTCTTTCGTGATCCTGCATTGCCTCGTTGACCTTGCCGTAGCAGGCCGGGCAGCTGAGAATGAGCTTGTCCGCCTTTTTAGTAACAGCCTCGTCGATCGCAAGCCTGCCCATGGCAACAGCATTTTCATGAAAGACCTTTCTGACAGCGCCGCCGGCGCCGCAGCACCGCGAGTCGAGGCCGTGGCGGTCGAACTCGATCAGTTCAACCCCAGGAATCGCTCTGAGCACGGCCCTCGGCTCTTCAATAACACCCACCCCCCGGCTTAGATAGCAGGGGTCGTGATAGATCAGTCTTTCCTTCAGTTCCGAGGATATTCTGATCTTATTCTGTTTTAAGGCATCGAGGACGAACTGGGTCATGTGCATAATTCTGAAAGGCAGTTCTCTACCAAGGAATACCGGCCACTCACGGGTCATTATATTGACACAGCAGGGGCATGAGCAGATCAGTGTCTTCACCCCTTTTTCCTGATATGCAGATACAAGTCTTTTTGTAAGGGCCTCGAGCATGTCGTGCTGACCGGAAATGAAGAGCGGGAAACCGCAGCATACCTCATCTTCTTCTGTCAGCATGGTAAATGGATCGCCAATGGCATCAAGCACAAGCACATCCCCTCTCACCATTGGCTTTGCGGTATATGCGCCGGTGCAGCCGGCATAATAGGCTATTTCTGATTTCTCCACCACCTTAACCTGCTCCGGAAACCAGGGTTTGAACCGATCTTCGGCCGGTAATCTATACGGATTGCCGGTCTGTTTTATCGCCTCAGGCAGGTTCGTTAATATCTCGTAGTCCACAAGGCCCCGGTCGAACATCTCTTTCCTGAGATAGGGCCAGAGTCTCTGGGTATTTATGCCAACAGCACATTTCTGGCCGCAGGCTCCGCAGGTTGTGCATTCAAAGACCGCCTTGGTAAAGTCCTGAAGGAGTTCTTTGTCTATCTCCTTTGGGTTGAAGAAGCGCGCCTTGAGCCCCCCCGTAGCCTTGATGAATTCCCTGTACACTTTGATCTTCTCAGGCGTGGCTATGGAAGGTCTGTTGGTCACTTCCTGAACAGGACAGTGCTGGAGGCACTCGCCGCACTGGGCACAGGCATCCAGTTCCATTACCTGCATCGGCGTCAGGTTCCGGGTGAAGGACTCTTTCTTATTCTTCATGGATGACATACCTCAGTTCTTCCATTCTTCTGTTCGCCTCAAGGTTCACAAAGGGGGCAGCGATTATATGTGTCGGCAGATAGGGCAGCAGAAGCAGAAACAGGGCAATATGGATGAGAAACAGAGAACTGTCCGGCAGGGCCTGGGGACTGAGGGCAAAGATGCCAAGAGTGAACTGCTTGACGCTGATCAGATCGGGCCTGAAAAAGGTTCTCATGATAACCCCTGACGAACTGATAAGGAAGAGCATACCTGAAATAATATAGTTATATGAGGAGGCATATCTGTCCTTTTTCTGCAATGCTCTCAATACCATGAGGAACAACAGGGAAAGGGGAAGCAGATATCCTGCGGCCACGCCGACAGGCTGAAGAAGGATCAGGCAGTCGGGTAAAGACGGAAAGAAATATCTCATATGCCGCAGTGCCACAAAAAAAAAGGATATATGAAATACCCACGATCCCGCCCAGAGGAGTTTGCTGGTATCAAATATCCTCCTGAATAAAAGAATATCCAGCACTGTAATAATATAGACAGTCGCAGGGACTTTTCTGAGAAATACGGGATATGCCGCTGCATGTCCTGTTGCCCTGAACCAGATAATGCCCTGCCAGGCAAAACGGATCAAAAAAAAGAGATAGGAGAAGACTGCAGCAAAAAAAAAGATCAGCGACATAACCCTGCACATCCGGGCATGCGCAGCCTATGCTCCGCCATCAGGCAGATAGCCTATTCTGAGACATCCCCAGTGACGGTTCTTGACCATAACCGGCATTGCAATATCCATTGCCAATTCGCCGCCGGCAGCGATCGGCCGCCGGAACGGCTGTGCAAGTATTCTAGAGCTCTTTGCGCCGCTAAGAGATACTGGGTCGCTCATCCTGACTAATGCCCTGGCAGGCATGACATGGGTCGGCATATAGCCATTCCTGTCCATCGCAACCACATAAAGCAGCCGCCTGTCCTTCAGAACCCACTTTTTCAACAAGGGCAGCACCTCGGCATCGAAAAACCTGTTCGAACGGACTTTGAACTTGCCCTCTTCAGCAGTCTTGACATAGTTTTCGTCAAACAGGGAATCCATGTCAATCCTGGCATACTTCACTGCCTCTTCGAGTTTGGAGGTGAACTCGGCCACAATAGTTTTGAGATACGCTTCCATTGTAGTAAAGATCATTGACATAAGCCTGCCCTCCCTGGCACGTATATTGTATGCTCCCGCATCAAGCAGATAGCCTCCCCTGAGACATCCCCAGTGACGGTTCTTAAGCATAAAAAGTAACTAGAAGCCATCTAAAAAATGCCTGTGCTCTTCAAAAAGACATTTTTTATAGACAGTTTGTCATTCCGGCTTGTCCGGAATCTTTCGGTAAATGAAGGATTCCCGACGCGCTTCACTTGCGGGAATGACAGAGTCCTTATGTTGTCGGATCTATTTTTGAAATGGCTTCTATTCAAAATGTCTGTACAAACCCCTGCAAAGCTCTTTACTATGTATTTATCATATCATAATTGGAATACGTCTTTTCCGTCTCTAATCCTTTTCCTCTGTAAATATTATGCTTACCGGTCGTGGAAGGCAGGCTCCAACTTCCACCTCTATCGCCTTCAGGATGGCCGACGGTACAGGGCATGCGGCATGTTTCAGGTTCTTTGAGGCAGACCGGTACACAGGATTATGCAGGATCGCTGAAAACGGGGCCCTGAACTCGAGGAACGGGATCTCTGCTGCCATCTTCTTCACCATCTCGCATTCCGTATCAAGGCTGATATAAAAGTTTCTGTCCTTGTCCTTTTCAACGCTTACAGCAACAGTAAAACCACAAACTCCAGGGTTAACCTGAACCTTTGTCATTGTTCCTCCCGTGCTCTTTTATGGGCCATGGAATGCAAGGGGGAGGGGATTTCCTGGGGGGGAAATTGTCCCTTACAGTTCCATGGCCCATACAAGAGAGGCAGAAGACACTGCCTCTCTTCCTGAAGCTATCCTTTTATGAATGACGCAATCGGAGCCTTCTGCTCTTCAAGCAAAGCCTTCAGATTCGGAAACTTGTCCTTCATATGCGGGATATGCATTGCCTGCATAAACTCCTTTTCGAACGCCGGTTCTGTTGCAATCTCGACAAACTCGACCCAGCGGGCGCGCTCATCAGCCTCTATGCGCTTGCTCTTGTTCAGCAAGGTCATACGAGCACCGTCACCTGCCGCGTTGCCGACAACAACAACCTTGTCGATCGGGACATCAGGGAACAGACCCAATGCAAGCGATGCCTCGCGGTCAATGTGACTGCCGAATGCACCGGCAAGCTCAACACGGTCAAGCTGGGTTATGCCCATCTTCTGCATCATCAGCTTCACACCGGCATACAGAGCGCCCTTTGCAAGCTGCAGTGCCCTCACATCTCCCTGCGTGACCGTAATGTCCTGATTGATCGACGTCTCGGCTGACCAGGCAAGGACATATTCCGGTTTCCCTCCCTCGTCCTTCCGTATCCGGTTTATTCCCTCGCTCATAACGAATTTTCCGGTCTTGTCGATAATGCCGGCCTTGAACATCTCGGCTATCACATCAATGATCGCTGACCCGCATATGCCCTTTGCATTGATCTTGCCTTCGATATGCGTATGCCAGTCAGCCTTGCCGATCACCTTGTACTGAGGCTCCTTGGTGGCCGGATCGATCTTCACCTTCTCAATAGCGCCGGGTGCTGCACGCATACCGAATTTGATCTGCGCGCCTTCGAACGCAGGGCCGGTTGCACAGGAGGTAGAGCATACCCTGTCCTTGTTGCCGAGCAGGAGTTCCCCATTGGTCCCGATATCGATGACCAGGACAATATCATCCTGGAAATACTGCTCCCTGGCGATCAGCACGCCGACATTATCAGCTCCGACAAATCCGGCTTCAATCGGCAGCACATGGATAAACGATCCGGGATTGATCTTCAGCCCCAGATCGCGGGCCTTGATATCGAGTGATTTCTGGACCGCCGGAATGAACGGTGAGCGGCCGATATAGACCGGGTTCAGCCCCAGGAATATATGATGCATTGCAGTATTAAAGACTATCGTCAGATCATCAATGGCAAAGCCGGGGTTCGGCCCGTCCTTTCTGACTTCGCTCACGACCTTATCGATGATCTCGTTCAGCCCGGTTATGATCGCATCCTGCATGGTCTTCAGGCCTTCAGGGTTCGACATGGCATACGTGATCCTGGACATGACATCTTCGCCATACGGAACCTGGGGGTTCATCATCGATTCGGTAT
Source organism: uncultured Nitrospirota bacterium (assembly GCA_947085015.1). Classification (GTDB taxonomy): domain Bacteria; phylum Nitrospirota; class Thermodesulfovibrionia; order Thermodesulfovibrionales; family UBA6898; genus UBA6898. The sequence goes on from CAMTUV010000011.1 coordinate 8,349, forward strand.
TGATCACCTTGCCGGTTGACAGGTCGCAGAGATATCCAACACAGGTGGTCGTCCCCACATCAACAGCCAGGCCGTAGCATACATCAACATGACCGGGCTCGACCTTTATGATCTCTCTGTTCTGCCAGATCGTTACGGTAATGGTCCACTCGCCCTGGCGAAGCGCATCCTGCAGCTCAAGCAGCACCTCAAAATCGAACTTCAGCTCTTTCAAGCCGTACGTTTCCTCAATAGCCCTGACAACACGTTCATAGTCACCGGTCGTCATATCATGCAGTGTCGGCGGTGTCAGTACAACCGTATATTTCTTTACTGCCGGATCAAGCGCAATCGTAAGTTCGCTGGCCGCTTTTCTGACTACCTGCTTGCCTGCCCGCGACCTCTCAGGAACAAAGACTTTGAGGTCGCCATGGATCTCGCAGGAACAGGCCAGTCTCACACCAGGGCCGTCCTCAGGCTTGATATGCTTCAGTTCGTCGGCGCCTGCCTCAGGAGGGGTGATATGGGACATGCCGGATTCGAGATTGTCTTTCTCAAAATATCCCTCCTCGATCCTTACCTTGCATTTGCCGCATACCTTCTTATCGCCGCAGAGAGCTTCAAGGTCAACGCCAAGAAGCTGTGCTGCTTTCAGAATAGTTGTACCCTCTTCTATTTCTCCACGCCTGCCTGCAGGCTGGAAAATAACCTTAAATTTACGACTCATGTATAAAGCCTCCTTGAATTCAATTTCTTAAGAGCTCAGAGGTCCGGAGCCAGAAACCAGAATGATAATTACAGACAAACACCGCTCAGCTCCTATATTTTCTGTCTTCCGACCGCTCAATCTGCCCCTGCTGCTTACTGCCTACTTTCTTTCAACTGTCTACGGCTTACTGACTAATTTCTCCCTTTTGCCATTCCGCGAATAGGGACAGACCGTAACACAGTACCCGCAATTGGGCTTGCCGTCCAGTGTCTGGCGCCTGCTTTTGAGCGCCGCACACTTTTCGTACACAACCAGCTTTCGCCGGGGATTGCTTATAGACCAATGATGGCCTTTGACCGCTCCTGAAGGACAGTGCGTTACGCAGAGATCGCAATCACCGCACTCTGACTCCCTCAACGGATGGTCAGCATCAAGAGGAGCATTGGTCAGCACAGTCGCCCAGGACAGCCTTGATCCATACTGCCTGTTGATCAAAAGCCCGTTCTTGCCGACCCATCCAAGGCCTGAACAGGTGGCAGCAGTCTTATGGCAGAACAGCTTGTACAGCTTGCTTATCAGCTTGTCGTTCTGCCGGTCAGAGTCAGGGGGTATTGAAAGATTCCGATATCCCCTTGAACTGAGCCATGCCACAGTCAGCCCCTGAAGCCTTGAAAGAAGGCGAACCGATTCCCTGTTAAGGTTCCTGTTGACGGCTATGGCTATGCCGCGGTTCAGGTGAATGATCTCCCTTGACAGCGCTTCAGTAACATCACCCACACCAACAAGAGTAGCGCCTTCGCTCTTCAGATAGTGCTTGAGCGGATCCGCATTCACTGCTTACTGCTGAGCAGTCTTTTCAGCCCTCAACTTCTTCAGGAACGCGACCATCTTGATCGCCTCTTTCAGAGCATTGCTGGCATCCTCTGCATAACCGTCAGCACCCCACTTGTCAGCAAGGTCCTTGGATGTCGGAGCACCGCCGATCATGACCATGCAGTTTGGGTTCTTTGCCTTGATCTTCTCGATAATGGTCGGCATGCCGACCATGGATGTTGTCATCATGGCCGATAAACAGACTATATCGGAGTCTGTTTTAAGCTGCTCATCCACAAACTTGTCCAGAGGCACATCCCGGCCAAGGTCATAAACATTGAATCCGGCGACATCAAACATCATTTTGACCAGATTCTTGCCGATATCATGCACGTCGCCTTCAACCGTGCCGATAACGACCGACCCCTTCACGCCAAGGTCCATCTGCTTGCAGTGCGGCTTCAGTATGTCGAGCCCTGCATAAAGCGCGTCAGCACACATCAGGATCTCAGGCACAAAATATTCCTGCGCCTCGAAAAGCCTGCCGACCTCTTCCATGCCAGATACCAGGCCGTCGAAGATAGCCTCGTTCGCATCAAGCCCTGCTTCAAGTGCTTCGTTAGCGCCTTCTCTGCATGCGTCCTCATCATACTGGATAACGCCGTTCCTCATCTTCTCAAGAATCTCTTTTTTTCTCGTTTCATCTGCCATTATTTTTTACCTCCGTATGAGATAGTCTCTTCCATCATTGCCTTCATATTCTGCGGCGGCACGGTCGGCCAGATATCGCATCCCGGCCATACGCCGCTCACCCCGTCGTCAATGCATTTCCTGACTGCCTGGCGCACAACCTCTTCGCTGCCTGAGACCAGCACATTGTATGCATCCATGTTGCCGAAGATGATGGCATCAGGACCGAGTTTCTTTCTTGACTCAACAACATCGTTCTTCTGCTCAACGCTTATCGCAGTCGGTCCTGCCTCCATCATTGCCGTTACAATCTCGTTCGTCTTTCCGCAGATATGCAGGACAGAATATGCTGAGATAGCCTTCATCACCTTCTGCAGCGGCGGCAGGATAAGGCTCTTGAATACCCGCGGGCTAAGAACATCGCTGGTCGCACCCATCTCCCTGACCGTGATAAAGTCCACACCGGCCTTCTCGTATTCCTTTGCCGTAAGGATAATGGCATCTGCACAAAGGTCGAGAAGCTTCGCAACCTTGTCAGCCTTCTTGAACGAGAGCTTCAGAAGGTCGTTCAGTTCCATGATCTGGCCTGCAAGTGTAAAGGGACCAAGCACATAAGATCCGATAGCAACATCGTTGCCGATATCAGCCTTCAGGAGCCTGATCGCCTCACGCATCATCGGAATTCTTCCCTTTTCGGAAAAGCCGTCAGGCAGCTTGATCGTATCCATCTCCGCCTCGTTATGGATAAGTTTCTCCTTGATCGTGGGATAGAGAATGCCTTCTGCCTGCGGGTACACATTGATCACGCAACCCATTGCCTCTGCCTCAACACAGAGGTCAACCGGCACAACACCGCATTCGTAACCGAACAGCTTGTAGGACGTTGCAGCAGTCTCTGCCATCTGCTTTGCATCAAGATGGATGCCGGCAAACTTGTATCCGAGCCCATTGATGCCGGTCTCTGTGATGTTGCCCATACCACTGAAGCAGGGGACCCTGTCCACCGCCTCCTTTTTAAAAACTTTCAATACTCTTTCGCGTGAATTCATGAACTATGATTCTCCTTTCAATTTCCAGTTTAAACAACTATCTTATTTTCAACGTTGAATATCGATAATCAACAAATCTCCCCTAACCCCTCTTTGCCAAAGAGGGGTATGTTACCTCCCTTTCGCAAAGGGAGGGCAGGAGGGATTTTATGATAAATGTATTACCATTATGAGCCTGTCCTATTTCCCTTTTTTCCTGGACCCGCCCTCTTGCAGCTTTGCGATGAATTCGGGAAAGTGCTTGCGTATGGGCAGATTTGGATTATCGAATATAACTCCGGTCTCTTCATAAACCAGGGTGCAAAGCAGTATATGCGCGCTTGCAACTGCCGGGAATACGCGAGGTGCCGTGACAGCCGGGCCGCAGAAGTTGAAGTCTGACCAGAGCGCAGAACCCATGCCCTGGACGACCGCGTCCATGGCCTTGAACCCGTCAAGTCCCCACTTCTGCTTTATCTCGCCCCACATATGCGTGCCGTTGGAGTACGCGCCTCCGCACGGAAGTCCGTATTTTTCCTTGATCATGCGGTTCGCCGCCAGTGAGAAGGAGGTCGAGGGCATATTCATGACAGAGGTGTCAACAATGATCGTATCAAAGGAATCAGCGCCCTGCGCCATAATTGCCTCGAGTGATTTCACCCTGCCTGCGGGCGACTGGTCCTGGTCATCAAATGCCTGTATAACGACATGCTTTATGCCGAGGTCCTTGAGACGCTGCACCTGTCCCTTGATGTCCTTGTCCCAGGGAGTGATGCTGTTATACAGAAACTTGTCCTGCATGCCGATCTTTGCAACGTATTCGGTTGCCTTTGCCCTTTGATCAGCCACCCACATGTCGATGCCAAAGGGCATGGATGTATTCTCAAGATAAAAATCAATATAGGTCTTTGCCTCGTCCGGCGTGTTGGCAACCATGGCGACCATGGCAGGAACGCCTGTGGCCTCAGAGATCTGCTCCATCTGCTTGAGCATCTCCTTTGTCCTGTCGCGGTCGAAATTGCCCTTCCGGTCGGTCTTGGTAACGCTGTCCTTGTTATGAAACAATGAAGCTATCATGAGCGGCGGGTTCTCGCCGGGCTGGCCGCCCACAGGAATGCCGCTGAAATTAAACACCTTCTGTTCCTTTTCAAATTTGAACATTCTCTCTCCTTTACAGGTAATTTATGCTAAACTATTTTTACTTTCTCAGATGGGGCAGTCGTTCCTGTTTTCAGGACGCTGTCCCTTTTTTTTACGTAATTCAGAACATAACCCCTCCTCACCTCCCCTTATCTTAAGGGGAGGGATAAACCCCCTCTTGAGGTAAGAGGGGGATGGGGGAGTTATATTATTCTTCTGTATTCACTGCGTTCTAATACACTCCGTGGTCGAACTTCGGAGCAGGCAGATACTCCCACTTCTCGCCCTTCTTGAACTTGTCAAAAATATCAAGGCACTTCAGGGCATACTCAAATGCATAGGGTATGCCAGGGCCGCCAGGCACAAAACCTGCCAGGATCATGCCGACTGCTGCTGCCTCAAAAACCTCGTTCCATGTTGCTCCTGCCTCTGCAGCAGGGATAGCATGGATGATGCAGCGCGGTGAACAATATGCAACGCCGCCTGACATGAACATCAGTTCCTTAACCTTTCTCGAAAGTGCGCCGTCACCAAAGATGCTCGCATAAAAGTCTGCGAAGGTCCTGCCGGGATCAGGTGTTACAGTGTTGATAACCTGAAACATTCTCGGCACAAAACCGCACTGCTGCTTCATGTACGCATTAACCTGTTCAGCTGTCATTTTCTCTGCCATTTTACCTACCTCCGTGGTTTGATCTCCTGGCACAAGGCCAAGCATGCTTCTTGCAAAATCTAACAATCCCATCTTATAGTTACCTCCCTTTACGTCTACCCGATCCCCTGTATATTTCCTCACCTCCCTCAGGGGTATCCTTTTGGGGGGTTGGCGATTGGTGATTAGGGGTTGGTAGTCAGCCAAACCCTAATCCCTAAACCCTATTCCCCGCTTTCTAATACTTCCAGTTCAGCGCAACGTCATGAAACTTCTTTAGATTCTCATATGTGATCGTAGGCGGTATGTCACAGCCCGGCACAAGAATAAATCCCTTGTTGTCCTTGCCAGCTACATCAATGACCTCTTTACATGCAGCCTCGACCTCTTCCACTGTCTTGTTCAGGAGTACATGCACCGGGGCAACGTTGCCGCCAAAAGACATCTTACCGAGAAGGGCTTCGCGTGCCTTGGCAATATCCACCTTCTGATCAAAAAATATGGTGGAGCATCCGGTCTGAGGAAAAAGATCAAGCCTGTCGGCCGTATTCCCGCAGATATGGAGGATAGTATGAGCGCCCTTGGACTTTGCCCAGTCACTCAGTTTTTTAAGCGGGGGAACAGCAAACCTTGCCATCTGCTTTGCATTGATCAGGTCGCCTGATGCTGTAGGGTCAGCAATACTGATTGCCTCAACGCCATCTTTTACCAGAGGTTCGTAAAGCTTTATGAGCAGATCAGCACAGAAATCAACCATCTTTTCGACAAAGGCAGGGTTCTTGAACGTAGCCTTCATAAAGGTCTCTTCGCCCACAAAGCGGGCCGCAAGCGTAAATGGACCCCAACAGGTCATGGTTACGAGGTACTTATCGCCTATCCTCTGTTTGACCTTCCGCGTTGCATCCATCACGGCCAGGACAACAGGGTCCCGGAAGATATCTTCCAAGTCGAGCTTTGCAATGTCCTCTTCAGAGTTCACGACATGGGCAGTCATGTCAGGTGCGCCGATCTCGCGGAACTTCACGCCAACACCAAGTTTTCTGCCTAATGCGATCGCATGAAAGTTGTTAAACCCTGAGCCGACATACACAATGTCAGACCTTAGCTTCTCAGCTTCAGCAACACACATCTCAACGTTCTTGTCCACATTGGTCGAAATCTCTTCAAAGGTCGTGCCGTAATCCTTGATGGACCACATGCCGCCGCCAAAGAGCGTTACCGGCATCCTTTCGGTCGGCTCCATTGCAAAAGCCTTTAAGATCGTTTCTCTCGGTGTCATTGCCATACGGATGATTCCTCCTTATATATGAGAAGTAATGCTGCTTTTGTGTATGCTATGGACCAGATCCCTCAGTTTCTCAAGGTCTATCGGCACGTTGATGCTGAGTGCGTCAGTCTCGTCCTCCGGATACCCGACAAGGATCACCCTGAGGTCAGGCGCGATCGTTTTTATCACCTTTACTGCATCTTCTGCAGGCATACCAAAGGCTTGGGAGTCAATAATAACGGCTTCGTACGAGTTTTTTATGATCTGCTGAACAGCATGGGCAGGGTAATCCGAAAGATCGACATTGTATCCCTCGTCACGGAGGATACCGTAAAGCCCCTTGATAAGCATCTGGTTCTGGGTGCAGAGAAGTATCTCGTTCACTATTCATAAATAAATGCAATTCAGATGCCACAGAAGACTCACTCATAACAGGCTGAATATGAAAGATATTTCAGCTGACAGGGTGAGATGCTGTTACATATTACCCCAATACTATGGGGAATAATTACCCATAGTAGAAATAAGAGAATTGGATCTGATAGGGTTGGAACGGTAGGACCAATACGATAGAAGACCACGGGTTATTAACACAGCAGAGTTGGTCTCATCGTTCCCGTTGAATGACTGTTGACACAGATGCATGAATAAGAATAAAATTGCTCAGAAATAAAGACTATCGATAAAAGCAAACTATCTGGGAGGATAGGACGCAAAGCCACTGGTCCAGAACAGGACAGCAGGGTTGCCGAAGTAGAGATTTGATGCAGGATCAAAATCCCAATTCTCCCAGGAGATTGGGATTTTTTATTGTCGACAGACGGACGCATTGGGCAGCAAACATGAAAAAGACGAAGATCTTTTCTTTACAGAACAGAAATATGAATTACGGGGAGGCACTTATTTGTGAACGAGGATGATGGTGATTCATCTGGTGAGCAAAAGCTCAATTGCTGGGAATTCATGAAATGTGGACGCGAACTTGGGGGCAACAGCTCTCTTGAACTGGGTGTCTGCCCGGCAGGTACCGATGTACGAATGGACAATGTGCATGGAGGCATGAATGCTGGCCGGGCATGCTGGGTTATTGCCGGGACCCTGTGCGGCAACGCAGCACAGGGAACATTTGCACAAAAATACAGGACATGCGGGCAGTGCGATTTTTATGAATACGTAAAATCAGAGGAAGGGAAAGACTTCATTACGACAATGGCACTTCTGGAGATGCTGGATTAGACTTCAGGCAGCCTATGGCTAAGGATCTTCCCTGCCCGCCATTACAGAATGCACTGCCGTTAGCGTCAGCTGTGTGGTTAAGGCAGGTCAGGGATCCTTGAAATGGTATTCAGCTTTCCAGCCCTTGCCCTGGTTCCTTCCGTTAGTCACGAACCAGATCAGGACCTTGTTTTGCCAGGTGGTAATTTCCGGTGGAATATTAGGGCCACTGAAGACAGCCATGATTTTTTCATGGGTACCTGTGCCGTTGAAAAAATAAAGCAGGTCTGTTTTAGCTTCAGTATCAAACTCGGTGAACTTTATATGTATGACTTTTCCCTCAGGCGCGGTGATCAGCCATTTGCAGTCAGTCTTGGGAGAGTATTCATCCGGCCCGCTGCCATCCTCAATGGGCCCCTCAACAGCCAGATACAGAGTATCCCGGCAATATAACCTGCTGAAGTTTATCGGTTCTGCCTTGTACTCCAGCAGAAGGTCCAATTTGCTGCCGGCTTTTTTTGATTCATAGGTCACATAAGCGGCTGTTCCTGCGATATAAATACTATCCGGAAGAGCAAACAGCGCATACGCTGCAACCAGTTTCGCAGCATCAGCAGTATCGCCGGAATAGAATTTCACGGTCCCCTGCCCTGATTTTTTATTTTCGGAAATCAAATGAAACCGGATACCCTTAAATACTCCCTGAGGCTTAATACTCCAGGAGACCAATTGCCCTTTGGGCTTATTCAGATACAGATAACCTTGCGGGTTGTGGAGAGTATTTTCTTTTGGTGTCGCCTGATCAAAGAGCGAACACTCGACTGCAGACTGCACATTTAATTTTCCGGCCCCAAGCTTTGCACTGTATTGCATGTCTGTCACATCAATAGTATCTGCAGAGCTTTTCAGGCATACCTTCACCTTTTGGAGATTATAGGAAGGATGCTGCAGCATCACGACTGCAGCCGCACCTGCAACAATGGCAGCAGAAAAAGAAGTCCCGTCTCTTTTTTCATAACCTGTATCTGAGAGGACACTGGTGCTTGCAATGTCCAGACCCGGGGCTGTCAGGTCAATGAACGGACCGTAATTTGATTTTTCAATTTTGTTATTCTCTTTATCTAAGGCGGCCACAGCCAGGACAGACTCAAGGGCCGCAGGGAATTGGTCTTTTTCTTCAGGAAAGTTGCCGGCCGCTGCAATAACCAAAATACCCTTCTTTTCAGCATCTTCCAGCATCCTTTTTTCTTCAGCGGTGACATGGCCAACACCCCAGGCGCAGACGATTATGTCCGCTCCTGCCTTTATAGCGTATTCAATACCTTTGTAACCGTCTTTCAGGTAGGTTTGATCCGCCCGATCCAACAGACTCTTTACCGGCATAATCCGGATAAAGTCCAATGCAGCGTCACCATAGGCAGACCGAGCGATCTGAGTAATAATTCCGGCAAGGTGGGTGCCGTGATAAAAGTCTTTCAGTCTGTCCTGCGGAGGAGTTACCGTATTATCGTTGTCGGCGACATCCCAGCCATGGAGATCGTCCACGTACCCATTGCCGTCATCATCAATGTTGTTATCAGGAATTTCCTTTGGATTTGTCCAGATGTATTTCTGCAGGTCCTGGTGCGTGGTCCTGACTCCGTCATCAACAATGGCGATGATGACTTTTTTCTTGCCAGGTGAAGGCTTGATATTCGCGGGCGTATGGATATTGGCAAGAAACCAGTTCTGTTCAGAAGAAGACTGGGCATAAGAACTCTGCCCTGAAAAAAAACATAGGGTAACAACAAAGGCGAGAGAAACAATGTATCTGCAACTATTCATATTATGTTGATTTAATAGATAGATATGATAAGGGGAAGACTGATTGCAAAAACAGCCTTCCCCTTATATGATTTCTCAGTTAACGGCTGATTGTCTCTGAGCCGCCCATTTCGCCTAAGTTGCGGAAGGTCAGACCAGGGCCGGCTCCACCGCCTGAATGCACAGGGACCCTTCCCCGGAGGTCAGGCAATCCAAAGGTAGTTTGACCGTTACCGCCGTACGTTGTACCCACGAGTGAAAACAGCGCGGTGTTTTGAGCGATGGACATTAATTGTCCGTCACAAAAGGCATAGCCAAGCGGTGCAAAATTACCTCCGAACATAGAAATCTCAGCTATAAAAGGATCCGCTCCGCTTCTTGAGGGGAATATTCCTTGCAGCGCTATTATGAAGTTAATGGTCGTATAGGGTTGCATATTGCTCAACGTAAAATGCTGGACAGCCGGTTGCCGGGCCACCCAAATGTTACCAGTATTATCCCAAGTCATTAAATCGCCTTCAGTCGTCGCAGCATTAAGGCCGATGACGTTGGTGGGGCTTATAGAAATTGGGGCACTCCCTGTGTATGTATTCGCTCCGTCTGCTCCTGCCGGTCCTGTGGCTCCAGTTAAACCTGTTGGTCCCTGCGGTCCTGTCGAGCCGGTTGCTCCAGTTAAACCTGTCGGTCCCTGCGGACCAGTTGGACCTGCTACGCCCTGAGATCCCTGTGGTCCGGTTGCTCCAGTTAAACCTATGGCCCTTGTGCACCGGTTGCGCCTGTGTCACCTGTGGGTCCCTGCGGTCCTGTCGGGCCCGGCAATGTGCTATCTGCCCCCGCTGGACCTGCTACGCCCTGTGGCCCCGCTGGACCTGCTACACCCTGTGGGCCGGCTGGACCTGCTACGCCCTGTGGCCCCTGTGGTCCGGCTGGACCAGTTTCAGCAATGGTCAGATCGAAAAATACATGCTTATTGCTGCTGTTTGCTGCCAGGACTTCAAGCAGATAGCTTCCAACAGTAATTTCTGCTGGCAATAAAGCGTTTATCTGAATGTTTGTATGTGATGTTACTACCAGAGGGACGTCGGCAAGAAAAACTCCCGGCAACCCAGTACCAGAACCCTTGATAAAGTTCGTGCCATAGATGATAATGCTGTTTGAGGATAAGTCCACATCCACTATAGTTATAGAAGGCGCTGGCTGAGCAGAGGCAACCGCAGAGAAACAAAAGACAAAAATAGATAATAAAAGCACTGTTGCAGCAAAACGTCTTGGCCTCCGAATTCCTGATTCCATTTTTTCTCCTTTAGGTTTGTTATTTCACTGCTTCACTTTTATGGTTAATAATTTGGGCCTTAAATTTCACTACATTTATCATTGGATCAAAATAATATTCTTTAAGTGGTTGATCTGTAATTGCGCCGTGCGTTCGCTTATATATCGCATGCAGTGTTTTGTCATTATAGGGCTCGACAAGGGCATCGTCAAGGAAAATCTAAACTGACTCAACTTCATGAATCAAATTGTTCTGAAATAGAAGCAATCAAAAATAGCAAACTGTCTGTTTTCATCCATTCTGCATCTCATTTTTCCTGTGTTTCAGAACTACCTTCTCGATCATCAAGGCTATTCCAACGCCGAGGGAAAAGATCGATTCAATGCTTATATGATCCTCGGCTGTTGAGTCGAAGAATATATAAAGGGATGACTCTATGTCATCTTCCGGCTGCCAGTAGCAGATCAGGAGAGGTATTTTAGGAAGAGGGTATAAGATCAGAGCGATATCAGATGAAAACATATTTGTCGATCGATCGCCGCTGAAAAGTGAGATGAGGTCTTCAAAAAGATCAGGATGGCTGTCGGCGATCTCTTTCAGTGGTTTTTCGCACCTCTGCCCGAAAAGAGGCCCCATCGCAGCTCCTTTTTTTAATTCTCTGAACGGGACCCACATTCCAGATGTTTTTCCACCCTTGCCGTGAATAATATAGTCAAGCAAGGGAATTGTTATCCATGGGTGAATATGGCATTCAGATGTAATAGTCCCCTTTGCATCTACAAAGAAGTCTTTGCCAAGGCATTTAATGGCCAATTTCCCGTCAACAATGGTTGCTCCTAATCTCTCCGCAGATGACAGCAGATCTATCGCAGAGACTTTACTTTTTAATTGTTCAGCTGCCACCTCTCTGTTATCGTCAACCGATTTGTGAGTATCAATCTTATTGGCAAGCGATTCGGATATGCTGAGTGCGATGTGAGGGCAGTCAACAAACTGTTTTTCTCCCTTGATAACGGCTGCGGAAAAGGCCAGACATGTCGGCAACAAGCATTGCCTACAATTGGATTTTGGGAGCAACTTATACACTTCTAACTGGTTTTTTATCCGGGTCATTTCATGCCTTCACTGCCGAGTCCGATTTAAAAGCGATACACCTAAATCTGCCTTGCCCGGTACGATGGTCGTCTATAGGCTCACCGACATCAATGCGCGGCGGCCATAGATGACTAAAATGAGAATGATCAGCGTCACAAGCCAGGCAAGAACGTATATGACCATTGCACGTTTCGCCTTCTTTTTTTCCCACCAGGTGCGCGGACGGATGCCTTTTGCGAAGAAGGCCACCTTGCTCGCAAGATTAACGCAGACCAGATTTATCGCCAAAAGCAGACCTGCCCCGACAGCGAGACCGGTATTCCCATGACCGAGCATGAGACCAAGGGGACTGCCGGCGGAAGCAGGGCCACGGCTACCATCACGCCTACCAGTACGCTCGATAATCCCGTTGTCAGAGAGAGTGCCGCAGCCGCGCCCGAGGCGAGCGCAAGGACAACGGAATCCAGGCCGACATTAGTGCGCATGATAATTTCAGTGCCTGGAACGTCAAATGGCCACAAAATGCCGATAACAACAGACATGGATATGGCCAGAAGGACTCCCACGGAGTTGGTCAGCGTTGACTTCCGCATCAGGAAAATATCGCCTAAGGCTGTGCCGAGACCAAAAGCAAGGCTTGGGCCGAGTAACGGCGCAATAACCATCGCGCCGATCACTACAGCCACATTGTTCTCAATGAGCCCTATTGCAGCAACTACTGTCGAAAGCAAAACCAGCACGACAAAATTCAGGTCCAGCCGCGCATTTTTTTCGACGCCCGCGTAAAGGGCTTCACGTGCTGCGGTCGCAGCGTCTTCTTCCTTGCGCTCCTCTTCCGATGGTTTAGGCAGCGAAACCTCTACAGGCAAGACCACTATTCGTGCTAACGGGTGAGAGCCAAGCAGGTTCTGCAAAGAATCGAGAACAGCCTGGATATTGTCATCACCTACGAGCAGCCGCATCGGCTGCATTCCGTCCTCACCTTTTACGCCAAGGCGGAAATCGGAAACCTCGAGCTTTGCCGCGATCGCCGCAACAATTTCAGCACTATCCGCATCAGTGACCACTTCAACATACTTCATATTCAGTCTCTTCCTTGCTCACGCAATTTAAACACTACCTGAAGAATTAAAGCCAACGACACCATCATTACATACGGCACCGCTATCTAAACCCTCGTTATCACTATCTCGCCTGAAACCGGGGTCGGTTTTTTGAGGCTGTCAACAACCGGGCAATGGGCAATAACCTTCTCAGCAAGCGCCCTCACCCGTGCCTCGTCATCAGGGCTTTCGATGCGGAAATTGAACTTCACATCCTTAAATCCGGCGCTCACATCATCGATCATAAAAAGACCCCGCAAGTCGAGCGTGCCTTCGACATCAACAGAAAGGGACTTGATCGTCAGGCCTTCGTGCAGGGCAAACTCATAAAATGCAGCCTCTACACACGCAGCAAAGGCAGAAAGGAGCAGCTCAATAGGGTTGGGCGCCTGGTTCTCGCCTCCGGCTGCTTCGCCATAATCCGATTTCACGAGGTGTTCCCTCACCTGCGTCTCGGTGTACAGGTTCCTGATATGCTTTGATGATACCTTCGGCTTATAGATCGCTGCCTCCGGCTTTTTCTTGAAAAACTCTATCCTTGTTGCAACAATGTCCTTGAGATCACGCTTGCTCATGCTCTAAATTCTCCTTTCTGCTTTTTCATAAGATTAGAATATCACGTTACACCAGCAAATCGACGTGGTAAACAATATTGCCGATAAATAAGCTGATTATTTCCGCGCAAAAAAGAACCCCTTACAATTAGGAAGGGGTTCATGAGTTCCTCTCAACATCTTCTGATGTCACGCGGGGCAAATAATCGTGTGCATTAAAAGCTTATCGTGCCCTTTGCCCTGGTTGTAAGGTCTATGAGGTTCATTGCTCCGGCAGGCTTGACCCCCGGAATAAGATCTTCAGGAGAGATCTTTTTATTTTTCATGGTCTGCGTGCAGCACTGGATTTCAACGCCCATCTCAATCGCCTCCTGGAGTCTCTGCCCGATCGTCGGCATTCCGGGTCTGGAGGTCTCGTGTTGCTCGATAGAGCCTTTCACCATTACATCAACGGCATTCTGGATACAGTAGAGTATGGTTCTGAAATCAGCTGATGCAGCAAGAGATGCAAACATTAAAGCAGAACGCACCCTGTCCTCATTCTCGAATCCTGAGGCACAAAGGACAATATACAGAGGCTGCTCAGCGCGGACCGGGATGTTCTCCATAACAGTCTGACTGAGCGTGCTCATTACAAAACCTCCAGATCCGTTTCGATCTTTACCGGACGCGCAAGCGTTACCCCTACGGGTGATGTGCTCACCACATGCTTATGGAGTTCCCGGAGTGTTTCAGGAGTGGCATCAGCCTTGATCTTAACTTTCACATCTATGTTCTTGAAGCCGGGAAGTTTGTCCATATGAAGACTTTCAGGCGGTTCAAGACCGAGAAAGCCCGGCAGGTCGATCTCACCTTCAAGATCGATCTTGATGTCACTGATCTTTATCCCTCTAACTGCGGCATTCATGGCATATCCTATGGACAGACATGCGCCGTAAGCCTGAAGCACCATTTCAACTGGATTGGCTGCGGTATTGGTTCCGCAGAGCATTTCAGGTTCGTCCGCCATGAGCGTAAAATCCCGCGAGCAGGTTTCGACCTTGAAGCCTCCCTTCCACGTCGTCGAGGCCTTCCATACGCTCTTGCCCATTTCCCACTTCTGTTTAACAGCCTCAACTACCTTGATCAGATTGTCTGTCTCGAGTCCATTGATTAACGGCATTGTTGTTACCTCCATTGATATTATTTACAGAATATCAGGCAATATTTGTACCAATTCAATTAGTTTTTCATGAGATAGCAAGGTAATGCGCTGTAACTGCTTTCAACTGCTTGTTTTATCTGGCAAATAAAGTAGAAAAAAGCTACATATTGCGAGTAGCGCAACGGAGATTATTTTCAAAAAGGATCCATGCAGTCAAAATCATTGCAATAGTGCAATGGTTGTCAATGCCCATTTCAGAAAACAGGCTTATAATTGATATAATGCTCTATTTTTAAAAGAAATTCATAGCATTGCAAAAATGCAATCAAGAAGAGATCTCATAAAACTTCAACTTTCTCCACAGCGTTGCCGTATCCACTTCAAGCAATCGGGCTGCATTCTTCTTATTTCCGTCAGTAAGCTTCAACACCCTCAGGATATGGTCTTTCTCCCTTCCTTTCAGGAACAAGTCCAGACTCATATCATCAGAATAAACATTGATCCCTACCGGCATATCCTCTTTTCCTATCACGTCGGTCTCGGTCAATACTACAGCCCGCTCTACCGTGTTTTCGAGTTCCCTGACGTTGCCCGGCCACGTATGCCTGGTGAGCAATTCCAGGGCCTCATCAGAAATCCTCCGGATATTCTTCCCCATTTTTTTGTTGAATTTTGTCATGAAATATCTTGCCAACAAAGGAATATCCTCTATCCTCTCCCGGAGCGGCGGGATGTCTATTCTGATTACGTTCAGCCGGTAATAGAGGTCCTCCCTGAACTGCTTTTCCTTTATGGCAACCTCGAGGTCCTGATTCGTGGCAGCAATGACCCTCACATCCACGGTAGTCGACTGAGTACCTCCAACCTTAATAAATGTGCCATCCTGAAGGACCCTCAACAATTTCACCTGCAGGTTTCTGCTCATGGCTTCTGCCTCGTCAAGGAATATCGTGCCGTTATCAGCAGCCTCGAAAAGACCTTTTTTTTCCGCTCCAGCACCGGTAAACGCACCCTTCACGTAACCAAAGAGTTCAGATTCAAGGAGATTCTCCGGCAATGCAGCGCAATTGATCGCGATAAAAGGCCTGTCCTTCCGGATGCTGTTGAAGTGGATGGCCCTTGCTATCAGTTCCTTGCCTGTTCCGCTCTCGCCATAGATAAGGATGCTTGACGGAACATCGGTTACCTTCCGTACAAGGCTCAGAATGCCCATCATCTTAGGGCTATTGGTTATGATGCCCTCAAAGTTGAAATAACGGATCTTCGCATCCGCTTCTTTCCTGATGGTCTCAAATATCTGGGCATTTTCTATGGCAAGGCCGATCGGCTGGGTTGCTGCCCTCAGAATATCGAGGAGTTCCCCTTCAAGGACATAGGGCAGATGCGTAATAACACATAATACGCCGACCACCTTGCCCTTTGCCCGTATGGGCAGACCGGCGTAAAACTCCATCCCCTCCTTTTTCAGAACGCCACGGGTAAATCTCGGGTCTTCATGCGCCTTTTCAAGAATGATCACCTCCTGATTGCATTGTGCAATGTTTCCGCACATGCACTCGCCCACTTTCACCCTTTTTTCGCAGAGGTCCCTGACGACCTCCTCCAATAGATTCCTGAACGCAACCGGGATCATCTCAAGTGTTGCCTCATTGACAACATAGATCACTCCTGCATCTACGTTCATAAAGGCAATGATTTTGTCGAGAACGTGATCAAGAATAGTCTTTAGATCAAGGGACTCACCGACCGTGAGAGCTACTTCATAAAGAAAGGAATATTTATTGTTCTGTTGCATCAGGCTATAGTATACATTTTTATCATTGTATCACTCTGGCTCCCTCTTTTAAAAGACGATTTATCTGGTACCGTTATTGCAATAGTTTAAATATCACTTTTTCTTAATGGAGGAGAGAATGAAAGCAGATATTAGTATTGACACGAAAGGAAGGGCATGCCCTATGCCCGTGCTGAACACAAAGGCAGCACTGAATAAGATGGCAACGGGTGAGATACTTGAAGTCATCGCTGATGATCACGGATCAGAGTCTGATATACCGGCGCTTATAAGAAGACTTGGCCATGAATTGATAGAAGCCAAAAAAGATGATGGTGCCTATTTCTTTTTGATCAGAAAATTATAATGGGCACGTCTACGGTACTCTTTTCGTGATACTTTCTTTGTGAGGAGTTAATGATGAAATAATCTCATTCCTCTTTCTTCATTGTAAACCTTAACATAAGCGGCGCAAAAAGAGTCGTAAGTGCGACAACAAAAACAATCACGGCATAAATCATGTCATCGAAGACCTCGCTTTTTTTCCCTACCTCCGCAAATATCAGTCCCACTTCACCTCTCGGGACCATTGCGATGCCTGTTGATAATTTTGTCCTTATATCTCCTTCAGCCCACATACCGCTCAGCATTTTCGAGGCAATCGCACCGACCGTAAGGAGACCGGCTATTTGCCAAAATGTGCCTGAGGTGAAATCAATAACCTTCAGATTGATGGATGCCCCCACAACCACAAAGAATACAGGCACAAACAGCTCAATAATAGGTTTCATATTTACTTCAATCTTCTCTGCGAGATCATGATTGTAATGGTCCATTGTTGAACCGAACGGAAGAAAGAACCTCCTTGCAAGAGCAATTCCTGCAGCAAAGGAACCGAGTATTTCCGGCGCGCCGACCTTGTGAGAAACTATAGCCAATATTAGAATCAGGGAAATAATGATGGTCGGGATCATTCCCTTTGTCCTGCTGACAGAGGAGAGTCTTGAGATCAGAGGAACAAAAAGTTTTGCAATTACCGGCGCAACCAGGAGAAAAACCGTAATAAAACCCAGAACCTTTGCAGCATCAATTGCGTTCACAGTTCCTTTGACGGCAAAGTCGTAAAGTATTGCAAGGATAACGACACCGACAACATCGTCGAGTACCGCTGCTCCAAGAACAACCTTTGCAGTTTTGGTCTGGTGCTGTTTCAGATCAACGAGCACCCTGACCGTTATACCTATACTCGTCGCGACAAGAGTCCCTCCGATAAAAAGTGAGACTATATGCGGCAGATCAAAAACATAACGGCTTATCCAGAATCCCATGATCGCAGGCGCAACGACGCCTGTAACGGCAACAAGGGAAGATTGAACTCCCACTTTTACAAGCTGTCCTACATCAGTTTCAAGACCGACCTCAAAAAGTAGCAGCAGTATACCTATTTCTGCGAGGAGATGAAATGTTGCATCGGGAACTATGATGCCGAAAACGCTTGGACCGATGATTATGCCGGCAATGACTTCCCCCAATACAGAGGGAAGGCGCAGATACGCAAAAACCTCCGCAAGAAGCTTTGCAGTAACTAAAATGATCAGCAGCTTAAAGAAAAAATCAGATACTTCCATCCCCAATCCTTTAATGCCTGTTGCTGCCCAATCGATTATCCCGGGGCAACTCCAGTATAATCTCTGTTCCCTTTCCTGGATGACTATTCATGCGAATCGTGCCGCGATGTCCCTCAATGATCTTCTTCGTTATAGACATTCCGAGGCCTGTCCCGCCGACCTTTCCTGTAAAATATGGGACAAAAATGTTTTCAAGGGTTTCCTTGTCCATGCCAGGCCCCTGATCCTTTATTCTGATCTCCAGATGTTTTTTTTCGGCCGCTGCCGTGATCAGGACACCCTGTCCTTTACCTGAGGCTTCAATCGCATTATTGATAAGATTTACAAGAGCTCTCACCATATGTGAGCTGTCCACTAAATTATTTATCGGATAAGCCGGCATATCCATTGACAGAGGTATATCGCTGCCCTCAGCCTTTTCCCTGCAAGAGTCATACGCCAATCTGACAATATTTCTTATATCTTCTTCCTTTAATTCCAGTTGAACCGGTTTTGAAAAATCGAGCACATTATGAACTATCTTCTGCATGTTTTCAGCCGAATCTGCTATGGCCTGTGCAGCAGTATCTATATTCCCTTTTCCCTCACGGATGCGTCTTGCAAAGCCGAGTATGGTAATCAGGGGATTTTTCAGATCGTGAACAATGGTAGTAGCAACCTGGCCGATGCCTGCCAGGTATTTTTCTCTCTCCGTCTGCTGTCTCCTTTTCCTTTCACGCTCCACAAAAAAACCGGCAGTAACGGTAAATACTCCTGAAAAAACCAGATGAAGCAGCCTGTCCGCCACTGCTAAAGAAGAGGTGGTCCACCCGCCGAAAAAGAAAGGGAGATACAGAAAAGAAACAAGCAGATACGTCAAAAATGCGCCCTTCAATCCAAACCAGAGCGCTCCAAGGAGAAGAGGGACATAGTATAGTTCTTCAAAGACAATAAGAGGAGAATAATTCGCAAATACAAGATAGTGCAGCAATGTAACCAAACCCGCTATGGCAGCTATGAGAATCAAATATCGTTTTTCTTTTATCATCGTCACCTTATCCATTTCAACCTCTTTGACGTATCATAACATGCGCTATGGGGCGCGGTGACACTCAGTGCAGCCATCCTCAGGCAGACCGCTATGCTCCGCAGGGTAGGGGATGCTCTTGCCAGGCAGGTGACATTGGTTACAGTTCTTGCGGTTTTCGATGCTATGAGGAACGGGACGAGCGGACCGGTTCGTTTCATCCTCTGGAGATTCCGGTCCTTTTGGTGCCTGCATCACTGCAAAAAGCGCTGACAGCGCCAGAACAAGAATCCCGATCACCAAGGTCACTATATACGCGAGAAGTCTTCTCATGCTCCTCCCAAGGCCTATACGATGTTGAACCGTTCCGAATGGAACTGGCTCATCGGAACTCCAAGTTTATAGAGAGCTGTTTCGACCATGTCCATCATGGGGTCAGGGCCGCAGATGAAGTAATGGTATTGCCAGCGGTCTATCGGCAGACACCGTTTTAAGACGTCCATAGTTGGATATCCTTTTTCACCTTGCCAGTCTTCTAACGGTTCTTCCAGCACGTGGATTACATTGAGGTTCATTTTTGTCTTTAAACTATCCATTTCCTCAAGGAATGTTGCATTATCCAATGTCCTGGTTGCATAAACAAGCGTAAGAGGACGACTGTCGGCACGGTCTGCCAGGGTCCTGAGCATGCAGATAACCGGGGCTATGCCGATGCCTCCGGCAATAAAGACATACCCCTGCGCCTTGTGCCGGTCAATACCGAAAGAGCCGTACGGGCCGTCAAGGTATACATGTTCGCCAACAGCAATATTTTTTATCGTGGAAGTAAAATCTCCAAGCTCTTTGATTGTGAACGACAAGGTTTCCGGGTGAACCGCACTGGACGAAAAAGAAAAAGGATGTTCTTCAATCGCAAAGGGGGATCTCCCTATGGTAAGCCATGCAAACTGACCCGGCTTGAATGTCAGTCCCCTGTGGCCTTCCGGACACAATGTAAGTGTCCATGCCCTGCCGCGCTCCTTCCTGATCTCCTCGACGACATACGGCCGCCTGAGCATGCTCCATGGTTTGACTGCTCGTACATACACTATCAGGCCGACCCAGAACACTGCATAGGCTGTCCATAGGAAGCGTTTCCATGGGACAACAATGTAGTACCCTGCTCCTTCAATGTGGGCAATGGAGAGCGCAACTCCAACAACAGCGAGGAGTCCATGCCAAAGGCGCCACCGCTCATACTGTATTCCCAGCCGCTTTCGCCAGAGGGAGGTCACAAGCAAAAGTCCGCAGGAGAGCGTTCCGGCCAGGGCAGTCCTGCCCATCCATGGGGCCGTGAATGGGTCCAGCGAACCCAGCAGATACTGCGGAGAGGCAACAAAGAGAAAAACCATATGCAACACGATGAACACAAAGGCCAGCAGAGAAGCCTGCTTGTGAAAGTAATAAATGATATCGATGCCAAAGGGCGCTGTGGCGTGCTTGAAGCGGGCAGTCAGGGCAAATTGCACTCCCATCATGGAAAGCGCCGCATAACCCAGGGCTGCGGAATACTCCCGCCAGAAGCCCCTGCCAGGGGGTGTCTGGCCTGAGAGAAGGACAAAAAGGGGAGCAAGAACAAGCGCAAGGTAAGCTCCGAGCCAAAAAGCACCTTTTAAAAAAGATTTAAAGTCCATCCTGCAGAAACCCATATTCATCCACGCGCACTCTCGATTCTGTCCAGTTCCTCATGCCTGATCATATTCTTGCCGCTGTTTTTTACAGAATACATGAGATTATCAGCGGCCTTGATAAATTCATCGACTTTGCATAAAGGTTTATTGCAGGTGACAGCACCGAAACTGAATGTTACGGGCCATCTTTTCTGCCGAACTGCATCCAAAAGTTGCTGTTGGATCTTCTCGATAACTATCCCGGACTGTTCATATCCTGTTTCCGGCAGAAGGATTGCGAATTCATCTCCACCAAGTCTTGCAATGATATCGATTGATCTGACATTTTTCCTGATGGTTTCAGCCACCAAATGCAAAAGGTCGTCGCCTGTACTATGACCAAGACTATCGTTTATCTGTTTGAAATTATCAATATCCATATAGGTGAGGGTAAGCGGCCGGTTAAACCTGGAAGCCCTGTTTATTTCATTGGCAGCAAGCTCGGAAAAGTATCTTCCATTTGCAATCCCTGTCAAAGGATCTCTTCGGGATAATTCGGTCACGTGATCTAACAGCTTTTTGATGGCTGTCAGAAAATAAGCTGCCATCAGGAAAAATCCCAATCTCGTAATTGAATTCCAGAGCGGGATAGCATAATGAGAATACGTTTGACCAGCGGTCAAATCAGCCAGCAGCCATATGACGGCGCTCAAGATTGATATAAAAATAGCAGGCCGTCTGCCCACAAACCAGGCAACCAGGAAAACCGGCAGCAGATAAAATATCGAAAAAGAGAGTTCATATCCCGTAAAGTGATCGATAACGCCAAGGGCGATGCAAAGGCAGACAGCCAAGATCATCAGAAATGATTTTGGTTGCCTGCCGAAATATTTCATTATATCCATCAACATGAGGTCTCGCTTAATAAACTATGGTCCTTTTTATCTTTCCCGAGCTTATTTATAATCAGGATAAACCGAGCGTTCAAGAGCCCCGATCCTGTCGTCAAGATCAGGATGCGTAGCAAATAAGGCCTTCAGTCCAGTCCGCTTGGTTCCGGAGATCCCAAACGCAGCAAGCTTGTCAGGCAGATGCGGCTGGGCTACAGAGGCCTTCAGGGCCGCAAGCGCGCCCATCATCGGTCTCTTGCCTACTAACTCTGCAGCACCGCTGTCAGCCTTGTATTCACGCTTTCTCGAGAAGTAAAAGACAACAATCGAAGCCAAAATGGCGAGGACTATTTCGGCAATAATCGTTGTAATCCAGAAGGCCGGGCCATGGCCCCTTTCATTCTTAAATACAACCCTGTCAATGGTATGTCCTATCACACGCGACAGGAAGAGCACAAAGGTGTTCACTACGCCCTGAATCAGCGCCAGCGTGATCATATCGCCGTTGGCAGCATGGGCCACTTCATGGGCAAGGACTGCCTTGACCTGATCCCTGTCCATTTTTCTGAGGAGTCCGGCAGATACTGCAACAAGTGCCTTATTCCTGCTCATACCGGTTGCAAAGGCATTCATATCTTCCGCGGGGAAGATGGCAACTTCAGGCATCCCTATATTTGACTTTGCAGCCAGTTCGGAGACGGTCCGTACAAGCCACCGCTCTGTATCATTTGCAGGTTCTTTTATAACCTTTGCACCGGACATCCTTTTCGCCGTCCATTTGGACAAGGCAAGACTTATGAATGAGCCGCCCATACCGAACACAAGAGCAAAAATAAGCAGTGATTGGTAGTTGAGTCCGTAGGCTGTAAGATACGGCTCTACACCAAAAACCCTCATTGCCGTACTTAAGACAAGCATAATGGCTAAGTTCGTAACTAAAAAGTAAATGATTCTACGCATTTTTTCCTCCTTTGAATTATTGGCCCAAAAACAAGGGCCGGTCAGCATTTCGAATGATGTGTAAGGCGGTCTCTCCAAAAACCCGTTTCAGCAGCAGGCTGCGGGCGCTGTTTCCCAGCACAATCATATCCGCCTGCCACTGAGTTGCCATAGGCAAAAGGAAATCTTTGGGAGACCCCGGATTCGACTCTGTGTCAACATGAAAGCCATGGGCCCGGCAATACTCGGACGCTTCGTATAAAAGTTGATGCGCCTTATCTTCAGAGCTTTGAAAAGTCACGATCTTTAACTTCACGTCAGGCCATAAGCGCATCTGCACGAAAAGCTTCATGGTCTTGGCCGACTCCATCGAGCCGCTGTATGCAATCAGAACTTTCTGAATCGGCCGGAACGTGTCTGATACGGCAATTATCGGCCTCACTCCTGCTGAAATTAGTCTGGCCAATGTGTCCTTGGGCTCCTCAATCGACAGGTCAACAATCGAAACGTTATATTCGAATATGCTCCGCAGGCCGAATATCATGAGGTCGTGGTAACGGGCAAGAGAGATCATCAGGTCGAAGGGGGCCTCCCGTTCTTCTTGTCTGACCTTGTGTTTGATCCCGTCGGCAGCGCAGGCAGCCTCAAACTCGCTGATCGCCTCCTCGATTCTTTCTTTCGTCAGGTGGACCCGTTGCAGCGCCATCTCCTTCGCAGCATGTAAAACTCCTTTCGGCACAAGGCCGATATCTGTCAGACGTTCGACATCAACTACGGTCACTCCTGTTATTTCGGCCTCAAACCGTTTGGCAAGTCCCACTGCACGCTGAATTGCGACACTCGTATACGGCGTGCCACCTATGCCGAGAAGTATTCTCTTGATCATTTTTCTATCCTCCTCTGTTAAATTTATCAGATTGAACTGAACGGCTTTTCACGCTCCTCCTGCGGAACCATTTCTCAACACCAACCACAAAGAATGCAATGACTGATACCGCCAATATCCGGCCCCAGGCATCTAAACTAATGGGCGCGCTATGAAACATAAGGTTCATGGCCGGCAGATAGGTGAACATCAGTTGGAGGACCAACATGATCGCAACGCCGCCGAACAGCATGGGGTTTGAGAAAAAGCCCAGACGGAACATGGACTGCGTCAACGAACGACAATTGAAGAGATAAAAAAGTTCGACCATAACAAATACATTCACCGCTACTGTGCGGGCCTCTGCAACATTGGCTCCCGTCATCAGCTCCCACTTGAAAAGGCCGAATGCACCTGCGAGCAATAGCATCCCCACAATGAAGAGCCGCCAAATCAACACCCCGGTGAGGATGGGCATCTTCGGGTCGCGCGGCGGCCGCGACATAATGCCCGGCTCCTTGGGCTCGAAGGCGAGCATGAGCCCCAGCAGCACTGCGGTTGTCATGTTGATCCACAGGATCTGCACAGGGATTATGGGCAGAGTGACGCCCGCGAATATCGCAGCGAGAATAACCAGTCCCTCACCGAGGTTCGTGGGCAGTGTCCAGACAATGAACTTGGTGAGATTATCGAAGATGCCTCGCCCTTCCTCCACGGCGGCTTCTATGGAGGCGAAGTTGTCGTCCGTCAGCACCATATCGGCAGCCTCTTTAGCCACGTCGGTTCCGGTAATGCCCATGGCCACGCCGATGTCTGCCCTTTTCAGTGCCGGGGCATCGTTTACCCCGTCTCCGGTCATGGCTACAACATTCCCTCTGGTCTGCAAGGCTTCAACCAGGCGGAGTTTTTGCTCCGGTGTCACCCTGGCAAAAACAGATGTCCGGTCGGCAATATCAATCAGTTCCCTGTCGGAGATTTTCATCAGAGCATTTCCGGTGACAACATTGGAGGGATTGTGAAGGCCGACCTGCTGCGCAATTGAGGATGCTGTCAGCGCGTGGTCGCCGGTTATCATCTTGACGCGAATACCCGCGGTGTGACACTTCTGAACTGCGAGGATCGCCTCCTGCCGGGGCGGATCGCTCATGCCCTGGAGACCGAGGAAGGTCATGCCAGAAGCCACATCAGGGTGATTCAGCCCGGTTGTGCCTTGTTTGATTTCTCTTTTTGAAAAAGCGAGCACCCGCAATCCCTTGGCTGCCATTTCCTCCACTGCCCTGTGTATCCCTTCGGCATCCAGTTCAGCAAGCCGTCCTGCTGCGTCAAGGGATGAGACACATCTTTCCGTGATGGCTTCCACAGAGCCCTTGACATAAACGATGCCGGGCTTGTCCGGCCCTCGGTCATGCAGGGTGGCCATGTACTGGTGCTGCGATTCGAAAGGGATTGCATCAATGCGAGGCGATTCCCTTCGCACGGCGGCCATGTCCAGCCCTGCCTTAACTGCGGAAACCAGCAATGCTCCTTCGGTGGGATCACCCTGTATTGCCCAGCGACCCTCTTTCTCCAATAGCAAACTGTCATTGCACAACCAGCCTGCTTTCAGACATTCCATCAGCGCTGGGGACCCGGAGGCATCCACCGTAATCCCTTGCTTGAGAAGCTGGCCTGAGGGCGTGTAGCCTGCGCCGCTTACCTCAAACTGTTCGCCGCCGGCCACTATCTCCTGCACTGTCATCTGATTTTCGGTCAGCGTGCCGGTCTTGTCAGAGCAGATGACCGTTGTGCTGCCGAGGGTCTCCACTGCCGTGAGCTTTCGGATGATGGCCCGTCTGCGCGCCATCCGCGCAACACCGATAGCCAGTGTAATGGTCAGCGCGGCAGGCAGGCCCTCAGGGATAGCGCCTACTGACAGAGCTACAGCCGCCATAAACATATCAAAGGGAGATTGTCCCCGTATGAGTCCTGCGATAAAAGTGAGCGCGGCAAGAGCCAGGATCGCGTAGAGCAGGATATGGCTGAAGCGGGCAATCTTACGGGTCAGCGGAGTCTCCAAGGACTTTGTTGACGAGATAAGCTCGGATATGCGCCCCACTTCCGTCTTGTCACCAATGGCAACAACGATGCCCATACCCTGACCGTAGGTGACCAGACTCGAAGCATACGCCATGTTCCGCCGGTCAGCCAGTCCTGTGTCGTGATCGAGGACATCCGGTTTTTTGTCCACAGAAACCGACTCGCCGGTCAGGGCGGATTCATCCACCTGAATATCCCGTGTCTGAAACAGACGCATATCTGCTGGCACTTTGTCGCCGGACTGCAGAAGGACGATGTCTCCAGGGACCACTTCTGCTGATGAGATGCGTTGTTTCTCGCCCGCCCGCAGTACCGTTGCCTCAGTTGTCATTGTCCTGGCCAAAGCTTCTATGGCTTTGACCGCCTTCGCCTCCTGGATAAATCCTATGAACGCATTGACCAGTACTACCCCGAAAATAACGCCGGCATCAACCCACTCCTGAAGAAAGGCCGTAACTGTAGCAGCCGCAATCAGAATATAGATCAGAGGCTGATGGAACTGGAGTAGAAATCGCAATAGCGGCCCTTTCCCCTTTTTCCCGGTGATAACATTGGAACCGAATTCTTTCTGACGATTGTCGACCTCGAACAGATCCAGCCCTTTCCCCTGATCACTCTCCAGGAGGTCAATTACTTCATCTGCCGGCAGGTGATGCCAGTGCTTACCTATTAAGGTCTCCATTATCAACCATCCATAACAATCATACTACATCTCGTTTATTGAATCTTAATAAGTGATTTCCCGTCTTCTCAACACCAGCTTTTCGATTTCCACGGCAATAAACACAACAGATGATAAAACCAGTGTGAGCGCTAATTCACTGAATGTCAACGGCTCTGTCTTGAATATCGGGTTTAAAAATGGCACGTAAATGGTCGCCATCTGCAGGGCAAAGGTCAAAGCAAAGGCGCCCAAAAGGGGCTTGTTCGAAAACAACCCCTGACTGAAGAGGGATTCACGGTCTGACCTTATTGCAAGCACATGCCCCATCTGACTCAGACACAAAACAGTGAAGACCATTGTCTGCCAGTGGGAATGTCCTGTTTTGATGGACCAGGCCTGAGTAAATAGTGATACAAAACCCATGAGAAGCCCCACCCATACGATATGGATACCAAGGCCATGGCTAAATATGCTCTCCTTCGGATGTCTTGGCGGCCTGCTCATCACTCCCTTTTCTGAAGGCTCGGCTGCAAGTGCAAGGCCCGGCAGGCCGTCAGTAACAAGATTGATCCAGAGTATATGGATCGGCAATAAGGGGATTGGCAGACCGAAAAACGGTGCAAGGAATATGGTCCATATCTCGCCTGAATTACTCGTCATGGTATATTTTATGAACTTGCGGATGTTGTCGAAGATCCGCCTGCCTTCTTTCACAGCCTTTACAATGGTAGCGAAATTGTCGTCAAGGAGTATCATATGGGCGGCTTCTTTTGAGACATCAGTCCCTGTTATCCCCATGGCAACTCCGATATCCGCCCTCTTTAAGGCAGGCGCGTCATTTACACCGTCTCCTGTCATGGCAACGAACTGGCCCCTGTCCTGAAGCGCCTTCACAATCTTCAGTTTCTGCTCAGGTGCAACCCGTGCGTATACGCGTATATGCTCGACCCGCTCCTCGAACTCCTCCAGGGGCAGCTTTTCGAGTTCCCTGCCGGTCAAAACATCCTTGGAGCCATGCTCAATAATGCCGAGCCTTCTGGCTATCGCCATTGCCGTGATCGGATGATCGCCTGTTATCATCACAGGCTTAATACCTGCTGTCTTACATAATGCAACAGCCTCTTTCGCCTCTTCTCTCGGAGGGTCCATTATTCCTACCAGACCTAAAATAGTAAGCGATTCCTCAACATTCTCAGGCGACATATCCTCAGGCAGCGCATCCCAGTTCCTCACGGCAATACCGAGGACCCTCAGCCCGTCAGCAGCCATTCTTGCGTTTGTCTGCATGATCTCGTTTCTGTCTATAGGTTTTATCCCTTCAGAGGTTAAAATATTGTCTGCTTTTTCGAGAAGGACATCCATCGCGCCTTTGGTGAAGGAAATGTATTTGCCGGTCCCCGCTGACCCCTGGCCCCTGACCCCTGACCCCGGCATTTTATGGAACGTCGTCATGCACTTTCTGTCAGAATCAAAGGGGATTTCTGCAACGCGGGGGTGCTCTTTTTCCAGATCACTTTTGTCAAAGCCAGTTTCTTTGGCAATGTCATACAGGGCAGTTTCTGTTGGATCGCCTATGACTGTGCCATCAGCGCCCATCTGTGCGTCGTTGCTTAAGGCAAGCGCCTGGAACAGCAGATATTGGGGATTGGTTGTTGAGGATTGGAGCTCAGTAGTATTTTCGCTGATCCCTAACCCCGAATCCCTGACCCCGAATACTTTCCCGTCCAGATAAAACTCCTCAACCGTCATCTTATTCAGCGTGAGGGTGCCCGTCTTGTCAGAGCAGATATATGTAACAGAACCGAGGGTCTCTACAGCAGGGAGTTTCCTTATGAGTGCATTCTGTTTTATCAGCTTCTTTGCGCCAAGGGCAAGAGAAATGGTTATAACAGCCGGAAGCGCCTCGGGTATTGCTGCAACCGCAAGAGATATGGCGGTCAGGAGCATCAACAAGGCAGGTTCGCCCCTGAAAACCCCTATACCGAAAACTACCGCGCATATTGCCAGCACTGCAAAGGCAAGATTTTTCCCGAACGTCAGGAGCCTTTTCTGAAGAGGGGTTTTGACCTCTTCCTCTTCCTGAAGCATGGTGGCAATTTTTCCAAGTTCCGTATCCATGCCGGTGTCCACAACAATGCCGGTGCCTCTGCCGTAGGATACGGCAGTGCCTTTGTACGCCATGTTCTTTCTGTCGCCCATGGACAGGTGTTCGTCATGCAGTGCTTTGGTATTTTTCTCCACAGGCACGGATTCGCCGGTAAGGGCAGCCTCTTCCACCTTCAACTTGACGGTCTCGGCAAGCCGCATATCAGCCGGCACAACCTTGCCTGCTTCGAGCAGCACAATATCACCCGGCACAAGCTCTGAGGCAGGAATATTCGCATGCTCACCGCCTCGTAATACAAGTGCGGTGTGAGCAGCCATTTTCTTAAGGGCAGCCAGGGCCTTTTCAGCCCGGTATTCCTGCACAAAGCCGATCACTGCATTCAGCAGCACTATTACTATTATCGCAATCGTGTCTTCAGGGTCTCCAACAATCCCTGATATGACAGCAGCAGCAATCAGGATAAGGATCATGAAGTCCTTGAACTGGTCAAGGAATATCATGAAGATAGTTCTCTTCTTTTTCTCCTTAAGTTCATTCGGACCGTATTCCAACAGACGCTTTTCAGCCTCTTCTGAGGATATACCCTTTAAAGACGAGTTCAGTTCTTCAAAAACATCTTCAACTGTTTTTTGATGCCAGCGCATTGGATATGTCTCCTTCTATTTCAATTATATATAACAGCAGGAGGCCGATGATATTGATGTAATGTAGCTGACGGCCACCAGCATAAAATATCTCGCCTAACTTTTTTAACCCTCTCTTGATAAGATCAATGGCCGTTAGTCTGCGCGCCTAGCCGGTCCATAACCGCAAAACCAATGCCCGATATAACAAAGGTAATATGGATGCCCACCTTCCATGCCAGATGCTCGTTACTGATAGATCCGAGATCGGTAAAGGACTTAAGCAGTTCAATGGCGGAAATGGCCACTATGGAGCCAATCACCTTCATCTTCAGATCAGAAAATCCCACTTTCCCCATCCAGTCAGGACGATCCACGTGCTCTTTAGTATCGATCTTTGAAACAAAATTTTCGTAACCGGCAAAAATGATAATAACCATCAGATTGGCAACCAGCACAATATCGATCAGTGATAATATGCCTGCCATCACCTGTCCGCCTTCGCCGCTGATCACAAGGGGTATCAGTTTTATAAACTCTTTCATAAACTTGACCAGCAGCAGGGCATTGGCTGCTACCATACCGACATAAAAAGGCGCTAACAGCCATCGGCTTTTGTACATGAATTGTTCCAGATACTCTTCAATGTGCTTTAAAAACATATTTTGTTCTCCATAAATCAGGATCGTAACGTTTCAAATCAGCTTATTATGACCGGCACCAACAAAGCTATCAGCGCTACTGCATCTTGGACAGTGCATAGCCTAAGCTTCAGCATTATAAACTGCCTTTAAAAACTTGAATTCTCTTGCTTATTTTTTAAAAACACTGAACAACTTGTCCAAGCCGCCCTTTTCAAGCTTTGCTACAGCCTCAAGCTCTCCTGCATCAAGCCAGATGCCTGCACATTCAGAACACTTGTCCACCTTTATTTCTTTGTAATCTATCTCGATCAGCTCCATGCCGCATTTGGGACATCTCATGTTATGAAGTTCCTGGAGTTTCTTCTTTTCCTCCTCCTTCAGCTTCTTGTGTTTTTCCTCCTCGATCTTCTTCTTTTTCTCAAACTCCATCCTTGAAATGTACTCTGCTTCCCTCTCACTTGGTTTCATTGATGTTTCCTCCTTTTTCGATTTTCCTGAATGCCTGCAATGATAATCAGTAAGGCATATCTAACCAATGGATACTCTGATTATCCGGTTATTTCTTTTGTATATCACCAACACCTATAAATGGCACTGCTCCGGCACCGGTAACCTGCGGGAGGACCCCATTCCATTTATCTATAGCCTTGAGATTGGCCTCTATCTTTCTCAGTTCTATAAGATCTGCTGAAATATTTGCTTTCTGCAGCCTCAAGGATTCTGCCTCTGCCTTTGCTGCTGTAATAGTCTGCTCTGCCTCTATCTTTATCCTGTCGAGGTCTCTCTTTGCCTTTAGAGCAAGCTGTTCTGCCGTCTGCTTTGACTCAATTGCCTCCATGAAAATCTTTGAAAAGCTGAACCCTACAATAGAGAAGGCGTCAACTGCTATGTTGTGTGCAAGGAGCCTTTCAGTTAGGGACAGCTTCATAGCATCGCTTACTGCAGGCCTCTTAGTAATAAGCTCTTCTGCTGAATACTTGGCAGTGACAGCCTTTACCACCTCCAGCACAGCAGGGTCTATGATTCGCTCTTTAAAGTGTATGCCGATGGACTGATAGACAATATTTGCCTTGTCAGGAATTATATGATAGTTGATCGCAACAGTTGAACTTACATCCTGAAGGTCAGCTGAGGCGGCGGCGGCGGCTGTCTCTGCCTTCTGCACCTTGACATCCACCCGGATAATCTCCTGCATTACAGGCACCTTGAAATGCAGTCCTTCATCCAACACCTTATCCTGAACAGCGCCAAAATTAAGGACAACCCCCCTTTCACCAGCCCCAATCTGAACCCATGGGTTTAAGAACAGGAAAAACACAACAATTGCTCCGACTATCAGTGCCAGCCTCAAAGGTCCCTTCTTCATTGCAGACTGCATAGCCTCTTTTGCCATGTATATATCTTTCTCTTCCATTATGCTTCCTCCTTTTGATTTTTAAATTTATTTCTTAAGGCTTGCAGCAACCTCCTTGCCCATATGAATTCAGTGGCTAGTATGCCCAACCCTGCAGGTATTACAATTATAGCAGGCCCCGGCAACACAATCATTGCAATTCCGACTACAAGAACTGTGAAGCCCGTAACGGCAATTACAAGTCTCTTTGCCTGTTGCAAACTTTGAAGGATCAGCTCTGTCATGACCTGTTTTGTTGTATTCCTGATCTCATGACTTCCAGCCTTGCTACTCTCTCTTCAATAGTCAGTGTCACCATAAATACCATTTTGTTATTAATCCGTTCATAGTTTGCCTCCTGCAAATAAACCCCAAAATAAAAAGACCTTTATCACAACAGAATCTGCGTGATAAAGGTCTTGCTTGTTAGTGTTATCTAACCGAAGGCGCCGGGTCTGTTCAGACCGTGTTGACGACTGCCATCGCTTCAGCTACTCCCCTTTACGTATTTCATAATATCCGACATTCAGTCTGCAGGTCAACAACAAAAGGACACAGCAATTGTGCATGGTTCAGGCCATTGGTTATAGTAAGGCATGAAAACGACTATTGTATGCGGCATGCTCGGGTCAGGGAAAACCACCTTTATCCTGGAGTTTGCACAGGATATCAAAGGAAAAACCGTTGTCCTGGTAAACGACTTCGGCAAGGCCGGTATTGACGGCGAGATCTTCTCAGCAAACGACATTGAGTCAATCGAACTGCCAAGCGGCTGCGTATGCTGCACACTGAAGTTCGACCTCATCTCTTCCGTAGAGAAGATCCGGGAAACCTTTGCGCCAGAGCATCTCCTGATCGAACCGAGCGGCATCGCCTCTCCTTCAGGCGTACTGGAGGCGCTTGAGACCCTGAAGATCAATCCTGTCACTGTCATCGGCATTGTCGATGCGACAGAATTCCTCGAACTCAATCACGAAGATGCGTTTGGAAGGTTCTTTGAGGACCAGATCACCAACTCTGATATTGTTCTCGTAAATAAAACAGACCTTGTCGAAAAAGACGTTACCGAGAAAACGGTCCTGGCCGTTGAACAGATGAACCCCAATGCCATTGTTTTCAGCACAGTCAACTGTATCACCAGCAACACCTTACCAGGCGTCTCCGGAACAAAACGAACCATAGACAAGCGTGCCGCCCATTTCCACTTTGACACGGTATCTATCAAACTGGGCGACAGCCTGGACCATGAATGGCTTAGCGATTTCTTTCAGGACATGTCGATCGGAAAATACGGTGACATTGTAAGGGCAAAGGCGCTTGTAAACACTCTGCAGGGGCCTTACCAGTTTGATCTTTCGTTCATGAATATTAAAAGCGTTCCTTTTGAAAAAAAGGTCATGGGCAGCAGGCTGGTGATCATCGGCAAAGATATCCGGAAAGACGCGCTCATGAAGATATTTCCTTCACCCTTGGCCTTTCTTTAAGCTGCCAATAAGCGCATTAGTTTCTGTCATCAACAAAAAAATCTCCCCTAACCCCTCTTTGCCAAAGAGGGGCAATGCCCTCCCTTTAGCAAAGGGAGGACAAGAGGGATTTTATAATTGAATGTCTTCATGCTTATGAGTTCCTCGATTGCCTCGGCTTCCTTGGCCCGGCGCAACGACCTGTTTTTAGCCGATCATTCCGCCTTCGAGCAGCAGCACTTTGTCGGCAAGTCGTTCTGCCTGGACCCGCTCATGGGTTGTCATGATAACAGTAGTTCTCCCGTGCTGCTTCAATTGTCGAATAATGTTCTCTATGATGGCGGTGTTTTCTTCATCAATGGACGCAGTCGGTTCGTCAAGAAAGAGGACTTCCGGGTTAATCACAAGGGCCCTTGCTATTCCAACCCGCTGTGATTCTCCGCTTGAGAGGGTCAGCGCATTCTGATCTTTCTTGTGAGTGAGCCCCACGAATTCAAGGATGCTCTCGGTCCTGTCAACAGCTTCCTTCCCGGAGATACCCCGGATACGCAACCCATAAGAAACATTTCGGTTCACTGACGCATTGAAGAGGCCGACACTGGGCAAGACAAGGGTCATTCGGCGCATAAGGGTACTATTGTTCTGAACTGCCTGTCCCTTATCGAAAAAACTGACCGCTCCCCTGTCAGGTCTTTCCAGAAGAGCGCATATGCGCAGCAATGTGGATTTGCCACAGCCATTCGGACCGGTAAGAACATAGATCCCGTTTTCTGAAAAAGACCATGAGCAGCCCTGCAGCACCCCATTGCCGTTATAGCTCTTGTCTATCTTGACTGCCTGCAGACTGAGGCTCATCTGTTGGCTCCTGCCATATCTTTTTTCTGAAAAATATGGAGCAGCACGTTAACCATAAGAGAGATCAACAGCAATATGATGCCCAATGCCAGCGCCAACTCGAAATTACCCTTGTCGGTTTCGAGGGCTATGGTCGTTGTCATGACACGCGTATACCCTGCAATATTGCCGCCTACGATCAGGATAGCACCGACCTCTGCCATGACCCTGCCGAAACCTGCTATCACCGCTGCCACGATCCCGTAACGCGCCTCATTGATGATTGTCAGCGACACCTGAAAAGGGGTTGCTCCCAGCGTTGCAGCAGCCTGTCTTATGACAGGATCGACCCCCATGATCGCCGCATGGCTCAGAGAAGCCACGATCGGGAAGGCAAGGATGGTCTGGGCAATGATCATGGCCGATGGTGTATACAGTAGCGACATGAAGCCAAGGGGCCCACTCCTTGAGAGCAGCAGATAGATAAACAATCCGACCACCACCGGGGGCAGGCCCATAAAGGTGTTGAGCAGGCTGATGAAAAATCCTTTGAGCGGAAATTTTCTAAAACCCAGAAATGCACTGAGCGGCAGCCCCAGCAGAGTCGCGATAGCAAGTGCTGTCCCGGAAACCTTGAGGGAGAGCAGAATTATGCCCATCAGGTCCCGGTCAAGATGAAGGATAAGAGAAAAGGCCTTTGAAAAGGCGTCGGAAAATAACATAGGCTATAGGCAAGAGGCAAATGGCAAATGATTCAAATACCTGGAGAATGCGCTGCCTTTCACCTTTAGCCTTTCGCCCTTCACCACTTGCCCCCTTGCTGACTATTTCTCATTTGGATAGAAGAGCTGATTGCCACGGTTATCCTTAAAAGTGGCGATCGCCTGCTGCCCTTCTTTTGATATAAGCCAGTTCACGAACTCCATCGCCTCTTTGTACTTCACATGCTTATGCTTTTCAGGATTCACCGCCATAACGCCATACTGGTTAAAGAGCGTCGGATCGCCTTCATGCACAATGATCATGTCGAGTTTGTCCTTTGTGGCGAGCCAGGTGCCGCGGTCGGTGAGTGTATAGGCACGCTTTTCATTGGCAATCCGCTGGGTCTTTTCCATACCCTGCCCAACCTCGAGATACCATTTCTGCCCCTTTGGCTCAATGCCGGCCCTTTTCCAGATGGACAGTTCCTTGGTATGGGTGCCTGAGTTGTCGCCGCGGGAAACGAACTGGGATGCTCCGCTGATCTTTTTGAACGCTTCCACGGTTGACTTTATTCCTTTGACCTTAGCAGGATCATCATTTGGGCCGATGATCACAAAATCGTTGTACATTACATCAGACCGATTGATAAAGAATCCTTCTTCAACAGCCTTCAGTTCCTGCTCCTTTGCATGCACAAAGGCAACGTCCGCATCGCCTCGTTTTCCCATCTCTATCGCCGCACCGGTGCCGCGGGAAACAACCTTCACCTTGATACCTGTCTTCTTTTCAAACAGCGGCAGGATATGATTAAACAATCCGGAATTCTCAGTGCTTGTTGTCGATGCACAAATTATCTCTGTGGCTGCTGACAAAGTCATTGAAGTGAAAACAACCATGCCCGCTACCAACACTGCAAACAATCTGATCTTCCAGCGCATTACTCCACCTTAGTCATCTTTTTTTATAAAGCCAAACTTCTTTTCTTCGCGCTCAAGAAATTTCTGGAAATCCTCATGGAACTTCCAGAATATTCTGATAGCCTTCTCGCCTTCCTCCGTGACCAGCGTGCCACCTCCTCCCCTTCCGCCGGCCGAGGTGATCACAAAAGGCTTTGGCGCCTGACGGTTCATTGAATCGATCAGCACCCAGGCCCGCCGATATGACAGCTCCATGGATCTTGCAGCCTTTGTTATGGAACCAAACTCGCGAATCCGCTCAAGGAGCACAACCCGTCCATACCCCAGAAAAGTGCCCTCACTTCCGTCGAGCCAAATGTGGCCCCTGAATACAGCAAACGGTTCTCTGCTCTTTGCTGCAGGCTTATTCCTCTGCTGCATAGTCGTAATATACAAAAATGAATAACGAAATGGCAAGGGGTCAATGGCATAACTTACAGCCTGACTTGCACAACGCTCCTGAGGTAGCTGAGTGCACCTTGCCCACGACATTGCAGGTCAGTCTCTGTATTTTCAGGCAGTCTCATATGCTACAATTTGGGCATGGTTGATTATTCCGGAAAGAGGCCTCAACAACGGGAGAGTGCCGGGCTATTCTTCTTTACCGGAGTTCTTGCATGACCTTTTTTCATACGTTCCCCGGAATGTATATCATGCAGACAATACTCCATTCCTTTACAGCACTCATCATCATCGAACTATCATTTTATGCCTGGGATATCCAGGATCACCTGTCTCGGTTCAGATACCGACTAATGCCATTGGTCCTGCCGATCTTCATGTTTCCCCTGTACCAGGTCCTGTCACCGGATCGGGGAACCTGGCATTTCCGCCTGACAACAGCACTCTTTGACAGTCATCGCTGGCTTGATCTGAAGGTTCTTAATACCTACCCTGTTGCCCTGATGATCCTGTCAGTTCTTGTCGTTTTTTCATTCGTTTTTCTGTTTCAGGAAATCTTTCCGATCTTCAGAAGACGCAACAATCAACCACAGCATCCAAAATGCCTGGAAGGCGAAGAGGATGTCAGAACAATACTAAAGTCTGCCAGCGCATTGCTCGGCACTGAAGAGCCAGGGGTTATGGTTATCGAAACACCTGCGCCCGTGCTTTTCACCCAGGGATACAAGAAACATTCTCTTGTGATTTCTTCCGGACTTATAGGCATGCTCGACCAGGCGCAACTCAGAAATGCCCTTATTCACGAGGTGGTGCATATGAAGAGGAGCAGCAATCTCAAGACACAGATAATCTACCTTCTCCGCATGCTGATGTTCTATAATCCGGTCAGTCTGGTAGAGTTCAGGAGAATTGTCCATGACGACGAATTTATCTGCGATGCGATCACGATATCAATGACCGGCGATCCACAGGCTCTCGTCAGCGCACTGTCCGCTTTTTACTATCATCCAGAGGAACTGTCAGACAAACTTTCGCAGATGAAAGAGCAGGTCGAAAGCCACAGCCACAACCTTCTTCTGGATGAGAGAATAAGAAATCTGACTGAGGATCGTTATCAAAAAAACGAACAGTTCGTCTGGCCGCAGTATCTGCTAACGCTTTCCGCGATACTGCTGCTTGGATATAGGGTGGTGTAAAATGACAACAACGCTATCCATAGCCAGAAAAGCCGCACTCTTCGCAGCCACGATCCTCTTTATCACAGGAGTAATTTCGCTCCTGAACTGGATTCCCCTTATCATGCAGAAGCAGAAGCTAAAATCATTCAGTTCTACAGATGCAGCAGCAAAGGAACTTCATATCAGAAAGATCTATCTTCCCTCGTATCTGCCAGAACACCTGAATCTTGCATGGCCGCCCTCAGAGATTTACGGACAGGACACACCGTTCGGTGCTGTGGCCATGTATCTCTCCTTCAAACAGAGACAGGAAATAGGCCTTTCACTGCACCAGGCTGATGCCAATGCCCCTTATCAGCTCGAACCACGTCTGAAGATCCTCTCCGAGAGGACTGCAAGACAGATAGTTATAAAAGGAAGAAAAGCAACACTTCTTGTGGCAATCTGCGACAAGAATACTCCCTGCAGCCAGCTGTCTTGGGATGAACATGGCACGGTTATCACCGTCACCGGTAAATTCTCTGCACAGGACATCATCAAAATAGCCTCCAGCATGATCCCTGACGCCTGAAAACAGTTTTCCCTTCCCCCTTCTCCGGTATAGATACCTTTTTTCTTTATCTAAGATATTTTTCCCTGATATATAGGTAGATTCTCCAATTACCATGGTTTGTCCTGTTTGATAGGATAGAGCCAGAAAGAATAAAAATTAAGTGAAGGAGGAAAAGAAGATGCTACGGATAAAACACATAGGAGGCGAAACAGTAACAAAGGGGAACTACTGGAATTTCTCTAACGGCGATCGCATCAGTATGGACAACAGTGGTGTCCTCCCCGGAAACAGAACCACGACATATTACAAGGCAAACCCCCTGGTCATTCTTGCCGCAGGGCCTGTTCTTGGTCTGATCTATGCCGCATTCCTTCCGTTTATCGGACTTGCCATCATTGCCAGGATGGTCTTCACAAAACTCTTCGGCAAGACATTAGAAGGACTTTCAAGGGTAGCCGCGTTCAACTGGAGCCCCGCAGAAGCTTATCTGGCAGGTAAACGCAGCAAAGACAAAAAAAACAAAAGCACCCATGAAGAAGAAAAGACGCTTGATGAAACAGAAAAGAAATAGCATCTTGAAGAGGGGATGCTCTGCCATAAACATCCCCTCTATCACGGAGGAAATATGAAAAGACACCAATTATTCATTGTCTGCATGATCGCATGTTTCTCTTTATTGCTGGCGTATCATGTCAGTGAGGCCACTCTTTCTGAATCGGATCAGGCCTGTCTGGGCTGCCATTCGACTGAGCAGCATAAGACCCTTGGAAACGGTGATAAACTGTCACTTAAGGTTAATCCTGGCGAGATAGAGAGTTCCGTTCATGGGATCATAGGCTGCGCCGCGTGTCACGGGTTTACCGCTGACAGCCACCCGCAGAGGACCTTCAAAAGCAGAAAGGAATATAGTGCGATTGCAGCCCGCAGATGCACAACCTGTCATTCTCCCCGCTCCAATAAAATCCACGAAAAGGTCATAAGCAAGGAATCCTCAAAAACGTCCTGCACTGAATGCCACGGAGCGCACGCAGTCAGAAGGGTGAGCGAACTCTCCAAGGGAAACCAGTACTGCATGGCCTGCCACAAGTGGGAAATCAGCATAAATTTTCAAGACGGCACAAAGGAGACAGTAAAGGTCCATGAGTCGCTTCTGAAAGAGTCGGTTCATAAAAACCTCAGCTGTGTTGACTGCCACGTCAGGGTCTACTCCGAGCTTCATCCTGTAAGAGAGTTCAACAACAAGCGCGATTTTGCGCTGGTCATGGCTGAAAACTGCAAGAGATGCCATTTCGACAAATATACGAGAACGCTCGAAGGCCTTCATTTCAAGGCCGCTGCAAAGGGCAATGCCAAGGCCCCTCTCTGCACCGACTGTCACGGCACACACGCCATTGCCTCCGCTCAGAAAGACAAACTGGCGAACGCGAAGAAGTGCGAGCAGTGTCACGCGGATATCTATGCAATATATGCCCAGAGCGTGCACGGCGCAGCCTTGATCAATGAACATATAGAAGATGTCCCTGTCTGCTCTGATTGCCATAAGGCCCATGACAACGCAGGCCCCCATACCGCAAACTTCCGCATTACAGTGCCTCAGATATGCGCCGGATGTCATGCACAAAAAGAGATCATGGACAAATACGGTCTTTCCACAAAGGTCGTCGAGACCTATCTGCAGGATTTCCACGGGGTCACAATGAAGTTCTATAAACAGTATGGGCAGACCGAAAAGAAGATTGCGGTATGTATTGACTGCCACGGTGTCCACGACATCATGAAGGTCAAATCGCGAAATGCGTCAGTTATCAAGCAAAATCTCACTAAACGCTGCCAGAAATGCCATCCTGGCGCCACAACAAATTTCCCTGATAGCTGGATTTCTCACTATGAACCAAACTTTCAGAAGGCATCACTCGTCTATCTGATCGACTTGGGATACAGGATATTTATTCCGTTCATGATCATAGGGCTTTTGGTACAGATCATTCTCCACCTCTGGAGATACGCAGTTAACAGATAGCATCAGGAGGAGACAATTATGGAAACAACAGAACTTCAGCAGGTCAGGCGCTTCGGAAAACTGAGGATTGCAGAGCACTGGCTCAATGCAGGCACCTTTGTCCTGCTTGTCATCACCGGGCTCTCACAGAGGTTCCATGACTACAATATCTCGCAGTGGGTCATCATGACGCTGGGAGGTATTGATACAACTCGCCTTATTCACCGGTATAGCGGCGTCGCCCTCGCCGTGCTCACGATCAATCACGTTCTCGTGGCATCATACGGAGTCATGTTCCTGAAATGGCAGCCTTCAATGGTCATTCATCTCAAGGACTTCCGTGATGCGATAGACAACATAAAATACTACCTCGGGCTTTCTGATCATCCGGCCCGCTGCGACCGGTTTGACTACAAACAGAAGTTCGAGTACTGGGGAGTGGTTGTCGGCGGCATGCTGATGATCGCGACAGGTGCCATGCTCTGGTTCCCGATCCAGGTGACACAGGTCCTGCCGGGACAGTTCATCCCGGTTGCCAAGGCACTGCATACCAATGAGGCTCTTCTTGCCTTTCTCGTAATCATAATATGGCACATCTACAATGCCATTTTCAGCCCTGAAGTGATTCCTATAGACACGGTCATCTTCACCGGCAACATATCAAGGGAGCGGATGATTCATGAGCATCCGCTGGAATATGAGAGGTTGTTCGGGCCATTACAGCCTCTGCATCAGCTGCCCTCGGAAACCGATGAATCAACAAAACAGACAACAGCTACTACTACTTGACAGCATGGGGGTTTTCCTTTATGGTTATAATCAGAATCAGGATCGCTCATGCAGAAAAAGATCATTATAGCCATACTTCTGACTGTTGTCGTAATATCTTTCAGTCTCGGCGTAATCAGTTCCATCGCGATAAAGGAAAGTATAGACCATACGCTCCAGCACCAGCTGAAGCTTTCCCGCATTGTTGCAAAGAATATCGACCACCTCCTCACCAGCAGTATCAAGCGGTTATTCGACATTTCGCTTTCCGGATCCATCGACCTGAGCGACGACGACTGGTCGGCCGAGCGTGAAGCCCTCAGAAAGGCGTATGACTATTCCATCTTTTCCGACGGCCTCTTTATTATCAATCGGGACAATCGCGTCATCTACACCTTTCCATCCCAGCATATGCAGTATGTCAATACCCTCGCGACGCAGAACATTGACAGGGTCATCGCAGAGGGCAAACCCTTCATTTCCGATATCTTTACGGTGGAACCTTCAAAGAAAAAACTGATCCATATTCTGGTGCCATTAAAAAACAAGAATGGCAGAATAGTTGGAGTGGTCGGAGGAGAGATTGACCCCTCGGCGCAAAACTTCAATGAAATCATCCGGTCTGTTCCGACAGAGAAGAACACCTATATGGAACTCGTGGACAGCCAAGGCTTTGTTATCGCCTCGAGTGACGCCAAGAGAGTCTTCACGGACC
Source organism: uncultured Nitrospirota bacterium (assembly GCA_947085015.1). Taxonomy (GTDB): domain Bacteria; phylum Nitrospirota; class Thermodesulfovibrionia; order Thermodesulfovibrionales; family UBA6898; genus UBA6898. The sequence goes on from CAMTUV010000011.1 coordinate 48,642, forward strand.
AGTCAGAGGGGCACTCGCAATTTCTCGAAAAACTGATAAGCGCGAAGCAGCCGGTCATCACAAAATGCCACCGGTGCCATACAAAGGATATGAACCCTGCCACAGCGAGGAACCGTTCCGATGATATCATGGCCTTTGCACCGCTTGAAACAGTGTCCTGGAGCGTATCCATCATACGGCCGGAAAAAGAGATTCTCATGCCGATCGCCAAGATGAAAACATCTTTTTTTGCCATAAGCGTCATCTTCATCGCAATCGCTCTGTTGCTAGCCATCGGCATGAGCAGGAGCATTGTCAAACCAGTTCATGAACTGATCGCCGCGACAGTCAAAATCGCGGAAGGAGACATGTCAAAGCCCTTCGCCTTTGGCGGCAGGGATGAGATCGGCAAACTCAGCAGCAGCTTCGAAGTCATGAGGATAAAACTCGCGGACTCTCTTGATGACCTCCAAAAATATAATATCGCCCTTGAACATCAGGTCCTGGACCGAACCCGTCAGATCAACGACAGCAGATTGAAGATAAAAGATCTCCTGAAAAAGGTCATCACATCCCAGGAGGATGAGAGAAAAAGAATCGCACGGGAACTCCATGATGTCATCATGCAGGATCTTGCGGCAACGCTGATCAAAATAGATATCTGCAGGAAATTCCCCGGGAATCTGACTGTTGTCAAGATAGACGAGATCAAGATGATCGTAGAAAAGAATATTGATGATGTGTACCGGATCATAAAGAACCTGAGGCCTTCGATTCTTGATGACCTCGGCTTTGAAGCGGCAGTCCGGTGGCTTCTTGACCACCATCTCGAATCAAAGGGCATTCGCTGTTACGTCAACATCTACAACACAATCAGTGATCTTATCTTTGAACCTCAGATAGAAATTGAACTTTTCAGGATCATCCAGGAGGCTGTCATCAACATATCTAAACATGCCCGGGCCGAAAATGTGTTTGTCCTCCTGGAAGTCAGAAATGGACAGCTTACGATAGAACTGGAAGATGATGGATGCGGCTTTGATACCCAGTCAGCGTTCGACACCACTGTATCTTCGAGAGGGCTTGGCCTCCAGGGCATGAAGGAGAGGGCCTCGTTTCTGAACTGGCAGTGTATAATATGTTCCAGCCCCGGCACAGGCACCAGGGTATCCATAAAGCTTCCCATTGCACGTGAGGTGATCGCACATGTCTAAGATCCGCGTAATAATCGTAGATGACCATAGTCTTGTAAGAGAGGGCATTGCTGCATTTCTCAAGTGTTACGATAATATTGAAGTCATAGCCGAAGCCTCTGACGGGCTTGAGGCTATAGATAAAACAAGACAGCTTCGCCCTGATATCGTTCTTATGGATGTCGCCATGCCGACACTGGGAGGATTAGAGGCAACTGTTGAGATCAGAAAGAACGATCCTTCGGTCAAGATCCTTGTCCTGACGCAATATGACGACAAGGAATACATTCTGCGGTTTCTTAAGGCAGGCGTATCCGGATATCTGCTTAAGAAGGCCGTTGGCAGCGATCTCATTTCCGCGATAACCGCCATCATGGCAGGTGAGACCTATCTTTATCCGGCAATCGCTTCAAAAGTTGTAAACGGCTTTCTTGGCAAAGAGCTTTTGTCCACTCAGGACTCCTATGAACTGCTGACTGATCGGGAAAAACAGGTCCTCAAGCTTGTTGCTGAAGGTCATACACATAAGGAGATCGCAGAAATGCTTTCCATTAGCCCCAAGACGGTAATCGCTCATCAAACAAATTTATGCGAGAAGCTGGGGTTAAGCAATAAGTCTGACATAATAAAGTTTGCCTTTTCAAAAGCGATTATTAAGTAATCGGGCTTCCTGAATCTACTTTTTCAGATAATCACTGAGACCGTATTTTTTGAGCTTCAGATAAAGGGTCTTTCGGTCAATGCCCAACACCTGACTTGCCTTTGACTGGTTGCCCTGAAATTCCCTAAGCACCCTGAGAATATAATCGCGCTCCATCTCCTCAAGCGATCCGGCCGCACCCTTGACAGCGGCGCCCTGCAGAGCAGGAATGGAAAGGTTCTTTATTCCAATTCTATCAGAATCACAGAGGATAACTGCCCGCTCGATCACGTTCTCAAGTTCACGAACATTTCCGGGCCACGCATATCTGCCGAGTGCTTCAAGGGCTTCAGGGGAGAAGCCCCCTATCGCCTTGGAGAGTTTCCGGCTATATTTCTGAGCAAAGAATTCTGCAAGTTCTTCAATTTCTTCAGCCCGTTCCCTCAGCGGAGGAATCGTAATAGTAATGACATTGAGCCGGTAATAAAGATCTCCTCTGAACGTTCCCTGATGTATGCGCTCGCGCAGATCTTTGTTAGTTGCTGCAAGAACACGGACATCCACTTTCATGATCTTATTGCCGCCCACGCGCCTGAATTCGCCGGTGTCGAGAAATCTCAGGAGTGTTGCCTGGAGTCCGATCGGCATCTCGGCGATCTCATCAAGAAAGAGCGTTCCCTTGTCGGCAACCTCTACAATGCCGTGTTTCGTCTCATACGCATTCGTAAAGGCACCCTTTTCATGACCAAAGATCTCTGACTCTATCAGGTTCTCTGAAAATGTAGCGCAGTTCAAAGCAATGATCGGCACTGAGTTCCGCTTGCTGTAGTGCCAGATCGTGTTCGCTACCAGTTCCTTGCCTGTACCGCTTTCGCCCTGAATTAGTACAGGGGAATCCGTGGGAGCTATTTTCTGTATCAGTTCGTGGATCTCTTGCATCTGCCGTGAACTGCTGATAAACCTGAAGGGAGTTTCCTTTCTCACAAGCTCCTGCTCAAGGAGCTGCGTTTTAATGCTCAGCCTGCCGAATTCATAGGCCCTGTTGATGATGATCACCAGTTCATCGAGCTTATAGGGTTTGGTTAGGTAGTCGTAAGCGCCGTATTTCATTGCCTCTACAGCTGTCTCGATCGTAGCTTTCCCAGTCAGTACAATGATCGCAGGAGCAGAAGGATCTGTCTTAAGTTTCTTCATGACCGAGATGCCATCCACACCGGGCATCATGATGTCCAGAAGCACTACATCATAAGTATTATTCTTTGCAAGGCTGAGAGCGGTCTTTCCGTCAGGTGCTACCTCGACAGAAAAGCCCTTTCGCGTCAGCTCCTTATTCAGGAGCCTTCTCAGCGGCTCTTCATCATCAACAACGAGGAGCTTAACCATGGGTTGCCTTTACGGGAAGCCATATGATAAATGTCGTTCCTTCATTCACCTCGCTGACCGCATCAATGCTGCCGTCATGCTCCTCAATGATCTTGTGGCATATCGAAAGGCCAAGACCAGTCCCCTCTCCTACAGGCTTGGTCGTGAAAAAAGGATCAAAGATCTTTCCCAGTATGATAGGGGCAATACCTGCCCCAGTGTCTGAGATCGTGACCTCAACACCGGGATCATGCCGCAGGAGTCCGCCCTCTGCATGCCGCTCGGTTGCAATCGTGATGCTTCCACCCTCGGGCGTGAAATACATGGAATTTATGATGATATTCATGAATACCTGTCTCAGATTGCCGGGGTCTGCAAAAATCTTCGGGATGTCCCTGTCAAGCCTGAGCACAATGTTATGGTTCAGTCTCTTGGCCCTGTGGTTCACCAGGAGTATGACCTCTTTGATCAGTTCGTTCATGTCTATCTCGCGGAACGTGCCGCCTGTCGGCCGTGCAAAATCGAGGAGGCTTCTGAGAATGCCCTTGCACCTGAAGATCTCGTTATGGATAGTCTCGAGATATTCAGGAAAATCTTCGAACTCCGGTACAGCCAGGAGAGTTTCATCTTTTGCCCGGTCCAGGAGCGCCTCTGAATAACCGGCAATAATACCGAGGGGATTATTGATCTCATGCGCTATGCCGGCAACCAGTGTGCCCAGGGACGCAAGCTTGTCTGAGCGTATGAGCTGCTGCTCAAGCCGTTTCTGGCTGGTCACATCCTTGAGATAGTGGACAAGTGAATAGAGCCGTCCCTCATCATCAACAAGAGGGTAAGTCCAAAAATGAAATATATTTCCGCTCATGCCTTTCATTTCCCGAAAACAGGGCATCTTACCGGCTATGGTCTCCGGGCAGAGGCAATCCTCCTCCAGAGCGCCTATTCGCCCGAGCAGCTCCCCAAACCCTTTTCCGACCGCCTCCGCAGATGTGAGTCCTGCACGTGCAAGCACTGTCCTGTTGGCGCGGATAACGCACTGGTTCATGTCCTCTATCCATACCATATCCGTAATGGCATCAAAGGTCTTTTCCCATTCCTTCTTGTCGCGTGATATCTCCTGAAAAAGAAGTGCATTCTCCAGGGCAATCGAAATGTGCTTGGCAACCGGCAGAAGAATAAGAAGATCCCGCTCAGAATAATTCGCAGACTTACGGCTGTCAAAGTTGAAGACACCGAGTATCTTGTCATGATAAAGTGGGATACTTACGGTTGAGATGATGCCCTCTCTGAGAAGCTTTTTATCGAGAGCAAATTCTGTATCATTCAGATCACGGTTGATCCATGGCTTATTATTCCTTACTACCCAGCCTGCACTCGTTCCTTCAATCGGGGCTCTCACACCTTTGCTCATGATCGTCTGCATGTCCGTATCAAGAGCAAATATAAGCAGGTTGTCCTCCTTCTCATCGTAGAGCAGAAGGCTTGCCCTGTCATAATCTATGAGCTTCCTGATCTCTGACACCATCATCCTGAAGATCGTGCCTATGCTCAGGCTTGAGTTCACGATCCCGCTCAGCTCATTGATCAGTTCAATCTGCTTCATGTTCCAGTGGAGCTGCTCAATAAGGCGGATATTTTCGATTGCAACGCCAAGCATGTTCCCGATCGGCACCAGAAGCTGCGTGTCCATGGAAGTAAAGAAAGACTGTCTTCTGCTTGCAAGGCCCAGCACGCCGAGTATCATGCCTTTTGAGCGTATCGGGATGGCAACCACACTCTCAATACCTTCAGCGCCGGTCTGCAGAGATGTTACCCTCGGATCCTGAGATGCCTTCTCCGCAAGGAGCGGCATACCTGAGGCAAAGACCTTTCCGAAAAGACATTCGCTCTGTTTTAGATCTTTCGAAGATGAAGGTCCTTTGATCCGGCTCTTCTCGACCCGCAGCCGCAGCAGATCAGTGTCAGGGTCAAGGAGATAGATCCATCCCCGCTCAACTTCCATGATCTCGAGCAACATATCCATGGTTTCCTGCATGATCGCATTAATTTCTTCGTGACGCGCAAGGATGTCGGCAAAGGTCTTGAAGATCGAGAGCTCCTTGGTCCTCTGAAATGCCTTGCTTTGAAGCTTTCGCTGTTCTGATATATCCTGCACCACAACAAGTCTGAGCGATGAACCGTTCTCCTGAGACGGTATTATGGATACCTTCGCATCAAAGAAGTCTCCGTTTTTTCTGATGCAGGAGGAGAGAAAACGGGTATCCGGATAGGCAACGCTGATGTCACACGGCGCGCTCCGGTGGAAAGCAGCCATCTTAAAGATATTCTTCCTGTCCGGCAGCACCACAATGTTCAGAAACTTGCCTGTCATCTCCTCGCACGTATAAAGAAACACTGTGGCAACGCTCTCATTGCAGGAAACAATTGCAAAGGACTCGTCAATAAGAAAGACAGGGATATTCAGGAGATCAAAGGTCTTAAGGGTTGCTGCCGCCTTTTGCCTCACAAGCGTCTTCATTCAGTATTATAGCACTTTGCCTGATCGGCTGGCAGAGAGACCGCATGCCGCTTACTTGTCAAGTATATTACATTATTGGAAACAACAACCTCAAAGGCTGTTTCCTGCCGAGGGTGTAGTAGGCCATGCGCGTTACATTGCCGAGATGGTTCGTGACTGTAAGCGCCTTCCTCAACAAGTCAACTAATTCATCAACGTTATAGTGGTTTCTCGCATAGCTATTTACAAGTCAACTGTCCAACCTTTGGGGTCCACCTCTCAGGCATCCCCGTCCCCTAAAAGGTTTCCCTCAAAAAATTTCAACTGAAAATTTGACAAGGTCCCTGTTTTTCATAAAACTTTTGACACTACCCGTTTTAAAAATAGTAGCCTCTGAGAGAAAATTTAATCGTCGTCGCATTTAAGAAATATATCTGAAATTATGGCCGTACTTGAAAAAACGGACACGGTCTTTACTTTTTCCAGTTAGTACGCCACGACAAAAGGCGCATCTGAAATGTCTGATGTTCCCACAGAAATGCCAGACGCATCATGGCCTGTGACCCGCAATTTATATGTGCTGTAAGGTCTTTCCTTGCTGAGCTTCCATACGTAATTTGACCCTTGAATACCACTTTCGATAACCTTCCACTTTATCCCGCCATCAATAGAGTATTCGATCATGAAGTATGGCACATCCGCTGGTGCTTCCCATTCCACGAGGTAGAGTGAACCTGTTTTTATTGTCTCACCACCATTCGGTGTTATAAGTTTAATCTGATCAGCGGGAAGGCCGGAATGTTTGGGCGTAGCGGCAAATACGTAATCGATTTGGGCTTTATAACCGTAGGGGTAAAGAGCCTTGTTCTCGATCTCAACCTGCAGATCGGCTGCGCCTAATGCAGCAACTGTAAGAATATCGCCTTTTTTCCGTTCATTGACATACAGATTAAAGTCACCCCCCCGTTTTACAATCTTCAGAGTTTTGTTCTTATATTTTATTTTTAAGTTGAGTTCGGCGTTGTCATAAGTTTGACCCGACACGACTCCGCCCTCAACTTTTTCAAAGTCCACTTTCAGCATTTTATACGCATCATAATACAAACGTGCGTACAGATAGTCCGTATCAGATTTATTGAGTCTTAAAGCCATGTCTCCAGTCTTCGACGGTTTGAAGCCGATCTCGAAGACAACATTAGGGGCGTTGAACTTATCCTTGCCCAATAAAGTTATAATTGACTCGGCAGCCGTAGGTTTTGCGATAGTTACTGAGAGCATTGTGCCAGATTCCGTCAGCGTGCCTGATGCGTTTACTGATTCATAGGTCCATTTATCAGTGTATGTGTAGTCGTTAAAATGATCACTCCACTGAAAATATGGCTCAAAGTTGGCTGTTATTGTTTTTCCCGCGTCCATCGTTACTATACAGGGGGCTGTGCCGGGGCATGATGGCTCACTCCAGCCGGTGAAAATATTATTGGATGCCGGTTCTGCGGTGAGTGTAACACTGGCCAGCCACGGAAACGGTGCGCTACAGGTTGCGCCGCAGTCAATGCCTGTTGGTGAACTCGTGACAGCGCCGCTTCCTGTGCCGGTCTTGGCCACAGTAAGCACAGGCAGGGTGGTATCTATAGTCCATGCATAGCTCGCCGGGGTTGCATCAACATTGGCGGCCTGATCTATGGCGCGCACATCAAACGTATGTGAGCCGTTAGAGAGGGCAGCATAGGACTTCGGCAACGTGCAAGCCTGGAAGCCGCTGCTGTCAAGCTGACATTCAAATGTCGAGGAAGCCTCACTTGATGTAAAACTGAAATTTGCCGTAGTTGCGTTTGTGATGACGGGCGGTTTGCTCGTTATCGAAGTATTGGGAGCAACTGTATCGAGTATGATCGTATCGGATACAGGCGATAAATTATCATTGTTTTTGCTATCTCTGAACCATGCGTAAACTGTCTTTGTACCATCTCCGGCAACCAGCGCCCATGACTTTGATGTCGCGTATATTTCCCATGACGTGCAGCTTGTAGTATTGCTGATACACATGTGGGTAACACCGCTCGGATCAGTGGCGGATATTGTCAATGTGACATTCGGGTCATTCGTAGCCGCTGCTCCGGCGTTGATTGTTATCGTGCCTGTCGGTGGGGTAATCTCCTCCGGTGTGGCCTGTGCGATTGCGCCGGATGAGATATTTCCGGCATTGTCAGCGGCACAGAGCCGGTAATAATAGGTTGTGCCGTTTGTCAGTCCAGAGTGCGGATATGAAGCCCCGCTTCCGGTATAAAGGGCCGAGCCGGAACAGTCCGCTGGCGATCCAACAGTGCTATAGACAAGCTTGTAGCTACTGATCCCGCTTGCAGAATCGGTAAAACCTGACCAGCTCAGGTTGACCTGAGAGTCTGCGCGGACAGCATTTAGAGAGCCGTTTGCCGGAGGCGTTGTATCGAGCAGGATGGTATCGGAACCCTGCGTTGATACATTGCCCACGCTGTCTTTAAATAAAGCGTAGACAGTTTTTGTCCCATCACCTGCAGGCAGCGTCCACGGCCTTGATGTTGCGTATGCCTCCCAGGCTGAGCAGGAAGTTGAGTCGCTTATGCACATCTGTGTTACTCCGCTGCCTGTGTCGGTTGCCGACAAGGTTAAATTCACGGATGTCGTATTTGCTGAAGCAGCGTTGCTGTTGATTGTGACAGAGCCGGTCGGAACTTTGCGATCTTGTCTTATCTGATTGCTTGACTTGGTTATTTCAACATTTTCTTTATTGTCAGTTGAGGAGTATCTTACATATTGCGTGCAGTCCGCGCCGGATGAACAGGAAACACTCGCCGATGTTCCTATTGTAGCAGGAGTACAGCTATTTGACGTATCTATGCAGTATTTGGTTGAGGCAATACCCGAACCTGAACCGTCGCCTGGACTCAGCGTTACAACCACCGGACTCGTTGATGACCATGTTGATGAGGAATTGTCTGTTGTGGAAGGCGCTGTGTTATCAATATTGATGCTTCTTGCTGTGCTTACCGCGCTATTCCCAGCATTGTCAGCAACCTGCAAGGTAAGATTACGAGATCCATCCGATAAACCTGACGGATTGCCCAAGGTCAACGTACCCGTGCATTTTCCTGTCACGGTCGAGTAGGTCACAGAGCCTGTAAAACTGCTCGTTGCGTTGTCTATCTTTGCGTTGCAATTAGCTCCGTTTGTCATGCCGGAACCCCCTGACTCTGTTATTGTTGCGTCTACAGAGATTGTATTGCCATTTTTGTAAAATGCAACTGAAGCAGGAGCATTCCATGAATAGGAAGGCGCAGTGCCGTCATAATAAAGCGTCGCGGTTGCATAGTATTGGCTTATATTTCCGGCTCCATCTTTGAGCCATACATAAATAGACTGTCCTCCCTGAGCTGAGGCAGAAGCATTAAATGGTTTGCTTGTGGTATAAGTGCCGTCAGTATTTGATATAGGCACTGAACCTATCTTGTAATATGCCCCTGCGATTCCTGAGAAATCTGATGGGTTAGTCCAGTTGATTGAAAATGAATTTATGTTTGTCCATGTGGTTGGGTTGGCATTTAGGCTGATAGGAGCTGGCGGAGGAGTAACATCATAATTATAAGCTTCAAGAAGATCAAGACGTGGTTTGGTAATCCCATTGCCAGGATCTGTAACAGGCACGCCTGTATTTGTTAATCTTGCTACAATTTCAGCAACAGTTTCAGAAGGATAAGCACCACTCCCTCTCAACACCGCTATTGCTCCAGCTACATGAGGTGCAGCCTGTGAAGTTCCCGATTCGAAAATTCCAGCGGCAGTGATAATTGACCCTGGCGCAAGCATTGTTAGAAATGAGGCGCTGTTAGAAAAGCATGTTACTAAATCGGCATAAGTAATATTATCGGTACAACCGTTTGCCCATGACTGAGAGCCAACGTTAGAATCATATACCGCGCCCACGGAAATTGCAGACGGGACACAGGCAGGAGAACTGATGCTGTCTGTGTAGCCCTCATTGCCAGAGGCAATAGAAGCAAGAATTCCTGCGTTGCGAGCATTGCTAATTGGTGAGGCATATATATCACTGTTGCAGGGAGATGAAAACCCACCACCTCCTAAGCTCAAATTCATTGCAACGATGTTGTATGTAATTTTATTTGCTATGCTCCAGTTAATAGCAGCAATAACATCTGCGCCATATGCTTTCCCATCAGTTCGAAAAACATCTAAATCTAATATTCGGCTGTCTGGAGCAACCCCCAGAACAATTCCAGCAACATTGGTTCCATGACCATTATCATCAAGCGAATAGTCTTGAGGAGCGAATTCAAATGCGGCTTTTACTTTACATCCTGCAGGTGTATTTGGAGCAGTACAGTATCCAAAAGCTGCCCTTGTATAGTCAACACCTGTGTCGAGAACTGCAACTGCAGTACCTGTGCCAACAAAGCCAGCACCAGCAACTGTTGGCTGATTAATCAGTGGAAGACTCTGAGATAACAGAAGTTCACGAGTTTCATTCTTGTAGACCCTGATAATGGATGGATGCTTCAGGAGTGCTTGCAAGCCGTTTATCGCCTTCAATTTCAAGAACGTCATTGGGAGGTGGCTGTAATCCTGCAAAGTTTCAACATCGTTAATGGGCATGCTTTCCATGACAGTCTGTTTAAGCGACTTGTACATTGCTGCCTTTGTCGCCAGTATCGCGGCGGTATCATGAGCGACATTTGCCGTCATTCTCATGGTGGCAGCAGTTTGTTGCGCTGCAGACTCATCAAAAAGAACAAGAATATCCTGTTCCTGTCCATTGGCAAGGGCGTCAATGATCTCTTGATGTTGCACTTTCTCAAGCCCTATCACTTGTGCTGAGGCATCAGCAACAGAAATGAACATCACCAATATGCCTATCGCGGTAAGACTAATGTGTTGCAGATATCTTTTCATTATTTCCCTCCATACTATTGTTCATTGTCAATCCATCAATGCATATGTCCCCGGCAAGACATAGCCGCCCATAGACGACGGCTCAAGCCATCCTTTTTCCACCATTTTATCTGCAAGCTCATGCTCATGGGAACCCTTTCAGACTCGATCACATTTCCTTTTAATCAATTTATCTGATCTATCACAGTTTTTTCGCTCACATCACGGCTTAGGCACCAATGCTGGCTGCATCGGGCTGTTCAAATATCGCGGCACATCGTAAGCATGACAATTACTGAGAAAAGCAAGATTCTCATAATTGCCTCTGCCGTTAGGTACGTAAATATAGGCCAAATCTATGGGCTCCCGATTGACAGAGATCTCGACACTATCGCCAACTTTTCTCGTTTCAATTAGAACTATAGGTATCGGTTTGAGATCGGGTTCCGGGCACAGTGCGCAATAGTGCCAAATGGTAATCCCATCACGCAAGTATTTCATTGCGTTGAAGGCTTGCTGATCCGTAACAGATTGACACTGATCAGCAAAAGAAATTGATATAGCTGCAAGCAGTGCTATCGTAGCCAGCAAAAAAGCGTTTTTTCTCATAATTTACCTCCTGCTCTATGAATGATCTATCGTCACTACTGTCCCAACGTTGAAATTTGAGGATATGATAACACATTTAAAATGAAGCAGTTACATGAGTTATTAACATTTATCGATTTGAAATCGAATCGGCATAGCGGCCATACTTCCGAACCCCCTCGGAAGGAGACCG
>CAMTUV010000012.1:0-13079 GCA_947085015.1 uncultured Nitrospirota bacterium
GAAAGGCAAAAGGCAAAAGGCAAAAGGCAAAAGGCAAAAGGCAAAAGGCAAAAGGCAAAAGGCAAAAGGCAAAAGGCAAAAGGCAAAAGGCAAAAGGCAAAAGGCAAAAGGCAAAAGGCAAAAGGCAAAAGGCAAAAGGCTAAGGGCAAAAGGCTAAGGGCAAAAGGCTAAGGGCAAAAGGCTAAGGGCAAAAGGCTAAGGGCAAAAGGCTAAGGGCTAAGGGCTAAGGGCTAAAGCCAACTAGTATTGGGCAGGCTACCGCCCGGTCATGACAGGGGCCACTACAATAGGCACGGCTCTTTGAGGGCTGCGTTCAGTCACTGAACGAATTAAGAATACTCTAAAAGATGAGGAAAGTTCAATAAAGATGGTTCAAGGTTCTAAGTTCAAGGTTCAATGCTCGCGGTTGAAAGTTCAAGACAAAACAGATAATAACGTTGAATGTAGAACTGTTTTTAAGCCTTTTTAACTGATACATCTTCTACTTCAAGGCGTGAGTTCAGGGCTTCGAGGAGGATGACAACCCTGTCCCTGCCTGGCACAGGATGCTGAAAGATACCGTAGAAGCTTGCAAAGGGGCCTTCCCTGATCACTACACGGTCGCCTTTGGAAAGGTTTTCTGGTTTTGGCGTTATGATGTCGCCTTCCATCTGTTGCCTCATGGCATCGATGATCTCCTGCGGCACAGCAATAGGATGGTCCTTGCCCACAATGTATTTCACTCCACGCGTGTACCGGATCATGTGGTGGTGAGTATCGCAGTCGAAACAGGCAAAGATGTAACTCTTAAAGAGGGATTCAATGACCTGCTCATACTTGCCCCGGGTATATTTCTTTATACGGATCCTCGGGCTGAGCACCTCAAGACCGGCATTTCTGAGCATCAGCGACACAGAATCCTCACACTGCGGTTTCGTATATATGGCGTACCAGTTCATCATGGGATAACGTTCAACGTTCGAGGTTCAAGGTTCGGGGTTCGATGTTCACCGTTTGAAGTTCGAGGTTCAAAGCCCAAGGTTCGAAGTTTCACGTTGGTTTTGGCATTGAACGCAGAACGTTGATCCTCGAACATTTATTATAGTTCCCTGTTTTCGAGCACTGCCCCGGGGTTGTCAATGAACATCTTCCGCGCCTTGTCTGCGCCAAGGATGTTTGTCACTTCGCTGTACGCACGGGAAAGCACCGGGATTCGCCTGTCTGTGCTGTGGGCGTCAGAGGCCACAAAATCCACATAGTCTTTCTTGAGCAGATGGAGTGAGAATTTTCTGATCTGTTTGCCGAAATCGCCGGTAATGCTCATGGCAGTGAGCTGGAACAGGGCGCCGGTCTCTCTGAGTGCATCAGCTTTTTCGAATGCAGAAAGCAGGCTGTAGTTGCGTTCAGGATGGGTGATGATCGGGACATATCCCTTGATCTTCGCCTCAAAGATGAAGTCATCAAGATGAGGAGGGATGAGGTCAGGCAGTTCGAGCAGAAAATACCGGGAATTGTTGATCGAAGGCAGATCTTCTCTTTCAAGGGACTCAAAGAGCTCGTATGTGAGCCTTACATCAGCTCCGCTGTACAGCTTGACCGTAATGCCCCGCCTGGCCGCTTCCTCCTGAACAATCCTGAGGTTATCAAGAATCTGCTGAAAGGAGGGCTCCTCTCCATGCCGGAAGTGAGGAGATGCCACAATATGGCCTATGCCGTCTTTGGCAGCTATGTCGAGCATCTGCATGGTTGTTTCCATGTCAGGAGAGCCGTCATCAATGGCCGGAAGAATATGGCAGTGAAGGTCAATCATTCAGGAGAACCGTAGATGCGCAAATGCGTGAATGTATAAAAGGCGAAAGGCGAAGGGCGAAGGGCGAAGGGCGAAGGGCGAAGGGCGAAAGGCGAAGGGCGAAAGGCGAAAGGCGAAGGGCGAAGGGCGAAAGGCGAAGGGCGAAGGGCGAAAGGCGAAGGGCGAAGGGCGAAAGGCGAAAGGCGAAAGGCGAAAGGCTGTTACCCTTAGCCCTTAGCCTTTTGCCCTTTGCCCTATTTATCGAATACAAGAGTATCTCCCAGAGCAATTCCCCGTTTATTTGCCAGGCCTGCGTTGATCTCAAGGGCAAATGCCGGTTGCCCCTTTGGAAAATAAACCGGGCACTGTTTGCAGGGCTGGAGGTTTTCAAGGATCTCAATGATCTGCATATTCCCTCCGATGAAGATGATGTCAAGAGGGAACTGCATGTCCTTCATCCAGAAGGCATTTTCCTGTGAGGCATTAAGCACGAAGAGCATGCCATGATCTTCGTGCATGCTTTCCCTGCCAGAGAGGCCCTTTTTCAGTTCCTGCATATCCCGTATCACCTCAACGAGAAAGGTCACATCTGTCTGGCCACCCGAGAGGGTATGAGCTGCTTCGATCTGTTTGCGGATGGCCACTTTCTTCAGGGTTGTTTCAGGTTTGATTAAACTATCAGAGGCAGAAGCGTCAACGGTCAGGCAGCAGAGAGCGATAAAGACAGTGATGAGTATTGAGTGATGAGTGATGAGTGAACAGTAAACGCGGCAAAGGGCGAAGGGCAAAAGGCCGCAATGCGTAATGGGTGATGGGTGATGAGTGATGAGTGAAAGCCTGAAAGCGTATGAGAGAAGATTATTCCGATAGAAAGAAAGAATATTCATTATCAGTTTTTCAGGTCCTTTTCCCAATCCTCAACCTCGGCAGAAGGCACAGCTGTCTGCTCGATGTTGTCGCTTTCCGAACCCTTGACCATTGACCTTTGGCCCTTAGCCTTTCTTCTATGGTATTTCTCTTCTGAGCCAATGGCAAGAGACGAGAGCATGCCGAGCACAACAGCGAAGAGCAGCATGTTTGAAAGAATATGAAGATTGAAATCAAAGATGCTGTGTATCAGCATTGAAGAGACGGATGATATCACGGCGATTCGTATTATGCCCCTCTTGCCATGGAAATCTGCCTTTGCAAAGGGATGCAGAAGAAGACCAATGAAGGTGAGAAGCAGGACTATGCCGATCGTTCCGGTCTCGAGCATATATTCGAGATAGTCATTGTGAGCATGGTCAAAGATACTCTGAACTGAGCCAGGTGAGTACAGATGGAACATATCGATAAACGTGCCCAACCCTGACCCGGTGAGCCAGAAGTCCTTGAATGCAGTGAAGGTCGAAGTCCAGACAATAATGCGCTGCTCTTTGGTGATGTCAGTCTCATAGAAACGATTTATGACAGGATCAATGCCAAGGTACACAAGGTACGCCACAACTGCTGCCAGAAAGGCTGCAATAGCCCACATTTTCCTGGTCTGGACCCTTGTGATTACGATGAGCATGCTGAAGAGGGCCATGCTCGCAAAGAAGCTCACAATGCCGCCCCGGGAGAGGGAAAAGAAGAGCGCTAAGGTCATGATAACGGTCAGAAAGCCGAAGAAGATGAATTTCTCCCGGGATTCCCGTGTCAGGGTATAACCGAGGCCGAGTGGGACAAGCATGCCTATGAAGCCGGCAAAATGGTTTCTGTTTACAAAAGGGCCAAAGGGCGAGCCGCCGGCAGTGAGTTCCCTGAACCAGTAGATCTTATCATTCCAGGTCGCTTTCTGCACAATCGCAAAGACCGCAAGGCAGAAGCCAAAGACAATGAGCATGATCAGCATCTTTGTCAGTTTTTCCCTATCTCTGAATATGATCGAGGAGATGAAAAAGACCGTGAAAAAAGCAGCAACCCTCAGCAGTTCGCCGACTGTCTTGTACGGGTCAAAACTGAGCGGCATGAACTGTATGCCGGAGATGCTGTAAAAGTCCCTTGTCCGTGCTGTATCAGGGGAGATGAAACTGACCACTGCTGCAGGAAGAGGAATAAGCTGCAGCCCGATATATGCGCAGAAGATGAGGGCTACGAAAAGCAGCTTCCTGGTATTTCCAGGCAGCTCTTCGATTACGTTCCCATGTGACATGGACCAGAAAAGGCCTGCCCCAAAAACAAGGAGCAGTACCGCTGCTGCTGACCATACCTCAACTGCGCCGAACAGGAGCGCTGCCAGGACAATGATGACTGCAAGTATATTATTTATCATAGTTTGTGCTGATGATCTTAAGCTGAGAGTTTTCCCTGATCAGCTTCCATGCGATCTTTCCGCTGTATTTTACCCACCGTTCCTCGGCAGATATGAATCTGTTGATATTATAGACGCCGGACACAACTGCTGTCTGTCCGTCTGTCCTGATATCCATATTAAGGACCCTGTAGTGATTGATCTTTTCGCTGAAGGTCTCTTTGTATGCGTTGCGTATCTCATTGAAGGTCAGGGAGTTGTTCTCTACCGCAGAGCGGGAGAAAAACGACATAAAGGCGTTCAGATCGTTTCGTGTGTATGCACTGATATATCTCTGCATGAATTCCTCAACATCTTTTTTGGTGATCTGCTCTGTCTCCGGCTGTGCTGGTATCTGCTGCTTTGGTTCCTGCGAAGATTTGACCGGTTCAGACGGCTCAGCGCGCTGCTCTGCAGGGCGCTTCTGAACCTCACCATGCTGCTGGGGAGGGTCTGCTCTTCGTATCTGCTCTGCGGATGAAGGCCTCAGAGGCATTATAAACAGGTCTGCACTGTCCTGCACCCTGTTTTCTTTTTCCCCCGGCAGAGAGGTATTGTCTTCCTTAACCTTAGCCTGAACCTGCGCCTGTTTCTTCACGCCCGGCTGGAACCAGCTTTTTATCGTCTGCAGCGAGGAGGTTTCCTGTGAGGGTTTTATTGCCTTCTGAGGCACCTGAGCAGGATCTTTTTGTGGTTCAGCAGCAACGGCCGTCACTGTCTTTGAAGCATATTCCTCGACAGCAGCCGAGCTGGAGGCAACAGGCGCGGCTGCCTCTGTTTGTTTGCTGGTCCCGGTTCCGGCAGAAGAAGGTGCGAGTTCTGCTTCAAGGTGTGCTGACCTGTTTTGGCTGTATATGAAGCCGAGCACGATCAATGCGATGAGCACATAGACAGCGATCAGGAGCTTCGGCATGTACCGCCGTATGCTGTTCCATCCTGCAGAAGGTTCACTGCGTCTGCGTCTGCTGAACGATGTTGCCGGCCGGTGATGACGGGCTGATGTATGAGACGGCGCAGAGGGGAATTTCCGGCTCAGCATCTGCTCAATGAGATTGTGGTCGTATTCTGCCCGCTTTGTTTCGTCCTTGAGCGCTGTGTACGCCTCATTTACCTTTTTAGCCCGTTCTGATACCCATTCTTCATTGCCGAGCTGCTTGTCAGGATGATAAAGCAGCATGAACTTTTTCCATCTTCTGCCTAATTCTTCCGGGCTTGCATGCTGCGGCAGGCCGAGGGTAATGTAGTAGTTGTTCTCAGGGTTAAAGTGCATCTTGGAGATGACAAAGCTGGCGCCGTCAACAAGATATTTCATGTCAATGCTGCGGCGCTGGGCGAATTCCCTGATCGTCTCATTGCCATGGGAGATCTCAATAAGGCTGTCAAAGCAGTTGATAGCCTCGCGGTACAGGCGTTCCGGTTCATCCCCCTTGTACGAAAGGGAGATTACTTCGTATGCTTTTTGGAACTGCTCGTCTGAGTGGCTGTTTGGGGTTTCAGGATTATCCCGTCTATCCATGCTGTTCCCTCGATCTTGTTGTCAAGCTTTTGAGACCTCTCTCTCCGTATCTTTATGACTGCTGCACTGCAGGAAGCAGGCGCTTCGAAATCAACTGTTATCTCGTGCCAGTATCCGCTGCCCGCGACACTGTCTGTGCGCGCTTCAAGGCCTGTGCAGTTGTGGCCCTGCACCTGCATGAATATGCCGTTTTTCGTGGTGATGCTGTCTGTCTTGATATAGGTTCTGAGCGAGTAATGCGAGCCGGGAGTGATCAACACGATCTGCCGGGCAACGGTTATGTCCGGATTATGACGGCCGTCAAATACAACGCCAAGGGAACGGGTACCGGTCATCTTGACCGCATCATCGATAAAGACATTTACCCCTTCGGCTTCAGTTATCCTCCAGTCAAACCCTCCGTTAAGGGGTTCGTCTTCGAATCCGTGGTTCCAGAGCAGGGAGTTTGCCTCACGTCCGTGCATGCCCTCGATCTTTGCTGTGACCTCATTCCAGATTGTTTCTGCCTCAGCGTACAGGCCATTGTTGAGCAGAAAGTTCATATACGCGATGAAATCCTTTTTCTCGACGATGGTTGGGTCAAGCGATTTCCATACATCTGCTGCCTCTGCAGCCTTCTTTGCTGCCATCAGGTAGGACAGGTACCCCGATTGATACGTGTAGGACTGCGGAACAATAGTGGCGATAATTACACTGTTTTCGAGTTTCAGTTTCCAGCAGAGGTCATAGACCATTGACTGCGTCTCAGGTTTAAGGAGGAGATACTGCCTGAGGGAAGCCGCTGCCTTTTCTGTCATGTCGTTCATAAGCCAGAAGGTTCCTGCTTCCCAGAGGAGCGAGGGGTTGTTGGGGTTCAGCCTTACCGCTCTCCCGAGCGCATGCTCTGCCTCTGCGGGCTGATCATTCAACAGGTATGCCTTTGAAAGATCGATCCATACACCGGGCTGAAGAGGGCTCCTTCTGAGTGATTCCTGATACGATGCGATCGCTTTTGGCATATCAGGGCGGTCGAGACTCATGTGAAAGTATTTCCCGAGCAGATAGTGATAGGATGCGTTTCCGCTGTCCCAGCGGATTGCCGAGGTCAGGGCTTCTTCGTTCTGTTCCCTGAAGAAATACCAGCCAAGGACCCTGGCGCCAAGGGGCAGGAGGGCTGCGATGAAAAGGATAAGGGCAACAACAGAGATGAGCGCTGCCAGGGCAGAGCCCCGGCGGCCGAATCCGCTATTTTTCATCACTCGAATAATTCTGGTAGTAATACTGGTAGTAGGAGTAATAGCCGTACTTCATGTTCGGTTCGTTGATCGCATTCAGCACAACGCCCAGGACCTTTGCATTGACACTTTCCAGTATCTTCTTTGCCTGCACTGCTGCCTCTTTCGGGGTCTGGCCTGACCTGACGACCAAAATAACACCGTCTGTCTGGGTGCTTGCTATGACAGCATCAGCAAGCCCGAGAATGGGCGGGGTATCCAGAATGATGTAATTGTACAGCGGGTACAGCCCGTCTATCAGTTCGCGCAGCCTGTAGGAACCGATCAGCTCTGCAGGATTGGGGGGCAGGGGGCCTGAGGTTATGATATCAAGGTTCGGGATATCCGTATGCTTTATCAGGGCATCGCCGAACTCCTCGTTGCCCGAAAGGAAGGACGACAGCCCTGAAGTATTGCTCACCTTGAAGACCTTGTGGAGCCTTGGTCTGCGCATATCAGCATCGAGCATTATGACCTTGGCATCTGATTTGGTAAGGCTGATGGCAGTGTTGATCGCGGTCGTTGTCTTGCCTTCTTCCCTGCGCGCGCTGGTGACCATCATCACCTTGGGCGGTTTTCCTGCAGTGGAAAAGAGGAGGAAGGTCCTTATGGAGGAGTACGCCTCACTTAAATGACTCTTGCTGTCTGAGTAGCTTATGAATTCAATGGGCGCCTTTTGATCCTTGGCAGCCGGGATCCCCTTTTTACCGCGGGCTTTCAGCCCTATTTTTTCAGGGGCATAGAGCGGCACAAGGCCGAGCGACGGCATGTACATCTTCTTTTCTACGTCTTCAGGCGTCTTGATCGTGCTGTCGAGGTATTCGGCAAAGAAGGCAAGGCCAATGCCCCCGAAAAGGCCGACAATGAGCGAAAGCAGGATGTTAAGGGCCTTTTTCGGCTTGAACGGGTTTTTCGGAAGTTCTGCGCGGTCAAGGATCTGGATGTTGCTTGAGGTGAGGCTTGCCGAGATGCCGGTCTCCTTCAGTCTCTGGAGCAGGCCATTATAGAGTTCCTTGTTCGTATCTGCCTCGCGCCTCAGGATCTGATACTGCACAGAGCGGGTATTAAGGTCAAGGGCCTCCTGTTTCAGCTTTTCAAAGGCAGCTTTCAGGTACACCTCGCGCTTGACTGCTGCCTCATAGTCCTTCCTGCTGCTCGACACGACCCTCCCGGTCTCAGTGTCCATCCGCTTTTTTACCTGATCCAGCAGTTCCTTGAGCTTTACCATTTTCGGGTAATCGGGCTTGTAGATCTTGAGGTTTTGGTTGTAGTCAGACTCTATGGCTGCATAATCCTTCCGCATTGCCATGACCAGCGCATTGTTCATCACAAGGGGACTTGTCTCGGCCTCGCCGGTTTTTACTTCGTTATAGAGCGCTTCCTTCTGTATCCGCTCGGAGGTTGCAGTGATCATCTCGGTCGAGAGAGCCCCGAGCTTTTTTGAGACAATGTTTTCGCTGCCGCTGCCTTTGCCGTCCTTTGTATCGACCTTTGTTTCAAGGAAGATGATCTCATTTTTTGCTGCGTACTCGTTCAGTTTTTCTTCTGCCTGCTCGACCTTGATCTTCATCGCCTCAAGCTGTTTTTCGAGCCATTCCCGGGCCTGCTGCGTTGCCTCGAATTTTGATTCGATGTTCAGGTCAATGAATGACTTTGCTATGGAATCACTTACCCGGGCAGCAAGCTCAGGGCTGTACGAGGTGAAGCTCACATTGACGAGCCGCGACTTCTGCTGGGGAACGACCTGTACCCGCGCCAGAAAGCCGTCCACAAGGCTGGAGTCTATGCCTTCTTCCTTGAGCAGGCTGTCAGGCTTTTTGAGAAAGGAGGCAACCTTGATCTCTGCCTTCTGTCCGGAGAACTCGGGGTTTGCGTCAAGCTTCATCTGCCTGATCACCCGTTTGGCAAGATTTCTTGACTTGAGGATCTTGTACTGTGTCTGGTAGTAGTCCTCTTCAGGCCTCTCTATTGCATAGACATCCTTGAAGGTGAGGATGTTCGGATTTTCCTTGTCGATCTTCATGGTTACCGTAGACTTATATTGGGGCTTCATCATGAATGTGCCGATCGTCACGGTTGTAAAGACCGTCAGCAGGAAGGTGATGACGATCCACTTTCTCCTGAGGATGATCTGGAGATAGTCACGCAGATGCGGCTCGTCTTCGCCGTAAGGGGAATAGGAGCTCGGAACAAGGGGGTGTTCCCGTATTTTTTCGAGAGCCCTGCTCTGGTTGTCTTCCTGGGATGAATTTATTCTGTTGTCTGCCATGAGTTAACTATAGTAATGGAATAGTTCCAAATGATATAAAGCCTTTAAGTGTGCTGATGAACCCGCTGAAAAAATTCTTCATGCCGCTCAGTGGCACGATTATTATATCATTTTCAACAATGAGAATGTCGGGCTGTGCGCCGGTCCTGATCGCATCATAATCAGCAGCAATAACCTCACGTTCGCCTTTGTTGTTTGCGCGGAAGATCCTGACATCAGAGAGGTTTGCGTCGGATTTTACACCCTTGGCCATTGAGAGTGCCTGGACAAGGCTTGTCTTGCTCTTCATGGTGTATACGCCAGGGGTGTTGACTGAGCCGTCAACAAAGAAGATGCCGCCCTTTGGCACATTGATGATGTCTCCTGCAAAGACAGGGATATTGAGGCTGAAATTACCTCGCATGATAAGCTCATCAAGGTCTATGACAATGGTCTCTGCCTTGCCAACGGGGTTTGTCCTGAGCGTCGGCCTGATCACATAACAGATGCTGCCGGCCTCTGTATCGAGCCCATCGGCCATAAGGAGCATATCCAGCAGATAGCGCTGACCTGTAACAGCAAAGACCTGGGATTTTTTGACAGCGCCTATGACCGATATTCTCTGGCTCTTGTATTCCTTTACAAAGACCGTTACCACGGTCTCCTGCACGTATCTGTCTAGTTTTCGCGCAATAAGCTGTTCAGCCTCAGCAGTAGTGAGACCTTTTATATTGAGAATGCCTACAAGGGGCAGGGCTATGTCACCCTGGGAATTGACCCTCACGGTCTTTTTCAGTTCCTCAACATTGTAGGCCTCGATATCGAGAAGGTCTTCAGGGCCGATGAGATAGCTCTCCTCCAGAGGGGTCTGCTGGGTTATTGCAGACATCATGAGGGTTTCATTGCGCTTGTCAGTTTTGTTGGCAGAGGCGATGATATCTTCAGGGGATGCTGTTTTGGCCACAGGAGCGCTGCCGCATCCAACAAGAAAAATGGCCGCAAGGAAAAATAGTACAACATTACACTGCGTGGTTTTCATAATAGTCAGAGGCTGTTACGGAAAGATGACCTGATCAGGGCGTCGAAGGGCTTGCATGCCTGTGCCTGTCATTTTTGAGGCCATCATAGGCCAGGAAGCCTAATCCGCCCACGAAGAGTCCGCCTGCAATATATGCACCGGCCTGGCCTGAGCCGCTGGTCAAGGCAGCCCCGCCTTTTTTCTTGTCGCCTTCATTTTTTCCCAGGGCTACTGCCTGGGTGTTGTACACTTTATATCTGCTGTTTGCATCCACGAAGATGCTCTCTCCGGATGAAAGGAGTTTTGTCTCAGCAGGGGTGACATCTATGGCAATACGGCCTGAAATGCATCTGACCTCTGTTCCCTTTTCTGATGAGGAGATGACGCCAAGGACACGGCCGGACTTTTCAAGGCTCACTTTTTGGACCAGCGGGTTCTTTTTGTTCACAGAGACTGATGTTGAGGCTGTCTGCACAGTCAGTGTCGCTCCAGGAGCCATATTAAAGGCCAGGATCCCCTTGGCCATCTGCACAGTGTACTGGCTGTTGCTGCCATCCACCACAACAAGGGAGTTGCTGGACAGGTCAATACGTGAACCTTCTTTAAAATACAGGGCAGCGCTGCCTTCATCAATCCTGATGCCTGTGTTTTGCAGAAGGGGATAGGTCAAAGGAGCAGAGAGCCACTGCTTGCCGGTAGTCTCGATAAAGACCTTGCCGTTTGTCCTGACCTCACCGAGTGCGGCAATGCTCTGGGCTGAAACAGGCGCTATTATTGAGACGGTAAAAGCGGCTAATACCATAAAAGCGGCTACATTCTTATATTTCATTTCTCGTCCCCTCCAAAAAATTACAGGCTATTTTAATAACCCCTGAAATATCCACATAAACTCTATCAAGCTCCGGCCGGAAAAGTCAAGCAGTATTCTCTTCTTTTTTCAGTACTTGCGCTAATAATCTGCCCTCTCATAATTGTCAGTTCTGACTGTTCTGGCGATAGTTCGGCACGATCTTCTGGAGCGCCGGAATGACCTCATGCACAGCGTTGTCCTGTATGATGCGTTTAAACCCGTCTAAATGGGCCTGCAGTTCATGAAAGCCCGGAATATAGGTAGGGATCGCTGAGCGGATCTTTTCGTGCGGTGTTTCTGTTGATCTCTCTGTTTCGTCAAACAGCTCCTCAAACAGCTTTTCTCCGGGTCTCAGGCCTGTGAACTCGATCTGAATATCTTCATATGGGACCAGGCCGGAGAGTCTGATGATGTTTTCTGCAAGTTCCACGATCTTTATCTGGTCACCCATTTCCAGGACGTAGATGTCCCCGCCCTTGCCCAGGGCAGCAGAAATAAGCACCAGCTGCACGGCCTCTGGTATGAGCATAAAAAAACGCTTTATATCAGGATGGGTCACGGTGATCGGGCCGCCGTTATGCAGCTGTTCCCTGAAGATATGCACAACGCTGCCATTGCTCCCCAGGACATTGCCAAACCGCACGGTCGTGAACTTTGTGCCGGTGCTGTGGTTCATGCTCAGGCCCAGGAATTCTGTCACACGCTTTGTAGCGCCCATCACATTGGTCGGGTTGACTGCCTTGTCAGTGGAGATCGTCACAAAGCTTTCTGCTGCATACTTTGCAGCTGCCTGAATAAGGTTCCGTGTGCCAAAGATATTGTTCTTCACTGCCTCAAGCGCATTGAGTTCCATGAGCGGCACATGCTTATGCGCTGCAGCATGGAACACCACCTGGGGCCTGAACTGCGAGAAGACTGCATCAACAGATGCAGTATCCCGCATATCACCCACAATCGTTGAGATAACGGGCAATGGGTGATCGGTAATGGGTGATGGTTCTTGAACGTTGAACTCGGAACTCTGGGCTATACGTTGGCTTTTGGGCCTGACAGCTGCCTGCAGTTCCATATCAATAGCGAAAAGGCTGTTTTCATACCTGTCAAAAAGAACAAGTTTGGCAGGGCCATATTGCATGATCTGCCTGCAGAGCTCAGAGCCGATCGAGCCGCCTGCGCCTGTCACGAGCACGGTCTTGTCCCTGATATGAGCTGACACCTCTTTGATATCAGTGCGTATCGGCTCCCTCTGGAGAAGGTCTTCAAGGGAGAGCGGCCTGATATGAGAGACCGTAACATTCCCCTCAACAATATCCTGCAGCCCGGGAAGGGTCTTGACCGGAAGGCCGAACTGTTTGCAGAGTTCAAATATTTCCCGGACAACCTTTGAACTCATTGCAGGCAGCGCGATCAGGATCTCGTTTGGCTGGTGCAGTGTTACGATATCAGGTATCTGCTGCCGCGGGCCGAAGATCGGAAGACCATGAATGCGCATGCCTTTTTTGTGCGGGTCGTCATCGATAAACCCGATCGGCTCGATATTGTACCGGGGGTTGTTGAGCATATCCCGCACGATCATCTCACCCGCACTGCCTGCGCCGATGATAAGGACCTTTTTTGTGCAGACCTGCCGCTCAAGGTATTCCCTGAAGATCCTGAAGCTGAGCCTTGTGCCGCCTGAGAGCATCAGGAGAAGCAGGCCGTCCAGGATATAGATGGACCGCGGATAGCCAGTATCACCAAGGATCAGCCTGACCAGGACAAAGAAGAGCACGTTTCCAAGAAGCACTGCCCATACGAGCCTGACAAGATCACTGACACTCGAATATTTCCAGAGGTCCTTGTTCAGGCCGAAGCTGACATGCATTGCAAGGCGGATCGCAAGCAGAACAGGCAGATACGCCACGAACAGATGCCAGTACCGGTAGTGAGTCTCATAGGATATAAAGCCTTCGAACCTGAGGACAAAGGCAAAGTAATTGGCAGCAACTGCCTGAAGCAGATGAAGAAGCGTAACCATAAGCCGCCGATAGCGGAAAATCGAGTCTTTGAGAAAGGTGTAGATCTTTGTTGTAAGAAGTTTCCCCATTTTGTCCCCTGCCTGCTGCCTATTTA
>CAMTUV010000013.1:0-55856 GCA_947085015.1 uncultured Nitrospirota bacterium
CGGGCCTTGCGGCGGCACTGACAAAGGCAAGTGCGAGGTGAGCAGTGAGATTGATTGCGCCTGGTATCTTATCGTTGAGCGGATGAAAAAGCTTGGAACACTCGAAAAGCTGTCTGATATCCTTCCCCCGCGTGACTGGTCTACCGGTACGCATGGCGGTCCGCGCAGGGTGTCGCTTGAACATATTCGTGCGTATGAGGCCGAAGAAGAAAAGAAAGCAACAACGGAGGGAAAATAGATGAAGAGCGGCAGCAACCTTGAACGAGTCATTGCCAGCGGCAAGCCTGCAGTAACCGCAGAGCTTGGTCCTCCCATGAGTGCTGATCCCCATGAGGTGATCAAGAAGGCCGGCATACTGAAAGGAGTTTGTGATGCAGCCAACATCACTGACTGCCAGACAGCTGTTGTCCGCATATCGAGCATAGCTGCAGCGTATATTGCCCTGCAGCAGGGACTTGAGCCGGTGATGCAGATGACCTGTCGTGACCGTAACAGGATAGCGATGCAGGCTGATCTTCTCGGTGCCGCAGCCCTTGGTCTTAAGAACTGCCTCTGTATTGCAGGCGACCATCAGAAATTCAGCTCAGCCGGCAGACTGAAGGGCCATCCCGGAGCAAAGAATGTGTACGACGTAGATACCACCCAGCTTGTCGGCATCATGAAAAAGATGCGCGACGAAGGATTGCAGCAGGGCGGGGACAAGCTCGAAGTTGCTCCGAAGTTTTTCATCGGCGCTTCCTGGACACCGATGGGCGACCCGATGGACTTTCGTCCGTATAATCTCAAAAAAAAGGTCGATGCAGGTGCTGATTTTATTCAGACCCAGGGCATCTATGATATGGAACTGTTCAAGTCCCAGATGGAGAAGGCCCGGAACCTCGGACTCCACGAGAGGACTGCGATCCTTGCCGGTATCATCGTGCCGAAGAGCGCAATGATGCTTAAGTATATGGATTCGTCGGTTGCAGGTGTCACTGTGCCGAAGCCGCTGATTGACCGGATGCTTAAGGCAAAAGAGGCTGCAGGGGATGACAAGAAGAAGATGAAGGAACTGCAGGAGCAGGAAGGCATCAAGATCACGGTCGAGCTTGTTCAGCAGGCCCTTGAGATTCCTGGCATTAAAGGTGTCCATATCCAGGCCATTGAGTGGGAGACAGCCATGGAGCCGATCGTCAAGGCAGCAGGTCTGTACCCAAGGCCTGTGTTTAACGATTAGAAGAGGTTAGATCTCAGGGAAAGACTGAAGAGGCAGGGAGATTATCCCTGCCTCTTCAGTCTTTAATGTTTCTTTGTAATTATAACTTGACATTGACAAGGGTCTGCATCGGTGGCAAAATAACCGCAATGAAGAAGGTTGCGCTCATCCTGCTGTTGGTTCTTTTTTCTGCACTCTGCTCACCGCTCACTATCATTGCATCGCCTTCTGACAGCGGCTCATTTCTTATTACCCTCGATGTATGCAGTTCGTCAGGCTCTTTCATGTCTGCTAATGCGGACAGTCCTGTGATCCAGGAATGTTCTCTCAGTATAGTTCCTCTTGTATTTTCAGGATACATAGAGGAAGCCAATTCTGTTTTTAATCCCTCTGTAATTATCTTCAAACAAGAACGTCCTCCAAGAGTCTGATCTTTCTTTCCGAAGTTTCCGAGTAATCGTTTTTTCAGAGATACAGGCTCCCCCTGTATGAGAAAAGTCATTCTTCAGGCTTTTCTTCCCGTTAAACTCGGCTCCGCTTCGGAAATTATCGAAAAATAACTCCGAAGCGGAGCCATCTTTTTTCCAGACCAGGGGCATGATATAATGAAGGCAAATTCAACGATGACGAATGTCATCAAAAAGGAGGATCTATGAGATTGATGAAGTTGGCAGTAGTGTTGGTAGCTGTGGTGGCTTTGCCTTTTGCGGCAATGGCAATGCAGCATGAAGGCGCAAAGAAGGCAAAGACTATCGATGAACTGGCGAAGATGTATGATTCTTCAAGCTGCAAAGGATGTCATTCTGAGATTTATGCACAATGGGAAAAGTCGCACCATGCTCGGCCTTTGATGGGAGTCAAAGGCGGTTTGATGCTCACCCCGCTTGCTCTCAAGAAGGGTACACCGGGCAGCACGGCTTTTTCTGAAGACGACCCGAAAAAGATGAAGATCGGGAATTATCCCTGCTTCAAGTGCCACCTTCCCCAGGCCATAACCTCGGCTGAGGACTCTGTGGCTGTTGAGTTGACCGAGGCGCTGCTTGCAAAAGATTCAGCAAAGGTCGGAAAGCTCCAGATCACCTGTATTGTCTGCCATAATGAAAAGGCGATCATCCACAAGCGCGAACTCGGCGCTCCTGAAAAGGGTGTTCTCTACGGCACAAAAGATGTCCCTTCTCATATGGATGGAACATTCAAAACAGTCAAGAAGAGCGCTATTATCAAGGATCCTGTTTTCTGCGGACAGTGCCACGGCCTTGGCCCGAATCTCGAATTCGACCAGGCAGTTCAGTGCGCAAACCTCTACGGAAGCTACTTGCATGCGTACATTCCTACGGGCGGCACTCAGACATGCCAGGATTGCCACATGAAGCCGATTAACGGCAAGGCAGATCATCTGATTGCCCCTAACTGGAATGACCAGAAAGCAACTGAAGAGCTTCTGTCAAAAGCGATCTCTCTTGATGTTCAGACCCTCGGATATGAGTGGCTGAAAAAGGCCGGGGCTCTTGTTCCGAAGATTGTGGTAAATACAAAGATAACCACAACCGCAGGACACAGAATCCCTGATGGTTGACCGTCCCACAACAGAGTGATCATGGACGTGATCACAAAATACAAGGACAAAGACGGTAAAGATGTTGAGAACAAGCAGGACAGGCAGTATCATGCACAGGCAACTAACTGCCGTGATACCAAGATGAAGTATGGAGCGCAGTGGAAAGTAGCGAATATCCGTGATACGAGCCTCCAGCCCGGTCAAGCCAAAAAAGAGACCATAGAGGTTGATCTTCCGGAAGGCGTAAGATCTGCAGAAGTAACCGTAAACCTTTATTATGAGCTTACCAACCCGGATCAGAAATACCCGATTCACTCGGTAACAAGGAAGGTTTCGCTCGACAGATAGTAAGAGCTGACTTGCTAAAAGGCTATGCCTTTTTATTGGGGCAGAAAAAAACAAAGAGAGCAGAGGTGATTTATGAAACGGGCAATGATTGTGTTTTTTCAAATTGCGGCATTATTTGTTTTCCTTGTAAATGTGCAAGCGCAAGTCAAAGAGGATATTCATCTTCATAAAAATTGTAAATACTGTGGAATGGACCGTGGCAGCTTTGACTTCTCACGCATGCTGATCGAGTATGATGACGGAACTTCCATAGCTGTCTGCAGTATTCACTGTGCGGCCGTTGATCTTGTTAATAACATTGACAAGTCGCCAAAGACCATCAAGGCCGGGGATTTCAATACAAGGGAGCTGATTGATGCTGAAAAGGCTTTCTGGGTGATTGGCGGCAGCAAGCCCGGCGTCATGTCCAGGAGGGGCAAATGGGCCTTTGCCAAAAAGGACGATGCCGAGAGTTTTATGAAATCTAATGGCGGCGTCCTTGCCGACTTTGAGGCTACGATGAAGGCTGCATACGAGGATATGTACACTGATACGAAGATGATCCGTGACAAGAGAAAGGCAAAGCGCTCTCAGAACAAAATGCAGGAGCACAAGCATTAGATTCCTGACTGAGAAATGCAACGGAAGAGCATCCGGACCACGCAGCTTAACGGGGTATGTCTGGATGCTTTTCCTGCTGCTGATCATATTCCCTGCCTGTTCCAGGCCATTGGCGTATCCTGAGGCGCCGCGGGCAGGGCAGGATATATCCATTGAGTTCAGTGCGCTACAGCCCGGAATCCCCCAACACTTTTACCATTCTTTCAGGGGAGCGAAGATTCATTTCTTTGTGGTGAAGGTGGAGGACAGAGTGATATCTTTTCTTGATGCCTGCACCAAGTGCTATCCGCAAAAAAAAGGTTTCGGATATGACAGCGGATCTGTTATCTGCAGGGCCTGTAATGAGCGCTACCCAGTCTCCGAAATAGAGAAGGGTTTCGGCAGCTGTTATCCTATCAGGCTGGAAGGCAGGATGACAGATGGCAGATACCTGATTTCAGCGGTGGAGTTGGAGAAGGTGGGAGGTAAGTTTTTCCGGTAGTCGTCAGGGCTGGTAAGCGGATTTGTCGCCTATGTCGCAGTGCAAAGGCATAAAGACCTTTCTGAACATAAAGAAAACGAGCATTGCAGATATAAAGGCAAGGCCAAAGGCTGCGTTCCTTTGATCCAGCAGCCCTATGCCGTAAATGAAAAGATACGCAGGCATGATCATGCCGAGCAGGTATCCTTCAAGAAGTTTGAAGCAGAAGGCCTCTTTGGCAGTAATAAATCCCAAACAGAGAGATAGTGGAATCAGAAGAAGTGCGCCCGCAGGGGTCACTCTGAAGAGCGTTGAGGCCGGACTTCCTTTGCCCAGCAGAAACATGAGCGCCAGGCAGAACATTGACAGGTAGTATATCTTTTTGAGTATACGGTGGAACTTCCCGATATAGAGATGGATAAAGAAGACGCTGAGCCCTATGCTGAAATAGAGCGATAATATAATAATATTTGCGCCTAACCCTGAGTAGATAAGAGGCAGGTCGCGCAGATCAGGTAAAACGGCAATAAACGCTGCAATCGCCATCAGAACAGCGGAAAGGAATATACCTGTTCTGTACATGATCGTGGTTATCTTGTCCTCTTTGGTCAAAGGTTGAAATTGCTGATAATCGCCCATGCAAAAAGTATAACCGTTCACTCCTGCTGCTTACAAGCAGGGTGGCTTGCAAGCTTACAGGCGGGGCGGTTATAATGCACAAAATCCATACGATTGGAGGCAGTGATGCCGAAGACAACAGTGCAGGATTTTCTGAAGAAGAAGACCGAGGGCAGGAAGATTACCATGTTGACAGCATATGACTATTCGTTTGCCCAGATCGTGGACGAGGCAGGCCTTGATGCGGTGCTTGTCGGCGACTCATTAGGCGTTGTTGTTCAGGGGCTCGAAAACACCCTGCCGGTGACCATGGATGAGATGATCTACCACACAAAGATGGTCTCACGCGCAGTGAAAAACGCCCTTGTTATTGGTGATATGCCTTTCATGTCCTACCAGGCAAGCATTGAAGATACGCTCAGAAATGCCGGACGGTTTCTGAAGGAAGGTGGCGCAGCTGCCATCAAGATCGAAGGCGGCTCTGAGATTGCTGACAGGATCAGGGCGATGACCAGATCAGATATTCCGGTTATGGCCCATATCGGACTTACTCCCCAGTCGATACACAGGATGGGTGGATACAAGGTGCAGGGCAAGAGCAAGAGTGCTGCAAAAAAGCTGATCGAAGAGGCGAGGATGGTCGAAGATGCAGGTGCATTTTCCGTTGTCCTTGAGGGTATTCCTCTTTCTCTTGCAAGAGAGATCACAAAGACCCTTTCCATTCCTACAATCGGTATTGGGGCAGGCCCTCATTGTGACGGCCAGGTGCTGGTGCTGCATGATCTTCTGGGTCTGTTTGACCGTTTTGTGCCAAAGTTCATCAAGCGCTATGCGAACCTCAAGGAAGAAGCGCTTAAAGCAATGATGGAATATAAAAAGGAGGTCGAGGAAGGAACCTTTCCCTCAGAAGAACAAAGCTTTAAATAGTCATTGTATTGACTGCAGCTTATTGGTATAATCCGTGAAAATCCCGAGGGGGGAGCTTACCTGTAGCAATTATGTTTTCGAAAAGTCTCGACAGAAAAATACTCATCGTCCTCTCGCTCTGTGTAGCAATTATCACAGCAATCATTATCTATATCACAAACAGTCGTCTCACTCAGGAGATATATGCTGAGTTTATAACTGACAGCAAGGAGACCATGTCTGTCATAGCCTCAGGAATCAAGCAGACGATGGCCAGCGGCAAGAGCCAGCTCATAGAGAAGCAGCTGCTCGATATCAAGAATGAGAACAGACATCTGGAGTTGTATATCCTTGATACGGATCAGACGATAATTTATTCATCTGAAGAGAAGGCTGTACGGACGCGTATTGATAAATATGTCCGTAACAGTGAGATTACTGGTGCGCTGGTAAAGGCTTTTTCTGGTGAATCCATGCCTGACATGGTTTTTGAAGATGGAGAGGCTGCAAATAAATACTTTATGTATGCTCGCATTGTCCATAACCAGGCAGAATGTTTCCGGTGTCATGGCTCAGAGAAGAAGATCATCGGAGCCCTAGTCTTAAGGAAGCCGATTGACAGACATTATGCCGCTATTACTGAGCTGACGAGTGACAATATTGTGGTGAGCGTTCTCGGAGTCTGTGCGATCGTCTTCATATCTCATCTACTGATAACCCGGCTTATCAGCAGACCGGTCAGGGAGCTTGCAGCGGAAGCTGCCAGCCTGCCGCAGAGAATTACCGATGACAGCATTACGCGCAGTCCTGAAATTTCGCGTGATGATGAGATCGGCGACCTTCAGAGAACGTTCCGCAACATGGCCATTGAGCTGTATGAAAAGAATCATGCACTTCATAAATCCAATGCTGACCTTGCGAATGCGAACAAGGAGCTTGAGTCTTTTTCGTATTCCGTTTCCCATGACCTGCGTGCGCCACTCAGAAATATTGACGGCTTTTCGAAAATTCTTGTTGACGATTTCTCTGAAGCCCTGCCGGAGAAGGCAAAACATTACCTGAAAAGGGTCAGAAACGGCACGATAAGGATGTCGATGCTTATTGATGACATTCTTGCCTTTTCCCGGATCGGCAGGACTGATATTGAGTTTAAAAAAATACCCTGCGCTGCCATTGTCAAAAGTGTGCTCGGAAATTTCACTGGGGAGATAGAACGACGCAATATTGCTGTCACGGTAGGGGACCTTCCTGAGATCAACTGCGATTCGACTCTTATGCAGAGCCTATTCCTGAACCTCGTATCAAACGCGCTGAAGTTTACCCGAAATACGGAAAAAGCCGAAATAACAATAGGATTCGACAATTTTAGAAAACTTCTGTTTGTCAGAGACAACGGCCTCGGATTCGATATGAAGTATCATGACAAGATATTCCAGATCTTTCAGCGTCTTCATCTGCCGGAGGAGTATGAGGGCACAGGGATCGGCCTTTCCATTGTGAAGAGGATAGCTGAACGGCATCACGGAAAGGTATGGGCTGAATCTGAGCCCGGCAGAGGCGCAACATTCTTTATAGATCTACCAACATTTTAGGAGGAGTTCATGTTTAATCAATTTATTAATATCCTGCTGGTTGAAGACAATCCGGATGATGTTGAGCTTACCCTTCTTGCGCTGGAGAAGAACAATATCGCCAACCCTGTGAAGGTGGTGCGGGACGGACAGGAAGCGCTCGATTACCTTTTTTATAAGGGCAAATATGAAGGTGCGGATCATAACCTGCCGAACCTTATACTGCTTGACCTGAAACTTCCCAAGGTTGACGGCATTGATGTGCTCCATGAAATTAAGGGTGACCGAAAACTGAAACTTATCCCTGTTGTCGTTCTTACCTCTTCAAAAGAAGACAACGACATACTCAAAAGCTATGATCTTGGTGTAAACAGTTATATTCGCAAGCCTGTTGATTTTGACCAGTTTGTTGACACCGTAAAACAGATCGGATTCTACTGGCTTCTGATCAATGAGCAGGCGCCGAAATAATGACTGAGCCTCAGGCAGCCGGAAAAAAACTGAAGGTCTTCATGCTTGAGGACAATCTCGACGATGTGGAGCTCGAATTATATGAGATGCGCAGGGGACAACTGGATGTGGAATATGATGTCGCGAGGAACAGGGCAGAGTTCATGGAAAAACTCTCACGCTTTGCTCCTGATATTATTCTTGCTGATTATTCGCTCCCTGATATAACCGGTATTGAGGCCATCAACGTGGCAAAAGAGTTGGGTATCGATGTGCCGCTGATTCTTATTACCGGCGATGGAAATGAAACGATAGCGGTTGACAGCCTCATGCAGGGAGCAGTCGATTATATTCTTAAGAAGAACATTGCCGGGCTTTCTGCAAGGGTAAAGCGCACCCTTGAGATCTGGGCAGACCGGAGAGCAAAGGAGCGTGCTGAATCAGAGGAGATGAGACTGCAGCAGCTCCTTTTTGAGAATCAGAAGATGGAGGCCATCGGCCGGCTTGCAGGAGGCATTGCTCATGACTTCAACAACATCCTGACCGGTATCATGGGTTTTTCTGAGATATGCCTGATCGATATCCCCCAGGATGTTGAGACCCGAAACAAGTTGGAATCGATCATCTCCCTTTCACAGAAAGGGGCTGATCTTGTAAAGCAGTTGCTGATCTTCAGCAATAAAATGGTCCTGGAGTTCAAAATGGTAAATATGAACTCCTTTCTTGCCGAGACAGCGCATTTCTTTAAAAGGATCGTGGAAGAATCGATCGAGATTCGCCTTGATCTGAATGATGATCTGCCTATGGTCCGCTGTGATACGAACCAGTTCACTCAGGTGATGATGAATCTGATCCTGAACGCCCGGGATGCGATGCACGGCAAGGGGACGATAATCATTAAGACCACCAAATGCCTTATGAGGAATTTGGCTGATGGAGGAGAGCTGCATGCGGATCAGCGATGGTGCGTCTGTATCTCAGTCAGTGATGCCGGTACAGGCATAGAGGATCATCACCTGCCGCGGATATTCGATCCCTTCTTCACGACTAAAGGGGTCGGCAAGGGAACCGGTCTCGGCCTTTCCATTGTTCACTCGGTGGTACAGGGCCATGGAGGTATCGTTAAGGTATCGAGCAGAAAAGGAGAGGGTACCACCTTCACTATTGCCCTGCCGGTACCAGAGGACACCAATGTTGGCGATGAATCACCCTTTTACGAAAAATTGCCTGTTCAGGACAACGGTCGTATAAGCGGAAAGGAGACTATTCTTATTGCAGAGGATGAGGATGTCCTGAGGGATCTCCTGTCAAATTTCATGCGTTCCCTTGGATATGCGGTGGTTACTGCGCGGGATGGACAGGAAGCGTTCAATGCCTATGAAGCCGAACCCGAAAGATTTCATCTCATTATCTCTGATATGATGATGCCGAACAAAAATGGCATTGAACTGTTCAATGAGGTCCGGGCTATTCAGCCGCAGGTCAAGTTCATGCTGGTGACAGGATACAGTCTTGCAGACGTCGATGAAAGTATTCTTGGACAGATGACCGCTATTTTGAGAAAGCCCTATTCGCCGATGACGCTGGTGAAGGCGGTAAGGGATATCTTTGACGCTCAGCTTTCCTGAGACTGATCGTCTTCTGCTTCTGCAGGTTCAGGAACCTGCTCTGCCTTGATCTTGAGGATGCGCCTGCCTTTCATATTCACGATCGTGAACTTGGTAGTCTCTGACTGATAGCTGTCCCCGACAGTGGGGATCCTCTGAAGGTGTGAAATAAGAAAGCCGCTGATCGTATCGTATTCGTTCGATTCTGGTATATCAAAGCCGTGGTCTTCATTCAGATCGCGTATGGCGAGGGACGCGTCGATCAGCTTTGCCCCATCCCTGAGCGCTTGGACAGGAGTTTCCGTATCATACTCGTCCTGAATTTCACCTACAATTTCCTCGATAAGATCCTCGATCGTTACCAGCCCTGTTACGGCCCCATATTCATCCACAACAATCGCCATGTGCTGGCGCTTCTTCTGCATCTCTTTCATCAGTGCGCTGATCTTCATCGGCTCAGGGACAAAAATGGCAGGGTGAAGGATCTTTGCAATAGATATCTCTCTTCCCTGGGCCATTTCGTTAAAGATGTCCTTATTAAAGAGCACTCCTTTTATGTCAGAGATATCCTTTTCATAGACTGGATAGCGCGAGAAGTTCTCGGAAGATATCGTTTTGATGATCTTTTCAGGAGATTGATGAATATTGAAAGCGACCATGTTTGCTGCCGGCACCATGACGCCTTTGACTGATATGTCAGTGAAATTAAAAACACTATGAATCAGCTCATGCTCAGTTGCCTCAAAGATACCCCTGTCAGTTCCTTCCTCAATCAGCAGCTTGATTTCTTCCTCTGTAATGAACGAACGTTCAGAAAATGCCTTTCCGCCGAAGGGTCTAAGGAAGATGTTGGTACTCGTTGTCAGGACCGTAACAAACAACGAGGCGATCTTTGAAATAAAGGATATGGGGCCGGCCACGAAAAGCCCAACTTTTTCAGGGTTTCTGAGCGCAATCGATTTGGGAACAAGCTCTCCTAAAATGAGCGAAAGGTAAGAAATAATAATAACAACTATCCCTATGGATATTGCGCCTGCGGCCTTTGAGATGAATGGTATTGGCACACTTGCGATGAGAGGTTCGATGGTAGTGACTGAAGCAGCGCCGCCGATAGCTGAGGCTAGCGCGCCGGCGACGGTAACGCCGATCTGGACGGTAGCAAGGAACCTGTCCGGCTCAGCCTGGAGTTTGAGGAGTTTCTCTGCACGCCGACTGCCCTTGTCGGCAAGTTTCCTGATGTAAGACTTGCGGGACGTTACCACCGCAATCTCGGACGCAGCGAAAAAACCGTTCAGAAGAAGAAAAATGAAGATGAATAATATATCGATTGACATGTGTTACGTGAGGATATTATACACGATTTGCATAAAAAGACAGTAATCTGACAGCTTCTGTTGCCTGCATATACCTTCATTATACTGCATGGCCCTGAAATTGACTAAATAAAAAAAGACATCTATCATAAGATACTATTTTCTTCAAGGAGAGTAATTTTGGAAACAGCATTGAAGGTGATACTGCTCAGTCATACCCCAAATCCCGAGGCGATCATTGCCATGGCAGCCAAGCTCTGCTATAGCCCCTCTGACATAGAATCCCTGAAAGCAAAGACCGCAGCCAAGGACCAGAAGGGCTTTGTCAATAAACTCATGAAGATGGGCCATATGAGCCCAATTGAGCATGCGTCATTCACTTTCGCTGTTGAGGGCATATCTCGTGCATGTTCTCATCAGCTTGTGCGTCATCGTCTTGCCAGCTATTCGCAGCAGTCACAGCGGTATGTGAGCGAAGAGGCTGGATTTGATTATGTGATCCCCCAGACGCTCAAGGGAGATGCAGAGCTTGAGACCTATTTCATTGAGTTCATGGCTAAAGCCCAGAAGGCGTACAATAAGATCGTGAAGAAACTGAATAAAAAGGGCATAAAGGGTGAGGCAGCAAACCAGGATGCGCGTTTTATTCTGCCCAATGCTGCTGAGACAAAGATCATGATTACCATGAACGCCCGTGAGCTGCTGCACTTTTTCAGGCAGCGCTGCTGCAACCGTGCACAGTGGGAGATCAGGGCAATGGCAATTGAGATGCTTAAGCTGGTGAGCGCTATCGCTCCGACAGTCTTTTCAGGCAGCGGGCCGGGATGTGTAAGCGGGCCATGTCCAGAGGGTGAATATACCTGCGGCAAGGCGGTGGAGGTAAGGGAGAGATTTAAGAAATTGCGTTAGCGGTTACGGCAGCTGTTTTCGTGCTGACGACTTATTGGATATAACGCCCTGCTTAAAGCACCTACTGTTGGCCATCCCTCGGCTCCGTCCGGCCTACTGTTGGCTCTTAGATTAAGAGGGGGCAAAGGGGGCGTTACTTTGGGCTGTGGAAACTTATACTTACTAATAAGCACAGAAGTAAGAGGACGTAAATTTTATAAAATCTCCCCATCCCCTCTTTGCTAAAGAGGGGTGAAATCCTCCCTTTGGCAAAGGGAGGGCAGGAGGGATTTTATAGTCAATAGTAACTTGCGTAAAACATTCTGAGGTTAAGGAGCTTATATGGCATATGTAATAGCTTTGGCAGGGAAGGGCGGAACTGGGAAGACGAGCATTGCTGGTCTTACGGTCCGCTATATTGTCGAAAAGAGGCAAAAGCCTGTGCTTGCTGTTGATGCTGACAGCAATGCATGCCTTAACGAAGCTCTGGGTGTGCCGGTGCATGCGACGATCGGCTCACTCCGTGAGGAATCGCTCGAGAAAATAAGGAGCGGAGGCGAGCGGCCGGGCGGTATGGCCATGGAACAGCTCTTCGACTATCAGGTGCAGCAGTCTGTTATCGAGTCCAAGGGTTTTGACCTCATGGTAATGGGAAGGCCTGAGGGGCCGGGCTGCTACTGCGCTGCAAACAACATCATCAGAAAATACACAGACAAGCTTTCAGAAACCTATCCCTATGTTGTGATCGACAACGAGGCAGGTATGGAGCACCTCAGCAGGCGCACTACCCATAAGGTTGACATGCTCATGATCGTGAGCGACCCTACGGTGCGAGGCATTAAGACTGCGCGCAGGATTGCTGATCTGGTGAAGGAACTGAACCTTGATATTGACAAGTATTCCCTTATTATCAACCGCGTTTCAGGTGAAGAGGGTGCTGAGCTGAAGGCTTTTGCTGAAAGCCTCGGGCTTACGGTTGCGGGCCTTGTGCCGCAGGACAGAGGAGTCTTTGAAAACGACCTTGCAGGAAAGGCTATCTGCGACCTGCCGGAGAACTCACCTGCTGTGCAGGCAGCCTTCTCGATTCTGGATACGTTCCAGATTCCGTAAGCATGGCAGGCGACACGATGGTCATGAACGTTCCCTCTTACCCGATAGCCCAAATATATACTGAGATCCGAGGTCTCGTAATGAGACTGTCATTGCGATGAATCAATCAGGGTATCGGCAGGTGGTTTTATACCTGGTTGTCGGGTCCCTTCTGTTTGGCGCCGGGTGGTTTGCCCATGTGGCATATCAAGGCCGCCTGTTTCGACAACCAGATCGGCGCGCAGTGTTAAAAGGTTTTCGCTTTACCAGTCCATTGCTGGATGTTGAACTTCCCGAGGGTATGACAGTCGGCAATGAGCATATCCCATTTTCCTTTAAGGTGGAGTCGTTTGTACAGACGCTGATAAAAAGTGGAAGTGCTCGTGATATAGCGGTCTATTACCGTGATCTACATGAAGGACCGTGGTTCAGTATCGATAAAGGGACTGAGTATAATCCCGCAAGTATGATGAAGGTGCCGCTGATGATTAGCTGGTTGAAAAGAGCTGAGACAAATCCGCAGGTGCTGAAGCGTGCTTTTCTTTACGACGGGAAAAAAGATATGAGTGTAATGCAAAATATTCAGCCGGAGCGGAAGCTCACTCCGGGCAGAAGGTATACGGTTGAGGAATTGCTGAACTTTATGATGAGATATTCAGACAATAATGCCACTGCAATACTCTATCAGGAAATGGACACAAAAGAGCTGATTGCCGTTCTGGATGGAATGGATGTGTCCAATCACGCGAATGAGGAGAACAATTTTATTACTGTGTATGGGTACTCGGGTTTTTTCCGTATTCTCTATAATGCTTCCTTCCTGAACCGGGAAATGTCGGAAAAAGCATTAGAGTTATTGAGTCACCAGGATTTTTCCCAGGGGATTGCCGGAGGCGTTCCTCAGGGGATTGTTATTGCTTCAAAATTTGGTGAGCATGCAGAAGGCCTAAACCAGGAGCAGAAGCAACTTCACGAATTCGGGATTGTTTATCATCCGGAGCACCCTTATATCCTGGGCGTCATGACGCGCGGGAATGATTCCGGCAGACAGGCAGGAATTATCAGAGATATTTCCAGAATGATCTACGAAGAAGTTGATGCAATGAGCCGCGGCCACTGACTGCGGCATTGATGCACGTCACGTTCGATAGTTTTGAGGAAGCCTGCGCGCCATGGATCACATTAATATGCAGATATGGAAAGGAACATCGGTGCAGTCAGTGCTAAGAAATTATAATCTTGTCCCGGACGAACTCTTCATATTCGGCTGATGCAAAGTCAATGCCTATTCCTGTTGTCTGAACACCGTTGACGAGGCATTTTGTGTGTCGTGTTACTCTGCCTTCAAAGGACGCAACTTCTCCCCTGATGTTAAGTGTCAGTTTAACTGCTGTACCTATCGGCGGAGGCGTGCGTCTTGGTATCAGAACGCCGTGACAGGAGACATCGATTGTTCTGACTTCATGAACGGCATCTTCATATTCCAGTTTAACCTGAAATTTCTTGTCATATCGCGCACTTCTTCTTTTCTGTGTGCCACCATGCAGGCCTTTGTTTTTTGCTCCTTGTATCATCGATGTCTCCGTTGGTGTAATTTTGATCAGAGGGGGTTGCTTCCTGAAGAGTTTTAACGATTTCTATGTCCGGTACTCCGCATTTATCCTGATATAGTCCTCGGTCAGGTCGCAGGTGAGGACTTTTACGAAAGCCCTGCCTGCATGAAGGTCAACCGTTATCTTCAGTTCTTTTTTCTTCATCTCTTCGGTCGCTTCCTTGTCCTTGTTGTTCCTGACGCCTTTTTTGACGACCTGAACCTTGTTGAAGAATATATCAGCCTTGTCAGGATCGAATTTGGCCTTCGAATAACCTAAGGCCGCCATGATCCTGCCCCAGTTTGCATCATTACCGTAAATGGCGGTCTTCACCAGACTTGAGTTTGCAATGGCCAGAGCAGCTCGCTCCGCGTCTTTTTCATTCTTCGCATTCTTTACAATTACCTCTACGAGTTTTGTTGCGCCTTCACCGTCTTTGACGATCAGCTTCGAAAGTTCGTAGCACAGTTCATCAAGCGCTTTCTGGAATGCGGGGAACCCGGAAGAGTTCTTAGTAACAGGCTTGTTGCCGAGCACGCCATTTGCCATGATGAGTGCTGTGTCGTTTGTTGACATGTCTCCGTCTATGGTGATCCGGTTAAAAGACTTGCCTACCGCGCTCTTCAATGCAGCATGCAGGGTCTTTTTCTCAACAGCAATATCGGTAAGGATAAAGCAGAGCATGGTGGCC
The DNA here is from genome assembly GCA_947085015.1 of uncultured Nitrospirota bacterium. Taxonomy (GTDB): domain Bacteria; phylum Nitrospirota; class Thermodesulfovibrionia; order Thermodesulfovibrionales; family UBA6898; genus UBA6898. Next base: position 14,887 of record CAMTUV010000013.1, read on the forward strand.
ATATTAGGAGCTATCATGCCTGCGCCCTTGCATATTCCGGCAATAATCCCCTGCTTTCCCTGTATTGTTACCTGTCTTGAGGTTATTTTGGGAAAGGTATCGGTCGTCATGATCGCCTTTGAGACACCGTCAAAGGATGCATTGCCGAGACTGCCGGCAAGGGGGCCTATTGCAGGTATGATCCGCTGCATTGGCATAGGCGTGCCGATGACGCCGGTTGAGCATATATAGATCAGCCCAATACCAATACCCAACTGTTTTGAGGCCTTGGCGACGATATCTCGGGCATCCTTTATGCCTTGTTTGCCTGTGCAGGCATTGGCATTGCCGCTGTTGACAATAATTGCCTGACCCCTGCCGGATTTTATCTTGTGCATGCAGAGCCGAACAGGAGCTGCCTTGACCGTGTTTGTCGTAAAGGTGCAGGCAACAGTTGATTCTACTTCAGAAAAAATGAGCGCAAGGTCCTTGCGCCCCGGCTTTTTAATGGCAGCCTCTGCTACGGAGAAGAAGAACCCTTGAGGCACACTTATCGCGGATGATTTTTTCATATGGATAGGATATATGGATTCGGGCTTTGTTTTCAACTAATGTCATGTTACATTACTATATGGCGAAAGTAATTGTGGGCATGAGCGGAGGCGTTGATTCGAGCGTTACTGCATACCTTCTAAAACAGCAGGGGTATGAGGTTGAGGGCGTCAGTTTTATTCTCTATGAATCGAGGAATAACACAGGACAGACCGCATGCTGTTCCATTGAAGCGAGAGACAGCGCAGCAGATACGGCAAGAGCCCTTGGCATCAGTCATAAAGCCATAGATGTCCGGGGAGTATTTATCGACAATGTTGTTGATCCCTTTGTCGAAGCATATAAAAACGGCATGACTCCTAACCCATGTATTCTCTGCAATAAGCATATAAAGTTTCCTCTGCTTCTAAAGGCGGCTGATGAGAGTGGAGCTGAGTTCGTCGCAACTGGACATTATGCGAGAGTGGAAAGAAAGCATAGAGCGGAGAACAGGGGGCTAAAGGCTAACTGCGAAGGGCAAAGGGCGCTGGCAGTTCTTAAGATGGGAATGGACAGGAAAAAAGATCAGTCGTATGTGCTGTATGTGTTGAGCAGGGAGCAGCTCGACCGGCTCTTACTGCCACTTGGAGACGTCACAAAGGATGAGGTGAGGAAGATAGCGCGGACTCTGAACCTCCCGGCAGCTGACAGGCCTGAAAGCCAGGAGATCTGTTTTGTTGAAGATAACAACTACAGTGCTTTTATCGAAAAGCTTGAACCTGAGACAATAAAGCCAGGTCCTATTGTCAGCGCGGATGGAAAGATCGTTGGAACGCATAAAGGTATATTTTCTTACACAATAGGCCAGAGAAAGGGTCTTAATGTTCCTTCGCTCCAGCCCCATTTTGTTACGCGGATTGATCCGTTCAGCAACACTATCCAGGTGGGCTCGCGTGATGAGGCGATGTCGCAGCGAATTCATGTCAGGGAAATGAGCTGGCTGCTCAGACCTGAGTCATCATCTTTTGTTGCATCGGTAAAGGTGCGGTCGATGATGGAGGCCAGGAATGCCTCTATGGAGGCCAGGGAAGATGCTGCTGATGTTGTATTCGATGAGCCCCAGTGGGCGCCTGCACCAGGACAGAGCGCGGTCTTCTATGATGGCGATGTTGTGATAGGCGGGGGAATAATATCCCGCGAGTAGACGAAAAGGGGACGAACAGCGAACGTGCTGCAACAGACAATTCTGAGTGCGTCCTTGACAATCGTGATTGTCGCCGGTGTGGCGCCGAGGTAATCGCCGTCGATCTGGACATGTGCATTGCCGGTAATGGATATCTGCTCAGCCCTGAGGTATAGGACATCCTTCTGCTTCAGGTGGTTGCCCCTGATAACACCTGCTGCGTACCGCAGGAGGTCAGCACGGTTTCTGCCCTTGAAGATGCAGATATAAAAATAAGGATCAAAGATATCTGCGTCGGGAGTGATCTTAAAATTTCCGCCGTATCTGCTTGCCTTTCCGATTATCGCGGCATAGCCAATATGCTGCTTCCCGTCAACGCTGAAGATCAGTTCTGATGGCGAATAGTGAATGAGATTGTTGATGCCGCTTACAATATATGCGCCTTCACCAGAGATCTTCTTCAGCGTGCTGTTTACATCGTGCACAGCCTTGGCATCAAAGCCGACACCTGCCATGAGGCAGAAATGACGGACAATAGGGATGTGATCAGAAGAAGCCTCAATCTTGCCCAGACAGACTGTTCTGATCTGTCCCGCGATTGCATGCTCCATGGCACCCTCTACAGTATCAGGGATGGAGAGCTCTCTGGCGAGCACGTTGGTTGTTCCAAGAGGCAGAATGGCGAGTGGAGTCTCTGACATGACCATGCCGTTTAACACCTCGTTGATGGTTCCATCCCCTCCCGCGGCGATGATAAGATGGGGCATCTTTTTTGCTGCTTCGCTGGCAAGTTCTTCAGCGTGGCCTTTTCTTTCTGTGAAAAGGAGTTCTGTCTCAAATCCTTTTTTCTGCAGATATGCGGCTGCCCGTCTGACCTTTTCAAAGGATGACGTGCGCGCTGTCGGGTTACTGATGATGACGATCAATGATTTCATCTATGGTCTTTTCACCAAAGCATGGGGATATATTGTTTATTATAGCAGGAGTTTTTTCAAGATACTGTATGGCGCGCCGAATGTCTGCATCTTCTCTGAGAAAAAAGATCCTGCCACCCTTTCTGTCCCGCTTCTTCTTGATATGAGGAATGCGTATATAATCAAGGTCTGCTGATGCAACATACCCGGTTGTGTAATCCGGGTCGTCAGATATGCAGACCTCTGCCACTACATCCCTGCATGATGCGACCTTTGAGGCCAAAAGAAGAGCTTCTTTGACCGTCTGCGTATTGATGCCCTGCGTGTTGAGGTGTGCTGAGAGCTCTTTTTCTGCAGGTCTGGAAATGCCAAACCGTGAAACCCTTACGCCCCTCTGCATGTCAGGTTCCACTCGCCTGCCTGAGGAGGCAAGCACAAGGCTGGCCCCGCGCATGGGCTCTCTATTCCTCAGGATAGCTATAGCAGAGGTAATGGCCTTGATTGATACACCGGCTTCGGCAAGAAATTTGCCTATGATGACCTCTGCGCGAATGGAAGAACCACATTTTACGGTTATAACCGGCAAAGCTGTTATGGATTGCAAGGGTCTTTTCAGTTCTTCGATGGTGATGACTATGCTGTCAGGTCTTCCCCGTGGATGTGTCATTGCCCGGTCCACATATTTTCGGACAATCTTCTGGATCTCTCCTCGGGAACATATTTCTTCAGCACCGGAGATATGGATATCAGGTGTTAGGGGTTGGGACGCAGGGATTGACATGCATTCCTTTGCTCCTTGTTCTCTGCTCTTTGCTGCCTTCTTCGATGCCCTCATCCGTATGTTCCACATAGGGAAATTATACAACAACAGGCACATTTCGCCTGCCTTAAGTTGTTTGTGTGATATAATTTGCGAAGTTGCGCGGGGGCGAAGAAGCAGGAATGATATACTAATGAAGGAAGCCACAGCCAGAATCAAGATCAACAAGCTGCTCGAAACGGCAGGCTGGTGTTTCTTTGCCGACGGAAATACTCCAGCGAACATACAGCTTGAGCCCAGCATCAAAATCAAGACTCAGGACCTCGACGCACTCGGAGACAACTTCGAGAAGACGAGCAAGGGCTTCATCGACTTTCTGCTGCTTGATGCCAAGGGCTTCCCGCTTATAGTCCTGGAAGCCAAGTCCGAGGACAAGAACCCGCTCATTGGCAAAGAGCAGGCCCGCAAGTATGCCAAGTCACAGAACTGCCGCTTCGTGATCCTATCTAACGGCAACCTCCACTACTTCTGGGATCTGGAGCGCGGCAGCCCCTATATTATCACTACCTTCCCAACGCCCGACTCTGTTACCGGCTACCAGAAGGTCACTCCCAATCCAATACGACTTATAGAGGAGAAGGTCAACGATGACTACATAGTCCTTACCATGCGCCCGAACTACCTGTCCGAAGCAGCATGGAAGAACGAGGTAGAGCGCCCCGGATATATACTGGCCAACAAACTCCGCTTTCTGAGGCCATATCAGTTGAAGGCCATCCACGCCCTGCAGCAGGCAGTAAAGGAAGGTAAAGACCGTTTTCTCTTTGAAATGGCCACCGGCACAGGCAAAACACTCATCGCCTCAGCTGTCATCAAACTCTTCCTCCGTTCAGGCAATGCCCGGCGCGTTCTCTTCCTTGTGGATCGGCTTGAATTAGAGGATCAGGCCAAGAAGGCATTCACCGCAGTGCTCTCTGCCGATTTCCAGACGGTCATATACAAGGAAACGAGGGACGACTGGCAACGGGCGGAGATTGTGGTTACAACAGTGCAGTCGCTGCTTTTCAATAACAAATACCAGCGTCTCTTCTCACCGACCGACTTTGACCTTGTCATCTCCGACGAAGCACACCGCTCCATTGGCGGCAATGCCCGTGCCGTCTTCGACTACTTTATCGGGTACAAGCTCGGCCTCACTGCCACGCCCCGCGACTACCTTCGCAGGTTCAACAAATCTAATTCTTCCACCAGAGACCCGCGTGAAGCCGAGCGCCGACTGTTGCTGGACACGTACCGCACCTTTGGCTGCGAGAACAGCCTGCCCACCTACCGCTACTCACTGTTAGATGGTGTGAAGGAAGGCTATTTGATCAACCCCACCGTGGTGGATGCCCGCACCGAGATCACCACCGAACTGCTTTCAGAAGAAGGGTTTATTGTAACGTTTACTGATGAAGAGGGTGAGAACCAGCAAGAGGCCTTTAAGCAGCGAGAGTTTGAGAAACGCTTCTTCGCTGATGCCACTAACCAGCTCTTCTGCAAGACCTTTCTGGAGAACGCCTTGCGCGATCCGATTAGCGGGGAGATCGGCAAGTCCATCATCTTTGCGGTAAGCCAAAATCACGCCGCGAAGCTGGCGCAGATCCTCAACCAGATGGCTGACCGTATGTTCCCCGGCAAATACCAATCCGACTTTGCTGTGCAGGTCACTTCGCAGATTCCTGATGCCCAGCAGTTCACTATTAATTTCTCTAACAACAACCTGTTAGGTTCAGCCAACTTCCTTCCCGCTTACAAAACCAGCAAGGCCCGCGTCTGCGTGACGGTTGGCATGATGACCACAGGCTACGATTGCACTGACATTCTGAATCTCGGTCTGTTTCGTCCGATTTTCTCGCCGACTGACTTCATCCAGATCAAGGGCCGTGGTACCCGCAAGCACAACTTTCTTGAACTGCTCTTCGACGACAGTCTCAAGGAGGGCGTCTTGCAGCCGCAGAAGTCCGCCTTCAAGCTCTTCGACTTCTTTGCCAACTGCGAATATTTTGAAGAGGATTATAACTATGACGAGGTGCTGAAACTTCCCCGGCCACAAGGCAAGGGTGGCGAGACTACTGGCGGAGATGGACCTGTGGTGGTTGGTGGCAGCTACGAGCACCTTGGGATGGACATCCTCGCTTCGATAAAAGTTGAAGAAATAGGGTATGAGGGCATGAAGATCGACCGCATGTTCTTCGAGAAATTCGAGGACACCGTGCGGGAGAACGAAACCATCGCGAAAGCTGTCGAGTCAGGACAATGGGATCGCGTCATTGACTACGTCAACCGCGAGGTTTTCGACAAACCTGAGGAATACTATAACCTCGATAAGCTGCGCAAGGCCGCTGCTGTGGATCGCCGCCTGACCCTGCGGGAAATCCTCGAAAAAATCTTCGGACTTATCCCGCACTTCAAATCAAAAGATGAACTGCTGGAAGAGGAGTTTGCCAAATTCGTTGCTGACTACAAACCAGAAGAGGCTGCGGCCATTCCGGCTATCAAGACCTATTTCAAGGCTTTCGTCACCAGCGATCAGGTGCGCCACATCATTGAATCAAAACACTTCACTGACTTGGCCACCAATCCGGTCTTTTCCAGTAGCGATTTCAAAGCAGTGCCGCCGAAATACCGAACACTCATTCCTGAATACGTCAAGGATTATGTTCCCTTGAACCAGTTCGCCGCATAAAGGAGACTCATGCTCGATACCGATACCAAACGCCGCATAGACACTGCCCGCGACATCCTCGTCGGCAAGGTGCCTGATCCTAAAAGTCAGGTTGAGCAGATCACCATCGCGCTCATCTACAAATTCATGGACGACATGGACGCCGAGTCCGAGGAACTCGGCGGCAAGCGGAAGTTCTTCACCGGCGACTATGCCCGCTACGGCTGGGCCAAGCTCATGGCCCCCTCGCTCGGCGGCCACGAAATGCTCGGGCTCTACGGCGAAGGCATTTCCAAGATGCCGGAGAACCCCGGCATCCCGCCGCTGTTCCGCGACATCTTCAAGAACGCCTATCTGCCGTACCGCGACCCGGAGACCCTGCGCGCCTTCCTCAAGATCATCGACGAGTTCAACTACGACCACAGCGAGCGCCTTGGCGACGCCTTTGAGTATCTCCTCAGCGTGCTCGGCTCGCAGGGCGACGCCGGGCAGTTCCGCACCCCGCGCCACATCATCGATTTCATGGTCGCCATCATCGACCCGAAGAAGACCGATAAGGTGCTGGACCCCGCCTGCGGCACCGCCGGCTTCCTCATCTCCGCCTACAAGCACATCCTCCGCACCAACACCGACGCCAAGGGGCACAGCAAGCTCACGCCCGACGAAAAGGGCCGCCTCGCCAAGAACATCAAGGGCTACGATATCTCGCCCGACATGGTGCGCCTCTCCCTGGTCAACCTCTACCTCCACGGATTCACCGATCCGCACATCTACGAGTACGACACCCTCACCTCGGAAGAACGCTGGAACGATTTCGCCGACGTTATTCTCGCCAACCCGCCCTTCATGTCCCCGAAAGGCGGCATCAAGCCCCACAAGCGCTTCTCCATCCAGGCCAAGCGCAGCGAAGTGCTGTTCGTGGACTACATGGCCGAGCACCTCACCCCCACCGGCCGCGCCGCCATCATCGTCCCCGAGGGCATCATCTTCCAGAGCCAGACAGCCTACAAAGAGCTGCGGAAGATGCTTGTAGAAAACTCACTTGTCGCCGTCGTCTCCCTTCCGGCGGGCTGTTTCAATCCCTATTCCGGGGTGAAGACCAGCATCCTCATTCTCGACAAATCTCTGGCTAAAAAGACCAGCACCATAGCCTTCTTCAAGATTGAGAACGACGGCTTCGGCCTCGGTGCGCAACGGCGAGAGATTGACAAGAACGACCTGCCGCAGGTCCATGCCGAAATCGGCGAATACCTGCGCCGCCTGCGGGCGGGGGAACAGGTGGAACCCTCTCCCGCCGGGAGAGGGCAGGGTGAGGGTTTCCAGCCCAAGCTCGGCCTTATTGTGGAGAAGGAAAAGATCGCCGCGAATGGCGACTACAACCTGAGTGGGGAGAGGTATCGGGAGGGGGCTATAAGAAATCACGTCTATCCAATTGTGAGCCTCAATGATGTTTGTGAAATCATCATGGGCCAAAGCCCTCCCGGCGATACTTACAATACCAAGGGAGAAGGAGTCCCCCTGATCAATGGTCCCGTTGAGTTTGGGCCAGAGCCATTATCGAAAACAATCATCAACCAATACACAACGGCACCAACGAAGATGTGCCGAGAGGGTGACCTAATTCTGTGTGTCAGAGGTTCTACCACTGGAAGGATGAATATCGCAGGTTATGCAGGATGTCTTGGCCGCGGCGTAGCCGCTATTCGATCGGAGGGTTCTCAGCAATGGGTGAACATCATTGTCAACTCGCTACGGGATCGGATTTACGATCTCGGTGTTGGATCAACATTTCCGAACATTACCGCGAGGGATTTGGCAACAATCCAAATCCCCCTGCCGCCGCTGGACGTGCAGAAGGAGATCGTGGCGGAGATCGAGGGCTACCAGAAAATCATCAACGGCGCCCGCTTAGTTCTCGATAGCTACCGCCCCCACATCCCCATCCACCCAGAGTGGCCTAAACGAGAACTCGGCAGTCTCGCTGAGAACCTGGATTCGCGCCGCGTACCCATTACTAAAGGCGACCGCAAGGAAGGCCCGTTCCCCTACTATGGAGCTTCGGGAATCGTTGATCACGTCGCCGATTACATCTTTGACGATGACATCCTGCTTATTTCTGAAGATGGCGCGAACTTGTTAGCTCGCTCGACACCCATTGCGTTTTCGGTTTCGGGAAAATGCTGGGTCAATAACCACGCTCACGTATTGAAATTCGAGAATCCAGCCACACAGAAATTCGTTGAGGACTATCTCAACGCTATATCCATCGAGGAGTTTGTTACGGGTGCGGCGCAACCGAAGCTGAACCAACAAGCGTTAAATGGCATACCGATACCGATCCCTGACGATATCGCCACCCAGCAAGCCATCGTCGCCGAGATCGAAGCCGAGCAGGCTCTTGTCGCCGCCAATCGCGAATTGATCATCCGCTTCGAGAAGAAGATCCAGGCTACCCTCGCTCGCGTCTGGGGGGAAGAAATATGCAAAGGAGAAACGCAATGACAGAATCAACAACATCCGCAGGACAACTCAAATTTAAGGCGCCTGCTTCTGATGAATGGCGTGCTCTGCAGGTTGAAAGTCAAGACAACGACCAACAAGAGAAGACAAAGGCTGCGCGTGACACTCTCAAGGAAACACTCCTAACCTCTTTGCAGATGCAGCACATCGTCGTTTTGGCTGGCTCAGGAACATCTCTCGGCCCGGTCGGCGGTCCCTCCATGAAGGCTTTATGGGATGTTGCCATTGGAAAACCGCCCAATAAGGCGGCCACCGACACAGCGAAGAAGATCAACTACGATCTCAATGCCCTGACCCCGAATATTGAGGAGTTTCTTTCCAAGGCCGAAGCCTATTTACAGGTAAAGGAGGACGACGCAGACGTAAAGAGTTTTGTAAACTCCTGCAAGAAAGTCATTCTCGATAAGTGTTCCACATTCTTGGATGTGGAAAAACTGGATGCTCATAAAACATTTCTTCATCGCCTCTCACGCCGCCGCGTACGCGACCCACGGCTGAAGGTGTTCACAACCAATTACGACCTCTGCTTCGAACAAGCGGCAAGCGCGTTGGGCGGAGTCGTTATTGACGGTTTCTCCTTTACACCGCCGCGCCACTACGACCCTCGGTATTTCGGCTACGACATCATCCGGCGCCCCCGCGCAAGTGAAGACCAGGGCAACTACCTCGAAGGCGTGTTCCTCCTCTACAAACTCCACGGTTCGGTCAATTGGGCGCGTTTCGCCAACGGCCTCATTCAGGAAAAGATAAACCCATCGCCGGATGAAGCGTGCTTGATCTACCCAGCGAGAGGAAAGTACCAGCAAAGTTTTCTTCAGCCCCATTTGGAGTCAATGTCTCAGTATCTTGCCGCCTTGCGCGAACCAAACACTTGCCTCTTCGCGATAGGTTTTGGCTTCAATGACGATCACCTGTCCGAACCGCTTCTGGCCGCCGTTCGCTCCAATCCGCATCTTCGCCTGATCATTGCGAACCCTGGAATCATCGATCGAGAAAGCGAAGGGACCAAAGCAAACCCATACTGGCAAAACTTCTTCACGCTCGCCAAGAATGGCGAGGACATCTGGTGTATCAACGCCTCATTCCAAGATTTCGCGAAACTTGTTCCCGATCTCAAGTCCCTGACGCCGGCCGACAGGCTGATGAAGACAATCCAGAGCATCACGGAAAAGAAATGAAACACTTCATTGATGACCTATTTCCCAAGGGCTTGCTTCGGCCGGAACTCTTTATGGGTGTTGCTTCTTCAATTACCGCCCGGGCTGTTGGCGTCAATTTGAGCGAAGCCGGACAGCCCAGTGGGTCTCACTTTTCCGGAGGGCGATACGGTCGTGGCGAAGTTGGCGAGTTTGTCCTCATTGAAGGCCAGCAGAATCTTTTGCTCGGGCGTATTACGGAGGTCCGGTTACCTGACCATGATCGTCGCTCCATCAGACCAAATTACGCCGGGAAAAATGACTTAGACGCCATTGGTCAAATCCAATTACTCGGGTGCGTAGCAATGGATGACTTGGTCGTGACAGCAGGAGTCGATACATATCCCCGCTTGGGTGATCGCGTCTATGCGGCCCCGCACCAGTTCATTGCGTTGTTGCCACGATTGATGGAGAAAGACAGCAAAGACGAAAATCCGGTCCTTCTTGATTTAGGGGCCGTGGACGTCGCGCAAGAAAGCACAATATCCATAAAGCCGGAACGACTCTTCGGCCGGCATTGCGCCATCCTTGGCGCGACGGGCGGAGGAAAGAGTTGGACGACCGCGCGCATCATCGAGGAATGCCTTAAGCATAAAGCAAAGCTCATTCTTATTGATGCCACGGGAGAGTACCGCGAATTTGCCGGAAGCGAGGTAGATCACTTTCATCTCGGGAGTCCCGTTAAGACTGCGGCATCCTCCCAATCTTGTTCTCTACCGGCCACCAGTTTTGAAGAGGGCGATTTCGTAGCTCTCTTTGAGCCTTCTGGAAAAGTACAGGGACCAAAATTGAGAGCCGCAGTACGAAGCTTGAGGTTGGCGAAACTTGAGCCATCTCTCGCGACCAATGGCTTTATCCTGAAAGAAAACAAGCCCAAGAAGGCCTACAACGATGCGATGCTTAAACATGCTGCGAAGATCAATGATCCCAAAGAATCAATCGATGTCACCAAATTAGCAGAGCAAGTTGTCAAAGAGTGCGTACAAGACTACGGAGATGCAAATTGGAAAGGTCCTAATGAAGCGGAAATTGGGTACTGCGCTTCTTTATTAACGCGCATCAACGGTGTTCTCACCTCCCCGGCTTTTAAGTGCGTTTTCGCCTCTGCCGAACCGCCACTGACAAATAAGATCGACGATCTTATCACCAATGATGATAAGAAGCTGCTCCGAATTTGCTTGAGTGGGATTGCCTTTGAGTTTAATGCGCGGGAAATCATCGCGAATGTCATCGGCCGGTATTTGCTGTCCAAAGCTCGCGGCAGAGCCTTCCTGGAGCGACCCATGGTCGTCATCGTTGATGAGGCACATAACTTTTTGGGGCGACACATTGGAGCGGAAGACTATGCGGCTAAGCTCGATGCATTTGAAATCATCGCCAAGGAAGGACGTAAGTACTGGCTGAATATTTGTTTAGTAACGCAGCGCCCTCGCGACATTACCGAAGGTGTTCTCAGCCAAATGGGTACGCTAATTGTCCATCGTCTCACCAACGACCGGGATCGCGAGGTTGTCGAGCGCGCATGCGGGGAAATTGACCGGTCAGCATCAGCCTTCCTGCCGAATTTGAGACCGGGCGAGGCCGCTATTATTGGAGCCGATTTTCCGATTCCTTTAACTATTAAGGTCCGTGAACCGGAGATGAAGCCCAAGTCGGACGGCCCTAATTTCCAGCAGCATTGGGGCAAGGATAAACCGGGGGCGTGAGCCATGGAAGAAGCCGCTGAAATGGGCAACTACCTGCCGCTCTCCTTCAAGACCCGTAGCGAGCAGGATTACATCGCCTTCCTGTGGGACGCCTTCGAGACCAACTACACCCACGGCAAGTACCAGTTCGCCTTCCTCGCATACCACATGCTTACAATGAGCTTCGTGTACTTCAACATCTGGCAAATTCGGCAGGTCCGGACGGAAGACTTCAAGAAGGGCCTAATAGGCTTCGGCAAGGAAGTTGAGAAGGAATTGTTAGAGGCGACCTCGCCTTTTGTCTTCAGTGCAGAGAAGGAACGCAGCATCCTGCGCTTTCTCAAGCTGATTGGCTGCGACAACGGCAAGATCGGCACCTACGCCAAGCTGGTGGACGACCGAAACGACACTGCCCACCCCAACGGCAACATCTTCTTCAGCACCCAGGCAGCGCTCGACTCCAAGATCACCGAAATCCTGCGCGTTGTGGACGAAATCCAGACCCACTCCAAACCGGTCATCGAACACGCCTACCGCGAGTTTCTACTCCAGAACCACGATCCTGAGGAGCGCGAATACCCCGAAGCCGCCGACCAGATCCGTGAAATCTTGATCCACGGCAACTATCTCTCACAGAAGGACATTGATATCTGCCTCGACTTCGACCTTGCCGGCATCGCGGATCGGCCAGAGTTCGAGAGCAGCCGCACGCTACACGAGGCGCTGAAATCAGAATATGGACCGGACGATGAACACGGCGCGTTATAGCAACCGGTTGCAGCGGACAACTCTGCGCGCCGCCACCCGCGAACTGATCGCTGGCTTCAAAAAGAAGATCCAGGCCACCCTCGCGCGGGTGTGGGGCGCGGGGCGTTAGCGGTTAAGTCAGATTCATAGTCATAGACTCATAATGCTGTAATATGCTAATTTAAAACGCTTTATTGACAGTTACTTTGATTAAATAAATATTATCTTTGATTAAAAATATATTTTTCTTGTAAAATATTTAAAATATATTTTGAAAATATGATAATTAACTTTGATTTAATTTTCCTTGTCTTTGAATAAAGCGAATTACCTGAGGTATAAATAAGCAATGGTTAAACGTAATCGCAGCCCGAGAGAAGAAATAAGAAACTATCTTATTTCGGCAATCGACAAACATCCGCGGGATCTTGTAGGGATCGCAGCTGATTATTTTAAGATTTCCGGTCAAGCTATTAGAAACCATATCAACGAATTAATTGATAAAGAAATAGTCACGGTTTCAGGAAAGAAAAAAGGGATACGCTATGCTTTGAAGATTCATGAAAAGACTTTTTCATGTCTTGTCACAAGGGACTTGGATGAAAGTGCTGTCTGGGCAAGAGATGTACAGCCATTTATCCCAAAACTGAAAGAGAATGCCCTCTTTATATGTAATTATGGGTTTACCGAGATGTTAAACAATATCAAAGACCATTCAGGTTCCAGCGATGCATACATATGGATAGCATATGATGCCTTAGGAATACAGTTTGGACTGTTCGATCACGGCATAGGTATTTTCAACAAGATTCAAAAAGATTTCCATTTGGAAAACAAGAGTGATGCTATTCTGGAATTGGCGAAGGGAAAACTCACATCGGATCCGGAACACCACTCGGGTGAGGGGATTTTCTTCACTTCGAGACTTGTTAATGATTTTGCCATTTTGTCAGATGACCTTTATTTTTACGGTCATGATGATAACGATTGGCTTATTCCTCTGGAGCGACATGGCAATGGCACCGCTGTTTTTATGAAAATAGATATCGAGTCGAAGCTGGATCCCAACGAAGTATTTAACAAGTTTGCAAGCCCTGAGATAGATGACTATGGGTTTGCAAAAACTCATTTTCCGGTAAAGCTCCTGCAGCATGAGGGTGAGGCGCTTGTATCGCGTTCACAGGCTAAGCGATTGGTTCTACGCTTTGGACAATTTAGAGAAGTCATTTTGGATTTCGAAGGGGTTACAAGAATAGGTCAAGGCTTTGCAGATGAGATATTCAGGGTATTCAAACAAAATAATCCTCAAGTCCATTTGACTCCTATAAATCTCTCAGAACATGTTGAGCAAACCATAAAGCATGTTCTGTCTCACTCGTTAATACCAAACACTGAACCTACAGAATTATCAGAAAAAAGAGAAGAATGACATGCCCTTTCCTGTCTTAGTCAAAACGCTTGTTGAACAGAAGCTCACTGCTTATTGCAAAAAGCATTCACCTCCACATCTTGCGCATGAGCTTCGGGTTGCATACGAAATAAAAGGGACTTCAGTCACTTTCTTTGAGCAGCGGGCGCCGTGGAGGCCGGATATGACGGACTGGACATCCATGCCGGTTGCGAAGATCCGCTACGACCAGAAATTCAATAAATGGACGCTCTATTGTGCTGATCGTAACAGCCGCTGGCATAAATACGACGGGCTTTCTCCGGCTAAAGAAATCGATGTAGTTTTGGCAGAGATTGAGCGTGATCCCACCGGCATCTTCTGGGGATAAGCCGGAATACCTTATAATAGTGCCATTGAGATGACAAAGAAAGAAGGGACAGTAAGCAAATGACAAAGAAAGAACATACATTTTGCAGGCGAATTCTTACTGATTCAGAGATTACGGCTATTGCTCAACATATGCGAAAGGTCATGGGGCCAGCCCTTGCAGTTATTTCAGCTGAACACAGCCTTAGCATAGAAGATACCCTTCGTTTTCAATCGCTGGCTTTCCGCCTTGCTGAGGCCCGCAGTGCTAAAGGCCTGCTATTGCAGGAGGCAGCCGCATCCCTCAAGGTTCCGAAATACCGCCTTGATGATATCGAAAATGCGAGCGTAAGGAATATCAGATCCGAAATAGCGATACAATATATAGAATTTCTCGGCCTTAAGACCTGGTTTGGAAGATGGAGAAAGGCAAATCTCAAACTTGCGACGCAGATGGGCTTTACTGAAACAGGCAAACTGGTGTCAGCAACAAGCCGAGCAAAAAAAAAGAGCTGAGCATGAAAATACTCTTCACAAAGAAGCAGTACGAAACACTGGTAAAACTGGCCTATCTTGGCGGCTGGATTGCAAATGCCTGCAAGATAGGCGATGACAGAGACATGGAAATCGAAAAGGTTGAGGAGTATATTTTCTCTTTTGCCAGGGACTTTGGCATGGAGGAACATGTTGAGCGGGATGAGGATGAGAAGGGGAAAGTCTATCCGACCAGAGACTTCGAGGAGATGATGAGTGAGTATATTGACGATTATAATGAAGAGAATTTTTGGGATGAACTGGTACATAGCCTTGCCGGAAGAGATTTTGCGGAGCACTACGGCAAAGAGGCCATAGAAAAAATGGAAATGTCCGAGCGGTTTGCAAAGGAACAGACGTTTATAGACAAGTATGAGGATGAATTTTATGATAACGGACTTCAGAATCTCAGGATCAAAGGTGAATCTTAATCGCTTGCTGTCTTTTTCCGTATCTGGCGCGCGGATGTTAGTTTATGAAAAACTGCTTAAAAGCTCCATCAACCTGCTTTTAGTCCGAGGCCTTTAATTAACGATAGGTCCTCTTCATAGCCTCTTCCAAGTGTCGTGAGATAGTTGCCGATCAGAAGGCCGCTTGCTCCTGCAAAAAAGATGAAGGAGTTGAGTTCGCCGAGGGTCTGAAGGCGGCCGCCGCAGACGCGTATCTGCTTGTCAGGGAGAATGAAGCGATAGAGGCTGATGATCTTGAGTGCATCCAGGGGTTCAATGAGTTTTCTGCTGCTTAATGTTGTCCCAGATATCGGTATGAAAAAATTGATCGGTACCGAATCAGGGCTTAGGTCCCTGAGTGCAAAGGCCATCTCTATCCTGTCTTCCCATGTCTCACCAAGTCCGAAGATGCCACCTGAACAGACTGAGAGACCGGCTTGCCGGGCGCTGCGGATCGTTTCTTTCTTTTCGTCATACGAATGGGTCGTGCATATGTTGGGGAAAAAGCGCTCTGATGTCTCAAGGTTGTTGTGATACCGTTTGAGCCCTGCTTTTTTCAGAAGCTTCAGATCATCCTTGGCAAGCAGTCCGAGCGTTGCACAGGGCAGAAGTCCCAGTTCCTTTACGCCGGATACCATGTCTGCAATCGTAAGGAGTTCTTTGCCGGATACCCTCCTGCCGCTGGTAACAATGCAGAACCTTTTGGCGCCGCTTTTCTTTGCCTCTTCTGCCTTGCAGAATACCTGTTTTTTGTCGAGAAGCGGGTACGCTGTTATCTGAGACCTGTTTTTTGATGACTGGGCGCAGTAAGAACAGTCCTCAGGGCATTTCCCTGATTTTGCGTTTACGATGGAGCAGAGGTCAACGCTATTTCCCTGAAAGTGAGCCCGTATTCTGTTTGCAGCAGAAAAAAGATCGAACAGGTCCTGTCCGGAGATAGATGCAAGAAATTCCGCGTCTGTTGAGGACAGCCTTTTAAGGGAAATGGCTCTGAGTTCGATTTTATTTAGTCTGTCAATGCTCATGGCATATGTCGTGAATAAACGGAATTACCGGAACAGGCTAACACTTTCTGAAATTAATTTGTTCTGCAAGCTCATCGCGCGTGAAGATACCCTTTTCAACGAGCAGGTCAACTATAGCGGCAAGCACAGCATGTTCACTATCGTTGGTGCTGGGCTGCTTTTCATCCTGATCACTATTCTGAGGTGTGCAATCATTCTGCATGAGTTCGTAATGCACTCCGCTGGGAGAAAAGGCCATATCTGGAACATCTGCTTTTCTCTTGAGTGCGATGGAAGAGGTGATCGGATCATAGAAATGGTTGAGTGCAGTAAGAATATCCGACTCAAGCGCAAGAACAGGCTTTACGCGTACGCTGAGGAGGAATCCGAGATCGTCAAGCATCTTGAGGTCTGTCGGGTCTGAGGTTGCCGCAACCAGAGTCCTGCCGTCAAATTTCTGGGGCAGTATGCCGAACTTCCTTGCTATGTCCTCTTTCACAAGACGCATAACCTCTTCAGACGGCTTTTCAAATTTTTCCAAAGGAATACATGACATGCCCATCTGATCCTCGATCACGGATATCATGGCAGTTTCTTTAATGAAGCCCTTGCGTATAAGAGCTGCACCGAGCCTTCCTCCCCATTCCTTCTGGTAGGAGAGAGCTGCCTTGAGCTGCATCTCGTCTATCAGACCTGCTTCCATGAGAAGTTCACCGAGTTTCTTTCTGATAGCGGCCATGTCTTCTCCTGTCTAATACCGTATTTCGAATCCCTGTTCTCCCAGAGGGCTTTTCCAGTCAATACTAACATCTGTTACGCGTGCCCCGGAAGGTCCGTTCTTGCAGGCAAGGATCATCTGCTCAATAAGCTCTCTCTGGCCCTCAAGCACAGCTTCAACGCGGCCGTCATGCATGTTTTTGACCCAGCCGTTGAGCCCGAGCTTTATTGCCTGATTCTGCGTGAACGCACGATAACATACGCCCTGAACTCTTCCGGATATGAGCAGATGAGCCCGCGAAAACATGATTACATTATAGCAGAAAGAGAGATAGGTAGAGGTCAAGGCTAAGGTCAAGGCTAAGGCAAAAGGATGTTCTGAGTTTTTTCTTTTCTGAATCTCAGCCTGCCTTTTCCCTGATCTTGGCCTCGGCCTCAGCCTGGTGTTCTACTCCCCAAGATATGCATGCTGAACTTTTTCATTGACGAGAAGGTCTGAACCGCTGCCTGAAAGGGTAATGCTTCCGTTCTCGAGCACATAGCCTCTGTGGGAGAGCTTAAGCGCTGCTCTGGCGCTTTGCTCCACAAGAAGGATGGTTATTCCTTCCCTGCTGATCTCCTGTATGGTTTTGAAGATCTTGCTCACCATGATCGGAGCGAGACCGAGCGAAGGCTCGTCCAGGAGCAGGATATCCGGGTTTGACATGAGTGCCCTTCCGATAGCAAGCATCTGCTGTTCTCCTCCGCTCAGGGTGCCTCCTAACTGTTTCTTCCGTTCATCGAGGATCGGAAAGAGTTTGTAAATCTTTTCAAGGGATGTTGTAAAATTCCCGCGGCCAAGGAATGCGCCCATCTGCAGATTCTCAAGCACCGTGAGCTTTGGAAATATCCTTCTGCCTTCAGGAACCTGACAGATTCCCATCTGCACGATCTTGTGCGGCGGCAGCCCTGCAATGTCAGTATCTCCCATCATGATCGAGCCGGATGATGTTTTGAGAATGCCTGATATGGTCATGAGGCAGGTCGATTTTCCGGCGCCGTTGCTCCCGATAAGTGAGACGATCTCACCCCTGTTTACTTCCATGGTAATGCCCCTAAGCGCCTTGACAGGGCCATACCCGGCATGGATATTCGTCAGTTTCAGCATGTTGTCAGTGCGTTTCCTTGCCGAGATAAGCCTCAATAACCAGTGGGTTGTTCTTTACTTCCTGAGGAGAGCCTTCTGCGATCTTTACCCCGTGGTCCAGCACAATTATCCTGTCTGAAATACCCATCACAAACTTCATGTCATGCTCAATGAGAATGATCGTCTTGCCCATCTCCCTCATCTTTCTGATCGTCGCCATCATCTCATCAGTCTCAAGCGGGTTCATGCCTGCTGACGGCTCGTCAAGAAGGATGAGCTGCGGTTCTGATGCGAGCGCCCGTGCAATCTCCAGCCGGCGTTGCGCCCCATAAGGGAGGTTTCCTGCATTCTGTTCAGCAAATGATTCAAGGCCGAGGAATTCGAGATATTCATAGGCTGTCTGACGGACTGATGCTTCTTCATTTAGAAACGCCGGCGTATGCGCAATAATCGGCATCAGGCCTGATCTGATCTTTGCGTGCTGCGCCACCATGACGTTCTCAATGACTGACATGCCCTTGAAAAGCCTGATGTTCTGAAAGGTGCGGGAGATGCCGAGGCGGTTGATCCTGTCTGCTGTGAGGCTCGAAATATGTGTGCCTGAAAAGATAATGTTCCCTCTGGTCAATTTCATGAACCCGGTCAGACAGTTAAAGAGTGTTGTCTTGCCGGCGCCATTGGGGCCTATAATGCTCAGGATCAGTCCCTGTTTGAGGGAAAAGGTGATATCTTCTATAGCCCTGATGCCGCCAAAACGTTTTGAGACTGCCCTAACTTCGAGAAGCATTATTGCCTCCGAAAAGGCCCTGGGGCCGGAAGATCATCAGGAGCACAATGCCTGCACCGAGGGCGAGCATGCGGTACATCTGGATATCTCTCAATGCCTCTGGAAGAACAACAAGGATGACTGCGCCGACAATGACGCCTGCAATGCTCCCAAGCCCTCCGAGTATGACCATACAGAGGATCAGAACTGACTCCATAAAGGTAAAGCTCTCGGGCGAAATGAACCGCATCTTGGCAGCGAAAAGGCAGCCTGCAAGACCTGCCCAGAAAGCCCCGAAGGAAACAGAATATAGCTTATATTGTGTGATCCGTATGCCCATGGCAGATGCTGCGATCTCGTCCTCGCGCAGGGCTATCCAGGCCCTGCCTATTTTTGACGCATGGACTCTTCTTATTACAATGACAGCAAGGACAACAAAGAAGAGCACAAGATAGTAAAAGGATGAAAGCGTGGCAAGGGATATGCCGAAGAAGAATGGCTCATCAATGCCGCTGAGGCCGTTTGGTCCCCTGGTGAAGCTGTCCCAGTTGTTGAGAGTTATCCTCACGATTTCCCCAAAGCCGAGCGTAACGAGCGCAAGATAGTCACCTTTCAGTCTGATTGCGGGCGCAGCAAAGATAAAACCTGCTGCAGTTGTGATGACCAGGGACAGTGGCAGGGCTGACCAGAAGCCCATTCCGAGCCTGGTATTCAGCAAGGCAAAGCTGTATGCGCCTATTGCATAGTATGCCACGAACCCGAGATTCAGGAGGCCTGTGAAGCCGACGACGACATTCAGCGCAAGGGCAAGAATGATATAGATGCCTGTGAGGACCGCAACATCAAGGATATAGTTCCGGAAAAATAACGGTATTGCCAATGCCGGAAGGATCAGCAGCAGGAGATAGCGCGAATCCCTGGGCATGAGCCTTTCAATATTTATCCGGACAACTTCTGCAGTCCTGAAAAAAGGGCCTGACAGTCTGGCTGCCGGTCTTATGACCAGGAGGGAAAGGAACAGAAGGATAAAAAGTATGCCTGCAGCGTGAAGGCCTTTGAAGGGCAGAAAGAGCAGAGCTGCCCAGAGGCTTATGCTGCCTGATCTGAGCAGAGTCTTTACAATAGAGCTGCTCATATCTTCTCTTCTGATGCCTTTCCGAGAAGCCCTGTGGGCTTAACCAGGAGGATGATGATCAGGATGATGAAGGCATAGGCATCCTTGTATTCGCTCGAAATATAAGCTGCGCCAAGGCTTTCGATCAGGCCAAGGAGAATGCCTCCGAACATGGCGCCAGGAATATTGCCGATGCCGCCGAGAACTGCTGCAGTGAAGGCTTTGATGCCTGCTGAGTATCCGATCGAATAGTTCACCAGCCCATAGTAGACTGATACCATCATGCCTGCCACTGCCGCCAGAGCTGAGCCGATAATAAACGTGATTGATATGATGTTGTCCGTATTGATGCCAACGAGGGCAGCCATGTTTTTGTCCTGGGCAACAGCGCGCATTGCCTTGCCTGTCTTTGTCTTGCTGATAAAGGCGTGAAGGAGCAGCATAATCAACGCAGAAACACAGATGATGGTAACCTGAAGATAGCTGATACGGGTGTCTGCGAAGGTGAAGCCTGCATTGCCTGCAATCGGGGGGAATACCTTGTCTGTTGCGCCCTGGGTGATCATTACATAGTTTTGGAGGAAGATCGAAACGCCGATTGCGCTGATCAGCGGGCTGAGCTTTGGGGCATGCCTGAGCGGTTTGTACGCCAACTTCTCCATGGTAAAACCGTAGGATGCGCAGAAGAAGACCGTAAGAATAAAGGTGAGCACCAGCGCCATGGGCAGGCTGTATGCGGTCAGTCCGATCGCGGTAAAAAAGCCGAGGATGATGATGCCGAGATAGGCGCCGAGCATATATATCTCGCCATGCGCAAAATTGATCAGTTCGAGGATGCCATAGACCATGGTATATCCCAAGGCAATGAGGGCGTACACACTGCCGAGTGTCAGGCCATTGATGATCTGCTGGAAGAACACAGGGAATATTACCAGAAAGAACGCGTATAGGGAAACGGGAGGGCAAAGGAACTGAGTTGAATAGCGGTCAGTTCTTTATTTTTCTGATAGTGTCCCTGACGCGTGTTTCATAAAAGCCTTCTATCTTTGCAATGATCTCAGGATTTGTCTCGATCAGTTTTTCGATGTCCAGTCTGCTGATCTCAAACACCTCGACAGGTCCATCAGCAATCACCGCAGCGGTTCGTGGCCTGCCGGTCAGAAAGCCGACTTCACCGAAGATATCTCCCTCTCCGAGCAGGGCAAGTTCCAGTTCCCTGCCAAGCATATGGGCGACAACCCTTGTTCTGCCGGATCTGATAATGTACATGGAGTCACCGGAATCGCCTTCTTCGATCACATGCTGCTTATCTCTGAATTTTCTGACAGTCAGTCCACGTATGAAACTCGTGACCATTGTCTCAGGCAGGTCCTGAAAGATTTCCGGTATGTTCGTCTCCTTACGTTCCGAGAGCGGTATGAGGAGTTCTTTCATCGTCTCAGTGAGATCCTCATCTCGTTCGGCAGGCGTCTGGCCCATGATAAGATTAATGGCATCATCGTCATGGAAAGTTGTTTCCCCAGAGGGCCTCTCAGCCTCGGGCTTAAACATCCTGGTATCCAGGGCTTCGTACGCAGACTCAAGCCATTCCCCATTTTCGTTAGTCGCTTCGGCAGGTTCATCTGCAGGGGTTTCTGCCTGCTGCCCGCTGCCCGTATCAAGCACTGTTTCCTCAGCAGGTAACTCAAGCTCAGGAGTGGCAGGCACTTGTATCTGAGCGGAGTCTGCTTGTGATCGGGTCGGCTCTGTTGTTAATGAGGTGTTTTCAAGCAGCGAGGTCATGTCAGGAGGCAGTATCTCAGGAGTGACTATTTTATCTTCTGATGATTCCGGTGAAACGGCAGTCCTTTCGAGCCAGTCAGAAGGCTGGGGAACTTCAGCATCTGCAGGTGCTGTTTCCTCAGGGGTAAGAGGCAGTTCTTCAGCAGCAGGTGCTGATGAGACGGCGGATATCGGCATGTGAGGCGTTGATTTTGCCGCTTCGAACTCATCCATCAGTATCTCGGCGCGGCTGATGATCTCAGGGTTGTTGGGGTCGAGCCTCAGCGCTATCTTGTATGTTGCGAGAGCTTTTTGGGCAAAACCCTGCATGCGGAGAAGCTGTGCTGCATGAGTGTAAGCGGCTATTGCATCGGTTTTATCGCCTGTCCGCTGGCAGACGTCACCGATCTTCATGAATGTTTGGGGGTTGTTCCTGTCCTGTTTCGAGATGAGCTGAAGAAATTTTTTTGCGGCTTGCCAGTCTTCTTTCTTGACTGCATCGAAATATGTATCCCACTGTTCTTTTGCCATAGACCCGTTACCTCGCCCCCGCCCATCAGTATGTGCTCTCATTAAAATACAAAACAGAGGTTTTGTCAATCACTGTCAGGTTTCTGTTATAATCTTATACTCAAAAATAATACCTTATTCATACCGGAGGGACCATTGAAACCGAGCATTACTGTTGAACTTGCATCACGGGTGAAGAATCTTCCCCCCTATCTTTTTGCAACCATAGACAAGATGAAGCAGGAGACAAGGGCAAAGGGCGTTGATCTGATAGATCTCAGCATAGGCGACCCTGACATCCCAACGCCAAAGCATATTGTGGACGCCATGAAAAAAGCGGTGGAGAAGCCCGAACATCACCGGTATCCTTCATACGAGGGTATGCTCTCATTTCGTCAGGCTGTTGCCGCATGGTACAAGGGCCGCTTCAATGTTGAACTCGATGCAAAGACCGAGGTGCTCTCCCTAATCGGATCAAAGGAAGGCATCGGCCATATTCCGCTTGCCTTTGTGGAGCCTGGAGATGTTGTGCTTGTTCCTTGTCCGGGCTATCCGGTGTACCCTGTCGGAACCCTTTTTGCAGGCGGAGAGAGTTACATGATGCCCCTTGTCGAAGAGAACAATTTCCTGCCGGATCTCAAGTCAATTCCTGCGGATATTCTTAAAAGGGCCAGGTTGATGTACATCAATTACCCGAATAACCCGACCTCTGCCTGTGCGCCGCGGAGGTTCTACGAAGAGGTGATCGAGCTTGCCGGGAACAATAACATCATCGTCTGCCATGATGCGGCGTACAGCGAGATCTACTTTGACAATGAAAAACCGATGAGTTTTATGGAGGTGGACGGGGCAAAGGAAGTCGGTATTGAGATGCATTCCCTTTCGAAGACCTACAACATGACCGGTTGGAGGATCGGTTTTGCGGTTGGCCATAAGGATGTGATAGCTGGCCTCGGCAAGATTAAGTCAAACCTTGACTCTGGCGTGTTCCAGGCAGTGCAGGAGGCTTCCATAGCTGCTCTTGAGACGGATGACAAAATTCTTGCCGAGATCAGGGGCACGTACCAGGAAAGAAGAGATGTCCTCTATGCAGGACTCAAGAATCTCGGCATGGAAGTTATCAAGCCGAAGGCATCCTTCTACCTCTGGACCAAGGTTCCTCAGGGATATGATTCCTCATCTTTTGCTGCTCATCTGCTCGATAAGGCAGGAGTTCTCGGCACGCCAGGCAACGGTTTCGGCGCACCCGGGGAAGGCTATATTCGCTTTGCATTGACTGTCCCTGCCGCGCGTATGAAAGTGGCGGTTGAGCGCATAGGCAAGGCGCTCAATAAATAGTAAGCAGTAGGGAGTAAGCAGAAAGAAGAATAGCCAGGCCTGAAGGCGATGCTTTTTTGCCACAGCCAGAAGAATTGTCTGCTGCCTACTCCTTACTGCATACTTCCTACTTAAATATGTCCATTGTCCATATCAGTATAGGTTCCAATCTTGGCAGCAGGCAGGAAAACTGTCTTGAGGCGATCAGACTGCTTGAGCAGCAAGGTCTGTCTGTTTTAAAACGTTCCTCTTTGATCGAGAGCGAGCCCTGGGGAGTGACAGACCAGCCGCATTTTATCAATATGGCAATCGAGGCAGAGACAGACCTTTCACCTCAAAATCTCCTCCAGTGCATGAAGGACATTGAACTTTCAATGGGCAGGGTCTCAGCTGTTCATTGGGGGCCGAGAGTTATTGATCTTGATATTCTTTTTTATGACGACAGGATCATTGATTCCGCTGACCTGAATATTCCTCATCCGCACCTGCATGAAAGAGATTTCGTGCTGATTCCTCTTATGGAGATCGCCCTTGAAAAGATCCATCCTGTTCTGAAAAAAAAGATATCTGAACTGAAGGCGCAGTAAGGAAGCAATTCGGCAAATAGAAAAATCCGCATATTTATTCTATAATATTGCCTCTTAATTACCAAACCATCAATAACAACCTTATAAGGAGGAAGTATGATAAAAGTTTATTACGATAAAGATGCGAATCTGGGAGTGCTGAAGAAAAAGAAGATCGTGATCATGGGATATGGCAGCCAGGGACATGCTCATGCGAACAACCTGAAGGAAAGCGGCATGGACGTTACCATCGGCGCGAGGAAGGGTTCAAGCTGGGATAAGGCAAAGGCAGCTGGGTTCAAGGTCATGACCCCTGCAGATGCGGCAAAAATCGCTGATGTAATTATGATCCTGCTTCCGGATGAATATCAGGCAGACATATATAATAACGAAATTGCGCCGAATATGAAGAAGGGTGTGTACCTTGCCTTTGCCCACGGCTTTAACATCCACTTCGACCAGATCGTGCCGCCTGCGCATGTGAATGTGTTCATGGCAGCGCCGAAGGGGCCAGGCCACCTGGTAAGGGCTGAATATTCCAGGGGCAGCGGTGTCCCCTGTCTGATCGCAATCCATCAGGACCCGTCCAAGAATACCAAAGGCATTGCCCTTGCTTATGCCTCGGCCAACGGCGGCGGCAGGGCCGGCATTATTGAAACAACCTTCAAGGAAGAAACAGAGACAGATCTTTTTGGGGAACAGGCTGTGCTCTGCGGCGGTATCACCTCTCTTATCCAGGCAGGTTTTGAGACACTGGTTGAGGCAGGGTATGCACCTGAGATGGCATATTTCGAGTGTCTGCATGAGGTGAAGCTCATCGTTGACCTTATCTACGAGGGCGGCATATCCAACATGCGCTACTCAATCAGCAATACAGCCCAATACGGTGACCTTACCCGTGGACCAAGGGTAGTTACCGAGGAGACCAAAAAGGAGATGAAGAAGATCCTTGGCGAAATCCAGGATGGCGTTTTTGCAAAGGAATGGATGCTTGAATGCAGGGCGAACAAGCCTGCCTTCAATGCCCTTACCCGTAAAGGTGAAGCTCACCAGATCGAAGAGGTCGGTGGAAAGCTCCGTGCCATGATGCCCTGGCTCAAGAAGGGCAAGCTGGTCGATAAATTAAAGGCATAATTCGGGATGCGTAACGCGTGATGCGTGATCAGTTAAGGATGGATTATGAATGAAGTTAATCTCCGGTATTTGTTACGCGTGACGCGTCACGCATTACGGATGTTATGAAATTCGCTCCTGAAGGATATCCGTTCATTATCATTTTTGCAGCCCTGTCCGGTATTTTGTTTTTAATGGGTGGGCATGGCATTGCGTTAATGTCCCTTCTTCTGACCGCGTTCATGCTCTATTTTTTCAGAGATCCTGAGCGGACCGCACCGGAAGGGAAAAATATCTTTGTTGCGCCTGCTGACGGCAAGATTATTGTTATTAAGGATGTGATCGAAACTGAGCATCTTCATAAAGATGTAAAGCAGGTAAGTATTTTTATGTCCCCTTTTAATGTGCATGTGAACCGCGTTCCCTGCGACGGCAGGGTAAAGAAGGTTCAGCATGTAAAGGGGAAATTCCTGGCAGCGTATAAGGACGAGGCCTCAATGCAGAACGAGCATATTGACATGGTGTTTGAGACACAGTACGGAGATCTCCTGCTAAGACAGGTTGCTGGTTTTGTCGCCCGCAGGGCTGTCTGCAGGAAAAAAGAGGGAGATATTTTGCAGCGCGGCGAGCGCTATGGACTGATCAAGTTCAGTTCAAGGGTTGATATCTATCTTCCGAAGGATGCAGTGATAAAGATCAGGTTGGGCGATAGGGTCAAGGCAGGTGAAACTGTTCTTGGGGAGATTGCAGGAGGATAGCGGTTATGGAAGCAGGACACAAACAGCATACCGAAAAGCAGCCGAAGAAGGGGGTTTATCTTCTTCCGAATATCCTTACGCTCTGCGGCATGTTTTGCGGTTTCTATGCAATCATGTCTGCCATAAACGGCAATTTTCTCCATGCTGCCTGGGCGATACTGCTTGCAAATATCTTTGACGGTCTTGACGGATGGATCGCCAGGCTGACAAACACTACTACCCAATTTGGCGTCGAACTTGACTCTTTGTCCGATCTTGTTGCTTTTGGTGTAGCACCTGCAGTCATGATGTATAAATGGGCGCTCATGCCCTTTGGCAGGCTGGGCTGGGCAGCTGCATTTTTGTTTATTGCCTGTGGCGCGCTCAGGCTTGCGCGCTTCAATGTTCAGACCGGGAGCTTAGGTTCAAAGGCCTTCAAGGGTATGCCAATCCCCGGAGCCGGGTCCATCCTTGCTTCAGTGGTCATCTTTTATAATCTGCATTGGGATGGCGTTCCGGGCAAGCATGTCGTATATCTTTTGCTTACGATGTTTATTGCCCTGCTGATGGTCAGCACGCTCAGATTCCATGGGATAAAAGAAGTGGACTTTAAGGAGAAAAAGCCCTTCTGGATGCTCATTGTTTTTGTGATGATACTATTTGTGATGCTGATTCACCCGTCTACCGCCATTTTTGTTTTTGCCATGGCGTATCTCTCTTGGGGTATAATTGAAAATATCGTGCTATTTGTAAGAAAGAAGAAACAGAAGCCGGATCAATCACCTGGACAAACAGGGGTGCAATTATGAGAACGATAAAAATATTCGACACGACCCTGCGCGATGGAGAGCAGTCACCCGGCTGTTCTATGAACGTCGATGAAAAGATTTCGATGGCAAAACAGCTGGTAAAACTCGGGGTAGATATCATTGAGGCCGGATTTCCTGTAGCCTCACCCGGTGACTTCGCTGCAGTCAAGCGTATTGCCAATGAGGTGCAGGGCACCATAATCGCCGGACTTGCCCGTGCAAAAGAAGAAGATATCAGGAGGGCCTGGGAAGCGGTTAAGGATGCTCCAAAACACAGGATACATACGTTTCATTCCACCTCTGATATACACCTGAAATATCAGTTCAGGGTGAGCCGGGAAGAAGCGCTCAAACGTTCGGTTGCTATGGTTGAGCTGGCAAGAAGCCTTGCTGCTGATGTTGAGTTTTCTCCTATGGATGCCACGCGTACAGAACTTTCTTATCTGATAGAAGTTGTCCAGGCCGTGATCGAAGCCGGTGCCTTGACTGTGAATATTCCTGATACGGTCGGGTACACGACGCCATCAGAGTTCGGCGCCATGATCAGGGCGATCAAGGATAAGATCGGCGATAGTGCTGTCATAGCTGTGCACTGCCACAATGACCTTGGCCTTGCTGTTGCCAACTCACTTGAGGCCATACGTAACGGCGCAGGGCAGGTTGAATGTACGATCAACGGCATTGGCGAGCGCGCCGGGAACTGTTCCATGGAAGAGGTCGTGATGAACCTCGCCACAAGAAAGGACTTCTATAAGGCGACTACGAATATCAATACAACTGAGATCATCAGGACAAGCAGACTTTTGACGAGGATCACCGGCATGTACGTTCAGCCGAACAAGGCGATCGTGGGAGCAAATGCCTTTGCCCATGAGTCAGGCATACATCAGGATGGCCTGCTCAAGGAAAAAATGACCTATGAGATCATGAGGCCAGAGGATGTCGGACTGAAGCAGACAGAACTGATACTTGGTAAACATTCAGGTCGCCATGCCTTCAAGACTCACCTTCAGGAACTCGGCTATGACCTGGCGCCTGAAGAGATCGAAACCGCTTTTGTGAAGTTCAAGCATCTGGCTGACCAGAAGAAGGAGATCTTTGACGAGGACATTGAGACGCTTGTGACCGAGGAATTTTCGAAGATCCCTGCGGTATTCAGGCTCGTGGATCTGAAAGTGGCCAGCGGCATGGGAGTGGTTCCGAAGTCTACGGTCAAGTTGAATATCAGGGGCCGCTCTGTACAGAAGACGGCCAAAGGCGATGGTCCTGTAGATGCAACGTACAAGGCTATTGCCAGTATGACGAAGACAAAGAGCAATCTTCTGAAATTTGAAGTAAAGGGAATTACCGGCGGCACTGATGCGCTGGGAGAAGTTGTTGTTACCCTTGAAGAGAACGGGAAGAATGCGCGGGGCCAGGGTGCTGACACGGATATTATTGTTGCGGCTGCCAAGGCGTATATCAACGCACTGAACAAGATTGCCTTACGAAAGAAATAAGCGTTCTTTTCCTGTTGCTGCAAGTCTTCAGATTATTGAAATATGCAAGAGAAATTCCCTGCGTTTTGTCATTCCGGCTTGTCCGGAATCTTTCTGCCGGAAGGACTCCCGACAAGCGGGAGTGACAGAAATAGGTCGTTAGTTATGCAGGAATCTAATAGTTGGCAGCACGTCATATCACCATGTCACCTGCGTATAGGGCGCAGGATCCTTCTGGGGAGGGCTGCATGATAACACCGCTTAGAATCGAAGAACTCTACCAGTGTTGTGATCCCGCTGTTTTTCCATTTAATACCACGGACGAGCTTCCCGAGTCGGTCGAGACGATTGGCCAGGAACGTGCGCTGCGGGCGATAGACTTTGGCCTGAACCTTGAAAACAGAGGGTTCAATATCTTCATGCTTGGCGAAAATGGCACGGGCAAGATGACCACCATCAAGGCCTTTCTCAGCAAGAAGGCTGCTGATGAACCCGTGCCTTCTGACTGGTGCTATGTGTACAACTTCAAAGACATCGATGTGCCTCTTGCCATTTCTCTTGCTCCGGGCATGGCATCTTTGTTCCATAAGGATATGGATGAACTGATTAAAACACTGAGGGTCGAAATTCCGAAGATATTTGAATCCAAGGAATATGAAAAACAGAAAAACCAGACCGTCGAGGCATTTCAGCAAAAGCAAAAGGACTATTTTTCAGCCCTGGATGAAGATGCAAAGGCTAAGGGCTTTTCGATCCGCAAGAGTGTGAGCGGACTTATGATCGTTCCGATAAAGAAGACCGGTGAACCGCTGACCGAAGAGGAATATGAGACGCTTGAGGAGACGATAAAGGGGAAGATTGACGAGATTGGCAAGACTCTTCAGGAGAGGCTGAATGATGTGGTGCGGGAAGTACGGGAAGCTGAAAAGAACCTGAAGATTCTTCTTGCCAATCTTGAACGCGATGCAGCGCTTTCAGTCGTAGGTCATCTGACAGAAGACCTGAAGCAGAAATATATATCCCACGAAAAGATATTCACCTATCTGTCGGAGCTGACCGAGGATATTCTGGAGCATATCGATGATTTCAAGGGCCAGGAAGAGCAGGCACCAGCCCTGCCGTTCCTGCGTATGCAGAAGAATGAGCCGACCTTTACCCGATACGCAGTAAATGTCCTTGTCAACAATGGGCAGACCGAGGGTGCTCCCTGTGTGTACGAAAGCAATCCGACGTACTTTAATCTTTTAGGCAGACTTGAATACAAGTTCCAATACGGTGTTGCCTCAACAGACTTCTCGATGATCAAGGCAGGCTCTCTTCATAAGGCCAATGGCGGGTACATCGTGATCAATGCCCTTGATCTGCTCCGCAATATGTTTTCGTATGAAGCGTTGAAGAGGGCGATACGCAATGGAGAGGTGCGTATAGAAGACATATGGGAACAGTACCGAATGATCTCAACCACGACGCTGCGGCCTGAGGCAATCCCGCTCAAGGTCAAGGTCATTCTTGTCGGCACTCCGCATCTTTATTATCTTCTGCATAACCTTGATGATGAATACCGGGAACTTTTCAAGGTAAAGGCAGATTTTGACAGCAGGATGAACAGCAGTGCGGATACGATCCAGAAGTATGCTGCTTTTGTCGCAAGCAAATCGAAAAAGGAAAAGACTCTTCCTTTTGACAGGTCCGGTGTTGCCAAGGTTGTCGAATACGGTGCCCGTCTTGCCGGCCATCAGAAAAAACTGTCATCCCAGTTCAGCGAGGTGACAGACCTTATCAGGGAGGCGAACTACTGGGCGAAGAAGGCAGGGAGCACTGTTGTTCAGGACAGTCATGTTGAGAGGGCGCTTCAGGAAAAGGTATACAGAAACAGCCGAATCGAAGACCGCATCCAGGAGATGCTCGTTGAGGGATCTATCATTGTAGATACAAAAGGGGAAAAGATCGGACAGATCAATGGTCTTGCTGTCCTGGACATGGGCGACTATATGTTCGGCAAACCTTCAAGGATTACGGCAAAGACCTTTACAGGCAAGGCCGGTGTTGTCAACATTGAGCGTGAGACCAAGATGAGCGGCAAGATTCATGAAAAGGCGATTCTGATCATCAGCAACTATATCCACAGCACGTTTGCGTCGAAAAAGCCGATAAGCTTTTCTGCGTCCATAACCTTTGAACAGCTTTATGAGATGGTCGAGGGTGACAGCGCATCCTGTGCAGAGCTTTATGTCATCCTGAGCAGTCTGGCAGGTATTCCGCTGAGGCAGGATTTGGCGATTACAGGTTCCATGGACCAGCATGGCGATGTGCAGCCCATCGGAGGCGTAAATGAGAAGATCGAGGGCTTCTTTGACCTTTGCAAGGTGCGCGGCCTTGACGGAACCCATGGCGTGGTCATACCGCAGAAGAATATACACAACCTTATGCTCAGAAAAGACGTAGTTGATGCGGTAAAGGAAGGCAAATTCAGTATCTATGCTATCAGCCGGGTGGAAGAAGGACTTGAGCTCTTTACCGGCATGGCGTCTGGAGAATTGAATGATCAAGGCACATGGCCTGAGGGAACCCTCAGCCACCTGGTCATGAAACGGTTTGAAGAGATCACGAAAGCCTTCAAGGAGCGGGACAAGAAGGAAGAGAAACAAGAGAAGGACAAAGAAGAAAACAGCCAATGAAGAAGCTTCGTCAGTTCATTTCTTTTTCCGTGCTTGTTCTGGTCACATTTCCATTTGCAGTGCTGCCGCTCAGACTTGCCCTCTGCGTTGGAGATGCCCTTGGTCTACTGACCTATGTCTTCTGGGGCAGCAGGAGGAACATTGCTCTTGACAATATCCGGGCAGCAGTGGAACGCGGGGCGCTGACTCTTACGGAAGATTCTCATGCCGTTATCCGCCGGAACTTCAGGAACCTTGGCAGGCTGGTCATTGAGGTTGTCAAGATCTATTATGGTATGGGCGGCAGTGTGCTGAGGAACATTGAACTGAGAGGCACCGAAAACTTCACAAGGGCTCTGAACAGGGGCAAAGGCGTCATCTGTATCACGGGCCACTGCGGCAACTGGGAACTGATGGCTGTTTATCTATCAATGACACTTGGTCGTGCGAGTATTGTCGCCCGAAAGCAGAACAACGAATATCTCGACAGGTTCATCGTGAGAACCAGGGAGAAATACGGAAACCATATCATCTATAAACAGGGTGCGCTCAGGCAGATACTCTCATGTCTGAAGAAGAAGGAAGCGGTCGCTATTCTTATGGATCAGAGCGTGATCAAATCCGAAGGCATCATTATTCATTTCCTCGGCAAGAACGCGTACGCCATGAAGACACCTGCGGTCATTGCACGGAAGACCGGAGCAGCAGTTGTCCCGCTTTTCATCAGGAGGACGGAGAAGGGGCATATTATCGAGATCCAGGAGGAGATTGCCCTTGCAGCAGAAGAAGACAGCGACACAGCTTTTCTTCATGATACGATCAACTTTTCGAAACCGATTGAAGAGTATATAAAAAAATATCCTTCAGAATGGCTCTGGATCCACAGGAGATGGAAGAGGGTCAAGGAATAACGATCTCTGAGATCACCGTTTTCGTGCTGACTTTTTCTTGCAGCAACCCATCTTTAGTACCAATAAATAGGAGTAGGAGAAAGTCTGTTGATCTTTGTCCCATCGCCTACTTGTCCATCAGAATTGTAACCCCATGTCCAGAGCGATTCATCTGACCTGAGGGCAAGGTTGTGCGTATTCCCTGCCGCGATGGAAACCCACGTAGCATTGCTCCCCACCTGCCTGGGCTTCCTGGTATCGATGGTTGTGTTGATTGTGCTGTCGCCCAATTGGCCAGAGTCATTTCTTCCCCAGGACCATAAGGTCTGGTTGATCTTCAGGGCGATCGTGTGCCAATACCCTGCTGATATGGAAGTCCAGTCTGTATCCGCTCCGATCCGCACGGGTGCAAGTTTTCGGGCGATAGTTCCATCGCCTAATTGCCCATCGGCGTTATGTCCCCAGGCCCAGAGCGATCCGTTCGACTTTATTGCATGGCCATGATAGGAGCCTGCAGCAACCATGACCCAGTCACTATCGCCGCCGATCTGGACCGGCGCGTATCGTTGTGTCGTAGACCCGTCCCCAAGTTGTCCGGAACTGTTGGCCCCCCACGCCCAGAGAGTGCCTGCCTTTATCGCCAGGCAGAAGCTTTCGCCGGCAGCTATGTGTGTCCACCCTGTGTCCGTGCCTATCTGTGTCGGCGAGGGTTTTTTTATTATGAGTGCATCGCCCAGGCCCAATTGCCCATACGAGTTGCGCCCCCAGGTCCACAATGTTCCATCGGTTTTTATCGCCACCGTGTGGTATTCCCCGGCCTGAACCGCAAGCCAGTTGCTGTCGCCTCCCACCTGAGCAGGAGAAAAAGAATATGGAGTCCCTGTCCCCAATTGCCCGAAGGAATTTGTACCCCATGCCCAGAGCGTATGGTCCAACTTCAGGGCGACTGTATGAAACAGTCCTCCATCACTTGTTGTCCAGTCTGTATCGGGACCGGACTGTGAGGGCATAAGTCTGCTCTCCTGCATCCCGTCGCCGAGATTTCCTGATTCTCCATATCCCCAGGCATAGAGGGCCCCATCCGTTCTTCGTGCCAGGCTGTAAGACTGTCCAGCAGATATCGAGAGCCAGCCCTCACAAATGTCACCGATCCCGTTTCCGTTCGTATCCTCCTGTCCGGGATTTGCTATGGTCGGGCAGTTGTCATCAGCGCAGATGCCGTCGCCGTCAAGATCAACGCAGTCGTATGATGCCGGTGATCCCCAAGCTGCGCTGGTTTTGCCGTGGCAGGAAATATTGGAACAGGTGCCATAGGCATAGGAGAAATACTTGCCGGCCCGTGGATATAGATCATAGATCAGGTTAACATGCTTCTGATAGTTTGTGATGATAGTCCCATCCGCTGTTGTGGAGTTGTGGCACTGTGCGCAACTATAACTGGCATGACTGACGTGACTGTTTGCTTTTGGTGTACCACTGGCGTACCCGGGTGGGAAGCCGTGGCATGCATTGCACGCAAGTGTTCCCACTGTCCCCCATGCAGGGCTTGTATTTGCAGGTATCACCCCTGATGCGCGAGATGTGCCATTGCTATGGCAGTAAACATTGGAACAGGAGCCAAAGGATGTCCCCGGGATCCGGTCACCCGAATACGAGGCCGTGCTGCCGGTTATCGCTGATAAAAAGTCTACATCTACCAGATTATTAACATGGTTTGCTGCATTGCGTGAATAAGCGTCTCTATCACTATAACTTGATCCGCCCGGATGGCAGAGACTGCAGGTATCTCCCGTTATATTCACATAATGACATACCTGACAGTTGGAAGGACTGGTGCCGAAACTGTAGTCATAAAGGAAGTGTGCAGTGTGGCTTCCTGTCGACATAGGGGTTCCCCAGCCGCCGGTATGTGATCCAAGGTTATGACAGGTACCGCACTGTCCTGATGCCTGATCACCCCACGTTGGGGTTGCATATGCAGGCGGCTGAGTTGGATCGGACAGACCCTGGCTGTTACTGTGGCAATAACCGTTGGAACAGTAACCTCCTGAAGCATTAAAACTGTAATTAAAGCTTGTTCCAGGTTTCGGGGCGAGATTATACAGTTTGTTGACATGATTAACCTTCGATGTAACGCTTGTCCCATCAGTCGTAGTGCCATAGTGGCAGGTATCGCAGGATCTGCCTGCATGAGAGGAGTGACTGTTTGCCTTTGGAGTGCTGTTTGCATAACTGGGCGGGTATCCGTGGCATGAACTGCAGGTAAGGGATCCTGGATTACCCCAAACAGGCGAAGTATTTGCAGTTATCGTTCCCGTTGCAATAGATGTCCCGTCTCCATGGCAGTACGTGTTTGAACAACTATTGTATCCGTCACCTGGAACTGGTGTACCGTTATAAGTAGCTGAGCCGCCCGCCTTGAAGGCAGGATCAAATGCTATGTCTATCTGATAATTGGCATGCTTGGCATATTCAGTTGTTGCGTACATGTTGTGGCAACTTGAACAACCTAACGAAATTGAGGGTTCATAGGTATGACAGATGACGCATTTATAAAAATCTGACGTGGTGAAGAAATATGCAAGATGTTTTGAGTGACTCCCTGTTCCCAGGAGAGAGCCATGACCGCCTGCATGGCATGAACCGCAGACAGCAGTACCGGCAAGTGCCCATGAAGGATTGGAATAACTTGACGGCTTGCCAACTCCGCCCTCTGGCTGAACGTTTGAGTGGCAGTATATATTATTACAGGTCCCAAAAGCTCGCGGGGTTGTCCCATTGGTAGGCGCTGCAGTCCCTGTGGCAATGTTGTATGTGCCTCCGGCGACCCTTGGGTCTGTCGGGTCAAACTTATAATCCATATAGCCATTTACGTGTTTTTCTGTGTCAGCGATTGTATAACTGGAGGGTGAACTCCCGCCGACTATATCCTTATGACAGAGAGTGCAGGAAAAGTTATGGTATGCCAAATCAACATGCGCACCATGCTTCCCGCTTGCAGGCGTCTGGTTATTCGAAGCCCCATGACAGGTCCCGCAAGCTGCGCTTCCCGAGTTGTTCCAGACAGGCGAGGCATTTTTACCGCTTCCCGGATAGTTTCCGTGGCAGTAGATATTTGAGCACTTCTTGGTGCCCCCTGCGGTGACTGTTGTGCCGTTCGTCCCCTCATATGTGTAGCCATTGACGAGAGTCTGTCCGTCATATGATCCGTTTCCTGTGCCGAACATATTAAAGCCGATCTGGATCTTGTTATTTCCTGTGATCGGTGTTGCCGGCATGCCGTTGAAGTGACAGGTATCACAGGAGTAGTTCATGTCTGAAGATGTCGCATGTCTTGTGTGAGCCCCTGCAGTCGATGAGCCGGTTGGAGTTGGATTTGATACCAGTGTTCCCAAGTCCACCGGAGGGAACCCGTGGCAGGCTGAACAATTGGCGCCAAAGCCGCTGCTGCCATGATCATGACAAGGGGTGCAGATCGATGCAGCATCAGTTGGATGCCCGTCGCCAAAACCGGTGCCGTCAGCCGTGCTGCGAGTGATGGTTGCTCCCTGGGTTCGGATGCCGTGGCAGATCTGGCAGATGCCGTCAGGCGTGCTGTCCTGACCGTCTGCAAGGGTATCGTTATGGACAAATGACCCCTGACCTTCCATAGAAATGAACCGCGTGTATTTGGCTCCGCCCGGTGGCGGCGTATAGATCACATCTTTTAATAGTTTCCCCGGAAGGATGCCGAACAGTGAGTTCAGCGGTACCCTGGATACATTGACAGCAGTTGTTACCGTAACGGTATTTCCAGTATTTGATGCGATCTTATAGTTGAGAGTCTTATACGTGCGGTTGGGGACAATGGTCCAGCCGATATAGTCATTGAGGTTCGTTGCGTCTCCTATCCCGGGCCTTGGTGGAAGACTTGCGCTGAGGGTGAACTCCTTTGTGCCTGCATTTATACCGGTTATCGTGCCGGTAAGGGAAGCAACATATTGGTTGAAATTGACCTGTGACTGCTGATGCGGATTATGGCAGTTCGTGCAGAGCCATTTCCACTGAGCATACGTGGTCGAATTTGTGGCTGTGGTTGAATGTGTCTTTCTGAAGGGAGCCTGAACGTCGTTATGGCATTTCCAGCAGATCCTGTTGTAGGGTTCGTTCTGGTCAGGATCGGGATCATTGCCCACTGCCCATACCGGATCGGCTGCCGGCAGATGACAGCTGTCGCAGTTGACACCATTTTCAGGTACGTGAGGAGGGTGGGTTGCCGCTGAGCCGATATCCGACAATGTCAGGGACAGAACAACAATAATCAGTATGGTCAGTAATGTGCCGCGATGCATCATGAACCCCCTCTCGCTAACACTGGCTGAATATTCCTCCCCCAGTCAGTGGTACGACCTCATATGGATGCCTGCAACGTGCTCATAATAAATACAGGAAGATAACTCTGAACTATCACTTATAAAATATAATCATAATATCGATTAAATTTAATCATATACATCTTTTAAAGTCAATGAAACATTCAATATCATTAACTAAGACAGCGTCATTTACCGCATGTCTTGTGTAATCACATGCAGAAATCGACCATGAATCTGATACGAATCCCAGTGCTTACTCGCATGAGTCTCCACCACGTCATAATCTAAAGCAATAACCATACCTATAGGGGCTCAGACAGCAGCCTGAAGAATTTCAGCGTAATTGATGCTCATGGCACCTGATGTCTGTGCCATGAAACGCATACCTGTGAAGAAGGGCATGGGCAGGGCAACCGCCTGTGCAGGATGAATGATTTGAGCAGTCAGTCACAGAGCATTTGTTGCTGTTAAAACTGCGGAACAACGCAAGTCCGGGACTTGACCATATATCCGAAAATGTGTCAGCGAAAATATTGCCGAGATTGAATTCAGGGCTATGCTGAAGCAGGTTGCAGGGGTACACAGAGCCGTTTGGCAGGACCGACAGCTTGCGGACACCGCCTGCGCAGCGCACACCGTTTGGAAGTGCGGTCTTTTCAAAACAGGATGCATGAACCCTGTTGATCTCAAGATCAGGATTCCGGTCTTTAACGGTGTGAAAGAAGCTCATGAATTCGGAAAAGCTCAGAGCATCTTCTTTATCCATACAGTTTACAGAAAAGAGATCCCTATGGATCAGATAATAGCGCTTAACACCCAGTCTTCTCAGCAGGTCGACCACTGACTGGATATCAGGCATGGTTGCTTTGGTTGTAACGGTTTTTACGATCGGATTCAAGCCCAACGAAACAAGTGAACTGATGCTGGAGATGGCCTTTTCGAAATTGGCCGCATTGGTCAGGCGGTTATGCGTTTGAGCAGAACTGCCTTCAAGAGAAATGCCGATATTGATCTGCTCAGGGCGTAATCCTCTGAATTCTTCCACGACTTCAGGGAAACTGCCATTGGTGCTGATATTCACCATGATCCCTTCCTTGATTGCAGCGCGGAGAAAAGACGGCATCCATGGCAGCAGAAAAGGCTCGCCGCCCATAATATCGAGATCAAGGATGTTGAGGGCGAGCATGATATCGAGAAGGTTCAATGCATTGTCAGGAGGCATGTCTTTCACAAAACCTGTTGCACCGTTAAAGCAGAAAGCACATGCCTGATTGCAGCGGATCGTGGGATAAAGCTGCAGGTATTTAGGGAGAGGGAAGGACATGCCTTCCCTCTCTATTTCTTTTTCTGAGTTTGCCCGGCCTTCTTTATCTTTTCTTTTTGGTCAATCAGGTCACGCATCTTCTGGAGGTTTTCAGAAAGCTCCCACCAGCCGTTCTTGAAGGCAGCATAGTCAGGAGCGCCAGTCATGGCAGAGGCATAACGGATAGAGGTTGAATAGAATAGCCACTGCTTGATCCAGAGTTTTTCGATCTGCTCGTCAAAGGGATTCGACTTGTCCTCAATACCCTTGTCCCATGCCTCAGACATAAGTTTAGTGGCTGACAGGGTCATCTCGTTTGTCTCTTTGATCGTATTGTCAAGCTTTGCAAAATGGTCGTTTATCCACCGCGTGCTATGGCAGCCCCGACAGACGCCTTTCATGGTATCGTATCTTTTTTCCTGCTCAGCCTTGTCGATCAGAAACTCTGAGGCAGGCTCATTGAGAAACGTTGTGGGCATGGGAAGACCGTCTTTGTTCCTGATGATCGTGGTATTGCCGTCCTTTGGCTGCGGATGCGCATAAATGAGCCCGAAGAGACGGACCCAAAGGCGTGCGCCAAAGTCATGTGTCCGCTCGGCAATAACATTACCATTAGGTGCAGTGACGAGACTGACATGACATGTTGCACACGTTGGAGCCTTGAAGTCTTTGCCCAGCACCCATGGCACGTTTGTAAAGTTCCATTCTGATTTGTACGCGTCATAGATATTGCCGTGTTTGCTCTCTTTGTATACGTTATACGCAGGCACGTCAGGATCAAGATGACATTGTCCGCATGTCTCAGGTTGCCTGGCGATCTTGATCGAAAAGCTGTGGCGCGGGTGACAGGCCGAGCATGAACCGATACTTCCATCAGGATTCTCCCGTCCGACTCCCTGGCTGGGCCAGTTTGTAAGATTCGGCACCTCGATCTCTCCCCAGGCGCTGCCGCTGTACACTTTTTTCATGCCCTTTACTTCAACCTTGGTACCATGACACCCGAGGCATGTTTCCTGAAGTGTGTGGGGAGTAGGCGGCTGCATTACAATCTTTCCTTTTTCCACGGTTTTAAGGCCGGTAATGGTTGAGACAAGGGTGTGATAAAGGGGGTTGGACATGATAATTTTCCAGGCATGTCCTTTTTTGCTTCCGGAGTATTGTGAAACTTCAACGGGGTGGCAGGTGCTGCAGTCATTCGGTGATACAACGACATTTATACGGTATCCCATATGCTGGAAGTTATCCAGGTGTTTTTCAGGATTCCTGCTGTGGCATTCGTAGCAGCCTACTGCGAATTCCATGAGGTCGTCTGACAGAGTGGTGACTGATATCCTTCGTTCAAGAGCCGGCTTTGTCAGTGCGGCTTTGGGTGTCGTATATGAGTGTCTGCTGGACAGCCAGTCCTCTACAATGCCGGGAGTTACCATGTTGTGACAGCCTATGCAGGCCTTTGTCTGGGGGCTGAGTTTGGCTTCGGATTTCGACTCCTTTTCATCTGCGCTGATTATACCGTGAGTAAAAAAAACAATAACCAGCGTCAGACAGATCATAAACAACTTTTGTGATCTCATTGCAGCCTCCTCTTTTTGTGTTCGTCAGAACTTCTTGTGATATTCCTTCACCTTTTCTGCGAATGCCTTGCCGAATTCATAGCAGGCCTTGTCGTCGTCAGCTGATGGCCTGTACTGCACCTGCACGCCGGGTTCAAAGGTCTCAAGCCCCATGCGTTTGAACTCCTCGTACGCATCCTTTACTGCTCCACCACCCCAGCCGAAGCTGCCGAAGGCACCGGTGATGCGGTTTTTCGGCCTGAGTCCGCGCAGATGGGTAAGGAATTCGGCCACAGAGGGGAACATGATGTTATTCAGCGTTGGGGTGCCAATGAGGCAGCCGCGCGATTTCCAAAACTCCTTGATCGCAGCGCTCATCGGTGATGCCCTGAGCTTTATGATCTTGCAGTCAACTCCTGCATCGTGAATGCCCTGCATGAGAGGATATGTCATCTTTTCGGTACTGTGCCACATGGTGTCGTAAATGATCGCAACCCTGAGCGCAGCCCTGCCGTTTGCCATATCAAGGTAGTCCTGGATGACCTTGCCAGGTGCGCCTCTCCATATAATGCCATGGTCAGGTGCGATCATGTCAAAATCAAGGCCGAGCTTCTGCACCTCTGCGATCTTGTTCTTTATGAGGCTGCCGAAAGGCATCAGGATATTCGCGTAATAATCTACGACTGCCTCATCAAGCTCAGCGTGAGAGGCACACTCCACAAATTCGTCATCAAAACGCGCTGCCGTAGCAAGGTGCTGGCCAAATGCGTCCTGGGATATAAGGAGCTTTGCCTCTTTTACGAAACTCATCATGGAGTCTGGCCAGTGGAGCATCGGCGTTTCAAGGAATATAATAGTATACTTGCCGGTGCTGAGCGTATCACCAGTTTTGACGATCGTGAATTTCCACCTTGACGTATCAAAATGACGGTCAAGGCCCTTTTTCCCCTTATCCGTGATGTAGATCATTGCGCCCGGGCAGTATTCCATTATCTTGTCGATGCTGCTCATGTGGTCAGGCTCGATATGGTTGATAACGACGTTCTTTATTTGTGAAGGATCGGCAATGCTTTTTATGTTGTCAACCGTTATTTCCGAGAAGTCATGTTTAACCGTGTCGATGAGGGTGATGTCCCTGTCAACGATCAGATAGTTATTGTAGGTCGTCCCATTTGGGGTGATATACCCGTGAAAGTCACGGATTCCCCAATCGATGGCTCCTACCCAATATATGTCAGGCTTTATTTGCACGGCTTTCATGTTGATGCCTCCTTAATGTAAAAAAAGGGTTCAGGGGTTCAAGGTGTCAGGGGTTAAGGGATGTTCTGAAATGATCCTGGTTTCTCTGGAATAAACCCTCGAACCCTGGGTCCCCTGAACCCTCGAACCCTGTCCTGTAATTATCCTTCGAGTATTCCTCTCTCTTCGTACATAAACCACTGACCGGTATTCTCAAGGAATGAATACGTTTCGTTGAGTATCGTGAAATGGGCGTTTTCTTCAATCGTCAGACGCTCGAAGAGCTTCTTTTCCTCAGGCGAGGGGGCATTGGCAGCAGCCTTCGTATAAAAATCAAAACCTGCTTTCTCCATGTCAAGTGCGATCTTAATCGCATCCATTTCGCTCTGAATGGCCTCTGCCCTCTGCATCATCTGGTCCTTGAGCATGCTAAAAACGGTCTTAATCTCTTCCTTCGGGTTGGCGAAATCCTCCTTAAGACCCAGACCTTTGAAGACGGCCTGAAGCATAGCCAAATGTCTCTTCTCGTCCTTTACGAAACCCTTGAACATTTCCTTGCCAAAGGCGTGGTGGGCTTTTTGTGCCGACTCTTCATAAAACGCAATGGCATCGGTTTCCATCTTGATCGCTGTTGCGACAGCTTCTGACATCATAGTTGCCTCCATATAATAGAAATAATTCAGTAATATATAATCATTATATCACAGGTATTACTATCTACCAATAAGTGCAGGCAATTAGCAAGCATGATAGAGCATTCCAAAAAACTGTGAGTTATTGAGTTGACATAAACGATCTGTTCTGCTTAAATAATTTTAATTTGTAGATTTAGCTGTTAGATAAATAGAAGGGCAATAGAGGCTGTTGCACAAACCCCAAGTGCATAGTGACATGATAAAATAGGTGCGACAAAAAAGACAAAGGGGAAGAGATGGCCTATAACATCAAGACAATCAATCGGGAGCAGATATACCTGATGCCGCCGAGCCTGCAGGAA